>JBBRMI010000083.1:0-31352 GCA_038230915.1 Polyangiales bacterium | reverse complement strand
GAAAACCTCCAGGTCTAGACACCCCGGAGGCGAGCCCTCTCCGAAAGCTTTCGCAAGTTTTCTGAGGGGGCTTCGTTATTTCCCCTCAAGAAACCTGATCAGACCCGCGCCTCCGCCCCTCCATCTTCGTGACGCTGCTCATCGTGCATGGCGAAACGCCCGCCGCCGAACGCTTGGACGCGCCCCGACGTCTACGCGAGCGCGAAATCAACGTCATCTGCACCTGCGATCTCTACAACGAAGGCGTCGACCTCCCCTACGTCGACACGCTCCTGTTCCTCCGCCCCACGCAGAGCGCCACCCTCTTCATCCAACAGCTCGGCCGTGGCTTGCGCCTCAGCCCCGGCAAGGTCAGCTGCCTCGTGCTCGACTTCATCGGTCAACATCGCGCCGAATTCCGCTTCGACGCCGCACTCGCCGCGATCACCGGAATCCCCCGCGCGCGCCTCATCAAAGCCGTCGAAGATGACTTTCCCCTGCTGCCGAGCGGCTGCGCCCTCCAACTCGACGCCGTCGCGCGCACCCAAATCCTCAGCTCCCTCAAGCAACACCTCGCACGCAAGGCCCGCATCGTGGACGAAGTGAAAGAGCTAGCCGCCGAAGCCAAAGACCCGCTGGGCCTCGCCCACTACCTCGACCAAACCGGCCGCGAACTAGAAGACGTCTACGACGCCGGCGGCTGGACCACCGTGCGCCGCGCCGCCGGTCTCCTCTCCGAGCCCGCTAACCAACAAGAAGACGACCTCAGCGAACGCTTCGGTCGCGTCCTCCACGTCGATGAACCCACGCGCCTCCGCGCCTGGCTACGCGCTCTTGACGCCCCCAACCTGCACGTTTCCGACATCGAACGCACGCGGCTCACCATGCTCAGCCTCCAGCTCGAGCCCCGCGGCACCGTCCCCACCGCGGAAGAAATCCTCGCCCCGCTACGGGCCTCCGCGCCCCTCACTCAGGAGCTGCGCGAGCTCACGACCGTCCTCGAAGACCGCACCGCCTTGCCCGACGACGTCTTCCCGATCGCCGACTGGCCCCTCGCCCTACACCGCCACTACACGCGCTTCGAAATCGCAGCCGCCATCGGCTACAAGCGTCCCGGCGAACGCGGCGGTGTCCCCCAAGCCGGCATCTTCAAGGTCCCCGGCTCCCAGCGCGAGCTCCTCTTCGTCACCCTCGACAAATCCGCCAAGAGCTTCTCCCCCACCACGCGTTACCGCGACTACGCCATCTCGCCCAACCTGTTCCATTGGGAAACGCAGTCCATCACCAGCGCCCATCGCGCCAGCGGCCGGCGTTACCTCGACTCCCCCGCCAACGGCTGGTCCTTCCACCTCTTCGTCCGCACCGACCCCGATGCACCCTACGCGTTTTGCGGCCCCGCTATCTACCAAAAGCACGAAGGCGACCGCCCCATCGCAATCACGTGGCAGCTCGAGCATGCCCTGCCGGCAGCGCTGTACCAGCGCTATGCGACGTTGGCGCAAGGGTAGCTTCCCGGTAGGTCTCAGCGACGCTTTCTGCCGCCAGATCGTACGCACGCCAGCGCGGCTCGTTCCTCGTGGCAGGCTGGGCGACGTGGGCACACTGACTGGACGAGTTCACCGCAGCACGATCGACGCAGTGCCGAGCGCGCCGTTCGAAGGCAAGCGAGTTCGCGTCGTGCTGGAGTTGGTCGACGATGACCTAGTGGTAGCGCGCAACGAGCGCGGTGATGGCTTCGATGAACGCTTCGAGTGACGGCTCGGGACCCGCGCCGTGCTCAAGGTGGTCGCCAGCGCCGCTCCACTCGCCCAGCAGGGTTCGGTCGGGCTGCTGCTCGTCCGCAGCTTCGAGCGTGAAGTAACGCACTTGCCCCGTTTCCGGCCCATCGTTTGCGGTCAGCCACACCCCGACGAAATGCGCTTCTGGCGGCACCTCCGCGGGCGGCAATTCGACGATCAAGCACGGACTGCCCAGCACGCGGGTGCGATGAATCGCCAGCTCGTTCAGCTCGAGGAGCTCCTCGCCGGCGCAATGCTCGCCGACCTGCTCCAGGAGTGACGAGAGCACCTCGAGCGCCTTGTCGCTGGCCATCAAAGACATGAAGTCGTACGGATTTTTGAAGGCCACGCTACGAATCGCCACGTGGGCCAATTGATAGTGTGCGCAGCGCGGACTCGCCATCGGCGCCACCCTACACGACGAGCACTACCCCTCCCAGGCGTAAGCTCGAACCCGGGCGGCCCGACGCGCGCTGGAGTAGCTAAAAGCACTTTTGGGCGTAGTCTAGCTCGTGCGCATCCTGCCCGGTGAACGCGACCTACCGACCGCACTGGTCGAGCCGAAATAGTCGAAGCTGCGCATTGCGCGCCGTCCCCTGCAGCTCAGCGGGTGACGATTAGTCAGCAACTTGCTGACCAATCTACCTTGAGCCAAAAGTAGGCATGCGCTCGATGCGCGGCACGTCGACGACGTCGCAGCAACGGTAACCGCGCTCACTTTCGCGAGGCTGGCGTGGCGGATCGCCCGCACGTCGGCGCAAGTGGGGCCAGACGGTCGTCTTCTTGGGCGTGACGCGCTCGCCATTGTGGTGTTATGGCGGGTCGATGCCACGGCTCGGAACGGACAGGGTCCCTAGCGGCTTCGAAGAAACGTGGGAGGCGCTGATCGACCTGGCCGTCAGGCCGCTGGTTCCCGCGCCGCTTCTCGCCGCGCAGGCTCTGGAGGTCACCCGCGGTGCCGATTGGCCCGTGCGGCGTGCCGCCATGGAGGCGCTACTGCGTCGCGCGAAGTCGGCGGAGAGTGAAGAGCTCTCCGCCGTTGGTGTGCCCGCGCGAGGACGTCCCTTCGGGAGCTACGCGGTAGCGCGTCCTGCTGCGCACTCTGGCCGGCGTAAGGATCCGAGACCCTACGCGGTGCAACTCGAGAGTCTGGTCCCGTTTGCCGGAAGCTGCGACTGCCCCGACTTTCTTCGGGGCTCGCTCAGTCTCTGCAAGCATCTGATTGCCGTCGTCCATCATGTCCACCAAAAGCAGGCGCTGCTCGCTGCCGCCCTTTCGGCGCCACCGTTCGTTCCCGAGCAAGCGGCGCGGCTGTCCTGGGATGCCGTGCGCCCGTTGCTTGGTACAGGGGACCGACTCCTTGGCCTTCGCTGGAGGGAAGTCCGCGGTGCACGCGCCGCCGCGCCTTCTGCTCGAAAGGCACGCGCTCATCTGGCAGAAGAGCGGTCGCCCGCTCGGAGCGAGAACCCCGACGCTACGCGCGCAAACGCCCTCGCGCTCGCATGCCTCACCACTCCAAAGAAGAAGCGTGGCGGAGTCGCCCTCGCCCGCACACCTCGTGCTGCACTCCCTGGACCGGTGCGTCAGAGCCCTCGCCCCGAGGCGCAGCTCTGGACACTCCCGGAACAACTCCTGCAGGACCCGGAGCGCCGACATCGTCTGCTCGAAGACCTGGCTCGCCTGATCGCCGACGCGTCCAGCGGAGTCGCGATCGATCCAGCCGTGAGAGCGCTCGTTGCCGAGGAGCTCGAGCGTAGCCGTCGAGTGCAATCTGGCCGCGCGAAAGCACCTCGCCTGCTCGGGCAGCTCGGCAGCCTGGGCCGGAAGCTCTACCCCTACCAGCTCGAGGGCGTTGAACGATTCGTCACCCAAGGTCGCCTGCTCCTGGCCGACGACATGGGACTGGGCAAGACGACGCAGGCCATTGCGGCTTGCCATGTCCTCCACCGCTCGAAGAACGTGCGCCGCGGGCTCCTGATCGTGCCCGCCGCGCTCAAGCCCCAGTGGGTCCGTGAATGGCAAGCGACGACTGACATCGCGATCACGAGCGTGGACGGCTCTCCCGAGTCACGCACCCGCGTCTATCGCCAGCCAAAGACCCCGTTCCTCGTCATTGGCTACGAGCAGCTGCTGAAGGATCTCTCACTCGTCCACGAGTTCTCGCCCGATGTGGTCGTGTTGGACGAGGCGCAACGTATCAAGAACTATGCGACGAAGACGGCTGTCTACGTGAAGAGTCTGACGCCGAGCTATCGGCTCGTCCTCACGGGCACACCCATGGAGAATCGGCTCGAAGAGCTGGCGAGCGTGCTCGACTGGGTGGACGACATAGCGCTCACGCCCAAATGGCGGCTCGAGCCGTGGCACACGTTCCGCGAAGGAGACGGCGGCGCCGGCAGCACGGGCGCCCGGAATCTCGACACACTGCGCGCCAGGATGGCGCCATGCATGCTGCGACGGGTCCGCCGCGAGGTTCTCTCCCAGCTCCCTTCACGCACCGACACCCGCGTCCCCGTCCCGATGACGCCCGAGCAGCAGACCGAGCACGACGAGCTGATCCAGCCGATTGCAACATTGATTGCGACCGCGGCTCGCCGTCCGCTTCGTCAGCCCGAGTTCCTGAAGCTCATGTCACTCCTCACGACGCAACGGATCATCTCCAACGGCCTCGGGCAGCTGCGCTTCGACGAAGTGTGGCCTGCCCTCCAGGGCACGCGTCCCGAGCCGGCATTGCTCGAAGGGCTTTTCATGCCGAAGCTCGCGGAGCTCCGTCGAATCATCCGCGATGTCGTGCTCGAACAAGGGAGAAAGGTCGTCGTCTTTAGCCAATGGCGGCGCATGTTGCGGCTTGCGGCGTGGAGCCTGGAAGACGTGCTGGGTGACGCCGGCCAGCGCGCGGTGTTCTTCACGGGTGCTGAGTCTCCGCGGCAGCGGACCCAGAGCATCGTAGAATTTCACGATGACCCGAAGACCAGCGTGATGCTCCTGTCCGACGCGGGCGGGGTGGGGCTCAATCTTCAGCACGCAGCGAGCGCGTGCATCAATCTCGAGCTCCCCTGGAATCCCGCCGTCGTCGAGCAGCGAATCGGCCGCATCCATCGCTTGGGACAGAAGTCCCCGATCGACGTCTACAATCTGGTGACCGAGCAAGGGATCGAGGCCCGCATTGCCGCGCTGATCGCCACGAAGAAAGCGCTCTTCGGTGGCCTCTTCGATGGCACGACCGACTCCGTCCGTTTCGAGGGCCAAGGCTCCTTCCTCGCCGACGTCGAGAAGCTCGTTGCGCCGCTCCCTGACCTCACCGCCCCGGCCGCGCCTCCGCTCAATGCGGATGACCAGAGCGACGCCGACGAGTCGCGCACGGGGGCTGATTCGGCACTCGACGCAGCCCTGACCGACGCGCTTCCCAGCGAAGCGCCCTTGACCAACAGTGGTGCGCCGTCAATGCGTGGCCAGAGCGGAGCTCATGCTCAACCTGTGACACGAGTCGAGCCACCAAAGGAGGTTGCCGAGCTCCTCCGCGCGCTTCAGGTGACCCGAGCGCCGGACGGCACGGTCACCATTTCCGCGCCGCCAAGCACGGCGGACGCGCTGCTGTCGCTGCTCCAGGGTCTGACCGAGCTCGTCGCGACCAGCTCGGCGAGCGCTGGCAGATGAGAGCGGGCTCGCCTGCTTGCCCATTGCGAACTGAGAAAGGCCAGCGGCCATCAACGACGTCGCAGTTCAAAGCGGGTAGCAGAAAAAAAGGCCCTGAGATTTCAGGGCCTTTCCGGGTTGCGCGGGCCCGCAACTCGACTTTCCTGCCCAGCAATTTCAAGGCGTTGCGGAGGTTTGGGTGCCGTTCGAGGAGGCGATCGTGATTGGGTGGCGGTAGCTGACGGCTGGCTACGCCGCTCGCCGCTTCTTCTTCGCCTGCCCAAGTGACTTGGCGAGCGCTTCGAGTACCGCGGTAACGCCCTCGGGCCCACCGAGGGCGGCCGCGACTTTCTTATCGACGACGATGGTCTCGAAGGAACGTCGAGCCTTCTCGAAGTACTTGCCCCGGGTGCCACGGGCCAAATCGTAACGACTGAGATCGGTTTCGCTCTTACGGGCCATTTTCGTAGACTTTCCGCTGCGCGGGTGACGCCTTTCTGGCGGTGATGATTCGGATGCGATCTCCAGCTTCGGCGGACACCACGAAGAGTACCCGAAGCTGGCGCGAGAGACCAATCAGGACGAATCGGTCGGGATAGTCATTGTCGGGGGCGGTGAACGCATCAGCGTCGAGGAAGCACGTCGCGGCCTCGCTGAACGAGACGCCGTGCTTCCGGATATTGGCGCGTGCCTTGGCTTCATCCCACTCGAAGTCGCCAAAGCGGAACGTCGTCACTTGCCCCCTCCCCGCCGCGGCTTGCGAATAGTCCCTGTTTCGGTGCGGCTCCCGAGCTTCTGGGTGAGCGCCTCGATTGCCGCGCGGATGCGCGGGGCCGCCTTTTTCCTGTTCGCTATGCGCTTCTTTCGATCGATTGGGCGCGCGGATGTGAGGAGGGCGTCGACCTTTGGCAGGACATCTTCGTAGGGACCGCGCAGCGCGAACGCGAGATTTTGCACAAGCCCTTCCTTGTGCAGGCAAGCCCCCTGCAAGCCGCCGAGCGTCCGCTGCAAGAACACGAACTCCGACGCCACCTCCTGGTACCCGAGCGCTGAGGCTTTCTCGTACTGACGCGCATCGAGCGCCGTGCTGAGTTTGCTCAAGGCTCTGCGTAGCGCGTCGATCGCCTGTGCCACCCCGACCACCTCTGCGAAAAACTCGTCGTCCAACGCCGCAAGCTCCTTGCGTCGCGCCGCAACGAGCCGCTCGGCTCTCCGCGAAGTAGCCCCGCTCGACGGTCTGGTGGTTTTGCTCATGACCAGGGGTGCGCCTCGCTTTCCATGACTGACATGTCGAGCATCGCGGCGTCACAGATGAGCCTGTGCATTGCACCCTCGGATTCACCAGACATGAGCCTCATTCTACCATCGGCGCAGACCGACCGCTGTGGTAGGCCGCAGAAATGGCGACCGTTACCACCTTGGCCCCTATCGCGGCGCAGCTCGCACGCTCCGTATCGCTGGATGGACTCTTCCCGCGCGGGGCAATCGAGGCCGTACTGCGCGACCATCGTGAGAAGGGGCAAGCGCTGGGTGAAGCGGAGCTGCCAGACGAGGTCAAACCGTTCTTCGGCCACTACTGCGTCGGCGTGCGCGCCGCTGCACAGCTGCTCGGCGCGCCAGCGTTCGACGGGTTGGCTCGATTTCACGACGAGGTTGAAGAGGAGTACATGCCGGGCGGCCCGCCCCAAAGCCCCATCTACGAATCCTTCGCGATGCAGTTCGTGCTGGGTTCGGTACGGCAAGGTATCGGCGACGAGACTCCATACTCCGTGCTCGCGCGCTTGCTTCAGCGGGATCCATCACGAGCGCGCCTCCAGTGCATGGCGCAGAGCCTGGCCGACGCGAGGTTCGAGCTCTATCGCGTGAGGAGCACCGGCGACCACCGCGCTGACATCGAGCCCGTGCGCGGCGGCAGCCTGCTCAGCGTGCGACTGACAGGGCCGTTTCTACGCCCGGACGACTTCGGCCTCATGCGCGTCCTCTCGTTCGACAACGAGCACTTCATCGCCGACTCGCCTTATCTTCTGAAGGCGAGCGAGCAGGACTGGCTCGATCACCTCGCCCGCATCGTCGCCCAGCAACAGGTCCTAGGCACCATTTCTGCTCAGCAGAAAACGAGCAAGCTGAGCAGCAAGGAGCAGGCGAGGAGACGCCAGAAAGAGAAGGCCAGAGCGGCTCGCAACGAGCCGGAACAAGTCATCAAACGCTACCTGCAGTTCGGCCTGTCGGATCGCTATTGGTTCGACTACGTCATGGACGGCTACGCAGGAGAACGCCGCGGCATCGTGTTTCTTGCGGGCGTTCCGGATCGGCCGGAGCTCCTGCCCCACTCGGCGGAGTATCGAGACGCCCCCGAGCCAGACCTACCGCCCCAGTTAGCGTTCCGCCAAGCGCTACTGCGCACAGCAATGAATGAGGGCTTGTTCGACCTGGCCTTGCGAGAGTTGCGCCGGCTCGCCGATGGCGCAGCGCCACAGCTCTCCCCGAACGAGCAAAACCTGCTTGCCGCGTACGCATCCTTTGGCCTTCGTGCGGAGGACGGCACGACCGTGCTCACCCGCTTCGAGCGCTCACGCAGCGCCGCAGCGGTGCATCCCGAAGCGCGCTCGTTCATCGACAGCCTCAAGAACGGCTGGTTCAGCGTCCTTCGCGTCGATCGCATCCATTTGGACAAGGGGCTCGAGGCATTCGATCTGCTCCGCCGCCAAAAGTTACAGATCAACGAGCGTTCGGCGACACACCAGCTAGCGTTAGGTGACCTCGTATTGGGGTGGCTCTGCAAGGACCCCGCCGGCACCATCACCCTCGAAGGAGGACTTGCGCACGTACCGGCTTTCGTAGCGCCGCCTCTCACCTTGCTCATTGAACAGCTTCGACGCGCCATGCCGCCGTTGGCTGACGAGCAGGCATGGAAGCAAAGCGCCGCCGAGCTGCCCCTGCCGCTCATCGCCGGCATCCTCGAGCTACGCGCGAACCCACCGCTGCCCGAGATGGTGAACACCAGCGGCGACCCGCTCGAGCTGGTGACCGGTCATTACCGAATTCAGGATCACGCACGGGTCGTCGCCACCCTCGGGCGAGAGCTCGAGAAGAACGCCGACGGGAGCTACAGCTGGGTCGACGACGCAGGTACCTCGCTCGCGCACATCGAGGTTTCCAGCGGCAAGCTCCGAGTCCGCGTCAATTCGCGCAGTCGCTTCAAAGCGGCGCAGCAGCGCCTCGAGGCCATGCTCAGCGACGCCATCGAGCGCAGCCTGGAAGCGCACGAGGACGTCGGGCAGGCTGTGCGTGCGCACCAAGGCAAAATCGGAAAGACACGACCGCATTCGCCGCCGCTCGAGCTCCCGCCCGAGGTCGCCGCGCAGTTCCACGATGCCGTGCTCGCGAAGATCCGCTCGACGCTCAACGACCCCATTCCACAGTTCAAGGGGAAGACGCTGCGCCAACTCGCCCGCAGCGTGAAGGGCCGTCCCGACGCCATCAGTTGGCTCAGGGAACAGGAGCGCATCCTCAAGAGCAATCCGCAACTCGCTGGACTGGACATGCGCCCACTGTGGCAAGACCTCGCCTTGCCGTTCCAGGGGCTCGAAACGGATCCTCCTCGCTAAGGGCCCGCGCAGCGGCGGCGCAAATGACCAGGGAGTCGACGTTACCCCCACCGCCGAGAATCGGCGCAACGGCAGATGAGACATGGCTAAGAAGCAACCCAACGGCGACAAGCAGCGACGCAAGCGGGAACAAAGGCAAAAGCGCCTCGCGCGGCATCCCCCGCGACTGGGACACGAATCGATGATGGCTATCCCCGCGTTCCGAGCAGCCGCTGCTGCTCTGAGCGAAAGCCTCCGGGTTCCTCCCGGGAATCCGGTTCGCCTCGTGTCCGAAGACGACCTCGCCCTGCCGGCCGTCGACTCCATGCTGAAGCAGCGCCACGCGATCGCGCGGCAGCTCTACGGGTGGACTCCCGAAGACGCGCTCATGGAGACGCAGCAGTTGTGCACCCACCTCGCGGCCGCAGCCAACCACGAACTGGCCGGCAGGAAGACGTTCTGGGTGAGCGCAGATCTGGCCGAAGCTCTGGTGCAAACCAACCTGGACATTCCGGGCGACGTGCTGGAGCTGCCGTTCGCGGCATGCGCTTTCGTCTTCAACGATGCGCCGACGCTCGAGCTCGCTCGGGCTTTGATCCACCGTCATTCCAGGGCACAAGCGCTTTACCGCACGCTGACGGTCTATGCATTTCCCTCCCGCAACGCGGCCGAACCCGGTTTCGACTTCGTGTTCCTGGCGGACGCCTATGACGGCGAGTGGCCTTACCTGATCAGCCGCAGCGTGCTGACTGACGGCAAGCGCAACCTCGACGAGATTCTGGATAGCCACCCAGATAGCTCCACGGACGACTTGTTCCGAGATACCGAGATGGGGGAGCTACTGAAGCTGGTGGTCAACGCGGTCTTGTACACAACCAGCGCAGACTACAGAAAGGAATGGCGCAACCCCGCGCCACCGGCGCTCGCCCCCACCCGCGCGGTCCTCAGCGGCGACGGCGTCTACTACTTGCCCGGCCGCATACCGATCGGCCCCGAGCCAGCCACTGAGGCGCAGGCCGGGCCGAGAACTGGCACGACGATCGTCACGCGCTTCTGGGTGCGCGGCCATTGGCGTCGGCCTCATGACAGCTGGCAAGATCAGCGCGTACGTTGGATCGCTCCCTACCTGAAAGGGCCAGAGGTTGCCGCCATCGTCGAGCGGGAATACGCGCTCGGCGCGATAGATCCGTGAGCGATGTGGCCGCGCGCTTAGCAAGCGCCTAACGAGCTGGCGGACACGCCAACGTCGTTCAGCATGCCCGGCGTGGAAGTCGCCGGTCCAAAGCGAGGCTCAAAAAGCGAAAAGCCCTGTTTTCACAGGGCCTTTCCGGGTTGCGCGGGCCCGCAACTACTCGTGGACAACGGCTATTTCGGTGCCGATTGAGGTGCGGGTGGCGTGAGGCCGGGCGGCGTCCAAGCGCGACAGCGGGCGCGGGAAAGCGTGCTTCCGGCGTCCGGAGTGAGGGCCCGGCAGCGCGGAAGAGATGCTAAACTGCCATCGTGACTCAGGAAGAGCTAGCGCGACGAGAGCGGGCAGCGGAGCGGTCCAAAGTGATGGTCCTCCACAAGGCTCGGCTGGGCCAACCCGAGTTGGATTTTACGCCCGTCAGGGGTGCGGCTGCCATCTCGCTGGCCACTCAACTCACCATCGAAAGCTTCAGCCTGGCGCGTCTGGACAACACCCAGCATTCGCGCGACCACATGACAGTTCGCTTCGTTCCGCGAACCCGCACATGATTGAGCTGTGCCGTTCGAGGAGGCGATCGTGATTGGGTGGCGGTAGTCCAGGTCGCTGGTACCCAAACCTTGGACTTCGTGGCTGTCGTCGCCCTGCCACCGCGTGAACACCGACGATCACACTTCGCACCCGCCCGAGGGTAAAACACGCTTAGGCAACACACCTGGTGCGTGCCTTGCAGCGGGGGAGGGGTGGCTAATGTTCGACGCCTGATGGTGGGCCTGTTCGTGGCTGTCGCGGTCGGCGGCTGTTGGCGCGACAGCCGCCAAGGCTGCGTGGGATGGTGCCGCTCGCCCTACCTGGATCCGCGCGACCCTCGCACGCCGCAGCCCAATGAATGCGAGAGGCGCTGCGACGGGCACTGACTGCTCCGTCGCTACGAGCGCGCGGTCGTGACACCAGCGCTGGCGGCGCCGTGATGCGCAGAGCGAGACCGTCGTGCCAGGTTACGGGCGCGGCGAACGGCGGCACGATAGCTCACGGCCCGCTCGTCCCGAGCGCTAGCTGGCAGGGCTCTTGACCGGAGCAACACCATGGCGCATACGGACATGAGGATTGGGAATACCCGGTCGGCTCAGCGCTTCGGGGTTTCTCGGGGCGTTTTGCTTTGTCGTCGAAGGCGATCCGAACAGCCAATTTGGTCAGCAACTTGCTGACCAATTGCCTTGGCTCCACATGGTCATGCCGACGGTCTCAAACGAACTCAGGACTCGTTTATCGAGAGCGCGTTCTCGAACCAGGTCGGGCTGACGCCAAGACGCTCGAGCCGACCATCGTGCGACGTCGCGACGAGCCGTGGTGTCGACCACAGCGCAGTCGAGTCATAGACGTCGACGCGCTCGAAGGCTTCGATGGCGGCGCCCAGGTTCGCAATGCTCGCCTCGTGGATCGCCCGCACCTCTCGTTCCGATGCGCCGTGCCCTCCGCCTTGGGCACGCTGCATGATGCGAACGATGTTCTCCTCGATGGATTCCGTCGCGACAAAGATCATTTCGGTGGCAAAGCCGCGGGCGCGCGCGAGTTGCGCCTGATCGATCGCGGCTCTCGTCCGCAATGTCGTCTCGACGGCAAGCGAACGCCCGGATTCGATGTGACCTTGGACGAAGCGCTCGCACTCCTTCGCTACCGCACGACGAACATGGCGCGGGATCGCACGGTAGCTGCCGAGGATTTGCGCGCAGCGGTCGTCGATATTGAATCCGTCGACTCCGAGCGCGGTCACCGGAAACGAGCTGGTCTTCCCGCTACCGGGAGGACCAGCAACCACGATCATCCGCGGCCGACCCACGCGGCATTCACCCCGTCTCGAGCGTGGTGTCCGAGTCGGGCAGCATATCGGGCGGCAGCTCGGTGGACACGAGCTTGCCGTCGCCATTGACGATGCCCAGACGTTCGAACCGCGCGCGCGCGCTCGCTAGCCCCGCCGTGGCCAACTCGGCCAGGCGTCGTCGCCATTCGACGCGATCCGCCTCGCGATCGAGATCCAGGTCATCGAAACGCGCTTGGGGGATGGGAGCTACGCTCGCTGAAGCGGCCACAGGCAGAGCATGCCCGACGCGCAGGGAGCGGGCCAGCTCCGCGCGGTCTGAGGTTCACAGCGAGGTCGACAAAAACGAAAAGCCCTGTTTTCACAGGGCCTTTCGGGGTTGCGCGGGCCCGCAACTCGCTTTCCTGCCCAGCAATTCCGCGAGCTTGCGGAGGTGTGGGTGCCGTTCGAGGAGGCGATCGTCATCGGTTGGCGGTAGCCAAGAAGACGCCGGCCGACCGACGAGCGCGTTCTCGAAGCGCTCCACGTGCAGCCGAGCCGCGTTTAGGAGCCACAAGTCGCCGCTTGGAGCGACCGGCTGCACCGGATTCGGATGCGCGGCTTTTCGCCCAAGGCGCTGCCGGAAACGGCCGCGCCTGCTTAACGGCAACCCCGGGCGGCCGTTCTCGTTCTTTTATGGCTTCCTACCAAGTCATATATTCCAGCGCCGCTACGACGGCGGTCACGGAACACGACCTCTCAACGCTGTTACTGCGCGCCCGCGCGAACAACGAACGGCTCGGTGTGACGGGGCTCCTTCTGCATGATGATGGCTCGTTTCTCCAGGTCCTTGAAGGGGACGAAAACGTTCTAGACTGGCTCTTCCGGACGATCTCGCTCGATAAGCGGCACAACAGAGTCGTAAAGCTGCTGGGGCGCGCTGTTGAGGAACGCCAATTCGGGGAGTGGAAGATGGGGTTCGTCGCAGTGTCCGCCGGCGCAAAGACGTTACCGGGGTTCTCCGACTTCCTTCGCTCTCCTGATCGGGTAGCGGCCGCTTCCGCAGCTGAACGCGTACTTTCTAGCTTTCGAGAGGGGCGATTTCGCGCCGCCATCGCCGGCTGAGGCGAACGCCTGCGGCGAGTGGTTGACGCCTGCCGCGGGGCGGCTGCGACCATTAGGTGAACCGCTGCCGCTGCAGCCAGCTCCGCGAGGCGCCGCCGCCGTTCGACGCGATCCTCCTCGAGATCGAGATCATGCAAACGCGCTACGGGAATCGGTTGCTCCGTTTGCGGAGGCCCGCCAGGGGACATCGTGCTCATCGTCTTCGGTGTGCTTCTCGGCGCCTGAACCGATCGGCATTGCGACTAACCCACGACCAGGGAGGCGGCGGTATCGAGGCCGTCGCCGCCTCTCACGCGTTCGGCGAGGCGTGCTGCCGCCGCCTTCCACTCGCTCTCGCCCGGCGCGAGCATCTTCGGCAGCGTCTCCTCCGCGATGCGCTTGAGCGGTTGCGCGCCGGCGAGCTTCGGGTACATCGGCGTCTCGATTGGGACGCCGATGCCGAGCTTGCCGGCCGTCTCCGCGACGCTCTCTTGATCGCCGAAAACCGGCCACACGAGCACCGGAACGCCGGCCAGCACCGTCTCGTGAAATGTGTTCGAGCCCCCGTGCATGAGCATGACGTCGACGAGGCCATGCGCGAAGAGGAGCGGCTGCGGGACGAACGACATCGTGATGACGCGATCGCGCGTGCCTTTGCCGAGCGCGGCCTCGTCCACGCCAAAGTCCTCCGGCTTCCCGACCGTGGTCGACGCTACGACGACCGCGCCGGCGCGCAGAGCGGCCCGCGCCGCGCTGGAATAAAGGTGCTTCAGCGCTTGGCTATAGGGCGGGCCCATGCGCAACGCCATCTTCGTCACGATCGTGCCGACCGAGAGCAGCACCACGCGCGCGCCGCTCTCGCGTGCCGCGCGAAGCCGGCTCACGAGCGCCTGGTGCTCGGGCGGAGCACGGCCGAGATCGTCGACGGACGGCAGCGCATCGACGTGCGCGCCGACGAGGCGCACGTAGTCGGGCGGATCGAGGCACAACTCCTTCGAGGAGAAGCTCAGCACCTCGACGGACGGATCGTCGGGAATGAGGCCGGCCCGGAGCGGCCGGTCGAGGCCGCTGACGTCGGCGTGGCGCACACGGAGGTCGCCAAGCTCTCTCTCCACGACCGGGTCCAGCGCGCCCACGTCGAGCGACGGCGCGCTGAGCGACGAAGGAAATGAGCTCACGACCGTCTTGATCCGATCGATCCCGAGCTTGCGCATCGCGACGTACGCCCACAACGCGAAGTAGTCGTTCACGCCGGCGACCACCGTGCGTCCCGCGACGGCGGCCGCGATCGCAATCGCCGCGCCCGCCGCGACGTCGTTCGTGCGAGCGAGCGCGCGCGGATACACCGAAGCGGAACTTGTCGACGGAAAAGCGTCGTGGCGTGCGAACGGAGCGACCGCGTCGACGTCGATGAAGGTTACGCCCATCTTCGCGAAGGGCTCCTTCCAGACCGATGCGAGCTCACTCGGATCGCCGCTGACGGCCCAGACCACGTCGAAGCCGCGCGCGACGAGCCGCGCCGCCAGCGGCATGAGCGGACGAACGTGACCTACTGCCATCGGCGAGCCGAACACCACGACCTTCACGTTAGGAGGTCCAAACCGTGGCGCGCGAAGACGGCGTGCACGTCGATGGACGGATCCCGATTCGCGGCGCTCACCTCGGCGACGAACCTCTCGAAGACCCGACTCGGCGTGCTGATGGTCAGCAGGCGGCCGGCATCGGGCGACGTGCAGGTGAAGCCATGCGCAGCGCCTCGCGGAACAACGAGGATCTCTCCCGGCCCGAGCGTATGGCGCGCCCCCGCCACTTCGAAGTCGAAACGCCCCTCGAGAACGACGAACGTCTCCTGCCACGACGGATGGCGATGGAGAGCGACGCTCGCGCCAGGCGGCTCCATCAATTCGATCATGCTGTAGGCGCGATCGACCTCGGCCTCGCTCGGCTTGAAGGCGAGCGTCGTCGGGCCGAGCTCGTAGGTCCGGCCCGCCATCGGAGGATAGTGACGCGGGGGTGCGGGTTCGCTCATCTCGTGTAGCCTGCGCGCTCCCCGCCGGCTTGCACAGATCGCAAATTGATGACATCACGTTGCGTTTATGCAACCTCGACTCAACCTCCCGAAACTGCAGAACTCGTGCCGCTTCGACGAGCTCAGCGTCCTCGTGACCGTGGCCGAGGCGGGCTCGCTCAGTGCGGCCGCAAAACAGCTCGGCGTCCCGAAGTCGACGGTGGGTCGCGCCATCGCACGGCTGGAAGACGAGCTCGGCGTGTCGCTCGTGCGGCGCATGGCGCGGGGTCCAGCGCTCACCGAGCCCGGGCTCGTGCTCGCGAACCGAGCGGCGCCACACATCGCCGGCCTCCGCGACGCGGCCATCGCACAGGGCCGCGAATCGCAAGAGGCCTACGGCGTCCTGCGCGTGACCGCACCGGCGGATGTCGGCGCGCATCTGATTGCTCCCCTGCTCGCGGGCTTCTTCGCCCGCCACCCGCGGGTTCGCGTCGAGATCGAGAACACGCTGCGGGTGGTCGACCTGGTGCGTGAGGGATTCGATCTCGCCATCCGCGTGACGATGGGGCGGCTTCCGGCATCGACGCTCACCGCAAGGAAGCTCGCGTCCATGAACCTCGCGCTGTACGCCGGCACGCAGTACGCCGCGCGCAACCACCTACCGAAGCACCTCGACGACCTGGCGAGACACGACACCGTCGCCTTCTATCCCGGCACCAATACGCTCACGCTCCAAGGGCCAAAGGGTCCCGAAAAGCTCACCGTGAACGGACGCGCCTCCGGTAACGATTTCTTCTTCGTGCGCGAAGCGATTGCTTCCGGTGTCGGCATCGGCCCGTTGCCATGGTTTCTCGCGAGCCAGGAGGTGGCCGCCGGACGCATCACGCGCGTCCTTCCGGAGTACCGCGTCGCCGGCGGCACCGCGTATCTCGTTTACCCGCCGGCAAAGCCCCTCGCCCCAAAGCTCATTCGATTCTGCGCGCATCTGCTCGAGCACGTGCCACGCCTTGCCGCGCTTCCGTGATCGCGACAGCGTAGCCCTCTCGCAACCGCGTCGCCCGTCGCACGCGTCGCACGCTGCGTGTCCGTGCGGGTCTTCTCGAGACCCTCTCCGTCCGGAGCCGAAATTGCGCGACAGGGTGCCGTTCGAGGAGGCGATCGTGATTGGGTGGCGGTAACTGACGAACGATTGGGATCGGTTACGCCGCCCGTCGTCTCTTCTTTGCCTGCCCGAGCGACTTCGCCAGCGCTTCGAGCAGCGCCGTAACGCCCTCCGGACCACCGAGCGTCGCAGCGACCTTCTTGTCGATAACGATCGTCTCAAAGGAACGTCGCGCCTTGTCGGCATACTTGCCGCGCGTACCACGGGCCAAATCATAGCGGCTGAGATCGGTTTCGCTCTTACGGGCCATTTTCGTAGACTTTGCGCTGGGCAGGCGACGCCTTTCGGGCGGTGATGATTCGGATGCGATCGCCGGCTTCGGCGGACACGACGAAGAGTACCCGAAGCTGGCGCGAGAGACCAATCAGGATGAATCGGTCGGGGTAATCCTTGTCAGGAGCGGTGAAGGCTTCGGCATCGAGGAAGCAGGTCGCTGCCTCGCTAAACGATACACCGTAATTCCGGAGATTGGCGCGTGCCTTCGCCTCGTCCCATTCGAAGTCGCCGAAGCGGAACGTCGTCACGTGCGCCCTCTGGGCCGTCGTGTGCGAACGGTCCCCGTCCCGGCATCCCTGCCAAATTTCTGTGTGAGCGCCTCGATTGCGGCACGGATCCGCGGGGCCGCGGCCTTCCTGTTCGCTATGCGTTGCTTTCGATCGAGTGGGCGCGCGGAGGCGAGCATGGCATCGACCTTAGGCAGGACGTCCTCGTAGGGACAGCGCAACGCGAACGCGAGATCCTGGACGAGCCTCTCCTTGTCTATGCAAGCGCCCTGCAGGCCGCCGAGCGTCCGCTGCAAGAAGACGAACTCCTCAGCCACCTTCCCATACCCGAGTGAGGAGGCCTTCTCGAACTGCCGCGCATCGAGGGCAGCGCTGACTTGGTTCAACGCCTTGCGTAGCGCGTCAATAGCTTGCGCCACCCCGACGACCTCGCCGAAAAACTCATCGTCCAACCTGGCAAGCTCCATGCGTTTGGCAGCAATGAGGCGCTCCGCCTTCCTTGCAGTGGCCGCGGATTCGCCGGACATGCGCGCCATCCTAACATCGGCGCGAGCAACCCGATGTGGTAGGGCCGCGGATATGACGTCAGTCATCGCCTTGGCCCCTATCGCAGCGCAGCTCGCGCGCTCGATTTCACTGGACGCGCTCTTCCCCGCCGACGCCGTCGAGCAGATATTGCGCGACCAAAGCGAACACTTGCCGGGCGCGGACGAGGCGGAGCTACCGGAAAGTATCAAGCCGTTCTTCGGTCACTACTGCGTGGTCGTTCGAGCCGCCGTCGGGCTACTCGGCGCGCCAGCGTTTCGGAGCCTGGCGCGATTTCACGACGAGGTCGAAGGTGAGTACATGCCGGGTCGCCCACCCCAAAGCCCCGTCTACGACTCGTTCGCGATGCAATTCGTCCTGGGTTCCGTTCCGCAAGGCATCGGCAACGAGACGCCCTATTCCGTACTGGCGCGCTTGCTCCTCCGTGATCAGTCGCGAGCACGCCTTCAGCGCATGAGTCAGAGCCTGGCTGACGCGCGCTTCGAGCTCTATCGAGCGAAGAGCGCCAGCAAGCCGCGGTGTCGACCAGAGTGCAGTCGAGTCGTAGACATCGACGCGCTCGAAAGCTTCGATGGCCGCGCCCAGATTCGCGAGACTTGCTTCGTGGATCGCCCGAACCTCGCGTTCTGATGCGCCGTGTCCACCGCCTTGGGCATGCTGAAGGATGCGAGCGACGTTCTCGTCAATCGAGTCGGTCGCCACGAAGATCATCTCCGTTGCGAATCCTCGAGCGCGCCCGAGTTGAGCTTGCTCGATTGCCGCATTCGTCCGCAATGTCGTCTCGACGGCAAACGAGCGCCCTGCCTCGATGTGGCTTTGCACGAAGCGCTCGCACTCCTTCGCTACCGCGCGGCGAACGTGACGCGGGATCGCACGGTAGCTACCGAGGATTTGCGCGCAACGACAACGAGCTTTTCCCTTGGTTTTGAAAAGCGGGTGGCTTGAACGCCGAACCTGCCCAACACCTCTGAGCCGCGCCGACCGGCGCGCGTCCCCGTGCTAGGCTTTGCGCTGTGGGTACGCTGACCGGCCGAGTTCACGGAAGCACGATCGCCCTCGACGCGGTGCCGAGCGCGCCCTTCGAAGGCAAGCGTGTTCGTGTTGTCTTGGAGTTGGTAGACGACGACGTGCGCCTCGCCCCGGCGGAGCCAGGTCTTGCTTGGAACGCCTGGATCGCGCATGGCCCTGACGGCCCCATTGAAGACGACGGCGAGCCCGAGTTTCCGTGATCGGCCGTGGCCATCGGCGACCGAGAGCTCGTCCAGATCGCTCCCGGGCTCCTCGTGGCTGACGAGCTTTGCCTCTCGCCGAGCGATGGGTCGACGTCGCGCATCCATCTCGCCTTTCAGGTCGAAAGCCGCGAACAGGTGGAGCGCGTCTACCAGGCGGGCGTCTCGGCCGGAGGACGCGACAATGGCAAGCCGGGCGAACGGCACTACCACCCCGGATATTTTGCTGCATTCCTTCTCGATCCCGACGGCAGCAACATCGAGGCCGTCCACCACGGTGCGGCCAAACGGAGCGCGCCGTCGGTCGTGATCACGGCGTAGCGAGCGCCATCGATCCACCGAGCCCGGGTTGCGCTGGGCTTTCGAGCGCGTTTCTCAGTCGGGAAACACGCGCGTCGAAAGTGGCAGCGGCGCCTTCTTGCACACCATCAAGCGGACTGAGCCCTTCCTCGGTGCCATGGTAAGCCCTACGCTGGGCCTTGGTGCGCTGAGCGTGGTGCGATCGAGGAACACTCGCTGCAAGGTCGTCGCAAGGATGAGGCCCAGCTCCTGGAACGCCATGTGTTGTCCTATGCACACGCGGTGACCACCGCCGAACGGGAAGTAGGCCCAGCGCGGCAACGTCTTTTCGAATTCCGGGGTCCAGCGCTCGGGCATGAACGCTTCGGGGTCGGAGTAATAGCGCGGCGAACGGTGCAGCGCCCAAGCAGTCATGAGCACCTGGGCCCCTTTTGGCAGCGTGTGGCCACCGATGGAGCACGCCGAGATCGCTTGTCGGCTGATCACCGGAATCGAAGGTCGAAGCCGCAAGACCTCTTTGATCACGGCTGCCAGGTAAGGCAACTTCTTGAGGGCCTCAGCGTTGACCAGCTCTTCCCCAACCGTAGCATCGACCTCGCGCTCGATCCGGTCGTGCACTTCCGGGCGGGTAGTGATGTAAGAGAGCCCCCATGCGGCGGCGGCGGCGGAGGTCTCGTGTGCGCCAAGAAAGAGCGTGACCGCTTCGTCTCGCACCTGGCGTCGGGACATCGGCTCGCCACGTTCGTCGCGGCTGTGAACGAGCTGCGATAGCATGTCACCAGTCGGCTCTGCCTGGCGCTTGTCAACGAGGTCGTAGACGACCTTGTCTAGGCGGGCGATCGAGCGGTGATAGCGCCAGGTGGCTCGGGTCGGTCGGTACTCGGGTAACGGCAAGAAGTCCACGCGCCACTCGCTGAAAAATGCCTGCACAGCCTCCGTGACCTCGAGCACCGCCTCGCGCGCCTCGTAGGCGTCGGGTCCAAAAATGGTGCTGCACGCCATGCGCAGAGTGAGCGTGGTCATGTCGGCCAGGATGTCCCGCTCCTCGCCGTCCTGCCACTCGTCGATCATATCAGCAAGGCACTGCGACATGCTCGGGCCATAGGTTCGTACCTGAGTTGGTTGGAACATCGGCCGCATGATGCTCTGCTGCCTTTGCCAAACGTCGTAGTTGGCGGTCAAGAGCCCCTGACCAAAAAGGCGTCGCAGCATCTTTAGGCTGCGTGGCTTCTCGAAATTTTTCCGCTGCGTGAGTAGGACTTCACCGATCAAGTTGGGGTCGCTCACGACGAACACCGGCACGTGATAGACGCGAAGCTTCACGATCGGAAACTCGCGTTCGCAGCGTTCGAAGAACGGAATGTTGTCGCCCGCAAGCAGCCCCAAGTGGCCGCCGAACCAGGATGAGCGAGGAAGCGTTGGCGTAGCAACGGGCGCGGGCGCTTCAGCTACAGCCGCAGTATCCACCGACATGCCGGCGCATGGTACGTCCGAAGTCGTCCGAGAGCTATGCTGATTTGCCGCGCCTAATCGCGTCTTCTGGCGCCTCAGCACGGGTTGAGCTCCGCTTAGCGCAAGCGTATTTTCCATCTGACCAAACGTTCCGCAGGGCGGGCAGAGAGCGTCGAAGGCGGACTGGGAATACACGGTCGGCATGAGCGCTTCGGGATCTCTCGGGGCGTTTTGCTTTTGTCAGCGCCCGTGCTGTCCGGAAACGCGGCCACGTGCATCACGCTGCTAGCCGATGATAGAAGTTGAGACTCCCTCCCCAGGCATGAACCAACACTTCCAGACTGTCTCGGCTCCGCATTTCATGCCAAAATCTGCGCCGGACGCGTTTCCGGACACTACGGTGACGCGACGCGCGAACTCGGGGAGCGCCGGCAGAGCCTGGCGCGCACCGAGCAGCGGATCGCGGCCCTAATTCGCTTCATTGCGGACGGCGACGGTTCCGAATACGTCGTGACCGCCCTGCGCGACCTGCACGGCCAGGCTCGCACTGAAAAGGCAGCGATTGCCGCGCTCGAGGCCCGCGGGGCGACGCCGATCGCGCTGCCAACGCCGGCCGAGGTCGCGGCCCGCGCGCTCAACCTCAAGCGCCTGTTCGAAGGCAACCCGATCGAGGTTCGGGAGGCGCTGCGGCGCTACTTCGTCGACGGGCGCATCGTCGTGACGCCGACCGCCGAGGGCTACTACGTGGCGGAAGGACGGTTCCTTCCGCTGGTCGCGCTTACCGACCCAGCCCTCGAAACGACGAAGCCCCCTGTTCGGGGGCCTCGTCTCGAGAACTTCAGTAGTTGCGCGGGGGCGATACTACACGTGGACAACGGCTATTTCGGTGCCGATTGAGGTGCCGGTGGCGTAGGTCCGCGCGGCTCGACCCTACTTTGCGGCGCTGGGGGGAACTGGCGCCGGAGGGCGCACGTGAACGACCTTGCCTCCAACCACCTCGACGAGCGACGTATTGGTCGCAGCCGCCAGCTCTTCGGCTCGCTTCCGCGCACGCAGCAGCGCGGGCAGTGTACGCGCCAAAAGCGGGCTCTTGGCTTGATCGATGGGCTTCGGGTTCATCGCTTCTCGCCCCAGTCTAGCAGCACCGGGACCGTCTCGGAATTGTCGTACAGTACCCAGGCGTCGACCAGCCCCATGTAGATGTTCTCGAGATTCGCTCTTCCGGCCACAAATCGGCGGCGAACGACCTCCTCGGGGATATTGTGCCCACCTTGAAGGACGCGCTGAGCGACGCGTGCAAGCGCCGCTTCGACGCTAGACAAGGCCAAGAACCAGAGGGCAACGTGATAGCCGGCCGCTTGCCAGTCGCGAATCGAATGGGCGTAGCTCCGATTCGCGAGGGTCGTCTCGAACGCGAAGCTCCGACCCGTGGCCACCTCTTCTCGAATCCGCTCCAGCATGAATCGAGCGGCGCGCATAGCGACCTGGTCGGGGTGTTGGGGCGACAGCTCAGCGGCGATGATGTCCGCGTTCAAGAACGTGGGGCAGTTGGCCTCTGTCGCCAGAAACTCGCGAGCGAAGGTCGTCTTCCCCGCGCCGTTCGGTCCCGCCAGAATCAAGATCTGTTTGCCCATGCGGCCCTCCATGGTACCAGAGTCGGCAACCAAGGTCGGAGCCACTGCTGACGTCCTGTTGAGCGCTGGAGGGCGTTTCGAAGAAGGCGGGTTCCTCGGCGGGTGGCGTGAATTTCACGCAACTCGCTCGTCCGCCAGCCGATAGGGCGTAAGCGCTAAGATCTCGATGAGACCGCGCGCCCCAATTGGCGGGAAATCATGCAGACGTTCTTCAAAGCCATGCGATTCAGACATTCTGGGCATCTCGCCCTTCTGGCCCTTCGCGCGCTGACGGCCTGCGGCCACGGCACGAGCAATGGTGATGCCCTCACGGAAGCCGGCGCCGGCGGCAACGCCGGGCTTCCGCCCGACGCGACGGGCGGCGCAAGTGGCGGCGCTGAAAGTACGGCGCCAATTGGCGATGCCCAGGGAGGAGCTTCCCCCGGATCGGACTCCCCACCTTCGCCGTTCGAGGGATTGTGGGTGAGCGCCAAGCTGCCCGCCGACCTTTGCGAGGACTACGGAACGGAGCCGTCCTCACGTTTCCTGCGCGTGCGGCACAACGGGAAGGGGGTGCTTGAGGTCGTTCAGCTTGCACGGAGGGTTCCCATCAACGAGCTTGACGACCCCGGATACGAGCAGTGCTCCGCTCAATTGGTTGTCGACGCGGATCACGCGGAGACAGCGGAGGCCTACTTCTGCGCGAGCATCGCTCGCAACCCGAACGGGACCGCCTCGATGCAGAGCGTGTTTGTAAAGGTCCTCACCGACGAGCTAGTACTTACCGATTCAACGTTGCACGAGCATCGCGTCGCCTCCGACCAGTACAGCACCTACGACTGCCCCGGCGTCCACGATTTCTCCTACGTCCGATCGAACGCAGACCAATCCGGCCAACTCAGCCTGACGCGCACCCCAAGCATCGCTGGTGCCTGGCGAACAACGCAAGGAGTTACGAACTCACCCGGGCTGTACGTCGACCTCGACCTCGAACAGGTCAGCCTCAAGGTCACCGGCACGTTCACGATCACCTGGCAAGACAGCGGCACTCTCAACGGCGTCCTCACCGGCACCCACCTTCGTGGAATGATGGTTGAGAACTCTGGCGATCCGAAGCCCTTCGACTTTGCGTTTTCGGCAAACGGAAAGCGCTTCGTCGGCACGTACGGCACCATCGGCGTGTGGAATGGCGCGAACGACTGAGTCCACCTCAACACCGGATGCCCAACGACGGTGTGCCGCGCGATTCCGCTTTAGATGGCAAGCACAAACGCAAAACGCGGAGTCAGCGTTTAGCTAACTCCGCGTTTCCATTCTTTGTTGCGCGGGGGCGCAATGCGAGCTGGATACCGCGATATTACTGGCTTTTGAAAGGGCGCTGGTGGCTTGAGCGGGGCGGCCCCCTCTCGGCATCCCAGGCAGCCACGGGCTCCACGAAAATCGGCACCGAGCTAGTCGCGCGGCGAACGCTCGTCACTAGAAGAGCAATCCCACAGAATGGAAGTAAAGATCCCGTCGTCATGCTGTACGAAGCGTCCGCTGAGAACCGCTCCCCGGACCCACGCGCGCGTGAGCGTGGACAGCAGCTCGAGCGCGAGAATGCCAGCGGGAACGTCTACGTCGAGCAAGCGCGCGGTGCCAAAATCGAAGTATCGCCTGACGCTGGGATAGAGCGCCTTGAACAGGCTCTCTTTTGCGGAAAAGGCCAGCGTGAATGCGCGGGTGAACGGCAGTGACGTCGCGTCGAGCATTGCTTCTTCTCCTGGCGCTAAGACGGCATTGCGGATCGACTCCACACGGGCAGGTGCGATCCATTTCTCGACGTCGATTCCGATCGCCGCAATGAGACTCGCGGGAGCCACCGCGACGACGGCCCGATTATCGATGTGGGTGATCGAGCCAACGATGCCGCTCGGCCACGCCGGACTGCCGTGGCTGCCGGTGCCAACCTCGACGCCTTCGATGCCGAGCCGTTGTAAGGCCCGCTGCGCCACGTAGCGACCCGCGAAGAACTCGGCCTTTCGCTTGATGACCGCGCCAGCCACAGCGGCGCTCCGCCGGACGCCATGGCTGTCGAAAAGGCGATCGTCGTAAAGCGCGCTGTCGAAGCTAGCCTGATAACAGACGACGCCCGGGTGGACGACGAGGTCGCAAGCACCCTCTTGGCGAAAGAATCGGCCTTCGACCGGTGGCACCTGTGCCTCAACCCGTCGCGAGAAACGGCTGCAGTTGCTCGGCAATGCCCCGCAGAAGCTCAGGGCCACTCTCGCGAATGAAAAAGTGGCTCCCCCGAACCATCTTCACTGCAAAGCTGTCTGAAGACGTCAGGATTTTCCAGTCACCGAGAGCTTCGACTTGGGTCGACGCGTCCAGGGTACCGCCGAAGGCAACGATGGGCGCGTTAATTCGGTCCGCACTCGAAACGCGATACCTTGCGGCCGATTCCAAGTCCGCGCGCAAGCTGAGGGCCACGATTTCCCGGAGTTCCGGGTCCTCGAGGATCACGGCGGGGAGCGGCCCATAGCGCTTGGCGACAGACGACAAGAATTGTAGGGTGGACGGCTGCTCGTGGTCCGGCTGGCCTGCGGGCGGGTGATGCGGCGGGTTGCGGGCCGCGACGAACAGCGTGGTGACCCCCTTGCCGAGTGCTTCCAACTGTCGCGCCCACTCGAAAGCAATGAGACTGCCCATACTGTACCCGAACAGCGCGCACGGCCGATCGAGCAACGGCGCCAGCTCGGCAGCCATTGCGGCGACGATGCTCTGAATCGACCGCAGCGGCGCCTCACGAGCGCGGGCGAGCCTTCCCGGAAGCTCGATGCAGCAAACGTCGACGGTCGCGGGGAGCGCAGCCTGCCAGGTTTGATAGACGGTACTGGCGCCCCCTGCGTAAGGGAAGCAGAAGAGACGCAAACACGCGCCCGGCTTGGGCCTACGAGACGCAATCCACGGCGTGCGGTGCTCCATCGCGCTTGCCTCGAGACCTGCTAAGACCATCGCTGCACCTTGCCGGTGATCGTCGCGGCGATCGCTTCGACCTGATGAAAGCGGCGGGGCACTTTGAAGCCGTCCAGCTTTTCCTTGCACAGCTTCTTGATGTCCGCGGTCGGCAATTCGCGGACGCCTTCGGCCGGGGCGATTTCCGCCTCGGGAATCTCGCCCAAGTGGGTGTGGGGAACAGCGAAAACCCGGCAAGCACGCACCGCGCTGTGCTGCAACAGAACTCGCTCCACTTCCTCTGCAAAAAACTTGATGCCAGCAACGTTGATCCGATTTCGTCGACGCCCCAACAGGTAAAGCGTCCGGTCCGCGTCGAAGCGGCCGACGTCGCCCGTCCTGAAACCGTCTGGCTCAAGCACCTGCCGCGCAGGAATCCACGGATCGATGTAGGCATCGAAGAGCCCTGGACCGCGGATGCAGATTTCGCCGGTCGCACTCTGCTCACCAGCCGACTCGACGGGGCGTCCCTCCTCGTTCCGCAACCACACGTCGTAGGCGGGCAGCGGATTGCCGAGCGCGGTCGGATGCTGTCGGGCGTTGCGAACGTTGATGACGGGTAGCCCGACCTCAATGATTCCGAGGGCCTGGCACAGCGGCAAGCCGAAGCTGCGATCGAAGGCGGCCGCGACGTCTTCAGTCAGGGCGGCGGTCGTCGAGACAGCAAGGCGCAACCTGTCCTGCATGCCGCGGGCCGAGTCCGCTGCTGCCAACATCGAATAATGGTACGGAGACGCGTAGCTCACGGTCGCGCCGTGACGCTGCGCAACATCGCCGATGGCATCAGGCATCGAGCTCGCCGGAAGGAGAATCGTCGCGCCGTGACGCAAATAGAGCAAAATCGAGACCACGAAGTGATGCACCATCGGCAACACCCAGAGGATCCGATCCTCCGGACCGATATTCAGCGCGGCGTTGGCCGCTGAAAGCCGCTGTTCGATGGCGTCGTGGCCGAGGAGTACGCCCTTGCGAGCGCTGGTCGTTCCCGAAGTGAATCGAATGTACGCCGGATCGGTCGCGCGATAGTCACGATCGCCGTTGGCATCGACAGGCGGGGGCGGTTCCAGCGTGTCGAGCGTGCCTGTTTCAGCGCGCCAGACGTGATGCAGGCTGCAGCGCTCCACCATTTCGCGTAGCGATTCTCGCGGCGCATCCAGCGGCAGGGGAGCGATACATGCGCTGGCTGCCAGGATGGCGAGGGCGTTCTCGACGAACTCGATACCTTGTCGCGCCAGGAGGCCACAGCGGGCGCCATCTTTGAGCCCTGCCTGACGCATGGCGCGCACGCAGCCCTCCACGCGCCGGCACAGGTCGCCGTAGGACACCACCTCGTCGGCAGCGCCCAGCCTTGCCGCAATGAGCGCTGGGCGAGCAGATTCTTCACGCCCCAATCGGAATATCTGGTCGATGACCGTCATGATCTATGCCCTCGAGAATGCGGCGACGCACGTCGCTCGCGGTGACTTTCCGCAGAGATATTTTTTGCCCAACGGCGATGCCGGCAGCGACACCGATCGCCTCACCGGTTGCGAGCGCGGTACCAAAAACGCGGAGCGCGCCCAGCGCTGCTCGCGTGGCGGACAGGCAGCGGCCGGCCATGCCCAGCTCTGGATAGGTCGCGCTCCTGAGCGCGCCCAGCGGTATGCCGCAAGCTCCCGACGGGTATTGAAAATGCGCTCGGTGATGGTCGTTCCACAACTCGATGGGCCAGCTCGAGCGCGCGACGTCATCCTCCGTCGTAGTCCCCTGCAGCAGCTCTTGCTCCGAGATCACGTGCTCTCCACGGATACGCCGAGTTTCGCGAACGCCGACGCGACAAGGCCAGCCCGCGAGCCTGCAACCGGCGAACGCTGGCTGGCCCGACCGTAGAAAGTCCAGGATGAGCTCGGCTCGTTGCCGCCCCTCTGTCATCAAATGCGCGACGTGCCTCTCGTCCATCAGGCTGTCTGCCAGAGCGCTGGCGTCGGGAAGATTCAGCGTGACGTAGGCAGCATCGGGCTCGAGCCCTGGCCGAACGAGCACTGAGTCACAGCCAGCCGGCAGCGCGCCGTGGCGAACCGCGCCCGTGACCGCGGCGCTCACACGAAGGGGGCTGAACCCCGAGAGGGTGCCTGGCTGGACGCCGTTCACGCGGAAAATGAGTGAAGGGGCTTGGACGTGATCTGCCCCGCTGCCCAGGAGCTCGGCGTCGACCAACGCCGCGAGCGCCGCGTCGCCGGTCGTGTCGATGACGATCGATGCGCGTATTTCCGTGACCAAACCGGCTTTGCGGATCGTGAGCGACGCTTCGTCGCGTTCACCTGCGCCCAAGCGCGCCCGGAGCACGGAGGTCCCGAGCCGTACGTCGAGCGAGCCGTAGCCCGCGCACAGACTCTCGCAGGGCGCCGCAGCCCGCTCGGGATAGATTGGAAGAACCCCCACCCGACCCACTCGCTCAGGACTTCCTGCTGCACCCGCGCGGGTGAGGTAGTGCGCGAAAAAGACTGGGAAGCCTGGATTGACGTAGCGCAGCTCGCCCGGTTGCTCGGCGTAGAGGCCGCAGATGGTGTGGACCCAGGCGTTCGACATGTTTCCGCCGAGAACGTCTTGCCGCTCAATCAAGACCGTCTTGGCGCCACTCCGCGCGGAGCAGCATGCCGCCGCAATCCCGGCGCATCCGCCGCCCACGACGGCGACCTCATACTCGGCGCGTCCAGTCATTTTTGGTCAGCGTCGCTCAGCGCTCGATGAACGCAGGCGGCCAGCGTCCTGCAGCTAGCGAGGTTATTGGTGGTGAGCAGAGCCTCGGGCAGCCAAAGGCCGGTGCGCTCCTCGATTTCGAGGAGTAGCTGCGCAACGGATCGCGAATCGAGGCCCCAGTCGATCAGATTCGAGTCGCAATCGAACTCGTCACCAGCGCAGAGCAGATCGTTGCGAACCACGTCGTAGATGGCGGCGGTGAGTGTTTCGATACTGTGTTTTTCGTTCATGTTCGTACCCCGTTGCTTGTGGACCAAGCGTCCCTGCTGCTCAAGGCGCGCTTCGGACCTCGCCAGCGCGGAACGAGAGGTCTCGCGGTGGCCTCTCGGCGGTATCGAGAGTCGATGCGATGAACTCACTCAGCGCGTCCAGAACTTGCCGCGGCACGCCGTGTCCCGCCGCGAACGGCTCCCAGCGAACCTGGAGAGCCTGTGCTGAAAGCATGTCGCGCAGCGCCTCAGCGGAAGCAAACGTGAATAGCGGATCCTCCTGGCCGTGGCTCTGAAACACCCGCAAGCCCTTGCGTCTCGCGAGCGAGCCTTCGTCATGTTGCAAAAAGACCGCTGTTCCGGAAAGGACGACCAAGGCGGCCAGGGCCATATCGAAACGAAAAGCGATTTCGCACGCCATCATGGCGCCTTGAGAAAATCCGCCGAGCAGGATCGGCGAGCCCGGGAAGCGCTGCGTGATCGTGTCGACGAGCTGACGCAACTGCTGACAAGTGGCCTCGAGAGTATGCTCGAAGCCAGGCGGCAGCGGGCCTCTTTTGAAAGCCGTCTGCGTCTTCAACGATCGCGCGGCTGCGTCGTCGAGCGGCCACCAACTCCGACCGAGACCGTCACCGAGCGAGAGGGGAGCATCGGGGAAGACGAGAGTGGTCCCCGGGCGTACGGAGAGAGATCTCGAGAGGTGCACGAGCCACTCCGCGGAAGTACCCACGCCGTGTAGAAGGACGATCACTGCCTCACTTGGAGCCGCATCGCCGACAGAAACGACGGACGTCCGCAGCCCTGACAGCTCCTCGGTGACGATGCGGTACGCACTGTCAGCCTGTTGCGAGAATTGTCGGTGGATTGCCCCGGCAATGGCCTCCGGCGTGGGGAAGTCGAAGGCGAGAGTCGGCGAAAGGGTCTTGCCGACGCGGCGAGCCAGAGAGTTTCGCAGCTCGACGGCGGTGAGCGAGTCGAGACCGAGCTCCTTGAGCGGACGGTCCGCGGCCACCTCGCTGCTACTCGGCAGCGAGAGCACTCGTGCCACTTCTTGCCGGACGAGCTCGAGAATGGCGAGTTCGCGCTGCTCGGCAGGCAGCGCGGCTAGGTCTTTGACGAGCGAGGGCTGCGCCGAGGCGCGGCGGCGCGCGCGGATCAAGGTGCGCCACAGCGGTGGCACGGCGGCGCCGAAGCTCTTGGCCAGGCTGCGTAGCTCGAAAGGCACGATGACGAGCTGCGGCTCGGCTTGTGCCAGCGCAGACTCCAAGAGCGAAATCCCTTGCTCGAGCGAGATCGTGCCCGTGCCCATCTTGGCGAGACGCGCGCGCTGGCTGCCGTCCAGCTCCGACGCCATGCCGACGCCCGCGTCACCGGCGCCGGTCCAAAGACCCCACGCCAAGCTGTGCGCCGTCAAGCCGAGCGCGTGCCGGTGCGCAGCGAGCCCGTCGAGATAAGTGTTGGCGGCGGCGTACGGCCCTTGACCCGCCGAGCCCAAGGTTCCGGAGGCCGATGAGTACAGCACGAAAAAGTCCAGCTCTTGGCCTTGCGTGAGCTCGTGCAGGTGCCACGCGCCCAGCACCTTCGGCGCCATGGCTCGCGCAAACTTCTCCGCGCTCTGGCCCGACAGCACGCCATCTTGCAGCACACCTGCCGCGTGCACGACGCCGCGCAAAGGGTACTCGGCCGGCAGCTGCTCAAGCAGCTCCGCCAGCGCCGCTCGATTCGAGACGTCCACGGCTGCCACCGTCACTCGTGCGCCGCTGCGCTCGAGCTCCGCGACTGCTTGCGCGGCTCCGGGCGTCTCGGCTCCGCGGCGTCCTGTCAGCACTAGGTGCTTCACACCACGACCAGCCAGCCAGCGCGCCACCTGCAAGCCCAACACGCCCAGCCCGCCCGTGATCAGCACCGTCGCTTCCGTGCTCGACGGCGGCGCTTCCGCTCGCTTGGTTTTCGCTTGCTCGAGCCTTGCTGCGTAGCGCTTGCCGGCTCGCCATCCCACTTCCGCCTCGTCGTCTCGACGACCGAGCTCCGAAACCAGGCTCGCCAATCCGGCCTCGCCTCCCTCAAGGTCGAGCAGCGTACAATTTAGCTCCGGATGCTCTTGCTTCAGCGTCCGACCCAACCCCCACAGCGCCGACCCCGTCGGCTTCACGGTGTCGCCGGCTTGCACCCGCATGGCTTGCCTCGTCACCCACCACACCCGCTGCGGCGCTTCGCCCGCCATCAGCCACTGCGCCACTTTCAAGCCTTCTTGCGCGACTCGGATCGCCGCCTCGCCGCTCTGCTCGTCGCCCCACACGCACACGACTCGACTCCGCGACTCCGCTGCGTCCAAGCCGTCCCACGTCACGTGCCGACAGCTCGCTCCCAGTCCTTGCAAGCGCTCCCGCAGGCCCAAGCCCAGCGCATCGTCTGTACTCGACACCACCAGCCACTCTCCTTCGATCACCACCTCTTCACCCGGCGGCACTTCGGACCACACCACGCGATAGAGAGCTTGCGCCGAGTCCGCTCCCACGCTTTGCGGATCTACCTCTCGGCTGCTCAGACCCAGCACCTCCACCAGCGCCTCGCCGCGCTCGTCCGTCAATGTCACGTCGAAGGCGCTCCCCTCCCCGCGCCGCACGTGCACCATGGCCTTCGACGCTCCTCCTTTCAGCACCCTCAGCCGCTCGATGCCAAACGGCAGTGACAGCTTGTCCCCCTGCCGCGCTCCGCCCAGCCCGTGAAATGCCGCGTCCAACAGCGCCGGATGCACTCCGTACTGATCGCCGTCAGCCATCGACTCGGGCAGCTGCACCTCGGCCAGCACCTCGTCCACGCCCACGTACAATCTCCGCATGCCACGGAACGCAGCGCCGTAGTCCAGCCCCGCTTCCGCCAGCTTTTCGTACACTTGCTCCACGTCGATTTCCTGGGTGCAGCGCGCCTGCACCGCCTCCAAATCGAGCGGCGATGTCGCGGCACTTTCCGCACGACGCACCTCCGCGGTCGCGTGCTGCGTCCATTCCTCCGCTCCGGCGTCCAGCTCTTGGCTGTGCACGGTCGCTTCGACGCGGTCTCCGTCTTCCTTCAGCAGCACCTGCACTCGCGTCCCTGCCCCTTCGGACAACAGCAAAGGCGACTGAAACACCAGCGACACCACTTCCACCGCTTCTCCACCAAACTTCTGCTCTCCGGCAGCGCGCACCAGCTCGCCAATCCCTGCGCCGGGCACTAGCGCTCGCTCTCCCACGCGATGCTCGTACAGCCAGCTCTGCTCGCTCGCCGTCAGCTCCGCTTCGTAGACAGCGTCGCCACCCGCGATCGACACGCGCGTCTTGAGCAGCGGATGTCCAGTCGATTCTCCCGCGCTCGGTCGCAAGCTGGATGCCTGCTTGGTCCACCAGTAGCGCTGCCGCTGCCACGGATACGTCGGGAGCGACACGCGCCGGCCGCCTTGCGGAAACAGCCGCTCGGCGTCCACCTCGTGACCCGAGACGTACAGCTCGCCCAGCGCTTCCAGCACCGACTCGCTCTCTCCGCG
>JBBRMI010000082.1:0-31677 GCA_038230915.1 Polyangiales bacterium | reverse complement strand
CGAAGCCAAGGCTCGAGATTTCCAGCGGCGCGTGGATGAAGCGGCGGCCGTCGTGCGCGAGCTACAGGAGCGGGATTTCAGCGACAAAACAGTGCGCGCTTCCACTACGGACGCTGAAGCGCGAGTGATGAAGATGCCGGGTAGACTCACGCCGTGGAGCAAACCGGATACCACGTCGTACTCGAGCCAGACCCGCAAGACGGCTACGTCGCCGTCGTCCCGGCGTTTCCGGGTTGCTACAGCCAGGGCGAGACAGCAGACGAGGCCTTGTCTAACGCGCGCGAAGCCATTCTGCTCACGATCGAGGACATGCGGGAGCGTGGGGAGCTCATCCCCGATCCAGCTGGTGAGTTAGTACGCCGCGTGGCCGTCGGGGCGTAGCTTGCCAGGCCTCCCCCGCGTATCTGGGCACGAGGCCGCGCGGGCTTTCGCTGCTGTCGGCTACGAGGTCGTGCGCCAACGCGGCAGCCACTTGCGCTTGCGACATCCGACGAGCGCTCGGCCATTCGATCCACATCGCGCTGCAGCACCAACCGTTGCGGCGTACTGAACGCGAGGAGAGCAGCGTGGCAAATTGGGTTTTAAAAGCAGTCCTGTGCTCCACCATGGCCGTCTTTGCCGCCGGTTGCGGGCGCGTCTCCACGCCAGCGGCCGACACGATAGATGGGTCAACTGAGGTTGGCGGGGCGGGGGGTGCATCGACCGGGGAGTCGGGAGCTGGCGGCAGGACTGCGCCACCAGGGCCGTTCACAGCCTGGACACCGTGCCAGACTTTGACTACCGAGCGCGCGCCGCGAGCGCCTCACGCGCTGGCGGCGTCCGCCGACCTACGTTGGCTGGCGATTTTGGACGCCCCGCTCCACTATCCGGGTGATCCGGCGCTGACCAGTGCCAACGACTCTGAGTTCCAGTCCGTAGCGCTGTGGAACCTGCCATCGAGCACCGTCGCCCTACGGATAACGAACGTATCCTCCGGGTACGACGTCGATCTATCTCCGGACGGCGCCTTGGTCGCGATCAGCGGCGACGGTGCACACGTCATCAGGACTCTAGGAAGCGGCGCACGGCCGTTGTCCAACAGTCAGATCGTTTGGGAGTACCCGCCGCCCCCGGACGTACCGTCGGACGGGAGCTGGATACGCAACTTGGCCTTCTCGCCGGATGGCACCCTGCTGGCCTCGGGACGGTACCACGACGTCAGTCTCGTTCGCACCGACAGCGGGGTGCCCGTCAACAAGCTGGTGACTAAGGTATCGTCGCCGGGCGTGGCCTTTTCGCCCGACGGGCTTTACCTTGCTTCGTCCGCGCCCAGCCTGTGGCGAGTCGATGACGCAACGCCCATCTGGGCTCCCCGAGTCTCCGATTCGCTCACGGCTTGCGAAACCTTCTGTGTGAGCGACCACTGGGCTACGTTCTCTCCGGATGGAACTCTGCTGCTGACGCAGTTGACCCAGCTGGCCGCCCCTGAACGCGTGACCTGGGAGACCACGACCACTCTCTTGGATGCCACGTCAGGCGCGGCCGTGCGCAGCCTCGGTGGTGGCCTGCCGCGGCGTCCCAGCTTCTCACCCGATGGTCGCTGGATTCTCGCCGGGGATCGCCTGATCGACGTGAAGAGCGGTCAAGAGTCGCCGCTGGGCGTGCCAGCTGTGATCTCTCTGTTCATGTCCGACGGACGTATCGCCGCCGCCGATGCCTCCGGCGCTGTCACCTTGCTCTGTCCGTAGCCACCATGACCGCCGGGCTCGAGACGCGGGCTTCGGTTCATGCACCTGAACGGCATCGATGTCCTGCTCGAAGTTAACGCGGCAAAACAACCAACAACAACTTTTGAGCGTGAGTGCGCGGGCGGTATTGTGTCTAACGCAAGCAAACGGGAACTGGCCGAGCGATACCAGGCAGCCGTGCGGCTGATTCGCGGCGCACGCCCGGTTAACGCCGCCGACGGACGCTACTGGTGAAGCTCACGGAGCTCTTCGACCGTGAAACTCCGTCCGATGGCTCGGAAACGGTCAAGCGTCTCGCATGACGTTCCCACGTCCACGATGCTCTCGAAGCGCAGCACTTGGTCGTCGATGACTATGGCCGTCGTGAGGTTGACTTGCTCGACGTCTGGGCCGCCCAACGGCCCGGCAGCAACCAGGTGGCCGCGCCTTTCGATGGCGTTTTCGCCGTCGATCGTCAGCGAGCATGCTGAGACGGGCTGCCCCTCGACGATCTGTTGCAGGCGTTGTGAGGCCCCGCTCGGACTGCCGCGCTGCTCCAGAAAAGCGGAGGTGCTGCCAAGCGGCCGCCCGAGCTGTCGCAGGCTGAGCAGCACGCCCGTTGCCGTGGCACCGACGAGCTCGCCGGTGATGCAGCCGTCGCCTGTCGCGCTGAAATCCTTGGTCGTATCTGCGTTGAGCCGAGCCAGCTCGACCGAGCCCACAGCGAACGGACAATCACCGGAAACGGAGAGGGTATAGGTGCCGGCCGCGACGTGGAACGTGAAGCCGCCGGTCAGGTCGCTAAACCTAACCGCGCTTTCATCACCCGCAAGCTCGAGTCGCGCGCCGACCACGGCTGCATCGCTCTCGTCGCGCACGTGACCGCGCACCATGAGCGCGCCCACCTCAGCTCCGTGGCTTTCGAAGCTGATTGACTTGCAGCTCGGCATCTCCGCGACGTCCGCAACCGGCTCGGGCTCGCCCCCGCAGCCCAACATCGGCGACGAGCCAGACGTCGCAGCTGAGCCCGCCTCGTCGGCGACGCTCACGCCGCCGCCACCGCCGCCGGACTGACCTGCCTCACCGACCTCCCCCCCAATTGCGACCGGCCGCGGACGCGTGCGCTCCCCGCACGCGAGTGGCGCGCTGAACGCCCAGAGGCCGGCGAGCAGGGCGCGAGCGGAGCGACATTAATCCCTCGGCGTCCGCGCTACCGGCAATGTGTTCGCTCGTCTCGTTCGGATAGGGGGACGTCGGTAGGTCCCGATACTTGATTGACAGCTCGCCGTGCGGAGTGAAGCCGGCGCCGTGCGCGCAGATGGCGGGGCCACGAGTCTGGAAGGTGTTGGCCGCCATCGATGCGGTGAAGCGAGGCGGGCAGGTTGGGTTACCCACAAGGGTGTTGGTGCACGACGTGCTGCCGGTGTAGAGCCCGACGCGCGCGAAGCACTGGCCGCCCTCGCAATTTTGACTGCAGCAGTCGTCGTTCGATGTGCAGTTGCCTGCGTCCGCCGTACAGGCGGTGGCGTTCGGGGCGCAGGTGCCAGCAACGCAATTGCCGGTGCAGCAATCAGTGGCAGCAGTGCAGGCGCGACCCGACACCGAGCACCCAGTGCCCAATGGTCAAGAGCTTTTCATTACCGAGCGTCGCCAAGTGACCCAAAATGCCGGTGGTTTCGCGATCAATTTGTCCCTGCTGACTTCGGCTCGGACCGCGACCGATGCGCGCGCCCGCGTGTTGGTGCTGACCGATTCTTTGTGAAAGACTTCGCGACCATGAACCCCTTGAGGCTGGCAGCTGGCATCCTCGTCGTGTCGATGGTCGCGTGCGGCGGCGGGGACAAGAACGACGGCAGCACGACTAGTGGGGGGGCAGGCGCTGCCACGGTCGGCACTCCTGCGGGCGGCTCGTCGGTCGCTGGTTCCACCGCCACGGCTGGCTCCCCCGCAGCCGGTGGTACCAACAGCGCGGGGGGCCAGTCGGGAAGCGCGGGGAGTAGCGTTGCCGGCGGCGGCAGCGCCGCTGGGGGAATGCCGACGGGCGCGCACTGCACGCCGGGAACACCACAACCTGCGGCCAGTTTCATTGGCGGGATCGTCGACCAATGTTCATCGGTGAGCGGGTTGACCGGGGACTTCAACCACCTCATCGATATCCAGCTCCCCAATCCGATCGGTCCAGGGGACACCTTTGCGTTTTCCGTCGATATGAAGGCGCCTGAGGGCGATTTCGAGGTGTACGGGACGACGCGGGAGTGCGGCGACGTGGGCGAGAAGTTGAGCACGGTGCACGTGCTGGGCAACGGCATCATCTGTCACGCCGTGAAACCCGTTACCGGCACCTACTCGCACCTGATCTGGGTTTGGCGCGTCCGTGGTGAAATGCTCATGGTAGCGATGTGCGAGTCGGGTACCTGTCCGGCTCAATAGAGATCATGCCTAGCAAGAGGGGCCTCGCTCAGCGGGGAAGTATCGTTTCGCGTTGGGTGGTGCTCAGCTTGGCCGTCGCAGCCTGTCGCGGCCCGGCTGGTCACGCCTCGGACAGCCCAACGCCGAGCTGGCGGAGCGCGCAACGGCACGTTTGTCGCACGAGCTCGAGGCCGCCAAAGCACCGCGCGTTCGCGCGCTCGTCTTGTTGGCCATCGCCAACAGCGGAGCCAGCAAGCTATACGAGCTGGCGCTTGCCCAACAAAGCTCGAACACCCCGGACGTTCGCCACGCTGCGATTCAGGCCATCCGGCTCATGGAAGACGTCCGGGTCGAGCCACGCCTAACGGAGCTGCTCGCTGCAGCCGACGAGAGTGACATCCAGTCGACACTGCAAGCGCTCGGCCGGCGCGAAACGACGACTCAAGCGCTCGTCACTCGCGTTCAGGCCGTGGCCCGCACGCATCCCGCCCCCATGGTGCGGCGCGAAGCCGTGCTCACCCTGGTGAAATGGCGCGAAAAGTGGCCCGCCGTCGAGCTCGTGATCAAGGAGTGTGCCGAAAAGGATACGGACAGGCGCGTGCGCGAAGCGGCGCTCGGCAAAGCGTCTCCACCTTGAGCAACTGGCGGGATCTTGGTTTGAGCGATGCTCAACCCGAGCCGCCCGGTGCTGCTTGAACGGGTGCGCTGGGCGTTCCAGCCTGTGCGGACGCTCGCAATCGATGCTATGCACCCGCTGGGTGCTTGGTGGGAATTCTGGGATGGGCTCGACGGCTCGGGTATTCAAGAGGCTTTTGGATCGCAGCGTTGCTGCTGGCTTCGCTGAGTTGGCTCGTGATCGCGCTGGCGGAGCGACACAACGGCCCGACCTGCGACGAGTATCGGTGTTAGAGTTCGTGCAGCAAGGTCGCGTGTGGCAGTCCGGAGGCCCGGGTGGCGGCACGGAAGCACGGCATCCGCTCGGCTCCGTCGGAAGCGCGTGCTTTGGCAGGCGCTTCACCGCTCTCAGCTCGGCGTGCAGTCTCGTCGCTAGGTCGCACTCCAGGGCTTCATCGTAAACTTCTTCGCTCCGGCGACACGGCTCGTCGTCAGGGCCTGGTGTGTCAGGTTGGGCCAGCGCCAACAGAAGCGCACGCACGGGCTGCCCATCGACGACCATTTTCGAGGAAAAATCGGCGCCTCGGTGTGGTCATCAAACTGGCACGCGCAGTGCAGTTCACTCGAGGCATGAGAGCCATGCTGCTGGTTATACTCGTGGGAGTCGGAGCTTGTGCGGGCAAGTCGATCGCAAGCGGGGAATCGAAAAACGATAACCGTGACCGCACATCGAGCGGCGCTACGCCGAGCACGGGCAGCGGCGGACGCCCCGGCAATGCCACGGGTGGCTTCACTGATGTGCCGGACGTCAGCAGGGGCGGGGTCCCTGTCTATGAGGGCAGCTGCGGCGGTATTCCGGGGACGCAACCGTGCGGCACGGACGCCAGCGGTGTGCTGTTGGCCCATCCACTCATCACTGGTCCCGATGCCTGCCCCGACTACGCAACGATACTCCAATCGGCGTGTCCCGGTCCGGACGTTGCGTGCGTCTATCGGGGGGTGCCGGCCCCGTATGTCGTCGTAGACCCCTTTCGCTGCTCGTGTACGGCGGGCATGGGCTGGGCATGTGCGAACTCCGACGAGAACGGCGAAACCCATTGCCCCACCAGCACGGACGACACGGTGACGCAGACGCGCGACGGAGGCAAGCCCGCGACTTGCGATCCGGCGTTGGTTCCAAACGGATGCCGAGTCCTGATCGGCGGAGGCTTCGCCATGGGCACCTGCCATTGCGCATGCGACGAGAGCGGGGAGAGCAATGGCGGCGCCGCCGGCGCTCCCAGCGCGCGCTGGATGTGCGTTTGCTGAACCGCTGGCAATTTGCTCGTCCGCGGCGGCAATCCGTATCCCGCTTATGCCGAGCTCGGCATAACCGCCACACGTTCTGCTCGCACCTAAGGCAATAGGTCGAAGCGATCCGAGAAGGCCTCGAACGCCTCTGCCCGTTCGCCGTGGAGGTCGAAGCTGAAGCTGGCTTCGCGGCCCTCGTTGGGCGGCAGCTCGCCTGGTACGTGGTAGCTCGATTCGGAGCGGACTTCCGGCGGCTGACCGACGGGGTCGCCGTGGCTGACTTCGTCCGCCAGGGCGCGCACGCGCAGGCCGAGATCTTTCTTGGCCTGGTTGCTGCTGTTGAACAGGCACGCACTGCCGGCTTGGCGTGCCGGCTCGACCTGCAGTTTGCAAACCTTCACCGGTGCCTGAGCTTGAATCAGGCGATTCAGGTAGGGCGCTTCGTCTTCGCGCAAGGCTTCGCGCAGCTCCAAGACCGCGTCGCGCGCCCGCGGATCACCCAAAAATGTGAGCATCATTGCGGCGTGCAGTCGCACGGGCCGGTGGTTTGCGGTCAAGAGTTCGGCGAACAGGTTGGCGGGTGCGGCGTCGTCGCCAAACGGACCGACGTCGCCCGGCACCGGGTTGTGTACCTCGAACTCCACGCCTTGCGCCTCGACACTCCACTTGATGGATTGCGCGGGCCGCAACGGCCCTTCGAAAAAAAGCGGCCGCGTGGAAACCGAATAACGTTTGTTCGAAGGCGGCGGATCGCGCTCGAAGAACTCGACCAACAGCGAGACCTCGGGCACGTCGGTCTTGCCGTTGTTGACGATGCCAAGCTCGACCTCGAGGTACTTCTTGCGCTTGTTTTCGTCCTCGCCGTGCCCCTTACGGGTGCGCTGCGCCAAGACCAGCAAGCTGAGCCGCGGGATCGGCTCCTGCCACAGCGCCGAATCGGAGCGCACACAGCGACAAGACTCTCCGAGCCGCACCGAATCCCCGCTCGGCGGCGTCGCGGGCGCGGCAGGCTTGCTGACCAAAGCCGCCGGCGCGACCGCCGCCGCAGGCTGCTCGCGTAGACGCGGTACGGGGCGCTCTTCGCTGCCGTCATCGCGGGCGGCGGGGCGTTCGGGACGGCGAGTCGTGCCCTCGTCGAGCACGATCACGCGCGTAGTCAAGAGCGTGCCCAAGAGAGCCGCCGACAGCGTGATCACGATCGCCGCCGTGGTGCGCGGCAAGAGCCGTTCGAAATAGAAGACCAACGGTGGACGCGCAGGTCGCGGTGCCGGCGGCGCGCGGGTGAGCGCTGACCGATGCAGCGCCAGCTCGGCCAGAAACGCCTCGCGCGCCACGTCCCCGGTCAAGCGCGGCACCGGTGTGGCGACGAAGCGATCCGCCCAAAACCCGACCGCCAGCACCGCCAACGCCGTCAGCACCGACGCCGAGATCGACAGCGACAGCGATGGGGTCGCACCAGCGCCACGCGCGCCCGCGAACGCCGCCAGCGCCGCCGAGACCGCTAATCCAAGGCTGGCGATGCGCACGACGAGCCGTCGCCGACGCGCGTCTTCGGGCGGCAACTGCTCTTCGCCCGCGCTGAACGCGGTCAGGCACAAACGATTGAGCGGAGTAATCCCCGAATCAACCTCGAGGAATAACTCGTCGCCTTCGAGCGCGGTTTGCAGCACGCTCGTCCACGGCACCGTGAGGTCGGAGCCGGTCGCGACCGCGCCCGGCACGTAGCCTTCGCTCAGCGCAAATACCCCCCGATAACCGAGCAGCAGGCCGTGCTCGGCGCACTCGAGCTCTACGGCACCGGCCGCGTTGCTGCGCTCGTTACTCTTGGCGGTTGCCCGAAATCGCATCCTCGCGCGCCGAGCCTAATGCAAGAGAGTCCGCGTGCCATGCCGTCACAGCGCGCCGCGGGGCAAAAACGTGATAAACCGGGCACAATGCCGGTTTCCGTGGAGCGCGTCGTCGAACTGGCGAGTGAACGCAGCCAGTTGTGGTGCGCGATCGGCGATACCGAACGCATGAATCGGGCGGTCGGGCTCGGCCCGCTCGAGGTGACCCCAAACGAAGACGCCTCGGCAGCGCGCTACCTCGTGCGCACGGTGTCGGCCGGCTTCGCGCTCGAGTACGAAGAGCGTCCGTTCGAGTGGACCGAAAACGAACACTTCCGCATCCACCGCCAGATGCGGCGCGGTGTCGTGCGTTCGATGACCAACGAGTTCTGGCTGACGCCATCGGCGAACGGCGGAACCAGCGTGCGACTTCGGCTCTCGGTCGAGCCGCGCTGGGCGCTGTTCACGCCGATCGCTAAATGGCAGCTGGTGCGCTTCGCGAACCGCATCGTGCGCGAGTTGCGGCAAGTCGAAGCCGACGTGAAGAATGGCCAGACGGCTTGCTTTCACACCGGTCGCTCGGAAGTCGACGAGCTGTCGCTGACCCGCACCGCGCGCGTGCTCGACGATGCGCTGTCGCCCGAACGACGCGACCTCGGCAAGAAGCTGGTCGAGCACGTCAGGAGCGCGTCGGACGCCGACGTCGTGCGCATCCGTCCGTTCGAGTTGGCGGATGAGCTGCACACCGACGAGCGCGAAACCTTGGCGGTATGCCTACACGCCGTGAAATCAGGCCTACTCGAGCTGCACTGGGAGCTGGTTTGCCCGAGCTGCCGCACCGGCACCGAGACCGCCGAGGCGCTTTCGGATCTGCCGACAGCCGGTCACTGCCAGTTGTGCGATTTGTCGTTCGAACTTGAGCTCGACCGCGCCGTCGAAGCGACGTTTCGTCCCTCGAGCTCGCTGCGCACGCTAGCGACCGGTCCGTACTGCATCGGCGGCCCGCGACGTACGCCGCACGTCGTTTCGCAAACCGTGCTCGAGCCGCGCGGCAAGGCTGAGCTCAAAGCGCCGACAGAGCTCGGGCGCTACCGGCTGTTCTTGCGCGGCGGCACGACCGCGGCGTTGGAGGTCGCCGAGGGCGGCGCCACCGAGCTCGCCGTGCAGGCCAGAGAAGGCTCGCTGACCCCGGCCAAGGCCACACTCGCGCCGGGCGCGTTGCTGCAAATCACTCACGAAGGCGACAAGCAGACCCACCTCAAGCTCGAGCGGCTGCTGTACGCCTCGCGCGCCGCCACCGCGCACGTGGTCAGCACGCTACCGGAATTTCGTCGCGAATTTTCCAGTGATCTGCTGCGCCCCGGCACCACCTTGCGCGTCGCGCGCGTCGCGCTGTTGTTCACCGATTTGACGGATTCGACGGCGCTTTACAGCCGAGTCGGCGACGCCAAGGCCTTCAAGGTCGTGCACGAGCATTTCGACCTGTTGATGAGCATCATCACCAAGCGGCGCGGCACGCTGGTCAAGACGATCGGCGACGCTGTCATGGCAGCCTTCGTGGAAGAGCGCGACGCGATCGCGGCGGCTATTGAGATGCTGGAACGGTTTCCAAAGTTTCGCGGTGCCCTGCCGGAAGCGAACCGGACCTTCCTCAAGGTCGGCGTCTATGCGGGGCCCTGTTACGTCGTTACCGCCAACGGCATCCTCGACTATTTCGGGCAGACCGTGAACCTGGCGGCCCGGCTGCAGGGCGCGGCCGGCGCCGGCGAGGTGATCCTGGTCGAAGCGGTCGCGGACGAAGCGCAGCAGCAGGGTTGGCTCGGCGCGCACCTACCGGGTGAACGTTTCGACGCCGTGCTCAAGGGCCTCGACGCACCGGTCCGGGTCGCGCGCATCCACGTCGACCGCGCGTGAAACAGCGCCGGAATAAAAAGCACCCCGGATGCTCAGGATTCACCCGGGGTGCCCCACCGCGCCGCTATGCGCTACCCCAAGATGAAAGCGCACACCGGCACGGTGCGTCATGAACGAACCACGCGCGGTGTTTCAGGACGTTTTCTCCAGGCTTTCGGCGAATGACGCGATCCGCTCGTCGACCAGCGGCAGATCGTTGTCGAGCGGGACCACATGATACGAGTCTTGCAGCTCGAGCACCGTGACGTTCTTGCTGCCGACGAGTTTCGGCAGCGCCTTCGAGTTGTCGGGCGGCACGCTGTGGTCGTCACGCGAATAAATTACCAACACCGGACAGGTCAGCGCACCAAGCCGGCCGCGCACTGCGGGCAAAGCGCGCACCAGTGAGTTGCCGGCGGCGGCAGCGACCCAATCGTAGGCATCCTCGTCGCCGCCCTTCTTGATGTCGTTCTTGGTCAGGCCGGCGGCGCTGGCCGGCGCGATCGGAATGATCTTCTCGATCAGCGGCGCCAGCTTCACGATAAGTCCGCCACGATCCAAGATCTGCGCGTTGATGGTGACGACGCCGTCGAGCTTTTCGGTGGTGGCTAGATCGAGCACCAAGGTGCCGCCCATCGACAGACCGACGGCGATCGCGTGCTGCGTACGCGCGCGGAGCCGCGTCAGCGCCGCCAGCGCCTCAGCGCGCCAATCGGCGTAGCGGGTCGGCAGTAGATCGCGCGGGCGCGTGCCGTGGCCTGGCAAACGCGGCATTTCAACCGCAAAACCGCGCTTCGAAAGCAACTCGCACAACGGCCGTAGCGAGACGGGGCTGCCGGTGAAGCCGTGCATCAAGAGAATGCCGATGGACCCGAGTGGGCCGTGTCCATCGCGCGACACCGGCTCGGCGCCGGGTCTGACAGGAGCGGTCAAAACAGACTCCCTTGGTTGGTCGAGCCCCGGTTTGGCAACGGCTGGCGCAGGTGCTCGTAGGCTTTTTTGGTAGCGATGCGGCCGCGCGGCGTGCGGCCCAAATAGCCTTGCTGCAAGAGGTAGGGCTCGTACACGTCTTCGATCGTGTCGCGCGGCTCGGCCAGCGCGGCGGCGATCGTCTCGACCCCGACCGGGCCGCCGTCGTAGTGCTCAATCAGCATCGAGAGCAGCCGACGATCCATTTCGTCGAGCCCGGCGTGATCGATGCCGAGCCGGTCGCAGGCGATGTCGACGATCTTGCGGTCGATGTTGCCGTTGCCTTCGACCTGCGCGAAGTCGCGCACGCGCCGCACCAAGCGGTTGGCGATGCGGGGCGTGCCGCGCGCGCGTTCGGCCAAGGCGCGAGCGCCGTCTTCATCGCAGCCGATTTCGAGCAGCTTGGCGCTGCGCGCGACGATTTGCTCCAGATCCGAGACCGGGTAGAAGTCGAGCCGCAGCGTGACCCCGAAGCGCTCTTGCAAGGGCTTCGTGAGCAAGCCGGTGCGGGTCGTGGCGCCAACCAACGTGAACGGCTTGATGTCGAGCTGAATGCTCTCGGCGTATGCGCCGTCGCCCATCATCACGTCGATCCGAAAGTCTTCGATCGCCGGGTAAAGCGCCTCTTCGACGGTAGCGGAGAGCCGGTGGATCTCGTCGATGAACAAGATGTCGGCGCGCGCGACGCGCGTCAAAAGTCCGGTCAGCACGCCCTTGTGCTCGACCGCGGGACCGCTGGTCACGAACAGCTCGGCCCCCATTTCTTTGGCCAAGATGTACGCCAGCGTCGTCTTGCCGAGACCGGGCGGCCCGCACAAAAGGATATGATCGAGCGGCTCTTTACGCCGCCGAGCTGCCTCCACGTACACGCGCAGGTTTTGCTTGTGCTGTTCCTGCCCCACGAACTCATCCAGCGTACCGGGCCGAAAGATCCGGTCGAATCGCTCTTCTTCGCCGAAAACTCCGCCCGACGCCAACCGCGCGGCCATCGCCTCCCCGGCAGAGGATGCGGCTACGGGCGGTGCCTTGTTTGCGGCCATCAGCGCGCGAACCTATCACGGGCCCCACCGCTCGCCCACCATGCACGTCGCGCGTCAGTCGCGCTGCCGGCATGCCGAGCATTTCGAAGTCGCTGGGCTTGAGCGCCATCAAGATCGAGTTGTTGATCAGCTCCGCGACGCGCAGCCATTGGCTTTGCGCTCGTCGGCTGCGGGACGTTGGCGCCGGGAGAGCCTCTCACCGGCTGAAAACCGTGTCGTACGTGCGACACACATTCCTCAACAATTTCGGGATGCCCAAGCCTTGGCATGACGTTGTCGCATTGGCGACACTCGTGCCGCGCTCGTCGACGACGCAACATCGTGCCGCCGCGGAGCCCAGGCGTCTCACAACTGCGGCTGCGCTCCGCTTCGACGACGCGGTATCGTGCCGCCGCTGAGCACGGGCGTCACCACAGCGGCACGCGCCCCGCCTTCACCGACGGCGCCCCACCCCGCAGCCGCTGAGCATTGGGCGGCTCACAATTGCCGCATCGGCTCAGCCTTCACCGACGACGCCCCACCCCCCCAGCCGCTGAGCGCGCTTTTCACAACTGCGGCACGCGCTCCGCCGTCGCCGACGCCGCCGCACCCTGCAGCCGCGTGCACGGGCGGCACAACTGCGGCACGCGCTCCGCCCTCGCCGACGACGCGGCACCCTGCAGCCGCGGGGCACCGGCATGTCGCAAGTGCGACAACGTCATGCCAAGCGCTGCATGATGCGTAATCATTGAGAAATGCGTGTCGCAAATGCGACACCGCAAATCACTCAGAAAGGCGACTTCCTACGCAGTACGCCGCGCACCCAAGGCCGCGGTTCGGCAGCCCAAGCTGTCATTCGCGCCGAGAAACCAACGCTACGCGACGACCATCGGCTCGACTTTGATACCGGCGCTTTGGAACGCGGCGAGCAGGCCGGCTTTGTCGTTGGCTTTGGCGAGCGCTTCTTCGGGGGCGACGATGCCGTCTTTGGCAAGCTTGAAGAGGCTGTCGTTCATCAGTGCCATGCCCATCTTGCGACCGGTCTGCATGATGCTCGGGATTTGAAAAACTTTGGATTCGCGGATCAGGTTGGCGATTGCCGGTACGCCGAACATGATTTCGAGCGCGGCGACGCGGCCACCGCCGATTTTTCGGCAGAGCATCTGCGCAATCACGCCCTTCAGGCTGTTGGCGAGCATGACGCGGATCTGCTCCTGCTGCGCGGGCGGGTACTGGTCGATGATGCGGTCGATCGTGCTGGGCGCCGAGGAGGTGTGGAGCGTGCCGAAGACCAAGTGGCCGGTTTCGGCGGTTTCGAGCGCGATGGCGATCGTTTCGAGATCGCGCATTTCGCCCAACAGGACAATGTCCGGATCTTCGCGCAGGGCGGCGCGCAGGGCCTTTTTGAACGAGTCGGTGTGCTCGCCGACCTGGCGTTGATTGACCAGGCATTTCTTGTTCGGGTGTACGAACTCGACCGGATCTTCGATGGTGATGATGTGATCTTCACGCGTCCGATTGATGTAGTCGACGAGCGCCGCCAAGGTCGTTGATTTGCCAGAGCCGGTCGGGCCCGTCACCAGCACGAGGCCCTTGGGCAGATGGCACAGCGCGAGCAGCTCCTTCGGCAGGTTGAGGTCGTCGGTCGTTAGGATTTTGCTGGGGATGACGCGCATGACTGCGCCCATGCCGCGCAGATCGACGAACAGGTTGGCGCGGAAGCGCGCTTTGCCGGGCAGCTCGTAGGCAAAATCGGTATCGTGCGAATTTTCGAACTCTTCGCGGTTGCGCGGCGGGACGATCGGCATGAGCAAGCGCTGGACTTGCTCAGCCGAGAAGACGTCGTAGCCGGGCACGCGCTTCATCTCGCCGTCGATGCGCATAATCGGCACCGAGTCGGTCGAGATGTGCAGATCCGAGCCTTTCACCTCGAGCAAGCGGTTCAGCAGCTTGTCGATGTTGGCGGTGGAGCCGTCGGAGAGCGGGTTGTCGTAGGCGAGCGTGGCCGACGCGAGCGGCGGTTGGGTGCGCAGCGCCGGGCGCGGGATGTCGAAGGCGTCATCGGACGTATCGATGCCGGACGGCATCGAAGGCATGTTGGGCAACGACGGAGCGGACGGCATCCCGAATGCGGCCGGCACGCGAGCGGGGGCGGGAGCTTGCGGAGCGCGCTCGGCCTGCTTTGCTAGCGTTTCGCAGCGATCGAGGAAGAACGAGACGCTGACCAGGCCCACCTTGACCTCGGCGCAAGCGCGCACCGGGCCCCGACCTTCGAGATCGAAATCCCATTCGGCGAAGCCGGTCGCGAGGTGTTGCTTGGCGGCCGGCGTGATGATCGGGGCGAGCAAGCTGGTGATTTTCTCGGGCGTCTGCGGATCGCCTTTCACTTCGCTCTCACCCTGCGGCACGACGACGATTGTGCGCCGGCCGGGGATGAGCCGGACCTCTCGCGCCCCGACCAAGAGTGCGCGCTTCAACAGATCGGCAATCGGATGACTCATGCTCTTCTCGCTTCGCTCAAGAACGATCCGCGAGTATGGCAAGAATTACGGGTGGATGTAAACGACCGTGCCGCGGTCTTTATTGAGCACTCCGTGCCATTCCTTCGGCACCGATGGGTCCGTCCACTCGAACAGCCAGGCGGCGTCTTTCGGGGCGAGATTGACGCAGCCGTGGCTTCTGACTTTGCCGAATTCGTCGTGCCAGTAGGCGCCGTGCAGCGCGTAACCCTTGTGGAAATACTGAACGAACGGCACGTCGCGCAGGTTGTAGGAGTCGCCCTTGTCTTCGTCGCCGTCCATCGTGGAGGCGACTTCTTTTTGGTAAATCATGAACGTGCCGCGCGGCGTGGACTCGGTTTTTTCCGGATCCCCGAGGCCTGCGCGGCCGCTGCTGATCAAGGTCGCGTACGCCGGCGTGCGGCCCGAGTAGGCGACCAGCGACTGCTGCTTGATCGAGATGTCGATCCATTTGCGATCGCCGGTCGCGAAGCTAGGGAATGACTCGCGCGGTTCGAGCCGTCGCATCGACGCATCCGAGACCCACGTGCCGTCGCGCGTTTCCAAGAAGCCGCCCGGCTTGCTCTGGCCGGTGAGCTTGACGCCTTCGCGATCACGGAGCGGTGGGCCGGCGCCGAAATTGCCGTCGGCACGCCGCACGAAGCGTTGGCCGTAGCGCTCTTTGCTGAACGCGACCGGCAAGCCTTCGTTCGGCGCGATCTCGACGCCGTGAAATTCGCTCTGCCGCACCAGCTTCACGCGATCGAGTGCGATGATGTCGAGCTCGGTCGTCAAACCGAACAGGCGCTTTTCCCACTCGAAGCTGCGCGCGATCGCAAAACCGCTGTCGGCCGCCGCGGCGCCGGCGTGCGACACGTAGCGCAGCGGCTGCTTCACGCCGTACGGCTTGGGCAGCTTGGCGTCGCCAGCCAGAAAATCCGGGGGACCGCCGACGTCGCCGAGCGCGGCGAACAGGCCCGAAGCGCGGATTCGCTCGCGGAAATTGCTGGCGCGCCCGCTCACTTCGCCGCCTTCCGACTCTTGCATTTGTTGGGCGGACGGCAGTCGAAAATACAGCAACGGCGGCGTGTCGCTCGATAGCGCGTAGGTGTACGGCAGCCCTTGGCCGCGCAGCGGGCGGCCTTGTGACGCGATGACTACGGGGTGCGCCAAATCCGTCGTGGCACCCAAGCCCAAGCAAATGACGCCGCGCGGGTTGACGCGGTACCAGCCGCCGTCGCAGCCGTCATTGACGATTTTGGGGCCGCGTGCGCTGACCACGGCGCCGGCGCGCAGGTAGCCGTAGCGCGTGCGGTTCGGCCCCGCGTCGGTGTAGATCCAGCTGCGCCACGCGATGCTGGCAACCTTGACCACGTCCGGGCCGGCTTCGTCGAAGGGCAGGTTGTCGAGCGTGCTGCTCGGGCTCGCCGAAGCGCCTGGCGAAGGCTTGCTGCGCGGACGCTCGGATGGCTGCGGCTCTTCGGCGCTCGCGCTGCCGACCTCACGCCCAACGCCGGGCGTGGGCGCGCTGCTCGTCAGCGCGCCGGGCGGCTCCACGCGCTTGTTGCAGCCGACCGCGAGCGCTTGGCCCAGGCCCAAGCCGAACCACGACAGGCGGCGGATTAGCGCGATATTTTGGCGAAGAAATCGCATGCTGTGGGCCCCGAGCCGGTGGCCCGGCGGATCCGTTAGCACAGCTCCGACAGATCCGTGCATGCTGCGCGCCGTGCGGATTCCGACTGGCGTTTTGAAGATCGTGAAGGAGGTCGCACGGCACCTGCTTCGGCGTCCTGTCGTCGGCATCGTCGTGGCGGCCCGGACTGCCGACGGCCGGCTCTTGCTGATTCGCCGCAGCGATTCCGGCAAATGGGCGCTGCCGGGCGGCACCCTCGAGTGGGGTGAGGAGCTCAGGGGCGCGATCACGCGCGAGGTCCTCGAGGAAACCGGCGCCCAGGTCCGCCAACTCGGCGAGCTATTGGGCGTCTACTCGGCGCCCGAGCGTGACCCGCGCTTTCACGCCGTCACGGTGGTGGTAGCGGCGACCGTCGGCGAGCCGGAGCACGGCCGCGTGAACCCGGTCGAGATCACCGAGGTCGGGCTGTTTCGCGATAGCGAGCTGCCCAACGACTTCTCACACGGGATGGAGGACATCGTCAAAAACGTGGTCCTCAAAAATGTGGTGTGGGAATGATAGGCTGCCGCCGCATGCACCGTGCCGCTGGTTACGCACTCGGGCTGCTCTCGCTCTGGACGCTTAGTGGCTGCGGAGTCTTTCGGCACGTCACGGTCGAGCCGGTGGCGACGGCGTTCCAGCGGCCCAGCAACGTCGGGGCGTACGTCGCCGTGACCGACGGCGATGCCGCGCTGACCGAGCTCACAACGTCGAACTTTCGCGTCTACGAAAACGAGCAGCTCGTTTCGCCGGAGCAGACGCAACTCACGCTGCTCGATCCGAACCTGGTAGCGGCTCATCAAGTCGTGCTGCTGGTCGACATGAGCGCCGCGCAAACGTCCGCAGCGCGTAACGTGGCCGCCGAAGCGGCGCTCGGCTTCGTGCAAAAGGTCAACCCGCGCGAGGCCGTCACGGTGTTCGCGTTCGACGGCGGCGAAAACTTGGTGCTGATCGCGGCGCTGCCGCGCGGCAACCAAGCCGTGACGATGGCGGCGCTCGAGAGCTTCACGCCGCGCGACAAGTCGCGCAACCTGAACGGCGCGGTGGTGGCCGGGCTCGGCAAGCTGGAGATGGCGCTCGCGCAAAGCGGCCGGGGCGTACGCATCGGTACGCTGGTCGTGTACGCCGCCGGTCCTGACGTCGCCGGCCGCGTCACCGCGGACAAAGCCCACGACACGGTGTGGGAAAGCCCGTACGACGTGATCGGCGTCGGCGTCGGCGAACAGGCCGACGCGGTCGAAAACCTGGCGCGACGCGGCCTGATCCGCGCTCAAACCGCCGACACCTTGCCGATCGCGTTCGAAGAAGCCGCAAGTCTTGCGATCGAGCAGCTCGAGAAGCACTACCTGGTGTCGTACTGTTCGCCCGCGCGCGCCGGCACGCGCCGCCTCCGCCTCGAAGTGTCGTACACGAACAAAGAGGGTGAAGAGCACCACGGCGATTTCGAGACCGAGTTCAGCGCGCGCGGCTTCGGCCCCGGCTGTAACCCGCAAACCACGCCGCGCTTCAGCTTGGCGCCGAAGGCCGCCGAACCGGAACCCGAGCCCGAGCCGCGGCACAAGGCCGACGCTGAAACCGACACCAGCAACCGTTCCAGCGAGCCGAAGAAAAAGCGCACCGCCCCGGATTCTCGCCAGCACGACCAAGGCGAGGACGCGCCAGTGGCTCCGCCCGACCAGTCGGGCTACGCGAAGTAGCTGCCATGGCCACCGCGCGCCCCCGCGAGGTGCAGATCGAGCTCACCGAAGGCGAGTACATCGCTCCGCGCGGCAAGACCCAGCTCACTTGGCTGATCCGCCTGAACGACGCCTGGGTGCACATCACCGAGTGGCCCGGCGCCGAGGTCGAGCGGTGTCAGACCAGGTCGGGCATGGTGTGGCAGAATCTCACGCGGCTCACGGTGCCGCCGGGGGCTCGGCTCACGCGCGTGGAGTCGCGGCCAGCCCCGTACGCCAAGCGCGACGCGCTCGACTATTTGAAGCGCGCTCCGGACGTCGCCAAGCGAGTTTCTCGGCAGCAATTCCGCGTGGGTATGCGTGGCGACCTGATCCGCGAGGGATAGCAACGTCTCGTTTCGGGGCGCCGCGGCGCCGCAAAGCGACCAATGATTCCCGAATGATACGCGAGGGCCCTTTAGGGGTTCTAGATTCCGCCGTTCGGTGGTGTGCATGGTCGCTCCAGCCCAAAAAGGAGCGGCGGCGGGTGAAGCGCAGGCGGCACCTAGCACGCCGCCAAGCAGCAAGCGGCGCTCACAAGGCGCCCCACCGCCTGCGTCTTCCGACGTGGAGCGCAAGGCCGAAGCCACCAAGGGTTGGATCTTGGTCGTTGACGACGAACCGGAGCTGCTGCGCGGCGTGTGCCGCGGCCTGAAGCAGCTCGGCTACAGCGTGACCGAAGCCCGTAACGGCGAAGAGGCCGTGCAGCACCTCAGCCGGCGCGCGTTCGACGTCGTGGTCAGCGACATCGTGATGCCAGGCATGGGCGGCATCCAGCTGCTGAAAGAGATTCGCCAACACGACCTGCACGTGCCGGTCGTGCTGATGACCGGTGCGCCGGCGGTCAGCACTGCCGTCCAAGCGCTCGAATACGGCGCGTTCCACTACCTGACCAAGCCGGTCGACCCGGAAGCGCTCGACACGATTGTACAAAAAGCCGTGCGCATGCACCGCATGGCGCGCGTCAAGCAACAAGCCGCCGAGCTGCTCGGCCACGCCGGCGCGCTCGGCACCGATCGCGCCGGTCTCGAAGCTAGCTTCGACCGCGCGATGCAGTCGATGTGGATGGCCTACCATCCGATCGTCGACGTGCGGAACCAGACCGTGTTCGGCTACGAAGCGCTGCTGCGCAGCACCGAACCGAGCCTGCCCCACCCCGGCGCGGTGATCGACGCCGCCATGCGCCTCGGCCGCCTGGAGTTGCTGGGGCGGGCGATTCGCTCGCTCGCCGCGGAGCCGATTCCGGCCGACACCAACTTCTCGCTGTTCGTCAACTTGCACGTCACCGATCTGACCGACCCGGCGCTGAGCGATCCCGAGTCGCCGCTGTCCAAGATCGCCAGCCGCGTCGTGCTCGAGATCACTGAGCGTTCGTCGCTGGACGAGGTCAAAGACGCGCGGCGCCGCGTGGCTTCACTACGCGAAATGGGCTTCAAGATCGCGGTCGACGACCTGGGCGCCGGTTACGCCGGGCTGTCGAGCTTTACGCTGCTCGAGCCGGAGATCGTCAAGCTCGACATGTCGTTGATCCGCGACATTCACGTCACCAGCACCAAGCAGAAGGTGGTGCGGTCGATGACTGCCCTGTCGAAAGACATGGGCATGACCGTGGTCGCCGAGGGCGTGGAGACGCGCGAAGAGCGTGACTGCTTGGTGGACTTGGGCTGCGACCTCTTGCAGGGCTTCTTGTTCGCGAAGCCGGGTCGTGCCTTCCCGGGGGTCACCTGGTGACAACCGCAACCTCGGAGCATCCAGGTAGCGTCACGCGCGATACCACCACGCGCGACCTTCCGTTCAGCGATCCGCCGAACGCTGGCCGAGCTTCGTTCCCGGACGCGGGCGGCTTCCTACCCGAAGCCCGCACGATGGAAGTTTCGGTTCGCAGCACCGATATCGGCGGACCGCCGACCCAGCCGTCAATCGTCGATCGCGCTGTGCTGCTGCGCATGGACGGCGTGCAAGCCGGGCAAATCGTCGGGCTCGAGCATTGGCCGTTCACGGTCGGGCGCCATCCGACCAATCAGCTGCGCATCGACGAAGACAGCATCAGCCGCTTTCACGGCCGCATCGTCCGCAACGGCGACGAGTACACGGTCGAGGACATGGGCTCGCGCAACGGCACGTTCGTCGCCGGTAAGCGCGTCACGCGCGCCAAGCTCGACCACGACAGCTGGCTGCAGTTCGGACCGCGTGTCAGCTTTCGCTTCTCGCTGACCGACGTGCGCGAAGAGCGGCTCTTGCGCAAGCTGTACGAATCCAGCACACGCGACGCCTTGACCGGCGCGTACAACCGGCTGCACTTCGAGGAGCGGCTCCGCTCGGAGATCGCGTACGCGATCCGCCATCGATCGCAAGCCTCGCTGGTGATGATCGACCTGGATCATTTCAAGCGCGTGAACGACACCTACGGTCACCCCGGCGGCGACGCGGTGTTGAAGCGCGCCTGCGACGCCTGCATGAAAGCTCTGCGCACCGAGGACGTGTTCGCGCGCTTCGGTGGCGAAGAATTCGCGGTCGTGCTGCGCGGCATCGAGATCAAAGGCGCCACACGACTCGGCGACCGGCTGCGCGAAGCGGTGGCCAACGAGGTGGTCGACCACGAAGGCCACCAGATCAAAATCACGCTCAGCGCTGGCGCGGCGTCGATGGCCTGCTGCCGCGCCCCCAGCGCCGAAGAGCTGATCTCGATCGCCGATCGCCGCCTCTACCTCGCCAAGCAGCAGGGCCGAAACCGCATCGTCGCGGCCGGCTAAACCGCCCGCGAGAACGAGCAAACAGGAGCTCCCCGCCTGCTCGGTTTGCTCGCGGCATGAACGAGCGGCTTTACTCGGAGAGGTGGGGTCTGCTACGAGGCTATTTTTGGAGGAACCGAAGTGGCTATCGACCTCAGCTCGCTCAAGTCCGAACGTGACCGGCTCAAGGACAACCTGCGCGAGATCGAGGGCGAGCTGCGGCGCCTCGAAGCGGAGCTGAAAGGGCTCCGCCAGCGCGAGATCGCGACCAAGCGCGAAATCGAAGCGCTCGCGACACTGATCGAGCTCGGCGACGCGCGCGAAGCCAAGCCAAGCCCGACGCCTGAAGCAGCGCCGCAAAGCTGACGGCTCGAGCCGTCGCTCAGGCCTTGGTTCCGCTCAGTGCGAGGATCAGCTCGAAGTCGGCGGCGCTCGCCGGCACGACCGACAGCCGACTCTTCTTCACCAAGCCGAAGCCGGCCAGCTTCTTCTCGCCTTTGATTTGCGCGAGCGTCACCGGTTTGGTGAGCGTCTTCTTCGCCGTCAGCTCGACGACCGACCATTCGCCTTCGTCGCTCGTCTTCTCGGGCGTCGCCTCGGCCGAGACCGTCGCCAGACCGACGACCTCTTTGCCTTCGTTCGAATGATAGAAGAGCACCAACTCGCCCTTCTTCATCGCGCGCAGATTGTTGCGCGCCTCAAAGCTGCGCACGCCGTCCCAAACCGTGTGCTTCTCTTTCACGAAGCGTTCCCACGGGTAAACGGACGGCTCGCTCTTCACCAACCAGTAGCCCTTGGCCATGGGTCGCGACCTTAGTCAGCCGGCTCGGGAATGGCCACATCGCTAGTCCAAATCGCGGTCGGTCAGGTCCAGGACGATCGGGCAATGGTCGCTCAGCGTGCGCCGAACGAGCTTGGCTGCGCGCTGGCTCAGCGCTCGGGCACCGCCCGCGCACGCGCCGGCGACGTGGCTCTTCTTGCCCGTAGAAAGCTCACGCATCGTCGCGGAAACCACGGCGTGATCGAGCAGCGTGAAGTGCCCCTCATACAGCTCGCTGCCGGCGGCATCGGCCGCCACCAACCGCAGCCCTGCCGCAGCCAGCTGCTTGTCGACGGCCCCGAGCTCGTCGGCCGCCGAAACCACCGGCGTGCACTCCGCACAGCCCATCGTATTTAAGTCACCCAGCAGCAGAAAATCGGCGTCGTGCGCCTTGCTCGTCAGCCCACGCAGCACCTCGGGGATGGCCGCGAACGAGCGACTGCGTAGCGTGAAGCCGTGCCGATCCGCCATGCTCTTGAAATGCGCGGAGATGGTCTCGAGATCCAAGCCGCCCGGCAACTTGAAGCGGGCTGCCAAGCCGGGGCGGAGCTCGTTTTCGCACGCGCTGCCGGACGGGTTGAGCGCCGCGACGGTTTCGAGCTCAGTGGCTCGAACGCGCGCCTCGTTCCAAATCAAACCAACGTGCTGCTTGACCCGCCGACCACAGTCGTCGAGCCGCGCTACGTAGCGCGCCTTGTTCAGCCGATTCAGCTCGGCGAGCAGCGCCGTCAGCGCAAGCACCGCTGCGGGCGACTGCTTCACCTCTTGCACCGCGATCACATCGGCGTCGAGCCACGCGAGCGCGCACGCGATCCAACTCACGTCGGCGCCGGCATCGCGGTTGCCAGCCTCGCCGTCGGGAAACCAATGCAAGTTCCAGCTCGCGAACCGGGCCGTCCCGGCTGGTCGCGCCAAGCGCTGGCCGGTGCTCACCAACGCCGCGCAGTCCGCGGCCGAAGCGAACGCGTCGCGCGCGCTCGCCTCCGATTCGGCGGCGCCACCGGTGGCGGCGGGATGCGCCTCGCCGGCAGGCTTCTCAGTCCGGGGCGTGCCCCCCGGCGCGCTCGAGCCGGGGCCCGGCTGCTTACTGGGTGCCGTCCGCGTCCGGCCAACGACGCCTGGGGTTCGGCCAAAGGCCCAGCCCAAGGCGAGCAGCGCTAGGATGGCGCTCCAAGACAAACGACCGCGACGCACGTGACCTTTTAGGCAGGTCCGCTCGCCCTGGCCGAATTTGGCCCGCGGATTTTCGGGCACCGGACATGGACACCCGAGTCCAGCGGGTGGCCGGTGTCGTCCACGCGACCGGGTACCGGCCGTCTGACCAAGTCAAATTATCGCGCAACGACTCCGTATTCGGGGCAGGCCCAAATGTTGCTCCTCTGGGGGGGCCGATCTCCATGCCTTGAGATCGTGGGGGGGCGCCTCGCATGCTTGGGTGAGGTCCCAAGCAGGCCCCGGGCAGGGTTCCGCACGTCCGGGGCACCAAACCAAAGTGCCCGAGAGACCCGAAGTGGACGCTCGGCGATGCGCGTGCAGTTCGACGGGGCACGGGCACCCACATCACCACGCCCAGGGGTGAAGCGCCTCCCGACCGGACGCGTAGTTAGAAATCTCGGCTCACTCGACGCAGATCCTCGTCAGCGTTATCGTCAGCGCTTCCTCGCAGCCGCATGTCTTCCGTCCCGGCACCCTCCGAGCCAGTCCAGCCACCCCATCCGCTGTTGGGGACGACACTGCGCGGCACGTATCGGATCCTGCGCACGCTCGATCAAGGCGGCATGGGCATGGTGTTCGAAGCCGAGCACCTGCGGCTGAAGCGACGCATCGCCGTGAAGGTATTGGCGCAACATCTCGCCAAGGACGCGCACGCGCTCGCCCGATTTAATCGCGAAGCTGAAATTATCTCCCAGCTACAGCATCCGCATGTCGTGCAGGTGACTGACTTCGACACAACCGAAGCCGGCGAACCGTACCTCGTCATGGAGCTGCTGGCCGGCGAAAGCCTGGCGACGCGACTCGAGCGGGAGCGGTGCCTTCCGGTCGCCGACGCGATCAGCTTGGCGCATCAAGTATCATCGGGCTTGGCGGCCGCCCACGCAGCCAACATCGTTCATCGCGATCTGAAGCCCGCAAATATCTTTCTGACTCAGGTCGCCGGCCAAGGCACCTTGGTCAAGCTGCTCGACTTCGGCATCAGCAAGCGCGCGGGTGGCGGCAAGGGCCTGACCGGCGAGTACGACATTCTCGGAACGCCCGACTACATGGCGCCCGAGCAAGCGCTGGGCAAGACGGCCAGCGTCGATCATCGCGGCGATCAGTACGCGCTGGCGGTCATCACCTACGAAATGCTGGCTGGTCGCACGCCGTTCGCGGGCGACGATGTGATGGACGTACTGCGGCAGGTCATCAGCTCGGATCCGCCGCCGATCGAGCCGCTGGCTCCGCACGTGTCGAGTGAGATCGGCGATGTGCTGCGGCGCGCTCTGTCGAAAGACCCCGAGCAGCGCTTCCCGAGTATCACCGAGTTTGCCAGCGCGCTGCTCCGCGCGTCGGGCGCGTCGCTGCCGCCGCCGATCGACGGCCTGGGCGTGGCCAACACCTTGCCGGCGGGTCCGCCCGGCGCGGCGGCGGCGGCGGTTAACGCAGGCAAGCCTTCCGATCGCTACCAAACGGGCCTGCGCGCCAAGACCCCCGCCAACCCGAGCGCGCCGACCGTAGCCAACACGTTCACGACCGGCGATCTGGGCCGCGCGCTGGACCAAGCGCGCCAAGCTCACGGCATGGGCGACGTCGAGCTGGCCGTAAACAACGCTGAAACTGCGTTGTTGGTGGCCGACGCTCTGAACTCGCCCGAAGCGCAACTGCGCGTCGAATCATCACGCATGCTGATCAACGCCATTTACGAATCACGGCTCGGCCCGCTCTCGCAGCGCATGGTCGTGCTTTCGCCGACTTCGAACAAGAAGCTGCGCGTGTCGCCCGAGCAAGCATTCCTGCTCTCGCGCGTCGACGGCGGCGTCACCCTCGACGAAGCCATCGATCTGTCACCGCTGCCGCGGCAAAAGACGCTGCGTTTGCTGGTGGGGATGATTCGCCAAGGCTTGATCGCCGCGGAGTAAAGGGGGTCTTGTTCGGAGTTGGGGGTCTTGTTCTCCTCCGTGCTTCTGATCTTCCTGTCAGAAAATCTGGGGACTCGCGATGCAGCCAATTGACGATGCGGGTCTGGCGCGCTAATCATTGCCGCGTCTGATGTTGAACCATTGCGTCCACCAAGCCTTTGCCCGTTGGGGCAATAAGCCGGTTATTCCGGCCGGGCAGGGCGCATTGTTGTTGAGCTGAACCAGCACCAAGCGCCCTCCCCGCCGAAAGGCTGAGGGGGCGAGCAGGATCGCTACTCAGACCTAGGCGGAGGCGGGCAACGAAAGCCGGCCCATGTCCTCTGTTTTAACGTCTGAAGAACCGAGCGAACCTCCTTTATTCACGCGCGCTTTTGCGGTCGTGCTTGCCACGCAGCTGACGTTCGGGTTCGCCTTTTCCAGCTTCTTTCTGCTGCCGAAGTACCTCGTGACCGAGCTGCACGGCTCGCCCAGCCAAGTCGGCTACGCGGGCGCGCTGGGGGTCGTGGCGGCGGTTTTGGTTTCACCGTTGTGCGGCAAGCTGCTCGATCGCGGCGGGCGCCGGCCGCTGATCTTCGCCGGTTGCCTGCTGAGTGGCCTTTCTGCGCTGGCATTTTTGGGCGTCACGCAGATTGGCAGCTACATGTATGCAGTGCGGGCCGCGCAGGGCGTCGCGTACACGCTGTACTTCGTAGCGGCAGGTACGCTGGTCGCCGATCTTTCACCGTCGTCGCGGCTCGGTCAGGCGCTGGGCTGGTTCGGCTCGGCGGGCCTGGTAATGAACGCGGTAGCTACCTTGGTCGCCGAGCGTCTCGCGCACGATTTTGGCTGGCATACGGTGTTCGCGTCGGCAGGCGTTTCGGGCGTGCTCGGCGCATTCGTGGCGCTCTTCTTGCGCGAGCCCAAGCGCCAGCCGAAGGCTGCAGTCGCTGACCTTGCGCGACCGCCGCTGCCCAGCAATCGCCTGGCGGTGATGTGGGCGGCAGCCGCGGGCGGCACCGCGTTCGGCGTGATGTTCACGTTCACCCAGCCTTGGGCGCTATCGCTCGGCGACACCAACATCAGCCCGCTGTTCGCAGGCTACACGGCTGCGGCGCTGCTGGTCCGGCTGGCGTTCGGCAATTTGCCTGACCGGCTCGGCCGGGCGCGCGTCGGCGGCGCCGCATTGGCGATCTATTCGCTGGTCGTGGCCGCGACGGCTGGCCTTGCGCGCGGCTGGCTGGGCGTGCTCGGGCTGGGCTTCGGCTTGGCGCACGGCGCGTTTTACCCGTCCGTCTACGCGCTGGCATTGCAGGGTGTCGAGCGCGAACAGCGCGGCACCGTCGGCGCCCATTTCAACGCGGCCTTCAACGCCGGCGTTTTGCTGGTCACGTTCTGCTTCGGGCAGATCGCCGAGCAGTATGGCTACCGCGCGGCGTTCTTGCTAGTCGCGTGCCTCAGCGCCTCCGGCTGTTTCATGCTCTGGAGCCAGGCGCGAAAAGCTTTGTTCGCTCGTCCACTTTGAAGGTTCCCATGATCGCCGTGCTGTTCGTGCTCACGTTCTTGGAAAGTATCGCCGCCACGCTGATCCAGCGCGGCATCTACTTTTTCACGCACGAGAACCTGAACTTTAGCCAAAGCCAAAATCTGTGGATCGCCTTCGGGTTCGGGGTCGCTTACGTGGGCGGCGCGCTTGTCAGCCACAACCTCTCCAACCGTTTTGGTGAGCGCCGCGTGCTGCTCGGCTCGGTGCTCACGCTGCTGGCGCTCCACAGCTTATTGGCGCTGGTGCCCGCGGCCGCCGTACTGGTCGCGTCGGTGCTCGGCACCGCGATCGTGCAGGGCATCAAATGGCCGGTCGTCGAAAGCTATGTCAGCGCGGGTCGCGCGCCGAAGCAGCTCTTGCCGCTGCTCAGCCGCTACAACGTCACCTGGGCGACCGCTGGCTTCGTGGCGATCGGCATCACCGGCTTGATCGTCGGCACGCATATTCCGGCGCTGTTCTTCTGGTTTCCAGCGCTGCTCAACCTGCTGGCAGCAGGGTTGGTGCTGCGGCTGCCAGCACGCCCGCTCCACCTCGATCACACTCACCCGGAGCGCCCCGCCGAAAGCGAGCTAGAAAATATGCGCGCGCTGCTCGGCTCCGCGCGCTGGTCGATGACCGGCAGCTACGCGCTGTTGTACGTGTTGGCGCCGCTCATGCCGTCGCTGCTCGCGCAACTGGCGCTACCGGTCACGCTGGCGACGCCGGTCGCCAGCATCTTGGACGCCACGCGCGTCATCACGTTCGGCGCGCTCGGCGCGCTCGCTGGCTGGCACGGCAAGCGCACACCGATGTGGCTAGCACTCGTCGCACTGCCCAGCGGATTTTTGCTAATCTTGCTCGGTAACTCGCTGCCCCTCCTGATCACGGGTGAAGTCGTGTGCGGCGTCGCCGCTGGCTTCACTTACACGGCCGCGCTCTACTACGCACTCGTTTCCAAGAATGCGTCGGTCGACGCCGGCGGCGCCCACGAAGGCCTGATCGGCATCGGCATCGGGCTAGGCCCGCTTTCAGGGCTCGCCGGTCAATTGCTGGTCGGCCAGCGCGTGCCGTTCGGGCAAGCCGGCGCGGGCCTGCAGCCGTTCATGGCGCTCGCGCTGACGTCGGCGCCGATCATCACCGTGTGTGTGTTCGGTTCGCTGCGCTCGCTGTTCAGGCTGCGCGGTCGTCCTGTGTGAGCGCGAGCAGCTCGGCCTCCAGCCGGTCCACCTGCACGCGCAGTCGCAAAAAGACGTCGGTCGCCAGCGCCAGCTCACCGTGGCGCGCCAACAGCTCCAGCTCGACCGCGGCTTGTTGCGCTAACGGCGCCGACAGATTGCCGAACGCGCCCTTGGCCTTGTGCGCCACGCGCGCCAGCTCCTGCGCGTCCCCGTCGCGCAGCGCCGCTTCCATCGCATCCAAGAGCGCTGGCCGCTCCTCCACGAACAGCCGCACCAGCTCGACCAGCAGCACGCGGTTGCCATCGATGCGCGCCAATAGCTCGACCCGATCCAACACGCCATCCGAAATCGACAGGCTCGGCGGCGCCCCCGGCAGCGAGAGCCGCTCCGGTGCTACCGCCTCCGTCGTCTCCTTGGCGGCCAAAATCTTCCCGGAGCTGTCTTCGCCAGTCAAGGTCGCGATCGGCAATTGTGGCGACGAAGCGTGCCCAAACGCGCCTTGATCCATCAAGCGCGCGATGGCCGAAAACAGCGTGCGGCGCGTGACCGGCTTGGTCACGTAGTCGTCCGCGCCGGCCGCCAGGCATTCCTCGCGATCGCCCTTCATCGCCTGTGCGGTGAGCATCACGATCGGCCGATGCCCGCCGGTCAGTTTTTCCTGCGCGCGAATCGCCTGGCACACTTCGATACCGGTCAGCTCCGGCATCTGCACATCGAGAAAGAGGAGATGAAAGTCGCCGCTCAACGCCTGGTCGAGCGCGGCGCGCCCGCTCTCCGCGACCGTCACGTGCGAGCCAACCTTCTCCAGGAAGTGGCGCACGACGCGCGCGTTCACGGCGTTGTCCTCGGCGATCAGCACGCGCAGGCGACTGGGCGGCGATTGGTAACGCCCGGTCGATTTCACGGTCGAGCTAGCCAGCGACTCAGCGTCCAAGTTGGCACGCGGGAATACCAGGTCGACGTGAAACACGCTGCCACTACCGACGCTGCTGCTGACGCGGATCTTGCCGCCCATCAGCTCCACCAGCTGCGCCGAAATCGTCAGCCCGAGCCCGGTGCCGCTCATCGCGCCGATGCGTTCCACCTGCGTGAAAGCCTCGAAAATGCTGGGCAAACGGTCGGAAGGAATGCCGATGCCGGTGTCGCGCACGCTGAGGCACAGCTTGACCTGCTGTTCGTCCGTGTCGCCTTGCACGACCGTGAATCGAATTCCGCCAACACGCGTGAACTTGATCGCGTTGCCGACCAGGTTGACGATCACCTGCTGGAGCCGCAGCGCATCGCCGACCAAACCGTCAACCACGTGCAGACCCACGTCGACCTCGAACGAAAGCCCTTTGCCGCGCGCCAACTGGGTCAACGGCTTGAGCGCGGTCTCGAGCAGCTGGCGCAAGCTGAACGGAATCGCGTCAATCTCGAGCTTTCTGGCTTCAATTCGCGACACATCCAAGATGTCGTTGATGATGCCGAGCAGGTTGGCGGCCGAAGCGCGCGCCGTATCCACGTAGTCTTTTTGGTCGGGCTGCAGCGACGTTTCGAGCGCCAGCTCCAACATGCCGAGCACGCCGTTCATCGGCGTCCGGATCTCGTGGCTCATCTTGGCCAAAAACTCGCTCTTGGCGCGCGTGGCGGCCTCCGCGCCCTCTTTCGCGCGCGTCAGCGAGTCCTCGGCTTGCTTACGCGCCGTGATGTCAATCGTCATGCCGACGCGCTCTTGCGCCCCGTACTCGCCCATGACGATCGCAGCACGCGAATAGACCCAGCGAATAGCGCCGTCGGCGTGTAAGAAGCGGAACTCGGCCTCCCACTCGGTGCCAAGCGTGCTGGCTTGCAACCACAGCTTGTGGCAGCGCTCGCGGTCGTCCGGATGTACCGCTTGCATCCAGCCGGCGCCCAGCGCTTCTTCGGCAGAAATCCCTGCCAATGCGCACCACTCCTGGTTGGCAAACGTGGACCGACCCTTGAGATCGCAGCGATAAATGCCGACCGGCGCTCGCATCGCGAGATCGCGAAACCGCCGTTCACTCTCTTCGAGCTCACCCAACAGCGCGCGCTGGGCAATCATTCGGCGATACGCCGAAACTGCCAGGACTGACTCGACGCTGAAGACGCCCAACACCAAGAACGCGCGCGAGCTAGCCGGAGCATCCGCAAAGCCGGCCACGGCCAGCGCGAGCAAGGTGGTGAAACCACCGTACGCCAGCATGCTCTCGAGCGTGAAGAACACGAGCCCGCCGCCCGCCAGCAGCGCGAACAGCCCCATCTGGTAGCCGGAAGGCAGATGGTTGACCCCGGCAATCACGAACAGGTGCGTGGTGATCAACGCGGCGAGGGCGTGGACCATGCGCAGCAAGTGTCGCTCCCAGCGGTGCCGGGTGGAAGCGAGCGCTGCAACTCCGCACAGGCTAACAATTACCAGGCGGATCCACAGCGGATCCCAAGCGCCGGGTGACAGCCACAGCATCATCGGGTGCCACGCTAGGTACAGCGCCCCGACGAGAACGATCAGTAGCCGCGACATGTGCGCGAGTCGATTGCGCGCACCCGACGAGATCGCCGCCAGCTCAGGCAAGCTGTAGCGCGGCACCTCGCTCATCCGCGGGACATCGCTGAACCTCGGCGCGTTCAAGGAACGACGCGACGATGGCGGCGCAGTTTGCGACACACTGCTTGAACGACGAGCGCCGTGTGAACTTAAGCGCAAAAACGTGTAAAAACTCGCGGTATTTCGTGGTTTTGCGCCAACCCACCCGCAAAACGCGCGTATTTTCTCTGGCTCGACCACTTGCGCCCACAGTGGTCGCCATTTTCGTTGCGGCGTTGATATCGGCGCGACACCCTCCGAACACACTCCGCGCAGCATCTTGAAGGCTCAACATGGTGCCGTCTTCCAGTCCGTTCGCTGCGCCGGATCCAATCTCCGAGCTGGTGGCTTCGATGCCGTCGGCGTACCCACAAATCTTCGAGCACCGCGACATCGTCGAGCACCTCGCGATCGTCGATTCGCGCCGTGGCAAGCGGGCGCACGCTGCGGAGTGGCGGCAGCTTCCGGGCGGCACCGTGATCGTGTGTGTGATCGCCGATGACGTCCCGGGCCTGTTGTCGCTGGTCAGTGCGGCGTTCGTTTCGCACCACCTCGACGTGACGTCAGCGCAGATCTTTTGCCGACCGACCCCGAACGGCGTCGAAGCCGTCGACTTCTTCTGGCTCAGGCGCGCGCGTCCGTCGCGGCTGCCGCAGCACATCGACGCCACCGAGATCCAGAGCGTGAGCCGCATGCTCGACGAGCTGGTCGGCGAAGAAGCGCAAGCGCGGCAGCTGGCGGTGCAAGAGCTGGAGCGGGTGGCGCCCGAATTACCGGTGCGGCCGCGCGTTTTCTACGACACGCGCGCGCTGCGGCGCGGCGAAGTGATTTTGAACGTCGTGACGCCAGATCGGCCCGGGCTACTGCTGGCGATCACGCTGTCGTTCGTGCAACAAGGGCTGGAGGTCGCAGCCTCAGAGGTGCGCACTGATCAGGGTGTCGCCAGCGATCGCTTCACGTTGAAGGACGCCAAAGGCGGAGTGCTATCGGCGAATCGCCTGGCCGCCATCCAGCGCCAAATCATCGCGGCGCTCAAGACCGACGCCGCTCCCGGGACGAGCGGACCGGTTTCGACGCCCGAATAGCGGCACAACACGCAGGTTGGTTAGCGAGCGCAGCTGAGTCAAGATGCCGCGCATGAAGGACGACTCGCGCCTCCAAGAGGTGTTCGCGAACCTGGCGACGAAGGTCAGCCAAGCGGCTGGCAGCTTCTGGACGTTCTCGGTCGCGCTGGCGGTCGTGCTGGTGTGGGCCGCCACCGGTCCGCTCTTCCACTACTCCGAGACCTGGCAGCTGGTGATCAACACCAGCACCACGATCGTCACCTTCCTGATGGTGTTCGTGATCCAGCACGCGCAAAACAAAGACATGCGCGCCGTGCAGCTCAAGCTCAACGAGCTGATCGCGGCCGTGGAGGGCGCCAGCAACCGCCTGATCGACGTCGAAGACCTCACCGATCGCGAGCTCGAGCACCTGTACACCCGCTTCCAAACCCTCGCCAAAACCGCCAAAAAAGTCTCGCACGGCGCCAAGCTCACGATCGACAGCAGCGACGACGAGGTCGACGAAGGCGTCGCCGAGGCGCGTGACCACGCCGAAACCGAACGCGACAAGAAGCCCGTCACCGTCAAGCCCGAAGCCACAAGCCGCAAGAAACCCCGCGATTCCTAAACGCCTTGAGCCGCCCCCCCGAACGTGACAAAAGCCCCGCTCCGCTCCCGTAGCTCAGTTGGATAGAGCAGGGCTTTCCTAAAGCCAAGGTCGCAAGTTCGATTCTTGCCGGGAGCGCCAAAGCGAAGGCCGCAAACATCAACGAAAACGCCAGCCGTTTCCGTCGCTTGTGTTGGTGCGGTACGGCGATGTGCGGTTCCGGTATGCGACGGACTGCGACGCGGTAGGACAGAGAAAGACGTGGGGCGTGGCAATGGCGTGGAAACGGGAGACCGCCGGAGGTGCGGCCTCGAAAACCCGGCTGAGAGACCGTCGGCCTAGGAGGTGTCAGAAATTCCGTGTAACGGGCGGTTGGGGTCTCACGCCGGCAGTCTTCCCTCAAAGTAAATTACGAGTTGATTGAGTGCACTGTTCCAGAATCGGGGTGGCATGCGCCACTTCTTTTCAGCGTTTCGCAGGG
>JBBRMI010000081.1:0-31852 GCA_038230915.1 Polyangiales bacterium | reverse complement strand
GACTTCGATCGCCACTACGTCCAGCACATCCTTGCCAAACATGGCGGCAACGTGACCCGCGCGGCAGACGCCGCCGGCGTCGCCAAACGCTACTTTCAACTCCTGAAGGCCAGGCACCTCAGCCGGTAGACTCGCGGCGACGAGCCGCGCCATTTCCTGATGTTGTTGTCCATTTGCGGGCGTTCCATGTTTCCGTGCACGGAGCCGAGAGCACAATGCGTACCGCGCGGCGGCCTTACGCATTCTTCGCAGAAAGCGCGACTACTGACGTCGGGGCGTACGGTCGTTGCGCACTCCCGGGATGTTCGGTGTTCGGACTTTTCACACCGCACGCCGCTGGCGCGCTTTGAGCGATGTGCGGCTCGGCCTCTGGCCTTGGTGCTGAGACGGCGCTACAGTTCTGAGCCGTGACCGCGCCGGCCCGTCAGCGTTTCGACTTCGAGAGTTACGTGCTCTTGGAGGCCGACAGTAGCGCCAAGCATGAGTTTCTGGACGGCGAGGTTTGGGCGATGGCCGGCGGCTCGCCCGAGCACGCCGCGCTGACGATGCGCGTTGGACGTTTGCTGGGCAACCAGCTCGACGGACGTCCTTGCCAAGTTTACAGCTCGGACCTCCGCATTCGTGTCGCTGCAACGGGGCTGACCACCTATCCGGACGTCAGCGTCGTCTGTGCGCAGCTCGAGCTGGATCCCGCGGACCCCAAGCGTCATACGGCTTTGAACCCGAGCCTGCTCGTCGAGGTACTCAGCCCTTCGACCGAGGCTTACGATCGCGGCGAAAAGCTGGCCCACTATAAACTCATTGCAAGCCTCGGAGCGATCGTGCTCGTGGCGCAAGATCAGCGGCTCGTGGAGGTCTGGGAGCGGGACGGCGCCGGAGAATGGCAGCAGCGAGCGTATCGGGAAATGGAACGAGCTCGGCTCGCGGCGCTGGGCTGCGAGTTACCATTGGCCGATGTGTATCGAGACCCTCTTCTGGGGTGAAGCAGGGTGAACCGGTTTTCAAGCGCAAGTGAGCGGAACGCTAGCGACTCGCTACTTCAACTAGCGGCGGCCCGCGGCGCTCATGGAGCCAAGCTCTTGTACTCGGGCTCGAGTCCTGCCTTGGCCTTCACCTCATCCGTCGACTGGGGCCAATTGGTGCCGGTAATAACCTGGTTGTTCTCGAAGACGTCGTTCTTGTCGGCTCCGCCCGAGTGCTCAAAATTCGGCTGATTCGTGACGTTGTTCCGAATCACGTTGTCGTGGGCTTGGCTCGACCAGTCGTGGATCCATTGCCAGCCGACGTCTTCGATCACGTTCGACTCCCACGCCATGTACGCGGCGCCCTGGTCGGGAAAAATGCCTTCGCCGCGCGGTAGCCCGCGGAAGATGTAGTTGTGGTCAACGCTGGAGCCGTGTTGCACCCCGAGCGCGTACACGCCGCTGCCGTCGAAGGTGTGCTGCATGAAGTCTTCGATGCGGTTCCAGCGAATCAAATTCTTGCCCGCCGTGCTGTCTGGATGGCTCGCCCAGCCCCAACCGAGCGACACACCCATGTAGGGCCCGTAACGCAGCCAGTTGTGCTCGACCACCGTACCTTGCGTGTAACCAATGAAGATAATCGTGCAATCGCGGTACTCGACGCCGCTGTGACCGAGGTAGTTGTTCTTGATCAGGTTGTTCTTGATCACCTCAGCCGGAGGCACCGCGTAGTCGTCGATGTGGCCGAGCGTGATCGCGCGACCCGAGATGTCCTCGAAGCGATTGCCGACGATGATGTTGTTGCTGCTCGCGTGGAAAATCTCGAGCCCATTGGCTCCAAGGTGCGTGAACGAGTTGCCTTCGAAACGCAGCGAGTCGACCGTCTCGAATACCAGGTTCGAGGGCGCGACGTAGAAGCCCGAGTCGTAGTATTGCTTGAGCGTCCGGTGCAGGAACCCGGACTGCCACGACGTGTAGCCCAGGCTCGTGCTCGGCTCATGCCAGGTTCCGTGAGCGAAGGTTAAACCGCGAAACGCGATGTTGTGAAGCGGAGCACCCACCGTACCTTGACCTCGGATGACCGTCTCGAGCACGGGCGCGATCACGCTGGCCGTGGCCAAGTCCTCGCCCTGGCGGGGCTTGTAAAACAGCTCGCCGGCCGCTTCGTCCAGGTAAAATTCGCCGTCTTCGTCCAGGAGCTCGTAGGCGTTCTCGACCCAGCTTACTTCCTTGAAGTTCCACCAGCCGCCGTTGATGTCTTGGCTTAGTTCCCAGCAGGGGCTCTGTAGGCGCACTGAGTTGCCCGAGACCGACTCGACCGGGCAGCGGTAGTGCCGCCAGTCGAGCTCGCCGCTCAGCTCGACGTGAGTCAGGTTCTTCCAGCCCGCCATCACCGAGCTATTGGCGTTGAACCCGTGATCCGCCTTGCTCATCCCCATGTTGTCCTGGCTGCGCGCGCGCTGCGCACGCTGGCCATTGACGAACAGCTGACGGGAAGTCAGACCAGGCACTGAGGCTTTGAAGATATTCTTCTGTGCGTCGGAAAGCGTAAAGCCGGTGATGGCGCGGCCTCCGCTCAACACGGGCGACTCCTTGTCGAGCGCGCGGTAGACGATATTGAAGCCGTTCGTGCCGGAGTCGTGCGTCGTCGCGTTCTCGGTCAGCGTGAAGGTTTCGCTCAGCGCGTAGGTGCCGCCCGCCAGACAAACCTCCAGATCCGCGGTCATATTGCCGTTGAGCGTGCGCACCTTGTCGCGCGCGCCGCTCAGTGAGCAGGGCGCCTGTGCGCTGCATTCAGTGCCAGAGCCTGCGGGCGCCGCGTACACGACGCAACTGCTGACCGGCGTGATCGGGCTCACCGTCCCGCCGAGCCCGGCGCTGCCCGCCTGTATTGCGCCCGCACCGCCCGCGCCGCCCAACACAGTCGAGCTGCCCGCGGTCATTTCAGCGGATGCTGCGCCCGAGGCGCCGGGAGTCGTTGCGCTGGAGCCGCCGGCGGCCGAGCCAGACGCCCCGGGCGCGCCCGGGTTGCCGGCAACCGCGCTCAACGCTCCCGAGGTTCCGGCGGTCGCGCCGGGCGAAGCCGGCGTGTCGCTGCAGCCAAATGCCCAGAGCACCATCCACGCGGCTACAGGTAGAAGTTTCGTGGGCTTCATCGCGGCGGTGGGTAGTCACCCGAAGCGGGCATGAAGTGAGCATTTTTTTCGGGCGTGCCTCTTTTGGCTCCGTTGAAGCTCCGGCAGTCACCTGGCTGCTAGCGGCTGAGGCGGCGAACCGCGTTTCTTTCTCACCGAGCGCGCGGCTCAAGGCACTGATCGAAACGCTCGTGCTCTGGGCCGCGCGCCAGGGCAGCCACCGTCGTCAGGATCCGCATCGAACCCATGAAAACTCTCGCGCTTTCCCGCCGCGCTCTGCTTACGGCTTTAGCCGGGACTTCTGTTGCGCTGCCCTGGCTCGAGGCGACGTTGCCGACCAAGAACGCTCGGGCCGCTACCGGAAAACCTCCGTTGCGCTTCGTTGCGCTGGTCACTTGCAACGGCATTTTCCCCGAACGCTTCTGGCCCAGGCTGCCAGGCGAACCGCTGTATCCGTTGGATAAGCCGCCGAAGCAGGCCTACCTCGGCGGCGCCGGGGAGTGCAATCAGGACCTGACCTGCACCACGGTCAAAGCGGTCGATACCACTGACTTCGTCCTCTCGCCGGGCCTGGAGCCGCTGGCGCGACACAAGCAGGATCTAGTGATTGTCGAGGGCTTGGACGCCGCGGGAGGGCCGGGCCACGACCAGTGGCCGAGCATGCTGACCGGCCGTTCCGGCCGAGCCGCTGGCATCTCGCTGGACCAAGCGATCGCCAATCATATTTCGGGCAACACCAAATTCAAGTCGTTGAACCTCGGGGCCCGGACCGACAACGGGACGCCCTTCAGTTGCTATGGCGCGGACCAGCCGGCACTGCAGGAAAACAACCCGCAGACAATCTTCGATCGCGTATTTTCGGAGGTCGCGCCGCCCGACACCAGCGCTATCGATCGTCTGCGCGCGGAACGTAAATCGGTGCTCGATTCCGCGGTGGCGGAGATTGGCGATCTACAGAAGGCCGTCGGTCAGGCCGACCGCCTGAAGCTTCAGAACTACTTCGATTCGGTTCGCGAGGTCGAAAGCCGCCTCAACAATGTAGCGAGCGGCGTGTCGTGCGGGCGGCCGAAAATTACGCAGATGCCCGCGGAAAAGTGGTGGGAAAACGACGCCAATACGCCGACCGTGCTCACGGCGCAGCTCGACATGCTCGCAATGGCGTTTGCCTGCGACTTGACTCGGGTTGGAGTGGTCTCGGTCGGCAACAACGCGACTCCCATGCATTTGCCTTGGCTCGGCATCCAAGAAAGCTGGCACGACGGCCTGGGTCACGCGCTAGATTCGAATATGGATGCGCAGAACAACATCGCCAAAGTCGACGTCTGGAGCGCCGAGATGCTGGCAGGCTTCATCGATCGACTCAAGGCGATCCCTGAGGGCGACGGGACTGTCTTCGACAACACGCTGATCTTGTGGGTGCAGGAGCTCACGAAGGGCAACGCTCACAACACCGACAACATGCCACACGTCTTGGCAGGCTCGGCGCAGGGCTACTTCAAGACTGGGCGCTACCTGCGGCTGCCGCGCGGCGGCAAAGTCTTGCGCCCGCCCTACCCGTTCGGGCGTTGGTCCAATGACCTGAAACTCACGGTCCTGCAAAGCATGGGGCTGCCAGATACGACGTTCGGCGACCCTGCCCAATTCGGTAGCGCGCTCGACGTGCTGCGCGGGTGAGGGTAGTCCCCGCAGCGCCGGCCGCCCAATGGTAATATTCGGCGCCGGGCATGTTTTCCACCACTTTTCTTGGGCATCAAGGCTGGATGTTCCGCTCAGGGACATCTTGCGTGCTCGTCGATCCGCTGCTGCGAGAGGAGTTCGGGGACGCCGCTGCCCTGGAATACCGAGTCTATCCGCCACGACGCCTTGAGCTCGCTGCGTTCCCGTCGCTAAACGCAGTGCTACTCACCCACGAACATGACGATCATTTCGACGTGCCGTCGCTGGCCCAACTTGATCGCAACGTCCCGATCTACCTGTCAGCGCGTTCGTCATCCGCCGCTCACCGTATCTTGTCGGACATGGGCTTCACGGTGGAGCCGCTAGTCCCGGGGGTTAGCGTGAAGCTCGGGCACTTGGAAGTGTACCCGCTGGTCGGCGACCACGTCCACCGCGACAACGGCGACGAGTGGGACGTGCTGCCGTTCGTGGTGCGCGACAGCCAAGGTGACGGCAGTTTTTTTTCGGGCGTTGACGTGAGCGTAACGCCCGAGCTGATTGAGAGTGCACGTCGGTGGTGTCGTCGTCCCGGCTTGATCGGTTGGACCAATAACACGCTTGATCTCAGTCACATGGCGAGCTTCGTTCCGGACGCGGGCGATGCCAGCCTGGGTTTTGCCGAGCTCGTCCGGGCGGGCCAACGGCTCGTGTCGGACCTGTGGGGAACGCCCAGCGCGCTACTGCTTTGCGGAGGCGGATTTTCCTTTTATGGCTCGCGAGCCTGGCTGAACCAAAACGTGTTCTGCGTCGACGCCGAGCGCGTGGGCGAACACTTCGCCAAAGCGCACTCGAGCGTGCCGTGTTTCGCCACGACGCCTGGTCAAACCTTCAACATGCGGGGCAATCTGCTGCACGACGTGACCGACGACACACCGTTCCTGTCGACCGCCCCGCGTGCAGATTGGCCGTCACGCAGCAAGCAAACTTCGGCTGTCGTGCCCGACTATCAACCCGCCACGCAGCGCTACGAGATGTCGGCGGCGGACGTCCAGGCGTTGCGCGGCAGGTTGCAAGAATTGGCCGAAGCGCTGATCGGCGGCCAGCTGTTTCGGGGCCTTTACTCGCTCCTGGGAGTCGAGCTCACCGGCTACAAGTGTACCTTTGCCCTGGTGATTCGACACGCCGAGCGCGCCGCGGTGTTCGAGTACAACGCCAACGCCTGCGCCTTCGTGACCAGCCGCGTCGAACGGCCGCGCGAAAAGTACATCGCCGGCATGGAATGCTGGGGCACCGATCTGTTGGCGGTGCTCTCCGGGGAGCTGTCACCGATAGCTCTTTCGCTGGGGCGGGCGAGGCTGTGGAATCACCTTTCTGACAACTTCGACTTCAACCCGTTTCGCGAGCTCTATCGCCTCAGTCATCCGCTGCGCCGCCCCGACGTTTACTACGCAACGTACCAGAAGCTCCTTCGCGAATCCGCGGCGCCGCGCTGATGCGGTTTCACGGATCGGCTTGCAAGGTTCACGAGATGAGAGAACGAATGCTACGGACTTTCGCGTTGTTCGCTGTGTGCGGCTCACTCGCGGCTTGCGGCGGCGGCGCGAACGCGGCTCCCGCGCCCGCGCGGCCGACCGACGGCAGCGCGACTCCCGAATCGAAAGGCTCGGGCCCGATCGAGCCTCGCACCGATGCGTGCGCCGCTCCTCCCAGCCGGGACGCCAATCCCTTGCAACGCTACGCCTGGCAAGCGCCAACCCCAACGCTAGTGGTTACCAGCGCCGCCGACGCCGGGGCGGGCTCGCTCCGAGAAACCTTGCTTGCGGCCAAGGACGGAGACGTCATCGGCTTCGCTCCTGCGCTCGCCAAAGCGGTCGTTGAGCTCGACCAGGAGCTGACCAGCCCGAGCTCGATCGTGCTTGACGCCACGGCGGCGCCCGGCCTCACGTTGGACGGTCAGAACAAGACCCGCATCCTGACCACTGGGCGCGGCAAAGACACCACGCTGGTCGGCTTGCGCTTCGTGAACGGCAAGACCACGGGTCCGGGCGGCGCGCTGCACGTAGAGCAGGTGGTCGACGAAAAGGCGTTTGGCTCGGCACATATCCTGGGTTGCAGCTTCGAGCACAACTCGGGTGGACGTGGCGGAGCCGTGCGCTTCGGTTGGCGCATGCACGCAGTCGTAGAAAATTCGGTGTTTGTCGACAACGACGGCAGCATCGGTACAGGTGACGACCGCGGCTTCAGTGGCGGCGCCATCTCCACGAGTCAGAGCGCCAGCTTAGTCGTGCGGCGCTCGCGCTTCGAGCGCAACCGGGGCACGATTTGCGGCGCGGTGTACAACATCTTGCAGCCGCTCACTATCGAAGACTCACTGTTCCTCGACAACGTGGGCATCGAGGGCAGCGGAGCCGTATTTAGCGACGGCGGCAATGCGGCCGGTCCTCCCAACAACCCAAAGACGGGACTGATCGGGGAGATGACCCTGCGCCGCGTGCGCATCGAAGGCAGCCATGGCTCCGGTGCCGGCGGCGCCATGCTGCTCTGGGGGTATCCGCGCGACGTGATCACGATCACGGGTAGCGTGATCAAAGACAGCGTTTGCGAGGCGACCGGCGGCGACGCCAAAGGGGGCGGGGCTCGCCTGCACGCGCTCGATCGCTTGCTGATTCAGAACAGCAGCTTCATCGCCAACCGCGCCGAGCAGCAAGGCGGTGCGCTTTGGATCGACGGAGACGGGCGCTTCGATATGGAGAACTCCACCTTTAGTGGCAACGTGATCGACAAGGATCAAGGCGCGGGGTTCACTTACAACGGCCACGGCATCGTCAACATCGCAAGCTCGCTCTTCACCGGCAACACGGCGGGCCGGGCGTGCGGTGCATTCTGGTTTGGTGACGAAAAGCTCGACATAACCGTCAGAAACAGCATCTTCGATCGCAACCAAGCCGGCCAAGACATCACCCAGCGCCACGTCGGTTATCGCCCCAAAGACGGTGGCGGCAACCTGGAGTTTGCCGAAGGCGAGCCTCAGCGCGGGCGAATTTTCGACAAGTCGCGCTTTGCCGACCCGCGGCTAGGCGCGCTCTCGGACCAAAACGGCAGTTTGCTTCACCCGCTGTCGGCGGGCAGTCCCGCCGTAGATGCGGCAACAAGCTCAGCCCCCGCTCTCGACGCACGCGGGGCCAAGCGCAGCGGCGCCGCAGACATCGGGCCGTTCGAGCTGAACGGTGCCTGCGGCGGGTAGAACGCGGCCTGCTCGCGGCGAGTGACCGCTGATCCCCCGTGGTCAGCAAGCCTGGAATAGGGCTCATCTCCCTGGCTCAACTCGGATGCCGGTCGCGACGGTAGCGGACCGGGGAAGTGCCGACCAAGGCGCGAAACTGCCGGGTGAAGTAACTCTGGTCGCAGAAGCCGCACTCTGCGGCTATGCTCGCCATCGAAGCGTCCGTAGTTGCCAATGCTCGACAAGCCGCTTGGATGCGCACCTTCGTAACGAACAACTGCGGCGGAGAACCAAAAACCGCCCGAAAGCAACGACGAAACTGACTGGCGGAGAGCCCGTTCATGCGTGCCAGGTCGGCGACGCTCAGCGGCTCGCCGTAATGACTTTCGATGTAACTCACCGTCTTCGAGAAGCGTTGGTGCGTGTCTGGCATATTCACCTGCGACGCCACAGGTTGAGTGGTACCCATCAGCCCCACGACTCGGCCCTTGCGGTCGCGGACAGGCAATTTGTTGGTCGACGCCCAGATCAGGCGCCCGCGTTCGTCGGCGATTAGTTCAACGCGCCTCAGCAACGGTTGCCCGGTTTGAAGCACGTCGACGTCGTCTTGATGAATCGATGTCATGAGGCCAGGCGGAAAGAAGACCGATTCGCTGCGACCGATAATTTCATCGCGCGTGCGTAAATTGAAGAATTTCAGCAGCGCTGGATTGCACGCAACGATCTCAAACTGCTGATTTTTCACGTAAAACATGAGGTCGTCGAGGTGCTCGAAGAGCGTCTCGAAGTGCCCTTTGTCCGGCAGCGCCGCAAAGAAACGCTGGGTGACCTGTTCGGCGTGGCTCAACGTTTTTGGCATGGTGCTTCGCTATTGGGGGCAGATCGGGCGCGCACAGAGGTATGCGCGTTTTGTTATAAACAATACTCTGTTTGTTCTAGCCCCGCGACCTTTCAGAGGCTCATGCTTTCCCAGGCTGGCTACTCCGTCAGCACGGTCAACTGCAGCAGGCGACCCACCACAATGATCACAGCACAAATTTCGGCTCAAACCATATTGAAGCGACTGCGCGCGAAGGTCACCGAAGGTCGACCGATCATGATTTCGAGCGCGGGCAGCGGTCTGGTCGCTCAACTGCTCGAAGAAGCGGGCGCGGACTGCATCAACACGTTTTCAGGCGCACGGTTGCGGGCCAACGGGATGGGCACCATGGCCATGATGTGGCCGATCCTGGACTCCAATCAGCAAACCCTGGACTACACGCGCGAGGATATCATGCCGGCGCTCCGGGGAAAGAGCTTCGTGTGCGCGTGTCTCAACGCGAACGACCCTTTGAAAGACATGCGCATGGTCCTGCAAGACTGCCAGCGGATGGGCGTGCAGTGCGTTTCGAATATTGGTCCGTCGGTTAGCTACGTAGACAAGGACAGCGAGATCTTTCGGGTCCTGAAGAGCGCGGGCATCACCTTCCAGAACGAGATCGAACTGCTCAAGTTGGCCAAAGATGAGCTGGGTATGGTCACGGTAGGCTTGGCTTTCAACATGGAAGATGCGCTGGCACTGGCCGCCGAAGCCAAGCCACACATCTTCTGCTTCCACGCGGGAACGACCCAGGGCGGGCGCAAGGGATACGATCGCGGCATCAGCCTCGAGCAAACCGCGGCCGAGACCGAGACCGTTTATCAAGCGGTTCGAAAGGTTCATCCCGAGGTCATCCTCGTTGCCCACGGCGCCGCGATGGAAAGCCCGGAAGACGCCCAGTACATGCTGAGTCATACCAGCGGCCATGGGTTCTGGACGGGCTCGTCTACGGAGCGCCTACCGATCGAGCGCGCTGTCTCGGCGGCCGCTGGCAGCTTCGCGTCGCTGCGTTTAAATCGCTAGTTCGCTGAGGTCCATACTACATGTCAAGAATCGTAGCAGTACTCGCTACCTTGGATACCAAAGGGGTAGAAGCGCAGTTTCTTCGCGAGGAGATCGAGGCGCTCGGTGGTCAAGCTCTGCTGATCGACTTGGGTATCGTGGGGAAGCCGACCACTTCTGCGGACGTGAGCTCGGACGACGTGCTCAAGGCGGGGGGGAGCTCGCTCAGCGAAATTCTCAAGAACCCCTCCCGGCAGGCCGCCGCACCTCACATCACGGCTGGCGCGCAGAAGATCTTGAGCCAGCGTGTTCAAGCCGGGGAGGTACACGCCGTCATCGGCCTGGGCGGCACCCAGGGCACGAGCATCTGCTGTCAAATCATGCAGTGCCTGCCCTACGGCCTTCCCAAGGTGATGCTCTCCACCGTCGCTTCGGGGGACACCGCTCCGTTCGTCGATATCAAGGACATCACGATGATGTTCTCCGTAACCGACATTCTTGGGCTCAATCCGCTCTCTCGCAAAATGTTGTCGAACGCGGCCAGTGCCGCCTGGGGAATGGCCAACAATACCCGGACCCTGGAACCGACCAAGAACACCAAAGGTGTGATCGGCATCACCAATCTCGGGGTGCTTACCGATGGCACCAATCATGCGATCGACCTGTTCACGAAAGAGGGCTACGAGGTCATCACGTTCCACGCCGTGGGCTCAGGCGGTCGCGCCATGGAACAGCTGATCAAAGAGGGCGCAATTACCGCGGTCTTTGACTACGCCCTCGGAGAAATTGCTGATGAAATCTTCGGTGGGTTGCGGGCGGCGAATGCCGAGCGCCTCACCGTCGCGGGCAAGCTGGGAGTTCCGCAGGTGATCTGCCCTGGCGGGGCCGAGCACATTGGCTTGTTGTTGGATGTGCCCGGTGAAGTCCCAGCCGCGTACCGTGAGCATAAGTACACGTTTCACAGCCCCAGGGTATTTGCGCCACGACTCAACCGCGAGGAGATTCGGAAAGTGGGCCTGACCATCACCGAGCGCCTCAGGCACAGCAAGTCCCACGCAGCGTTCCTGCTTCCCACTCAAGGCGTCAGTCGCTACTCGGTCAGCGGTGGTGAGCTCGAAGATCGCGAAAGCGATCAGGCGTTCTTCGATGTGCTCCGCACCAGCATGCCCCGCCAAGTAGCGTTTCAAGAGCTCGAGCTGACCGCCGAGGATCCGGTATTCGTCGAAACCGCGGTCAAGACCTTGATCGGCCTGATCCGCGACAAGGAGCGAATGCGGCAGCATGACCACCGTCCGGAGCCGCTGAGCTCTCGACCCTTACCCAGCACGACAGCATAACCTCCAACTCGATAGAACCATGGCAGACGTAGACGACATCAGGGACGGCAAGAATTTCGGCATCGGCGTTGCCGCCGAAACCGCGGGATTTTATCTCAAGGGCATGAACAGCATGGACTGGGGGCTGAAGAACCGCATGGCGCGGATCTTCAACCGCAAGTCTGGGCGAACCGTCATGCTGGCCTTCGATCACGGATTCCTGATGGGGGCGACCTCGGGCCTCGAGCGAATCGACCTCAACATCGCCCCGTTGGCGGAGTACGCCGATTGCCTGATGGGCTGCCGCGGCACGATCCGGACGTGCATCCCGGCCGACAACCGCACGCCGATCTGCCTTCGCACCGACACCGGCACCACGATCCTGACCCAGATGAACCACAACGTCCTGCTCGCCGAGGCGGAAGCCATCCGGATGAACGTTGCGGCGATGGCGGTGATGGTTGCGGTCGGGGAACCGGAGACCGAGGCGATCACCATCGCCAACCTCAGCAATCTCGTCGACATCGGGATGAAGTACAGCATCCCGGTGATGGGAGTGACCGCTGTCGGCAAGGACATGGCCCGGGACGCCCGCTACTTCGGCATGGCTTCGCGCGTGTGCGCTGAAAACGGCGCCAGTATCGTGAAGACTTACTACACCGAGGGGTTCGAAAAGGTGGTCGCCAGCTGCCCGGTCCCAGTCGTCATCGCCGGTGGCAAGAAGCTCCCCGAGCTGGAGGCGCTCGAGCTCGCCTACAGGGCTATCCAGTGTGGTGCCGCCGGGGTCGATATGGGACGCAACGTCTTCCAGTCCGACGCCCCGCTCGCCATGATCAAGGCGGTGTCGGGCGTGGTTCACGACAACCTCAGGCCTGCCCAGGCCTTCGACCTTTTCAACACGTTCAAGGCGGCCCGCTAAGTGGACCGTTCGCCGACGATTGCTAAGCTTCGCGGAGCATGCCCCCGGCTCAGCGTGGGCACGCTCACGGCGAACATGATGGACCAGGCCTCGGCCGTCAGGACCCTCGAGCAGGAGGGCGTGCAACTGCTCCACTTCGACGTCATGGACGGGCGGGTCTTTCCCAAAATCACGTTCGGATCGGCTTTCGTCGCCGGGCTCAAAACGACGCTGCTCAAGGACGTGCACTTGCTAGTGGAGGAGCCTGAAAAACACGTCAAGGCCTTCGCGCAAGCGGGTGCCGATCTGATCGTCTTCGCGCTGGAGCACACCCTGGACATCGGCGGGACTTTGAAGCTGATCGGGGACGCGGAAAATGCCAATGACCGGCGCCGCGGCATCTTGCGCGGCGTCTCGATCTATCCCCACACGCCCCTCGAGACGATCCAGCCGTATCTCGACGAGCTCGATGTGGTGAACGTTCTGGCGGTCCGTCCCGATACCGGCGGGAAGAGCTACTTTGCCGATGTCCCAGCCAGGATCAACACGCTCCGAGATTGGAAAAACGATCTCGTCATCGTGGCCGACGGCGCCGTAACGAAGGACAACGTCGGTGAGATCGCTACCTTCGGGGTCGATCTCATCGTGACCGGGAGCGCCGTCTTTGATGGCACCGACGCCGCCGCCAACATCCGCGAAATGAACACCCGCATTCAACGCGCTGAGCGCCTAGCCTCATGAGCGAAGACCTCATCACCAAGGCCAAGGCGCGCAAGAGCGCAGCCCGACCGGAGAGTTCGGCCGGAGCGAGCTCGGACCCGCTCAAGCCTCACGCAGGCAAGGTCGCCATGGTGACAGGGGCCGCCGGTGGCATCGGCCGGGCCACGGCGGAGCGATTGCGCAACGACGGCGCCGCGGTGGTGGGCCTCGATATCAACCCCGCGGTGGTCGAGAACCTGACCGGCCCCGGCCTGCACGGAGTTGTCTGCGACGTCACCGACGACGAAGCCCTCAAGCAGTGCGTCGAAAACGTGGTCCGTGAGTACGGTGGTCTCGACATCATCGTGGCCAACGCCGGCATCTTCAAATCAGGCGAGCTCATCGAAGACCTCGGCGAAAGCTGGGATCTTCACATGAAGATCAACCTTACCGCCACCCAGCGCTTCCTCCGGTTCTCCATCCCTTATCTCAAGCACGGGCTCGAGGCCTCGATCATCATCATCGGCTCGCGGAACTTCGCTGCGCCCGGGCCGGGAGCGGCAGCGTACTCGGTGACCAAGGCTGGCGTCACCCAACTCGCCCGCGTGGCCGCGCTCGAGCTGGCCCCCCACGGCGTGCGCGTTAATATTCTCCACCCAGACGCGGTTTTTGACACCGAGATCTGGACCGAGGAAGCCCTGCAGAAGTCTGCCGCCCGCTACGGCATGAGCGTGCAGGAGTACAAGACGAAGAATCTATTACACACCGTGATCACCTCGGCCGCAGTGGCCGCGATGGTCAGCACGGTCGCGGGTCCTGTCTTCGCCGCAACCACCGGCGCCCAAATCCCAATCGACGGCGGCAATGAACGCGTCGTCTGAACCCATGGTGAGTCGCGATGACTAATATTCGGCCTAGAAACTACGTTGCAGCTGCTTTCGCAGCCATGTTGCTATCTGGCGTCGCCATTGCCGCGCCTGGCTTGACCAAACCGGAGGCGGTCGGTCCATTCCTCGACGGCGCCTTTCCGAGTAGTAGTCCGGGCACATCGCCAGATGGCGCGTTCGTCCAGGAGGACTATTACCCCGGGCTCACCTTCATCGAACCTCTCCGCATCATCCAGCACCCTGTCGAAGACCGGCTGGTTGTGGTCGGCAAAGACGGCAAAGGCTGGACGGTAAAGCACGCGCCCGGCGCCACCGACAAGAAACCGTTCTTCGACATTTCGTCGATCATGCAGGGTAAGTCGGACATTGGTGAGGGCGGCATTAGTGACTTGGTGTTTCACCCCGAGTTTGGTCAGAACGGCTCGCCCAACGCCGCCTACGTCTACATCTCGTACCGCTTTGCGCCTGGCAAAGGCGGAACCTTCGACAGTAACCCGACCGTCGACGGGTACAACCGCGTGTCGCGCTTCTCGGTGGTCAATGGTCAGGTCGACCTCAGCACCGAACTCGTACTGATCAGTCAGTTCGACCGCGAGCAGTGGCACATCGGCATGGACATGGAGTTCGGCAAGGACGGCTTCCTGTACATCTCGGTCGGCGACGAGGGCAACTGCTGCGACCGTCTGCTGAGCACCCAGCGCCTCGACGGCGGGTTGTGGAGCGGCATTCTACGCATCGACGTGAACCAGGATCCAATGCGCAGCCACGCGATCCGGCGCCAGCCAACCAATCTCGCCAAAGACCCGGCCCTCAACGGTCCGGCCTGGCCAGCTTCACACACGCAAGGCTACTTCATTCCCAACGACAACCCGTTCGTCGACAAAAACGGGGGGAACCTAGAAGAGTTCTACAGTATTGGCCTGCGTCACCCGTGGACGATTTCCTTCGACAAGGCCACGGGCAATCTGTGGGCGGCGGATGTCGGGCAAAGCGACCGGGAAGAGATCGATCTGGTCCAAAAAGGCGACAACCACCAATGGGGGTTTCTTGAAGGGACGCTCGCGGGTCCGATTCCGCGCCCCGCGAAAATTATCGGCAAAGAGGTGCCGCCGGTGTGGGAGTACGATCACGCAATCGGGAAAGCGGTGATTGGCGCCGGGGTGTACCGCGGTGACCAGTTTCCGGAACTGGTCGGCAAGTATCTGTTTTCGGACTTCATCACCGGCCTATTGTGGACAGCGACGCCACAGCCGAATGCCGCCTACAAGGTCGACAAGATCGGCGAAGTCACCAGCGATTTTCCAAACGGAATCAACTCTTATCTACTGGACACCAAAGGCAACATCATGCTCGCCAGGAGCAAAGGGGCGTTGCAGCCTGGCAGCATTGAGCGTTTGGTCCACAAGGCCGACGCGGTCGCGGCAAAGGAACCGCCGGCCTTGCTCTCTCAGACGGGGGCGTTCGCGGATTTGGCGACGCTCAAGCCGCGCGCAGGGTGCATTCCTTACGAGCTCATCGTGCCCTTCTGGTCAGATGGCGCGAAGAAGTCGCGCTGGATGTGCGTGCCGAACGACGGCAGTCACGACACGGCGGCCGAGCAGGTCACGATTACGCCTGAGGGCGATTGGCAGTTCCCGGTAGGTTCTGTCATGATCAAGCACTTCAACCTGCTGATGAACGAGAGCGACCCGCAGTCCGGGGTGCGAGTCGAGACCCGCTTTCTGGTTCAAGGCGTGGACAGGCACTATGGCGTAACGTACCGCTGGAAGCCTGATGGCTCGGATGCCGAGCTCCTCAAATCGGGCGCGGATATAGATTACGACATCCAATCCCCGGCCGGGCCTCGTAAGCAAACCTGGCACATCCCCGGACGCAACCAGTGCCAGACCTGCCACGGTGCGGCTACGATCAGCGTATTGGGACCCAAATCACGTCAACTGAATCGTGACGAGTTCTACCCTTCGTCGGGCTTGATGGGAAACCAGCTTGAAACGCTGAACGCGCTCGGGATCGTGAAGGTCGACGCTGCCAATCTTGCAACTCTGTTGACCTCCACGCGAACCAACGATTGCACAGCACCGATCGAGGCCAGGGCCCGCTCATACATCGATTCAAACTGCGCCTACTGCCACCGCCCCAACGGGGTGCGGGCAAACTTCGACGCGCGGCTCACAACGCCGCTGGCCGACTCCAAGATCGTCGGTGGAGGTCTTGCAGATAGCCTGGGCATCGTGGGTGAGGCGGTCGTCGTGCCCGGTGGTCTCGATCAGTCTGTTGCGTACCTACGTGCCAACAGCGTGAAAGAAGGCTTCCTGATGCCGCCATTGGCAAAGGCGATAGTCGACCAACCTGGCATGAGTGTGGTCAACTCCTGGATCGGGTTTCTCAAGAGTGGTGACCCCAACGCCGGGAAGGAGCTGTGCTTGAAGGACCCCGAAGGCGCCGCAACAGGTGGCTCGGGCGGCTCGGGTGTCTCAGGTGTCTCGGGTGGCCAGCTCACGGCCGGTTCCGGAGGCGTCGGATCACCACAGGGTGGCAACGGTGCGCTTGGAGGGGGCCGCACAGTCGCTGGCCCCGACAGCGGCTGTGGCTGTGTGCTCGCTCCTCTCTCGCAACGCTCACCCTGGGCGTCGCTGCTGCCGGGCCTGGCCGCGGCCGCCGCGGTAGCGCTACGGCGTCGTCGGGCGTCGGTTAGACAGTAGACAGCCCAGTGGGCTTCGGAGCCGATCCTATGCCAAACTCCACTGTGCGACTCGTTAGGTTTTTGAAAGTACGATGTCCCCAGGCTTAGCGCCCGACCCTCTGGGCCGGCGCTGCAGAACGGAGTCCCTATGCAACACTCGATGACTAGAAAACAGCATGCCGTTCTGGGCGTTGTCGCCTTGAGCCTAGCCGGGCTAGCTGCCGCTTGCGGTGACAGTGGGACCACACCTGCGGACCCGGCCCCGTCGACAGCCGGTTCACCAAGCAACGTCGGCGGTGGGGGTACCGCCAGCGGCGGCGTGCCTCAAACGATGACGGCCGGCACCGGCGGGACCTCGCTGGTTAATTCGACGGCCGGCGGCGGCAGCGGCGGCACCGGCAGCGGCACTGGTGGCAACGCCACCGGCGGCACCGGCACCGCTGGCAACGGCGGCAGCGGCGGTATGGGTAACCCTGGCCACAAACCCAAAGTTTTATTCTTGAGTGGCGCCAATCATCACAATTGGTTGGTGCAAGACCCTTATCTAATAAACATCCTCAAGTCGTCTAAGCTATTTGAGTCTGTTACGTACGAACTCTTGCCAGCAGCAACGGATGATGCGAGCTGGGCAGTCTGGAGACCCAAGTGGACAGACTATGATGTGGTCGTACACAACTTAGATCTCTTCCATAGCAATTTTGGTCGTGACTGGCCTGACCAAGTCAAAAGAGATTTCGAAGCCTATATGCAGGCCGGTGGTGGCTTGGCTACCCTCCATGCAGGCACCCATGGTTGGGAAAATTGGGACGAGTACAATAAGATGACAGGTGGAGGCTGGAGGGCCGCCAACTTCGGTTGTTCCCTTGAAATTGTCGGCGGAAAGCAGACAATTGTACCTCTAGGGGTTGGACCAGCCGCTTCAGATGTGCCTTTCACGGACCAACTGATACATGTGTTGGACCCACAAAATCCGATTACCAAAGGCCTCCCACCAGTTTGGAAAATCATCACGGACAATTCATCGGTCTACCAGAGGGGACCCTGTGAAACTGTCACCGTACTCGACTACGCCTATTCCAAAACGGGAGGCATTGATGGATCCTTCCCTGTTTCGTGGACAAATCAGTATCATCAAGGTCGGTTTTTCTTTATCGCCCCTATGCATGTCATGGCCGACTTGGCGGCTGTCCATGAAGCGGATGATGTAGGCTTTCAAACCATGTGGATTCGAGGGGTTGAATGGGCCGCAACAGCCAAGGTTACCTATCCTGTGCCAGCCAATTTCCCTACGGAAACAACCATCTCGCGCAATGACCTCTCAAACTTTAAGTAGGCGGACGTCGTCTCTCCTTGGCGCGATGGCAGTCGGTTAGGCGAATCCAACAAAAGCGCCCATGCGTGCGAGGGGCTAGCAAGGGGCTCATTGGCGATGGCACGGGAGTACCCTTGAGCATGTCCCGATTGCTCTGGTGCGCAGCACTGCTGAGCCTGCTCTGGCCCGGGCTGCTCCTAGCCCATCCGCTGAGCTATGGCACTTTGGACCTCACGCTTTCGCCGGGGGAGTTTCATGGCGAATTGGAGCTGGATAGCCCACGCAAATATGCCGAGGCTGCCGGGGGGGCGAACGCCAGTGCGCAGGCTGAGCGCAAACAGGAGCTCAAAGAGCGGCTCGAGAGTGGCTTGGTTCTGCAGTTTGAAGGGGCCAAATCACAAACCCACGCCGAAGTACTAAAGCTTGGCACGGGGCGGAGTGCGGTCGATCTCGTGCGCATCGACGGCAACGCCCCCCATGAGCCCAAGGAGTTGGTCATCCACGTGGCGACTGAAGTGGGTGAACTGGGCGTTGACCTCAGCGGTCCGCTGTTGGACGGCCGCTTGCGTGGCTATGTGGCCAAAGGAACCGACTCAGCGACGCTCTTTCTCGGAGTCACTGACAAGGACCAGCCCTGGCCCCGGCCCTGGACCGCGCCCGGTACGGGCAAGCGCAACGCAGCAGGGGGCGGACCCGCGGTTCGCGAGCAGGGTGCGGATGGTGCTTCGACGGCCAGCGCCCAGGACGGCGCGATGCCGAAGCGCAACGTCTGGGCTTTCAGCTTCTGGCAGTACCTGAAGCTCGGCTTCAGTCACATCGTGCCTCACGGCGCCGATCATGGGTTGTTCGTGATCGGTCTGCTGCTGACACACAGTTTGTTGCCGGGGCGTTTTCGCTGGCTCAAGCCATTGGCCCTGCAACTGAGCCTGTTCACGCTCGCTCACTCGGTGACGCTAGCTCTCGGAGCCCTGGGGGTGGTCAACGTCGATACCCGTCTGGTCGAGCCGCTGATCGCCCTGTCGATTGTGTACGTTGGCGTGGAGCCATTGCTGGCCAAATCTTGGTCGAGCAAGGACGAGCCATCCCAGCCACGGGAACGCGCCACGTTTTGGCGACGTTCATCGGTCGTGTTTGCATTTGGGTTGTTGCACGGGCTTGGTTTTGCCTCAGCGCTGTCCGTCAAAGGGTTGCAAGAAGGGGCGCTCGTCAAGTCTTTGCTGGCGATCAACCTCGGCGTGGAGGCTGGGCAGCTGTTCGTGGCGGCGGTGGTCGCGGCTGTGATTTTCTCAGTGCGAATGCGCGGTTTCTATGCGCGGTTCGTGCTCACCCCAGCGTGCGCGCTAATCGGGCTAGTGGGCGCGTTTTGGTTCATCGAACGCATCAGTTGAGGCAGAAGCCGTTGCGCAGTAGGCCGCACTGCGGCTCGGTGAAAACGCTGCGCATCTGAGGCTGTGATTGGAGTAAGCATGCGTGGCATGGACCTCTTCAACGCCGCGGGCGAGCGGCTCGACCACACCTTCACGCCGGGTGACGCTGCGCGCCGCGCGCTCGTCGTCCTCGCCCACGGCGTAACCTCTCACCACGATCGCGATTACCTGAACGCTCTCGCCGCCGGCCTCGCTGCGCGCGGCGTCGCGGCGCTGCAGCTCACTTACGCCGGCAACGGCCGGTCTGAAGGATCGTTCGAGGAGTGCAGCATTTCAAAGGAGGTCGCGGACCTCGGCAGCGTGCTCGGCGCGTTCGAGGGTTGGACCGTGGGCTATGCCGGCCACAGCATGGGCGCCGCCGTAGGGTCGCTGCGCGCCGCCCAGGACCCGCGCATCCGAGCGTTGTGCTCCCTCGCCGGCATGGTCCAGGTGCAGTCGTTCATGGTGCGCACGTTTGGCCACCTGTCGCCCGGCGACGCGATGCTCGACAAGGCAGAGTGCCCGCTATCGCAGCTCTTCTTGGACGACGCGCGTGCGATCGGCGACACGCTCGGCGCCGCGCGCGAGGTCAACGTGCCCTGGTTGCTGGTTCACGGCACCGCGGACGAGCTCGTACCGTACTCCGACTCCCAGGAAGTATGCGCGGCCAACCCGAACGCGCGGCTCGAGCTGCTCCCGGGGGCGGACCACCGCTTCGCGGGGCACGTGCCGAGGATGGTCGAGCTCGCGGGCTCGTTCTTCGACGCGGCGCTCTGAGCTGCCTAGCTGCCTACGGCGCGATCGGCGAGCGCATCCTGGCGGCGCACGAAACCTCAAGCGCGTTAGCCCATTTGGGCCGGTCCCCGAGCGTTCCTTGACCGCCAGGCCCAGGCTGTTACCTGTGAAGTGAGGTGGTATCAAGCAGTTGGCGCAGAAGGCTCGGGCAGCTCGCGCTCGCGTTGGGCTGGAGCGGTTGGTCAATCGCCTGCACCTTTCCGGATTATGCGGTCGTCACTCGACAGCCCAGCGGCGGTGGAGCCTCGGCGATGCTGGCCGGTGGAACGTCGGGGCTGGGGGGGACCAGCGTTTCGGCCGGGATGGGCGGCGCCGGGCAAAGCGTCGCGGGCCAGACTGTTGGCGGTCAAGCTGAAGCCGGACAGCCAGCAGCCGGTCAGCCAGGAGCTGGGGAGCCGCCGGTTAGGTGGTCCGAAAGCGCTCTCGCTTCTTTCAATTTCGTGCTCTTGGGATCGGCCAAAATCGAATCCAACTCCATCGTGTTGACGGACGTGCTGTCCAAGAATCAGGCGGGCGGGCTGGGCCAGCTCCAAGAGGTCGACTTTACGAGAGGACCGAACTTGCATGTCTCGGTCAGGTTCCGGATCGAAGCTGGCGAGGGAAGCGGGGACGGCATGGCGATCGTTTTTCAATCGAACAAAGACGGAGCGTATGCGCTCGGGCGGTACGGCGGCGGGCTTGGCTATGCAGGCCTCGTCCCCTGCGTCGCCATCGAGCTCGATACGCAGTCCGACGCCGATTTACCTGCGCCGCACTTGGCGGTCATCCCGGATTGCGAATCCGCGGCGCACGGGCCTTCCACCACTCTCTTGGGAGGAGACCCGCGGCGGGGTGGAAACTGGCGCTGGAGCGTGGATTGGGACGCGTCTACTACCCAGCTGCGGGTGCAACTCGTCGACGAGGATACCGGGGGAGGCGGATTGCTCGAGGCCAGCGTGGATTTGATCGCACAGCTGGGCTCCAAAGCCTACGTAACCGTAGTTGCCGCCAACGGTGAGGCGACCGCTACTCATCGCATCACTGCCCTCGAGCTCGGCGGGGCGGGCCTCACCTCGCGAAGCCTGAGCGACGCGGCCCCGTTGAGCCAACCGTGAAAGCGGGCGCTCGGGAATGTGCAGAGCGCGATCCCTGCGGCGAGTCTCTCCGGCATGACGTTCACGCAGCTCGGCGTAAGTTGATGGAGGAGGTGCGGGCGATGGGGCGCCCGTCAGCGAGGTGGCCAAGCGGATCGGGGTCTCGTCATCGGTTGCTTTGCCCGTGCTAGGCTTACGTCGTGTCGCTAATCGATGCCCCGCTCACTCTGCGAGAGTTCATGATGCAGGAACCACTGCCACTCGCGACAATCTTTCACGAGGTCCTATCCTTCGTGGCCAAGCGTGAGGACGTCGTCGTGTTCGGGGCGCACGCCGTAAATGTCTACTGCGACCCCCCGCGGATGACGGCAGATGTCGATTTGCTCTCGACCGACGGACTAGGGCTGGCAAACGACCTGCGTGCATGGCTGTCCGACAAGTTCCACATCGCGGTGAGGGTTCGCGAAGTCGTGGAGGGCGGCTTTCTTGTGTATCAGCTGCGGAAGCCGAAGACTCGGCACCTCGTCGACGTGCGGCAAGTCGCGGTGCTCCCAGCGTTTCGCCGAATAGAGGGCATCTGCGTCGTCGAACCTGCTGAGCTGGTCGCGCTAAAAGCCATCGCTGTTGCGGGACGGAAGGGTCACGAGAAAGCCCTTTCCGACCGACTCGATCTCCACCGCCTGCTCCGTACGTTCCCTGAGCTGCGGGCCGAGGATGGCCCAGTGCCTCTTCGACTGACCACTCTTGGCGCCAGTGGCGATGCACTCCTGGCATGGCAAGAAGTCGCGCGTCAACCGCTCGAGAGCGACGATGACGAGCTCGACGACGACGAGTGACGCGATGCCGTGCGGCGCTCTGAACCTACGGCCTCCCCGCCCCATCGCGTCCGCTGGCCCACACTCCGTTTCAAAGCTGGCTGGCCCGGGATTTCACGGACTGATAGATGAAGCTCCAGGTGTCGAGGCCGGCGGCGTCGACGACGCATTGCTCGTCGTGATCGCAAGCCACCTCGACATAGCTGAGGTCGATGTTCGCGCCCTTCAACAGATCGCGATACGTGCGGTTCATGTCCAGCCAGTGAGCGACCACCAATCGAATGGCGATTCTGCCTCGAACTTGGTCGGCATTCTTGGTGAGGTTGGCGAACGGCGAATAGACGTCGTAGTAGGCTTCGTCATTGCCGAAGATGCCTTGCTTGACGTCTAGGTCAGCGTCGAGCCCGAGCCAACTGCGGATCCCCGCGTCGTGCCCAACGGCGACCGACCAGAGCTCGGGAAACTTGGTCATGTATTCCATGGCTCCGTACCCGCCCATCGACCATCCGTAGAGCACGCGCGCTCGCGCGTCGGCGATTGTTCTGAACGACGCATCCACGTGTGGCAAGAGCTCGCGGATTATCTGCGTTTCAACGGGCTTCGCGCCGTCCTTCGAGTCGGCATAGAACGAATTGTACATCGCCTCCGGGAACACGATGATGAACGGACAGGTTAAACCCTTCTTCAATGCAGCTTCGAAGTTGGAAGTAATCAGGTCATTGCGGGTGTCACGGCTGTCGGTCTTGCCGTGCAAACGGTAGGCCACTGGGTAACGTCGAGTCGTGTCGCTGTCGTAGCCGGCGGGAAAGTAGATGTTAAAGAGCACGTCGCGCTTGCTGATGGGCCCGGGGAAGCTCAGCTTCTCCAGGCGGCCAGCGCCGCTCGTCTCGTTCCCGAGCGGAGGCAGCTCAATGGAATCGTGAACGCCACCGCTCCCACCGCTTCCGCCGCCGCCGTTGACGCTTCCGCCGTTGACGCCGCCGCCCTGGGCGCTGCCCGCTTGTCCCTGCGCGCCACCGCTCAGCGTGCTGCTACCCGCGGTGCTGCCACCCGCAGCCATTGGGGGCGTGCCCCCCGCAGCAGGTGTGCCAGCGCCTCCCGTTGCCCCCGGTGACGTTGGTGCACCACCGCCTCCCGTTGACGGCAAGGGGCCCGAGCCGCTCTCGCTAGCCGTCGTGCAGCTCAGCGCGAGCAAAGCCCCTGCGGCACTCACGCTCAAGAGCTTCGGTAGCCGGAACGCAAATTTTGGAATCACTGACGGAGTCCTCCAGCGGTTGGGATCGATGAGCGCGCGAGCAAGTTGGGCCGCGGGGCAAAGTTCAACCCAGCTGAGCGAGACCGTCACTGATCTCACCTAGCGGGCCCTGCACCCCGACCGCTCGCATCGCCGAGACCAGGGCGCGGGCGGGATGCGATTTACCGGCGTCGATATGGCCCTGCGGCTTGAACTTGCCTCCCGCGGCTCCGGCAAGCATTGCGATCATGTTGTTGCCAGAGTGAGCACCGAAGTTGTCGTTCAGCTCTTGGCCGGCGCCGGGCTCCGTGCCGAAGCCGGCTTCGTGAACGAAGACGATCATGCTGTTGTGAAGAAGGGACGTGCCGTCGACGTCGAGCGTCCCCTTCAGCTTGTCCAGCAAGTACGCAAAGTTTCCGATGTGCCATTGCCAAACCTTGGCCAGATCGGAACCGGTGTCGGCGTCACCGGCCGAGTGGGTGAGCTCGTGCATGTCGCCGGTCACTTGGCGGCCGAGGATGTCGGATACCGCCGTGTAGCTGGAAGCGTAGGTGTACATCAACGAACCCGCGCGGCTGAGGTCGCACTTGAAGGCCAGGTACACCAGGTCGTTCATGAGCTGCGCGCGCAGCGTTTCGTTCGACCAACCTGACTTCTCGGTGAGATTGGCTGGGAAGGTGGCGGTGGGCTTGTCGCCCGGGGTGCAGGTCTGGGTCGAACCCAGCGCCATCAGGCGCCGCTCGAACTCGCGCAGCTCGGCCAGGTGCTGGTCGAGTCTCTTTTGGTCAGCGCTGCCAAGCCGCGCGCGTAAATTGTTGGCGCGTTCCAACACCAAGTCGACCACAGCGCGTTCTTCACGATTGCTCAAGTCGCCCTCGGCGGGGCTCTTGGGTGCCGCACCGAACAGTTGGTCGTAAACTTGGCCAGGATCGACGAACGGTTCGATCGGTCCGTGGTCATCAGCCGACAAGCGCCCGCCGGCGATGCCTACCGCCGGCTTGGGTTCGCTGAAGCGGTACTTCTGAGGTTGCGCGCGCAGCGCAAGGTGCGGGAAAGCCGTGCCTCCGCCGAGCAGCGACGCGGCCAGCGTGTCAGAAGTCGGAGAATCCACCGCAACGATGTCGGGCGTGCTGCTCTTGCCGCAGAGTAGCGGTCGCATCGTCGGCGGATGCCAAGCGGTGTTCCAATTCGCGGGGCCCGTGGCGCGCGGCAGGTGCAGATTGCTGACGAACGTGACGTCGCCTCCCAGTCCGCGCTCAACCAGCGGCGCGAGCGCGTGCACGTTGGGTGACGTGGCCTCGGCTGGCGAGGCCTTCAAATTCGACAAGTAGTCGGGGCCCCAAGCGGTCGGTAAAATATAGGGCGAAGTGGTGTGATCCGTGGCGAGTGCCAAACCGGCGAACGTGATCAAGTAGCGGAGCGGCGCCGTTGCCCCCGCGGCGTGCGCCGTGCCGCGCCCTTCCATGATTTCCAGGAACGGCAAGGCCAGCGCGACGCTGCCAGATCCGCGCAAGAGCGCCCGGCGACTCAATCTGAACCGACTCATAGTTGTGGCTCCTCAATCACGCGGTGCCGAAAGGCCGGGCTCGCTACCAGATCGAGCAGAAGTTCCGGAACTCGATGTTGCTCGCTTGCAAAAGCCGTCGTCAGCGACTCGACGAAGGCTTCGTCCGCAGCCGAGAGCTGTCGCCCGGCAACGAACTGGGTCAGCTGTTTCATCACGCAGCGCTCGATTTGCCCGCTAGGCAAAAGGGCTTGCGCGAGGCCCGCAGGCCCTTCGAACGCCACGCCGAGATCGGTCAAGGCGCCGCGCCCTTCGATCGGGCAATCGGGGCGACCGTTCTCGACCTCGCGGTACCTGCCGTCGGCGCCGTAGCGTTCCAAACCATTGCCGACGGGATCGAGCAGTGCGTGGCAGCTGGCGCAGGGGTTTTCTGCGTGGCGCTTATAGCGAGCTGACTTGCACTCCGTAGGATCTCCCTTGGGCGGCTGGTCAGCGTTAACCGTCGGAGGCGGCGGCGGAATGCTTTGGCACAGCAAGCGCGCGCGGATCTGAAGTCCGCGCAGCACGGGGCTGGTGTCGCCAAATTTCGCCCCGCCCGCCAGGAAGCCTGCTTGTCCGAGCAGACCGCGCCGATTGGGATCGAGCAGCTTCACCCAACTCGGTGCCGAGGGAGCAGGTAGGCCATAAATCGGCGCCAAGTTGGCGTCCACGAACGCCTCGTCAGACGTGAACAGGTCGCCGAATGGTCGTCGTTCCGTGAATAGGACGCGAGCCACCAGCGCGTTGCTCTCCGCGCGCATCGATGCTTTGAGAGCTGGCGGCACGTCCGCGTTCTCGTAGTTGAGCCACAGGCCGTGAAAGCGACCGACTCTTTCGGCGGCTTGCGCATCACCGAGCAAGCGGCTGGCTGCGGCTCGCACGCCGGCTTCGTCGTCGAGAGCACCCTTTGCTGCAGCGTCGAGCAGCGTGGTGTCAGGTGGCGCGCCGAGCAGCGTGAAGGCTAGGCGACTGGCGAGCTCGAAGGGCGTCAATCGGACCAAACCCGGCTCGACAGCCGTCCCCACTTCCACGCGGTACACGAACTCGATGTCTTGAAGCAAGGCCCGCATCACGAGCGCCACCCCATTGTAGAACTCGCCGCGTTCGACGGAAAAGCTCTGAAGCGCGAGCAGCTTGGCTATCTCCGCCTCATTGAGCGGTCGATGCAGCGCCAAGCGGCCAAACCTTTCGACGAAGCTTCTGAAGCATGCCGCGTCCGAAGGTCCAGTGGGTGTGCAGGGAACGAGCGCTGCGCGGGAAGTGGCTTCGGCAAGCGCTGCGGCGGTAGCCTCTCGTGCGACGTCCGACAAACCCGCAATCAACACGGGAGACATGACTTGCGCGCCGAAATCGTTGTCGTACGGCGTGAGGATGTCCTCGGGCAGGGTCGACAGGGCCGCGGGAGCCGGCGTGCCCAGCAGCTGAGCCAGCGAGCGCCGGTACTCGTCCTTCGAAAGCCGTCGCATGCCCATGAAGCCGAGCCCCCTCGGGCTAGTGAGCGTGCTCGCGCTCGCAGTCGGAGGGCCGCCCGCTGCGCCAGAAGCCGCGCCGCCTGAGTCCTGGCCCAGGCGCTGGCCTGGCCCGGGCGGGACGGCCGCGGTGCAGCCGGCTGCGGCCGTAAGCGCCAGGCAAGCGACCCCCGGCAGTGAACGGGCAAACCATTTCGGAGCTAACCGAAGCATCACCCTGCAGTAACGGGGCGGCGGAAACTGGCTCAGCGCCTGCTGAGCCGGCCGCCGCGGCGCCCAACAACCGCAACGTGCTACGGCTTGATTTCGAGGACGAGGGGCTGATCCGGTACGTCGACGTCGATCTCGGTGGTTGCGGCGACCCGCATCACTGGAGCGGCGGAGTCGGCCGGACGGTATGCCGCGACACTCTTTGCCCCTGAACCGAAGCGAAGGTGCACCGTAGCAGTCGTATCAAGATCTTGGCGCGTGGCGTGATCAAAGCTGACGGCATTCAACCAAAGCACTAGGTAGAAGGCGCCGTCACGTTTCTGGAGCAGCGTGTGCTTCAGCTCGGGAGGCGTTGCGCCTAATTCATAGTCTAGTCGGCCGGCAACGAACGCGGGTCCCGGGTCGCGCACGAGGTCGAGCAACGCCTTGAGCGCCGTGAATTGTGCCTTGGGCGTCCCGTCACTCTTGAGCAGGCCGAAGTTGAGATCAGCGGCGTGGTCGCTCGATGCCAAGTCTGCAAACTCATACAAATAGACTCGGCGGAAATCACGATTGAAGTACTCGAGAAATAGCCGCAGGTCATACTTGCTCGATGCGCGCTCCGACACTGGCGGTATCCAGTGCGATCCGTCGGGCATCGGTGTGTTGTGATAGCCCGTTTCCGTGGCGTATTTGGGCTTGTCCGGGCCAGAGTTGGCCTGCATGCGCGGGATGTACCAATCATCCAGCCGAAAAGTCGGCGGTCCGCCATCCGGGTAGCTGTGCGTATTGCCGGCGTCGCAGCCTGCCACCAATCCTACATCCAGCGTATTGTCCGGGAAGCTGAAGCCAGCCATGACGACCTCGAGCTTCTGCGTCTGCGGATCATTCTTGATCGCGGCGTAGAGGTCGTTCTGAAAAGCCGGAACGAGGGCGGGGAAGCTCAAGCCCTTGTACGTTCGTGTGCTGGCGTCGGGGTACGCAGGCACGCCTTTGCGGTAGCCGTGATCGAGCTCATTCGGACCCTCAATCGACGAGGTGACGTCGACGGCGCGTTTGATCGCCTCTAACGTCAGCCCGATATCCAGGTCGTGCACGATCAGATTGAAGTGAATGCCGAGCGCGGCCAACGTTGCTTGGTGTGCTAAGGCCACCGGGTCGCCGCTGAGCGCGTCACGCCAGTGGCGGAGCCCGAGCTCGCGGGCGCGGGGCAGGATCGCGTCCTCGAAATGATCGAGGTAGGCGGAGCCGGCGTAGTTGAGATGGCCATTGACGCCGACCATGTCGACGAAGGCGTCCGCGGGTCGCGCCAGCTCCCCGCGGCCATCTGTGACGCCACCGCCCGCGCCGGCGGTTTCGTTGGCCGCCCCGGCGGCAGCGGGTTTGCCGTCACCAGCGGTTCCTTCTGGAGCCGTTCCTCCTGCAGCTGCTCCTCCCGCAGCGGAAGACGTTCCGCCGCCCGACGAACGAGCGCCCGCCGTTGTTCCCCCTGTTGTCGCAGTTCCAGAGAAACCAGCATCAGCGGGGCGGGCACCGAGCGGCGTCGCGGCGTCGCGCGCACTGCAGCCGCCGTAGATTACCGACGCAGTCAGTAGACCACACGCGCGAAGCGCTTTCACGAAGCGGGGGTGCACTCTCGTTTTTGTCGTCATCTCGAGTTTTTCATCCCTCTTCGTCGTCGCCACCATACGCCGCCAGTACCGCGTGTGCCACGGCAAAGTGCCCGCGCTCTTTCGACGTCGTCTCCGGCAGCCCCGCGATCTCATCACGCTCGGCGCCTACAGCAAAGGCAGCGACGCTCGCCTCGATATCGCCGCCGCCCCCGACGTCGAACGCTTCCTGCGCCAAGACGCCAGCGCCGTCGATACTGCCGCGCAGACTTTACAGTCGCTAAAAGCCATCGCGGACCGGTATCCGGAACGTCGCTACCCGGCTCCAGATTTTCTCGCAAGAAGATCAGAAGAACAGAAGTTTTTTCTTGCTCGAATCGTGCGATGCGCGCATCGCGACTGCGCAGGACTCACACGGCAGTGCAGGGCTCGAAACCCCAAAAATCTCGCCTTCTGACCTTCTGCTCTTCCTGTGAGAAATCTGGGTCCGTTCCCGTGCAGGCCCAGTTGTGTATGGAGCGGCGGCGCCCAGCGGGGCGCCTGAGCCAGGCCTACACCCGCTAGCGGAGCGATTCTAGTTCAAGGTTGGCGTCTGCCGCGCGCCGTTACGATTGGTAACGTGAGCCACTACTGACGAGGCCCGCTACTGCGCGGACATGCAAGATGCTGGCGTGCGCGAACAACGGCCGCGCCCCTTGAGCCACCGCTCAAATGCGGGACGGCGACACGTCGTCCGCGTTGCTTGGATCGCAAGTCTTCTGCTGACCGATCTGGCCTGCGGAACCGATGTTACGGCGGCCGCCGTCGGGGCGGGTGGCGCTAGCGGGTCGCCCTCCGCGACGGCGGGCGCGGCTCCAGTCGGGGGCAGTTCGGCGGCAGCGGGCATATCAGCAACGGCCGGAGCCGGACCGCTCGTCGGCGCCGGTATGCCGGCCGCGGCTGGGGCGGACGCCACTGCCGGGGGAGGCGGGGTGGCGACCAGCGCAGGAGCTGCGGGAACGGGCGGCCTTGCCGGGTCTTCCGAGCTCGTTGCACTGCCGGATCCTGTAGATCCCGCGGCGGCTAATCCGGATTTCCCAATTCAAGGTGAGTACACCGGCAGCGTGACGGAGGGCGCGCAGAAGCTGCCACTCGGCGCGCAGGTGATCGCCCTAGGCAACGCGGAGTTCCGGGCCGTGTTCGAGCCCGGAGGTCTGCCAGGCGGAGGCTCTACGGGCGTCAAAATCGACGTCAACGGCAAGCGCGAGGGCGACGTCGCGAAGTTCACGCCGGGTACTCAAGCACGCGGCGTAGAGACGGGCGGATCCGCTGGTGACTACGCCGCCGAGATTTCGCACGGCAAGCTCTCTGGCACTGACAATCAAGGCCGCCCATTCGCCTTGAACCGCGTGACCCGCCAAAGCTCCACGCTCTCGCACAAGCCGCCCGAGGGCGCAATCGTGCTGTTCGACGGCACCAACAGTGACGAGTTCATTCACGGCCCGCCCAACGATTACCCGACGACCTACTTTCCTGGTGAAGGCGGCATGTCGGCAGACCGGCTGCTGAAGGAAGGGGCCACGACTGCTCGCAAGTTTGGCGATTGTCTCCTTCACGTTGAATTTCGAGTGCCGTTTCAACCAGAGAACGATCCGAACTACCGCGGCAACAGCGGCGTCTATCTGCAGGGCGCGTATGAGGTGAACATTCTGGATTCACTTGGGCTTCCCGGAAAGCAGAAGGACAACGGCGTGATTTGGGGCGTTCGGGATCCCGATCTCAATATGTCGTTTCCACCGCTGTCCTGGCAAACCTTCGATATCGATTTTGTCGCCGCCAGGTGGAATGGCGATCAGAAGATTCAGAATGCCAAAATGAGCGTGCTCTTCAATGGCAAGCTCGTACACCACGACGTCGATTTGCCTGGAGCGACCACCCACAATCCCTTGCCAGAGGCGCCCGGGAAGGGCCCGGTCTTTTTGCAGTCGAATCCGTATCCCGTGCGATTTCGATACATCTGGGTGCTTGAAAAATGATGGCTTTTACTCAGTGGAGTTGCGGCCGACTCGCGTGCATGGGCCGAGCCGCTCTTATCACGGCGGTCCTGACTAGCTGCACGGCCCAAGTCGGTATAGGCGGCGAATCATCGCGCTCTGCAGGAGCCACGACGCAACCTCGCGCCGCGGACCCTGCCTCGGGCGGGGCACCGGGGCAGGGCGGGACGGGGGATCCGGGGCCGGCGCCGATTCGGCGGCTGACGCGAAGCGAATACAACCGCACCGTTCACGACCTTTTGGGCGACGAAACCAAGCCCGCGGAGGGCTTCATTCCCGAGGAAATGAGCTTGGGGTTCAACAACAACGCCAACGCGTTGTCGGTATCCCCGATCCTCGCCGAGCAGTACGTGAGCGCGGCAGAAAGTTTGGCTGCACGCGCCGCACAGTCCCCCGAGTCGCTCATGCGCTGTGGCGCCGGCGGTGTAGACGATGCGTGCGTGGAGCGGTTCATCCGCGACTTCACGCGCTTCGCATTTCGGCGGCCGCTGCCGGACAGCGAGCTTCAGCGCCATCTGTCGGCTTACTCGGTCGCCAAAGCAAACCTCGATCTTCGGGGCGCGCTAGAAGTCGTGATCGGCTCGGTGCTGCTCTCACCGCGTTTCCTGTATCGCGCTGGTGCTGTGTCGGCCGATCGAAGCGTGTCGCAAGTGCGACAGCGTCAGCTTCTGGAAAATTCGCCGCGAAATAATTGGGGAAATCGTGTCGCAAATGCGACGCGCGAAACGCGCCTCAGAACCCCGCCAACGAGCTCACCAACGCGGCACCTCATGCCACGGATTTCAACCGGTTTCGAAGACGCGTAGCTCGCCGCAGGATACGAAGCGTGATCGGCCGCCCGGAACTCCGAACACGCGGATTGCGACGCCGGTTACCGCGGCGAAGTCGAATTGATAAACACCATAGTTTGGGCCCGTTGCGCCCGGATAGGCGGGCGCGACACTAGCGTCCACGTCCACCCAAACGCCGTTGTCCTGAACCTGCACTTTGATGGAATCGAACCACCCGCCGTTGTCGAATAGGATGCCGTTCTGAAAGACGATCCGGGTAAAGCTTCGTGGTACGTCGAAAGCGTAACCTAGCCAGTCTTTGGTACGCGTTGGGTCGTTCGTGAACGTATCGTATTGGCGTGCGGCATCCTGGCTGCCTTCGGGGGGCAGATCGCCATTGCGCATGACCTCTGGGCTGATGTTGCCGCCCCCACTAGGGCGCAGAATGAGAGCGATCGGCGTCCCGGAGCTAGTAATATCCCGTACTACGATACCGCCGCTTTCGCCCGCGGCCCCAGCGACAGCTTCCGCCCCGGCCCCGGCCCCGGCGACGCTACTCCCTCCCGAAGGCGTCCCACTGGAGCTGCCGCCGGTTGGTGGCTGGCCCGCGGTGGTTCCTATCCCGCCTGCGCTCGTGCCGCTCGTGCCGCTCGTGCCGCTCGTGCCGCCCCCGCCGGCTCCAGATCCGCCAGCAGCCTGGCCGCCGCCGCCCATTGCAACGGGATCGCCTGCCACCCGATACTCCGGGAACGAGCAGCTCACGATCAGGGCCATCAGCACTGCACGCTTCATTGCGACTACAAGCTGTATCTCATTCGGCCCGCGCCGGCGTCCAAGATCGATCAGTCGATCGTCGCGCTGCGTCGCGGCTGAAGAGCTGCTCCACGCCACCGTAGGTCGCAGCTGAACGCCCGGTGAGCCGTGCACTCCTACCTCCACCTACTAGGTTTTTCCCAGAGCTGAGTTGTGCTGCACGGCTGCAATGGCGCGCGTGGTTTCGCACGAAATCGCGCTTTTTCCTGCGCCAGAAAGCATGGGTTAAGCAGCCTCCGGCACTTACTTAGAGTCGGCATCGTCTGTACTTTCTTGCGAACGAGCCGTTCATCCTTCGAAGGCAGAAACGCTCCGCGCGGATGCAGACCCCCATGCCCGATCTCTTAAGCACCCACAGCCCCGAGATTCAGTGCGATTCGAGGGCGTGATCGCGACGGCTTGAGCTCGCGAGCGAGCTGCGCGAGGGCGAGACCAACGGCTTGAGAAACGCGAATCCAGGCCTGGGTAGT
>JBBRMI010000080.1:0-31909 GCA_038230915.1 Polyangiales bacterium | reverse complement strand
GCTGGCGTGTAATTTATCTTATGTTAACGAACACTTAGCGAGATTTGCGAGGTGAGAAGCGTCGCATGACGTTGTGGGCGGGGTCAACGGCAGCTGGGCGAGCTCTCAGGTGCCCGATGGCGTTTAGGTTTCCTAGTCTCACGCTGATGCTGGACGGATCAGTCTCGGAAGGGCCGACCAGAATGTACACGCCGGTCTTCTTGACCTCGGGCCGCCCGGCGAGTCCGGTCAGATCCGTGCGGGGACACATGAGCGCTAGGCCGGTCCAATTGCCGACCTCCGCCGTGCGCATGCCTTGCGGCGTGCCATCAACCAGGAACATTCGAATGGATCGGCCGGGCATTGGTTCAACCTTTGAGAAACTCACTCTTCGCCCCGAACCCGGTGACGACAAGCTCATCGCGCGCGCGCGTCGCGGCTACGAACAGCAGGCGCTTCTCGGTGTCGAGGTGGTCTTGGCGAGCGGTTTCGTCGGCGTAGCTCTTGAGCTCGAGCGGCATCGTGCCGGCTTCGACGCCGGCGATGAGCACGCAGGGAAATTCGAGACCCTTGATGCGATGCATGGTGGCCAGGCGGACGCCGTCGCCAAGTTTGCTCTCGTCCGTCTTGATGATCTGGACGGAGAATCCTGCGTCTTTCAGGATTTGCGCGTAACGCTTTTCGACCAACTTGTTGGTGCGCGCTGTGATGCAGATGTCGCCCGGGGAGCGTCCCTTTTCGATCCAGGAGCGGACGCGCGCGACGATGAATGCGTCCTCGGCTTTCTCGGAGGCGTGGTGCACGACCTCTGGCGCGCCGCCGACGCGCAGGGAGTGATAGCCCTTGAGCGCGTCGTCAGTGCCTTCGTCCAGATCGTCAACCGCCATTCCGCGTAGGATGGCTACGCCCCAATTGCGGATGCTTTGTGTCGTGCGGTAGTTGAGGCGCAGACGCCGGGAGCGCAGGCCACGCACGTTGATGCCGCAGCGTGAAAGGCTCGCCTTATGACCGTAGATGCGTTGATGCGCGTCACCGACCAGGAAAAGGTCGTTCGGGCTTTCCGGCACCATCGCGCGTAGCAAGCACAGCTCCGACTCGGAGAAGTCCTGTACCTCGTCGGCGACGATGGCGGCGTAGCGCTGCGGCACCTTACCGGCCTCGAGCAGCAACCGCGCCTCACGGATCGTGTCGGCTGGGTCCATGAGACCGTTTTTCTGAAGGAATCGGCGGTAGCCCTCCAGCACCTCCCAAACCTGTCCACGCTGCTCGCGACTGAGCCGCGTTCCACGACCAGCGCGCCGCGCGCGCAGGTAGGCAGCCTTGTCGAGAATGCCTTGCGCTTGGACGACCTCGGCCCATTCGGCTTCGTAGAAGCTCTGAACGAAGCGGTTGTTCACATCTAAGGCGCAGGCGTCGTCCCAGCCCTCTTTGGCTTTGTCCGGCTGCTCCTGGGTCGTACGCACTTTGATGCCCCGAGCTTGCAGTACGCCGCGCGCCCAAGCGTGGAGGTTCGTGACCTCGATCTGCTCGAGCTCCTGGCCGCAGAGTGACCCGAGCAGCCCTTGGATATCGGCTGCCAGGTTGGTGGTGAACGTGGTGAAAAGGATCTTCTTGCCGACGGGACAGGTCTTGGCCAAGTAGCGGGCGCGGTGCATGGCCACGACCGTCTTGCCGGTGCCGGCGCCGCCGAGCACGCGCGCGGGGCCGTTGCTGTGCATCTTGACGAGCTTGGCCTGACTCGGATGAAGAAAGATGCGCCATAGGGCCAGCGGCGAATTGAGGATCTCGGCCAGCTCGTGGTCGTCTTCCACCACCTTGAAGGTTTGCTGCGTACCCGGCCGCGCCATCGCGGCTTCGAAGTCGTTCGGGTCGAACTCGGGCTTTGGCTCGACGGGCTTCGTGCGGTCGAGCTCGTCGATGGCATCTTCAGGGCTGTAGCCCGCGGCCAGCAGGTACAATGCGTCTGCAGCTTCTTGCGGTAGGTACCGAGCGAGACCGTCTAGATCCGCCTCCTCCCGAAGCGCACGCACCGCGACCAACAGCGGCTCAGGCACGCCGAACAGCAGCAGGGTGGTGTTGTCATGGCCGGAAAATAGCCGCCCAGTGGGGATAACGTCCGACTCGATGCTGGATACCAGCCGCGCGGCCGCGGCGGTCCGCGGGGCGTCATCCGCTGCCGCTGCCGTCTTCACCTCGTACACCTGGAAGGTGCCGGTGTGCTGGTTGACCTCGAAGCGCTTTCGCCGCGCCCACGCCATGGCCTCATCGTGGTGGTCAACCCACGCAAATAGGTACACGTCGCCCTTGGGCGGCGCGATAACAATGGCGCGGTAGTCAATGCCGCAGCGCACGGTGCGCACCTTGTCGTCTTCGACGTCGTGGATTTTCTCGTAGTTCTGAGCGAGCGACGTCGGGTCGCGCTTGAACTTTTCGAGCGCTTCGCGCACCGCTTTTTGCTTCTTTGGCGGGATGTTGGCGAACGCCTTGAGAAAGTCAGAGGAGAGGGCAACTTGCGGCATCGGTCGTTCTCGCAATCAGGGATCAGGGGCTGATGCGCCGAAGGGCGCTCAAGATCGTTTCGGCCGGGGCGTCGTAGTCGAGCGCGGTCCAGCCCTCGGCGTTCCAATGGGCGATGTCGGCGCCCGTCGCGGCCTGGACCAAGACTAGCTTCTCGCGCGGCCAGGCCAGGAGCCCCTCGAGCTCGGGTGGCAGATCCAAACTGCCCGCGTCTTGCGGTACGGGTAGGTTCTCGAGGCGCAAGCCATCGGCAAGCTCGCCAATATGGGCTCCGTCGCCGAACTCTTTGGCTAGTCGGGCGTACGCATCCAATGCGTCGGCTGGTGCTGCTGTCGGAGGCTCGGACCGTAACGGCCTGACAGACGCCGGGTCCGCGTCCTCTAGCCCTTCACGCAACAGCGATGTGCTCACGACCTCTGGGAGCCGCGCGTGAAATTGCAGCACGTTCCAGGCATGGAGAAACGCGCGCCAGCTCTCTTCGAACACCGGTTCGAGACGCGCTGCGGCGTCATCGTAGAGGCGCAGAGTAAGGTCACCCTCTTCAAATTTCCCGTTCTGCACGGCGGTCATGGGCAGCTGAAAGAGCAGCACGGCGTTCGCGCGAGCATCTAGCCCGGCCCACCGCTTTGGCGCGCCATCGGCCCGATTGGCCTCCACGAGCTGCGATGGCTGCTGTTTCGGTGAACCGCGCAACGCCTCGTGCTCGGCCCGCACCGACTCGGCCGTCCAGGGCGGGTTGACCTGTAGCATGCTGGCCGCGAAGCGCTTGGCGGTTGCCGCCCAAACCGCTGCGTTCGGATGCTCAAGGTATTCCCAGAGCAGGCCGAAGCTTGAGCGGCTGCGCAGCTCGTCGTCGCGCATCCACTGGGCACCAGCGTCTTTTTCGAAGAACTTGAGATAGAGCTCGCGCTGCACGCGAGTGAGCAACGTGGTTACGCCAGTGCCCTCCTCGAGGTCTTTCCAGGTGACCGACCAGACTCGAAACTGGCCTGAGTCGAGCAACGCCTGCCGCTTCGCGATGTCGTCGGCCAGTCGACTTTCGTCTTTCCCCGGCCAGACGTGGTAGCGAAATCCGTCGCAAAATACGGCAATTGGTCGCTCCGAAGCCGAGCTCAAGCATCGCAGCACGAAGTCCGGACGCGATGGTCGGACGACACCGCTCTCCTGGCCGATGTCGACCTGTGGCTCGATCAGCCATTCGCTGTTGGGAGTCTTGAGGACGTGACAGGACTTGCCGCCGTATTGCGTGGGCGTCCAGGTCCTGACACCTGGCACGTCTGCGCGCGCCTGGAGGGCGGCCAGGAACTTCCTCTCCAGCTCGCTCTCGGTCAGATCATCGATTGGCGCGTCGGACAGCGTGTCGACGTCTTTGAGCTCGCCGCGTGCCGCAAGAATTGAGTCGATCGTTTCAACGGCGCGTGACCGTGAGATGAACGGGATGTCGCGCGACTGTTGGTAAGCGTAAACGCAGCGGTAGCAGCCGTCCTTCTTCTCGTCCTCGGCACAGCGGCAGGTCTGCATGGCGTCGCGTGCTCGCTCGAGTACGTCTAGAATTCCGTCACGCTTCCAGAGATCGGCCAGATACCCTGTTCCGCCCGGAACGGTGTCGTAGACGACAAGAAATCGGCGCAATTCACCGCCCCGAGGCTCGTTGGCGAGAGTGACGTTGAGGTGGTCCGGGTGGCCGAGGAATTTCTTGCGGAAGCCGAGAAAGAGCGCCGCCTTGAGACTGTGAAGCAGCACTGGGTCTTCGAGCTGCGAGACGGGCAAGAGCAAGCGAATGGCCTCGGAGCGGAACTCCCGATACAGGTAGATGCGCTCGAAGGCAGGCTTCTCATTCTTGCGCCTCACGCCGCAGATGGGCGCATGGTCCGCTTTGGCTTCGGACTCCGAGACCTTGCCGCACAGCTTGCAGACCAAGAAGCCTCGCTGCGCGATGTCTTCGCCAGCAAGGGCGGTCGGTTTGGCCGTGTCCAGGCGCCGACCGAAGTTCACTTCGCGCAGCATCTGCCGCTGTAGCAGCTCGACACCGAATACCAGGTCAGGCCTCTGCACCAGACGCGCCCCCGACCAATTCTCCTTGCTGACGTCGATCAGCTCGGCCAGGCGATAGCTCTCGCGATCCCGCTCTTCGGCGTCGTCCGCCGTGCTCGCTTCGAGGCGGTTCATCATCGAGATCGCGCGCCGGAAGCGCACGAGCGGTCGGCGCTGGCCGACGTCCGACCAGTTAGGATCGTCGCAGCGGGGGCATTTGTTCGCAATTTCTCCCCCGGCGGACTCCTCCGCCATGTGGTGGCAAGCGCGGCAAATGCGCCACGTCTCGATGGCCGCGGCTCGGTTGCCGAGATCGAGCTGTGAGACGCGGATCTTGTGACCTTCCGCATAAAAGGTGTTGAACGGAGCGAACTCACGGATGGCCTGGCTCGCGGCGCGCAGGTATTCGACCTTCTTGCCTTTGCCTTTGGCCCCCGCCTTTTCGTCGTACGGCTCGCGGAGCAGCGCGCTCAGGGTGACTCCAGGCTCCGGGAAGGCGTAGTTCGGAATGACGCCGGCATCGGCCAACACGTTGAGCGGGTACTTGCCTTGGAGCTCCCCCCGAAGCCGCAGGTAGGCGTGCTCGGAGTCGCGAAGCTCGGTCAGTTCTACCTCGGCGTCGGCTACTTGTTTGCCGCTCTCGTCGTCGAGCACGAGCGAGGCCTTGCTCGGATCTTCTTCCAGCTCGACGATGCGCTCGCGAATGGTCTTGATTCGCTCGGAGTAGGTTTTGATCTGCTCCTTCACGCCCTCGAGCGCCTTCTTCATCGAGCCGACTAAGCCTTCGCCAACCGACAGCTGACGCAGGCGCTGCACATTCTGTTCCCCGATCTCACTCCCGAACAGCGCCAAGAATTCGTCCGCCAAGCGCACCTTGTTGGCTTGGTAATAGGCCCAGAATTGGCCAGGAAACGGGTCCTCTGCCACGTTCACGCGCAAGAGCTGCATACGGCCTGGAATCACAGCGCCGTGCCCGCGCTCACGTTCCCTGGCCCAGCAGTCCATGGCGTGGGCCAGCAGCTGGCGCGTGAGCATCTCGGGGGCATCCAAGAAGCAGCCGGGCGGCGAAATCTCGCCCCGCAGCATCTCGTACGGCTCCTCGTAGAAGTAGCGGTCGTGTGGTTTTCGATTGGCGATCGCCAGCACCGTGGCGTTCCCGGTGGACCGCCCTGCGCGTCCCACCCGCTGCACGTAGTTCGAAGGCAGCGGCGGAACCGAGCACAGCATGACGGCCGATAGATCGCCGATGTCGATGCCCATCTCCAGCGTCGGCGTGCACGTCAGCAGGTTAGGGGCGCCGGGGCGCGTGCCAGCTTTGAAGGAGCGCTCGAGGGCTTCACGCTCTTCGCGACCGAGCAAGCCTGTATGCTCACCGGCGAAGACGCGTGTGGTGCGACCCTCTTTGTAGAGCTTCTGATAGTAGCTGTCCGATTCCTCGGTCGTAACGTCGAGGCCATACTTGCCGACCGAGCAGGAAAAACCGAGGCAGCTGCGCCCAACGAAGTGGCCTGCCGCCGTCTGGGACAGGGTCAATCTGTGGGCGCAGGTGTTGCAGAGGACTCGAGCAACCTGACCTGTAATGACTACGCTCTGGGGGGCAATCCCGAAAACCGCGCGATCGCCTGGACCCTCCAACTGCTCGACCAGGCCGTGATCACGCAGCGCCCGGACGGCTCGGTCCAGCATCGCGTTGACGCTCGCATCTTGTTCCTTGATCAGCCCAAGGGCGCGACTCGTCCAAATGCGGTACCAGGTGCGCGTCTTGGCGCTCGAATGCAAAGCCTGATACGTCGACTTGGGCGCGGCCTCTCCCTGTACCCAGAAGGAAGGCACGGCGGCGCCCCGAGCGAAGCGCGACAAGCGCGGCGCCTTGCGTTTGCTCAGTAGGTAGCGGTTGTCGTGTCGAACAAACGCAGCGAGCAGCGGATGCAGTACGCCGCCCTTTAGCCGCAGCCGTTGCAGCAGGCCGGCGAGGTAGTGGCGCGTGGAATCAAGGTCAGGATCTCGACGGAGGGATCCGCGGTGGTGCTCGCGCAAGTGCTCGACGAGCTCGGTGGCCGCTGCTGTGATGCGCTCCTCATTGAATGCGATGGTCGACGATACGGTGGCGTCGAGGCTGCGCCCTGAATCGACCGCGAGGCCGAATTCGCGAGTGATCTCCCAGCTGGTTCGGGTTTCCAACAATTCGCGCAGGGCCACCTTCTGTCCCGGCGTTGCGTGGTGTGTATCCTGAAGCGCGTCCGCCTTCTCGAGCCCGAAGTAGGCGATGTAAGCGGGGTCCTCAACTAGGTCAGGCGGAAGCAGCTGCGCCGCGGCGTGGCCCTCGTCGCTACGCTTCGCCCAATGGTCGATCAGCCGGCTCGCGAACTCGTGCAGCGGCACTGGTGCTGCCTCGCGCTCAACGAGTGACTGAATCGCCGTGCGCAGACTGAAGCGAAAGGTACGGGCCGCGAAGAAACCAGCTCGGTGCGAAGCGTCCTGAACTGAGTCGGTAAAAGCGAGCAGCTTCTTGTCTGCGTTGAAGCGGCTGGAGAAAAGCTCGGAGACGGCAACGCTGGACAGTGTAGCCGCCCGCGAAGCCAGGAATGTGATCGCATCATCGGTCTGGCACGAGGGGCATCGGCGCAGCGGGGTCGGCTTGTTGTCCTCGTCCGGCTCGGGGTGCAGCCGAATCGGCAGGTTGTCTCCGCCGTGCACGCACAGGCAGCGCGGTTCCAAGCCGACCTTGAGGCAATGCCGACACAGGTACTTCTGCAGCAGCTCGGCCTGGCCGGTCTCGGTGACGGCGGGGCCCGAGCCCGCTGCTAGGACCTCCAGCACACGCCCGCGATTGCCTCCATCTAGGAAGGTTTGGCCGATCTCGCTCGGGACAGCGCGCAGCCGCTCTTCGCCCTCGCGCTGAGTCGCAGCGAATGCGTGGAACCCGCACTCGCGACAGTAAACGAGCGGGAGCCACTGTTCGCCTTCCTGGGCTTTCAGATCGTCTTGCCACGCGAAGCGTATTTCTTTCCCGCCCACTCGACGCAGCAGGCCGTGCATCTCGCGCAGCCAGAGCTGCGCCTGAACATGGAGAAACGGGTGCTGCTTACCCTCTGCGTCAGGCGAGCGGGCGTGTGCGATCAAGGAGACGAACGACGAAAGTACTAGCCGTTGCCGACCGGGTGGCAGCTCACGAAACGCGAGCTCCTCTTCGGCAATCGTCGACATCACCTCGGTTACGTGACGCGGCCCCCTACGGCGCTCACGACCAGCAAGCGCGCGCAGCAGCTTGGTCATGAAAGGGTGCGCGCCCAGGTTCTCGCCCAGCATCATCGGGCCCGACGGCTTGCCTTTGAACCAGAGCCGCGCCTGCGCGTCGACGTAGCGCTGATGGCCATCGTAGTTTGAAGGCTCGAGCTTCGACCATTCAGCTTCGGGTAGCGCAAATGGCTCCACGGGATCGGCGTCGAACTTCAGGAATGCCTGCTCAGGCGCCAGCCGGTCTTCGCCGATCAAGCAATCGACGGCGAACGGCTCTGCGAAGATCTTGGTCGCAAAATCGGCCAACAACTGCTTCGGATCTTCTGACCCACCGCTGCCGATGGTGGCCGAGGTGCCAACGCCGCACAGGTGCCCCGTCGGGATGTTCAGGCGCGCCTTGAGGCGACGGATCAGGCAGGCCACGTCACTGCCCTGAGCGCCGTCGTAGGTGTGGAGCTCGTCGAGGACCAAATACTGGAGACTGGTCGGTTCGTTCTGCCCCCACAGCGGCGCGTCCTCCGGCCGCATGAGCAGGAAGTCCAGCATGCGGTAGTTGGTCAGCAGGATGTCGGGCGGAGACTTCCGAAGGATCTCGCGGTCGTCGACTAGATGCGAGGCTCCCGCCTTTGCGTGCTGGCCTTGCCCACCGACGTACAGCCCGGCGGAGACGCCGTCCAGGCGTGGATCGCGAAGCAGTTTGGCCAAACGCTCCGCTTGGTCCGACGCGAGCGCGTTCATTGGATAAAGGATGATGGCTTTGATGCCCCGCTCGTCGCGCTGTCGAGCGCGGCGACAGTGATCCAAGAGTGGAAACAGGAAGCACTCCGTCTTGCCCGAGCCCGTACCGGTCGTGACGAGCGTGTTTTGCGGCTTGCGCTCGCGCGCACTCAACCGTTCGAAGGCGCCCAGCTGGTGCGCGTAGGGCACGAACGGAGGGCCGTAGTCGAGCGGCGAAGTGCGCTCCCAGGTATCGCTGGCCTTCCGAAACGGCAACCGCACGTCCAGGTAAGGCCCCCGGAACATCCCCGTCTTATCGTCACGGAGGAACTCGAAGAGCGACGCCTCAAGCTCCTTGTCCCGCAAGTGAAACGTCGTCTGAAGGTAGTCCAGCAGCGCACGTTCGATTTCAGCGGAGACGACGGTGGGGAACATCTGGACCGGAGGTGGGGGAAAAACCAACGAGGCTAGCGGAAAGGAACGAGGCCGCCGACGCGGCAGCGACTCCCTTCGACATTAACAATGTCCCGGGTTTTGCAGCGCCTAGATAGTGGAATTAATCCCGCTGGCATGAGACCGTCGGCATTGTTCACCAGGAGATGGCACCATGAGTGAAGATCTGCAGAAGCTGATCGAAGCAGCCAAAAACGTGGAGATGACTCCGGCCGACCTCGAAGTGCAGCGGCAGAGCTTCGCGTTTGGCAACGCCAACCTCGCGAATGATCGAGTTACCCGCGAAACGGTCGCCAAGGCAGCTGAGTTGCTCCGTCGCGGCGAATGACGACGGCTCCGCCAAGCTTCCGCCAGGCTCCCTATGCCACGACCGACAGGCGTCGGCCATTTGCTCCATGCTCGCTAGCGGCGACACGGGGCAGCTCGTCCCAGGTGCGATCCTCCAACAAGCGACCCGCCCGCTTTTTGTTCTTGCCGCCCCACTGCTTGAAGAAGAACGGCACCGCGGCGCGTAAGCATTGATCGCGTAGGTCAGTCGCCCAGGCCGCGTCCATCGGTCGCGCGCCAGGGCCGGATTCGCCGCCCACGATGACCCAATCGATGCCGGTCAAATTTAGGTCCGGTAGCGGGCCCAGCAGCGGTTCGAGCGAGAGAAACTTGGTTGCCGCGCCGGTGCGACGCAGGTCGTCGATTCGTGAGCGGTACTTGGTGCTCTCGACGCTGACGCCCATCCAGATGTTCGGCGCCCAGTGGAGCTGTTCGTCGAGTTGAGCGAGTCGGTCCGCCCGCTTGGTTAGCACCTGAAAACGGTGCTGCGAAGCGCCGCCCATCACTTCGAACACCCGCTGGATGTACTCGAGTGGCACATTCTTGTGGAAAAGGTCGCTCATCGAGTTCACGAAGATGGTTTGGGGCTTCCGCCAACGCAGCGGGAGCTCGAGCATGTGTGGCTGCAGCGTCAGCGCGAAGCCGTCGCGGTAGTTCTCTTGCCCCATCGCTTGCAGCCGCTCGGCCATTCTCTCCGCGTAGCAGTGCTTGCAGCCTGGGCTGATCTTGGTGCAGCCCGTCACCGGATTCCACGTCGACTCAGTCCACTCGATGCCGGAACCTTGAGCCATCAGGGCGCGCCTTTCGTCAGCAAGTGGTTTGCGATCCGCAAAGCGGTAGGGGCCCCGTTCTTGTTGCCCACCGCAAAGCACAGCAAGTACAGCGGGCAGTTTGCGGAGTTCGTGAGCACGCGCGGATGCTTTGCATAGTCGGCGAACACGGAGCCCAGCCGGTCGTTGAAGTATCGACCAATGGTTTCGATCGATGCTTTCTTAACCCTCGTCTCGCTTTCCCCGAACAAGTTAGGCGTGGTCGTCTCGACCCGGTAGAATTCGTCGTACCAATCGTTAGTACCAAGAAGCAGATTGAGACGATGCCGCCACGACGCTGGAATTTCTCCAGATTTCGTCAGCAAGCGGTTGACGCCAATGCCCAGCGGAAAGAGCAGCCACAGGTCGATCGCTTTGGTTGCGCCAACCGCGGCGATCGTCGACCACTCGACTTGCATGCCATACGGATCCAAGAACAGGACCGCGCGTCGTGACCTCCAGTCGACTCGCGTGCAAAGGCTTTGGATGACCTCATTCGCATCGCCCTGTCGAACGGAAACTCGGCTGGCGACGTCTGGAAACTCTTGCTTGAGTGCTTCCAGCGCAGCACAGCGGTCAGCGCTCTGCTCGATGAAGACGTAGTGATCGAAAGGTGGTTGGGTCTTGAGCGCCAGTCGCGCAGAGCCGTCCAGCAACTGTTGAGGCTCTTCGCCAGCCAAGTCGGGGAACAGCAACGACCCCTCGGCCCCCGTCGCAGCTTCGGCGGTCTTCATTTCCCGGTAGCCGGTGCCGGCAAACGCATCGATGTAGGCTTTGACGAACGGGCGCTCCGGCGACGGCTGGTTCTTGAGTGCGGTCGCGTAGCCCTTGAGGTACTGGGCCAACAGCTCGAGCTTCGTCGTAGTCCAGTCGCCACCAAATCGATGGTTGGGCCTTCCACGTTTTCCGTCGCGATTTGTCGGCATTGTCCCCGCTGCTCCGCTTGAACTGTACATCTGTTCAGCTTCAACAACAAGTGATCGACGCAGGTTTCGGCGGCTTTTTAGGATTGGACGACGTCTTTCCTGACTACGCACGCAATGCAGCTCGAGCGCGCGGCAACGCCGCGTGGACAGGTGTCGAGATGACCCTGGGGCTCGGAACGTCATGACGGCTTGCCCGGGTCGACGCTGAGTTTGTCGGCGAAATGACGGTAGGCTTGCGCCATGTCGGCTTCTCGGTCGCAGGAGTCGAAGGGGGCTACAAATGCGCCGCCGGCGTCTTGGGCGAAGCCAGGCAGCTTGTCCCCGGCCTGAGCGTGCTGGATCTGTTCCCATTCTTTGCGGGTGACGCCGACGCCGGAGAGGCCGCGGTTGGTGGTGAAGGCGATTTTGCCGCGCTGGTCGTAGTAGGTCTCGCGCTCGTACTGTTGCAGGACCGGGAATTGCACGCGGTAGATGAGCAGCAGTTGCTCGACCGTGAGGCCCAGGCTGAGCGCCGCGAGGGCGTCGAGCTCGACCAGGGCTTGGCGGCGTTCGTACGGCGTGCGCAGCGCGGAAGCGCGCGACCACTTGGGCGTGAGGTGCGACCACGACGGCAGGCGCGGGTCGCGCTTGGCGAAGCCGTCTTGCGCAATTTCGGCGGTGGCGACTTCTTGCCAGAGATCGGCGTAGTGGGTGGTGAGGCAGTTGAGGCGGAGGGCACGATTCGCCAGCGGTCGCCGCACGATCTCAACAGGGAATGGCAGCTGGGACGTCTGCTCGACGTTGACGTGCTTGCTCGATCTGCATTTTACCAAGAAATCCACAGAAACCGATGCCGCCATTCCCGAGAACGCACACAGTTCCAGCGCGTCTTCGAAGGCGGCTGTAAAAACAACTCCGAGAGAGGGGGCTCCCGGTGGAAGGATGGCGCCGATCAGCGTTCTTGACCCATTCGGATCGACCATCTCCCGGTGAGCGTGACGGGCCCGACTGAAAATTGAGGTGCCCTGCCACGACGGCATGCGTTGTCTATACGTCGAGTCAGGCACGCTGGCGTGATACAGAGTTCTCGGAAGGAAGGAGTCGTCAATCAGTTCGAGATCAACAAGGGCGTAGTCGAGGTTGTTCTTTCGTCCCGGATTGGGCGTCTGATAGAAGGGCGTGGCCACGTGTAGGTGCGGACCCGAAACGATCCATTCTTCGACAGACGCAGCGTCACGCACTTCCTTTGCAATCGTACCGTCCTCGGTACGATCTCCCTCGTTCCATTCACGCGTGCTTTGCCACCGTGTGCCGCTCGGACCTAGGCGGGGGCTTCGTCGGAAGCGTTCGAGCACTCCCACCAGTTCGACGCTGTGGACGATCGGCAACGGAGGACAAGACACGCCCTCGCCATCTTCGTCCGCCATCTCACGAAAGAGATCCAGTTCGGTACCTGTGACCCGGACCAGACGAGAACGGTGCGGCGTCAGGTCCCATGCGCCATTCAACGACTTCAAACCGGGCACTTCGCCGGCACCGTCGTGCGTTTCGGAGTCTTCGAAGGTCTTTGGGTGATAGAGATTGCACGCCTGGTAGAACACCGGGACTGGTTGGTCGCTGCCTATGATGGAGCACTCAAAGTGCTTCTCATGGTGAACATCAGCAAACAGATTCAGCTTGTTGATGAAATGCAACCGAAAGCGGAGCGTTTCGTATAGTCGTGCTCGCAGCCTTGCCGCATTGGGCTCCTCGTAAACTCCTCTTTGGTGCAGGACGCCAGCAGCGCCCAACCGCGACCGGCAACGAACGACTTGTTCGAGGAAGCCCTTGTAGAGATTGGGGCGCACACCGTGCAGCAAGGGATAGTTCGAGCGAGCCCCGATAAAGCTGCCTACGCCCGTGGTGCCGCAAAGATCAGCGAGGTAGGTCCGGGCCGTCAATTCCGTGCTCACGACCTCGCGTCGTTTGCTCGCACGCTCCTTCGCGGTTAAGCGACGAAGCGAGACCAACGGCTCGATATCGCCGAGCACGCCTGCCTCTTGCCACTCGACGTTGATCCAAGGCGGATTCCCGAGAAACACATCCATCCCGCCGCGCTGCGCGAACACCTCCGCAAACGTGAGCTGCCAATGGAAGAAGCGTTGCTCACTCGCAACACGCTGCACGATCGCGAGTCGCTCAGAGGTACCGGGCGCCGCCCCGGTAGCCTTCTGCGATTCGGGCTGCGTCGCGGCAGCCCCACTTTCCAAAATGGCTTCCACGTCCGTCAGCCATTGTTCGCGCGTGGGGGCGGACTCGGCGTCGAGGACGGGCCAGAACCAGAGGGCGCACCAGTAGTCCATGACGAGCTGGAGGCGCACGCCGCTGGTGACTTGGCGGTCGCGGGTGCGGATGAGCTCTTCGGCTTCTTCGACGCTGACGAAGCGCGGGGCTTGGTCGGGTTGGCGGGTGCCGGCTTTGACTTGTTCGTCGGCGGGTTGACCCCACAGGTGGATGGGCTGGCGGACGAGGGTTTGGCGCAGCGCGCGCTCTTCCGCCCAGGTTTGCCAGAGGGCGTCGATGCGGTCGGAGAGGGCGGCGAGGCGCGTGACTTCAGCGTCGGTGAACGGCTGGGTTTGGGCTTTGCGCCAGGTGCGGAGCTGCTCGGATTCGTCTTTGCGCAGGTCTTTGACGACGTCGTCGTCGGCGTAGGCGACCATGCCGGAGTCGGGCAAGAGGAAGTGATAGACGCTGCCTTGCGGGCGCGCGGGCAGGCGCACGTCGGTGCCGGGGGCGGCGGCGGGGTCGCGCAGCGGGATGCGCTGGGGCACGGCGCTGAGCCAGGTGTCGCTGCTGCTGCCGCGGGCGGTGAGCAGGTGGCCGGCGAAGACTTCGCGGCGCGCGCCGATCAGGCTGTTGCCGACGGCCAGGCGTTGGTCGAGGTACGGCGCCTGCACGTCGGGCTGCAGCACGTTGAGCCAGAGCGAGATTTTGCCAAGTTCCGCCGCGAGCGGGTTCAAGTCCACGCCGTAGGTGTTGTGGACGACGAAGTGGTACTTCACCTTCGCCAGCTCGGATTGGTACTGGTCGGCGGCGATGGTTTGGCCGAGCTCCGCCTGCTTCTTTTCTAGGTACTTTTCGGCCAGCTGCGAGACGGCTTCATTCAAGAATGCGCCGGAGCCCATCGCGGGCTCGCACAGCGTAAGCTTCAAGATTTCATCGGCGCTCAGACGTTGCTCGCGCAGCTCGGGCGTGTCGTCTTCAGGCACCAGCGGCTCGCCCAGCCGTACTTTGAGGGTGTACTTGGTAAGGCAGCGCGTCAGTACCTCGGGCGTGTAGTAGCTGGCGCTGCGTTCACGGTCGCGGCCCGCCAAGCGAAACAAGAAGGTGCCCTTGGGGTGCTTGAGCGGGCGACCGTACTCGTCCTTGACCAGCTCGGTCTTTTTGTACGCTTCGACCTTGGAGGCGGGCACGAAGTAGGTGCGGGCGCCTTCTTCGGCAATTTCTGCCTCGTCGCGCACTTCGTGCAGCTCTTCGGCGGCGAAGAAGCCCGTGTAGCTGAGCAGGCCTTCGTACACGGCGCCGAGCTGGTTAATGCCCAGCTGCGCGTAACTGATGCGGCCGCGCGCCTTGCCTTTGCCCTCACGCGAGAGGCTGAGCAACTGCAACACTTCTTGAATTGTTTGGTTCTTGAACTTGACGGCGCGCAAGATGGGCGTGCGCTCTTCATCGAAGAGCGGGCTGCGCAGACCGCGGAGCTGGAAGGTCTCGTGAAAGGTAGCAGGCTCGGCGGCGGCGTTTGGGGTTGGTGATAGATCCAACGCCAACACGCCCTGTTTCGGACCGTGGCCGCGCTGCACCAGGTGAAACAGCCTGCGCAAACTTTCGCTGAGAAACGTGCCGTTTCGGGCTTCGTCGGTCGTCAGTGCGACTAGCTCTAGATCCCGTAGGCTTTCCAGGCTGTAGCCGAGGCGGAAGGCGTCGCTCTGCATCGGCACCACGCCGAGCTCGGGGCCACGCGCTTCAACGTAGAACAGGAAGAGGAGGCGGTAGAGGTAGGTGATGCACTCGCGCGTGAGCTCGCGCACGTCGAGCTCGTCGTCGTACGTCTTCTTCTTTTGGACTTCCAGTCGGTAACGGACGGCTTCGTTGCCGAGTAGCTCGATGGCTCTTTGCGCGCCGAACTTCAAGTCGGTGGAAACGGCGAAGGCGTGCTTGTGGCTCTCTTCGTCGAGCTTCTCGAGCAGGCTTTGCCCGCCGTCAGGGAGCAAGACCTCGCGATGCAGGAGGCCAGCGGTGGCCTGCAGCGACTTGGGCTCGCGCAGGCCGAGCAGGCGCCCGAGCTGAAAGTGCAGGTACTTGCCTTGGTGCCACTTGTCTCGGTCGAGCAGGAAGACGTCGCTGCCGGCGACGAAGATGACCCAGCGCGGCGGGTTTTCGGCGCGGAAGATGGGGCCGTCGAGTAGCTCGCGCCAGGATTCGGTGGCGAGCTCGGAGGCCTCGGATGACTTGGCGGCGCTGCTCGGTACTTGGCGAGGCAGCGGTGATTCGCCGAAGGGATCGGCTTCGTCGTCGCTGACCGGGAATGGCGCCTCGACGATCCAGAGCCAAGGCTTGTTGTTCTGCTGCTCGGCGTACAGGACCGGGAGGACGCGATCGTCATCGAGCAGCACCGTGCTCGGCTTTCGCTCGTAGCCCAGGGCTTCGAGCAGGTTCGCGTGAAAGTCTTCCGAAAGGTCCAAGCGTTCGCTGGGTTCTGTGACGCCCTCAGCGCGAGCCGCGAGCCGAAAATACGGATCGGCAAGGCGCGCCAGCCGGTCTTGTGGCGCGGGGATCTTGTCTTCCGTTTTGCGCTTGGCCCAACGCGAGAGCGTGTCTTTCAGATCCTTTTCGAGCAGCGCGTCAAGGTAGTGCTGCGAAAAGAATTCGCCGACGTTGCCGATGCCGGAGATGTCGAGGGCCATCAGCGCTTGCCCTTCTTCGCCGTCTCGGCTTCACCGAGCAACACGGCGGCGATGCGCAGGTAGGGCGTGGCGAGGGTGCTCATGGTGTGGGTCAGCCAAGTTTTGCGCTGCTCGCGCTGCTGCTCGACCTCGCGGCGGCGCTCACCGAGGCGTTGAGCGATGTCGCTGCGCAGTTTCTTTCCGTCGCTCGTGGCTGATTCCTCGCGCGTCTGCAGCTCGGCCAGCTTTCGGTTCGCCCAGTCGGTGAGCTTGCGATGCCCGTCTTTCAACTGCGGCGTCAGGCGTGCGGCACGCTGGTTGCGTTTCTCGGCCATGTGCTGCTTGGCCAACTCCACGGCTTTCGGCCGCAGCGACATGGCTCGCGTGACGTCTGGGGCCCCACCCGGATTGACGAGCATCTCTGCCAAACCGGTGTGTTTGATCAATTCCCACAAAGCTTCGACGTTGGCCTCACCCTCGAGAGGAAAGCGCACGGCGAACCACTCGGCCAACATGGGCTGGCTGCGCTGGTTCGACAGCACGCCCTGGAACACGAACGCCGTTTCGCCAGCTTGAAGCCCGCGATGCGCGAGCAACACCGGCGCCTCATGGCGACGAAAGTGGGCCGCCATGCGATCGTTGAGCCACTCCGCAATGGGGTGCTGCTCCCAAAATAGCTCGTACTCTGGCCAGGCGTCGGCGCTTTGCCGACTTTTGGCGAGCGCCTTCTGAACCAGCGCGCGGTCGCTGGTCAGCTTGAAGGTCCAGTCGTCGTTCTGTTGCAGCTCGGGTGGCAGAAAGCGGTAACGCTCACGCAGGTCAAGCGGCGCCTTCAAGGTGAAGCCCTGAATGTGCTTCTCCCACTGCGGTGCTTCCAGGCGCGCTTCCTTGCTGAGCCCTGCCGGTTGGTTGTCGAGCAGTTCTTGAAACGCCTCTTCGGCGAAATCGAGATCGGTTGCGAAGAGGCGCAACGGTTCCGCGGTAGCCGGTGCCGCCGTGGCGTTCGGCGCGATGCCATCGCCGACCCACGAGGATGAAGGACTAATTTTTGACGGCTTTTGGTCGCCGGCGGGCGGCAGAGCGCCCGGACTGCTGCCGGCTGCGGTGCCGGTGCTCCACATGTTCATCAGCGCTGCGAGGAAGTCGGTGGAGGGTGCGCCGTCAGGCAAGATCGCCTCTGGAGCCTCCCGTTGGCTGATACCTTCGGCAATGCGGTCTTCCTCGGCCTCGGCGTCGTGAAGGTTCAAGAGCCAGCGGGCGTCGCCCAGGTTCTTGTGCGCCACCTCTTCCTTTTGGATCAGCACATCGATGACGCGTAGGTCGCCCCGCAGCTCGGTGTTCGAGGGACGGCTCAGCAGGTAGTGCAGCTCGGGCACGTGGGCCTGCCCGTAGCGATCGATGCGGCCGTTGCGCTGCTCGAGCGTGATCAGCGACCAAGGGATGTCGTAGTGCACCAAACGGTGGCAAAAATGGTGCAGGTTGATGCCCTCGCTGGCGGCGTCGCTGGCGAGCAGGATGCGCACTGCGCTCTTCTCGCTACCGAAGGCTTTGACCAGCTTTTGCTGCTCCTGATCGTCGAGCGTGCCGTGAAACACCGCGATCTCTTGCGCCTTGAGCTTCAAGGCCTTGGATAGCTGGTCGCGCAGAAGCTCCAATGTGGCGATGCGTTCGCTAAAGATGACGATGCGTTCGGAGCCGTCGTGGGTCACACCCATTTGGTCAAGGAGTGCGACGAGGCGAGCGAGCTTGGTGTTCTTTTTGGCGGTGACCTTTTCGGCTGCTGTCCGGATGCGAGTGAGCAGATCCACGTCGTACTTGGCTTCGGCATCCAGCTCGCCGCCCGCTGCATTCGTCAGACGCCTGTGCTTCAGTCGCTCGCCGACCGTATCGATCAATGCCTCGGGCGAGGACAGGAAGGATTTCAGCAGGAGCGTGCGGAAAAGGATGCCCCCGCCTCCGACCGGTACGTCCGTCGAGGTCTCGTCCTGTCCGGGCAACTTGCGGCGCCTTGGCTGAATCGTTCGAAACTTCGCGGTTTGCAGTAGCTCGAACACGGCGTCTTCCTCGGCGCACGCATCCACGTGTTCGGGATGAACGGCACGCTCGCGGAACGAACCCTGCACTTGTCCTTGCACATCCTTCTTGAAGCGACGCACGAACAGGCCCGATACATCCTCCGCCGTGTACTCGCGGTCGTCGGCAATGGCGGTGGGCTCGAGCAGGTTCATCAAGCTCGCGAAGCTCTCCTTCTTGCCGTCGTGCGGGGTGGCGCTGGTCAGAATCAGCGCTTCCGAGGTACGCCCGAGCAAGCCCGCCAGCTTGGCTCGCTGCGAGCGCTGAGCCGCGCCGCCGCGCCCCCGTACGGCGACATGCTGACACTCGTCGACCACCACGGCGTCCCAGTGGCACGCTTCCAAGAAACGGCGGTACTTCTCGTCCTTCTTCAGCGTGTCGATCGAGATGATGGCTCGGTCGAAGTAGTAGAAGGGGTTGTGATTCGCGGGGATCTTACGCTGCACCCGCTCCAGTCCAATTGAGTCCAATCGCACCAGCGGGATGGTGAAGCGCGCCCAAAGCTCTTCTTGGAACTGCTCGAGCACGCTCTTGAGCGCAACGACCAGGATGCGGCGTCCGCGGCCGCGGCGGATGAGCTCGCTCAGAAGCACGCCGACCTCTATCGTCTTGCCGAGGCCGACGCCGTCCGCAATCAGGATGCGGGGCCGCGGCTGCGCCAACGCCTTGCCGGCCGGTACCAGCTGATATTCTGCTGGGTCCATGGCGCCGTGGTGGCCTCGATAGAGGCGGGCATCCGTGGGAGGCGACTGCCGGAACAGACTTTCAAGGTACAGCCGGGTGCGTCGGTAGCCGGGCGACGGGTCGGGCACCAACTCGGTTTGCTCGGGCTCGAGCACGCGCATCTCCTTGTCCAGGTCGGTCAAGAAGATAGAATTCTTGTTGCGGACGAGCTCGCTCAGCCCGGTGACGTGCACGGCGGTGTCGCCGGTGGAGGTTTGCTCGGCTTTGCGGACGATCCACTCTTCACCACGGATCTCCACGCGCGCACCGGGCGCAAAGACGACCCGTTCGGGCTTTCGCTCAGCTTGCGAGAGCGCCATGACTCGACTCTTCCATGCCCAAGTACGCAAGCACCGCGTTCATGATCTGCTTGTCGTCATCGAGCCCGCCAATGTCCAGATCGTTTTCAACGTCCTCCCAGCTGACGAAATAGTGGACGGCGGCGTGCGCAAGACGCCGATCGGATGCAGGCAGGGTTTGCCAGTGATCTAGGAGCAGGTTGCACTGGCCGGCCAGCGCCTGCGCGCCTGCGAGGTCGACGAACTCGTTGACCTCATACGCCTTGGCCATCTCATCCACGTGCTGCTTGACTTCTTTGCGGAGGGTAGGAACGTCGCGCGGGGGCAGGTCCACGTATTCTTGAAACTTCTCGCGAAGCTCAGCGGGAATGCCCGTGAGGTTGATGCCGACGCGCTCAACGGAAGTCTGAACGGGCTCGTTGCTCGGGCGAGAGATCATCTCGCCGACAATGGTCAGTCCGACCTGCTGGGCTAGGCCCCACACTTCGGCGCGGTCCGGCGCCCGCCCGTAGATGCGCTCCATCTTTGCAGAGAACTCGTGGAGTGGAAGCTGTCCGCCCCGTTGCTGTAACTCGCGACGCAGGAACTCGGGGCGCGATGGGCAACGCACATCGTCCCACTCGTCGAGCCCAATGTTTCTGGTGCGATCGATTCGCACCGAAGTTTCGTTTCGCAGCAGCGACAGAACCATCGAAGTAGTCCAGGACGCATGCACGTCCGAAAGCGCGTTGACCAGCGACGTCGCTTGATACGGTGTCAGGCCGAGTTGGGTGTCGTTCAACGACTTGACCACCGCCTCAATCGCGGCGGCTACGGCGGTCGGGCCGCCAGGAACGTCACGGTCGAGCAGCCCAACTCGGCTTTCGTCGAGACGGATGAACGGTGCTGTGAGGGTCGTAGAGCTGGCCGAAGCCTCGGGCACGTCCGTCTGCACCCGAGCGAGTGAAATGAGGCCGTCGAGATTGAGAGGGCTACCAGCCCGCCGGAGGATCTGCTCGAGCAGGGCCTCGTACTGAAGGCGTTCTTGGCCAGCGTCCTTTGAGGCAACGCGGAGCCTGCCGAGGTAGTCGACCTTGCCGCTAAGGCGCAGAAGACTCGCCAAGTGCCAGTGCCCAAGCCAATCGGGGAGGGCGCCCTTCTCTCGCAGTAGCTCATGAATCTCGGGCACAAGCCACTGGCGACCGATCGGTCGCTCCTTCATGAGCTCGAGCGCGGCCGGAACCAGGCGCTCCATCCAGCTGTCGAAGTCGGGGAAGTGGCGCTTGAGGCCGACAACACCCCGTTTGAAATAGAGGACTTCGTCTGGCATCGGCCCGCGGCCACAGGCGTCTTCAACGAATGAAACGGGAACGGGCTCTGCCTGACCGTTCAGGAAGGCGAGCAGCTCATCGGTGCGATAGCGCCCGTGGCCCAAGGCAAGCCCCGGCTTTTCGGGGTCCCGGTGCAGAAGCTCATCAACTGCTTGTTGGAGCTCGGTGAAGAGAATGGGGTCGAGCACGTCGGCTTCGGCGTGCAAAATCTCCGCGATAACGCTTTCCTCGACCGGGTACTCGAGCTTCGCCACGCGGCTCTTGGCACTCTCCAGGTGCGTGACGAAGTCACTAGGGCCGAACTTGGTCAGGTACCGCTTGCCGCTGGGTGCTTCGAGCACGAACAACTGGTCCTCGAAGATGCGCCGCACGACGTAGTCGAGCAGCAGTTCTTGCTGATCGATGCCTGCCCACCACGAATCTTGAGCGAGCAGATCAAGCGGTAGCGCCCGACCTGAGCCGAAGGCAGCCACCAGATTGGCTTCCACTGAACGGCGCCAACGCGACCGCTCGGCCAGGCGCTCCACGACGAGCGTTTCAATCTGGCGCACGCGCTCACGGGTGACACCCAGCATGGCGCCGATTTCCTCGAGCGTTTCGCGGGCCCCGTGCATGCCGGCGCGCCGCGTGACGATCATGCGCGGAATGGGCTCCAGCACCGCGAGTTGCGCTTGCCAGGCCTGTAGGAACGTCGGGTACACAGGCGGAGACGCGCGCTCGCTCAAGAAGTCGCGAACCGCATCGATGGTGTCGTTGAGGGACTTTCGACCAAGGTTGGCCGTGCCGGCCAGGCCGGCGTGAGACAACTTGAACAGGTCCCCGAGTTGTTCGATGCCCTCGCTGCGCACGAAATTTCTCATACGAGTCGGCAGCTGGACGTCGAGCAACGTGACAGCTCGCTCCGCGTCGGTCAGGCGCCCTGCAAGGGTGGCCCAACCGGTGGCTCCCGCGGCCGTCAGTGAATCCGTAGCGGAGTCGTCATCTGCTGCCGCCATTTCATCGGACTGGCTGATGGCAGCCGCGCCTCCGTGGACGGCGACGTAGGCTTCTTCCCATGAGTAGCCCAACAGCGACTCAATGACTTCGCGCGTTTCCCTAACCGTTCCGCGACCGACGTTCTTCTCTTGTTCAAAAGCTTCGGGTTTCCACGTCACTAGCTCGCGAACAGTGGCGACCTCACGCCGCGCGGCCCAATTCAGGGCACGGGTTGGGAGCGGCAGGGTTTGCAGATCCCGATCCAAGGGCGCGATTGGCTCCGGTTCGCGCACGGGTGGCGCTACCGAAACCTCCGGAACGCTGGTGGTCACGTCGTGCACGCTGGGTGGCGTCACCTCAGCGGTGGCGGCAGCGACCGACAACGGCGCCTGAGCGGCGCCCTCGGGCCGCAGCTCATCGGTCGGCTCGACTGCGATGAGGCCGCGAAGAGTTGGTGCTTCGGGCGGCGCAACGCGCAGTAAGTAGGCAGCCCCATCGCGTGCCAGATAGCCTTGGCGGATGGCGCTATTGATGGCGCTACGCAACGCTTGGTCTGCTCTACCGCCGGTTCGGAGCCGCTGAGCATTGACGCCGTAGGTGGTCTGGGCGTTCTCGAACCCAAGGCGAACGGCCTCGTCTCGATCAACGCGCGAGCCTTCATCAAGGGCACCCATCAAGCAATCGCGCCATTGCTCTGCCGTCAGGCCGTCGATGTCAGGTCGAATGGCGCGAACGAAGCCGTTCCGAGGTCGGTCGAACAGATCGGTACGGCGCCGGGCGGCGAGCAGCCGTTCCTCGAGGGCCGCGTAGACGCGACCGTCTTGATGCAGGCGCTGGTATTCGAGAAAGCCTTGCGCCCGCAAGCGCTCTGCACAAAGGCGAATCGCCTGCACCAGATCCACAGCGCCTTCGCCGATGAGCGTGCTCCACAGCGCCGCTTCCTGGTCGTCCGGCTCAAGCTCGAAATAGTCGCGAGTGCTGCGGATGCCCAAGACCTCACGCACTGAAGGAATAGGGCGAGAGTAGGGAGTGACAACCGAACCAATTTCGGGACCGTTTGCAAATTCCTCGGCGCTCACCGGTGCCGATGACGACCAACATTCATCGATGATCGCCTGCAAACCGTCCGGTAGAGCGCCACGCGGTCCCTCCCAGAAGAGCCACACGCCCCGTGCTTCCAGGGTACTGGCGCGCAGCACGTCCGGCGCGAGCAAGAAGCGAATCTCGTCCCCGCGTTCGAACGAAACAAGGTGCACGCCACGGCGCGTGCCGTCGATGAAACGCCTCACCCGGCTCGCCCCGTACAGCGGCCCCAACAGGTCCGAGTCTGCCGCTTCGAGGTTCGAGAGGATGGCAGCACGAACCTTTTCGGCGGACTGGCCCAGTTGCTTCCAGACGGCGTCGCCGCGGTCGCCCGCGGTCGGCCCTTCCGTGACGACGCTGCAGCCCTCGCACCAGCCCAAGGCCGCTTCGAAGGTTTCCCGGACGCGCTCGCCACCTTTGCTGAACCACATTTGTTGACTCATCTCTCGTTCCGACAATCCAGCGACCCCGCCAGCCCCAATGCGACTCCTAGGCGACGTTGCTTCGGGGTCGGGCCGCGTGCGTTGAGACCACCGGCAGCCTCATGCGTCTTACCAAGCCGCACGCAGAAGATGGAGCGGAAAGGCGCCCGGCTCTGCAAGACAATGTCACGGGCGCACCTGTTCAGCGCCCACCTAAACGGCGGAGAATGCACCCAGCGCGGTTGTTGGGTTGGATGGATAACTCCATTCGCAGCGGCGCAAACGCCAAGCAATCCCCACCCATTCATGCGAGGCCCCGGCAGGTTGTGGGGCAGACGATAGTACTTTCATTGGTGCTCGGAACTGCGGCTGGGAAACCTGGTGCCGCGCTACGCGGGCCACGTGCCCGGTCGTGCGACGGTGCGCCGACCTACGCTAGGGGTCCGTCTGAACCATGCCGACTGGCGAGGTGACGGGAAGGCTGGAGCCCACAGGTCTCCGGCGCCGCGGAAGTCTTCGAGGAGGCACGTCGAAGTAGCGCGCCCCAGCGCCGGGGCCGACGTGAGCAGCGGTGACTGCATTGTGATCTCGATTGACCCCGGACTCAGGTACCAAAAATATGGTCGTGGCTGGCGAAATTATTCGAGCCTAATTCCCGGCGCGCGCCGGCTACGACTAACAATATAGCCGGGCGTTTCTTGGGATCTGCTAGCGCGCCGTTTAGCCTGTGGACGTGAGCGCTTGTGATTCCCGCGGGCGATGTCGGGCTGTCGGCTACGCCGTTCAGCCTTCGCAGCGGGGCTCGAGGCTCTCCAACCAGTGCGGAGGGATGATGCGAAATGCCCAACACGTCGTACGTCGTCACTTCGGCAGGGGCCGCGGTGCTCGCGCAGGTTTCACTCGTTCGCCAACCGCTGAGAACGATTCGCGATTGCCCGATGCGGAGCGCCACCTGCTCACAACGGCGGAAGCCGCGGCTTTTTGCGGCTTCAAGACCGCGGGCGCGCTCAGGAAAGCCGCGATGGAGGGCCGCGTCGCGTCGGCGGGGCGCCGCGGTGGGCGCGGGACGCAGATGTGGGAGGTGGATGCGCTTGAGCGCTTTCTCAGAGGCGACGCGCCGGCTATTCTGAAGTCGGAACGCTCGGGTGCGCCTCGGCTTCGAGGTGAGGATGAGCAAGTCAGAGAACAACTGGAAAGTGTACAGAGGCAGCTCTTAGCATCGAGCTAGGAGACCAAACGTGACTTCCCGCTCGCGCCCGCGCCGAGCTCGGTGTGGCGGTTTGCAGCACCCCTCGGGTTGATGGCCTCACGTAGACAATCGGACGCCCCACGGACCTTGCGACCGGCCGCACCCTGGTGTAAGAGGTCTCCAGCGGGTTCGTGAGATCGGGTCGCGGTTGGGCCGAGCACTACGGACGGCAGGGCAGGAGGCCAGCATGTTTCGGGCGAAGGCGAACGGGAGAGTCTTGCGGCGTGGATTCTGGGCGATGTCGCTGGCTGTCCTTGCAGGGGCGCTCGGCCTGGCCGCCTGTGAAACCGATTCCGGCAGTGGCTCGCCGCCCGAAAATGTGGGCAGCGCCATCGACAAGCTACAGGTCGGCCCCCGATTGCCGCACGTCAACGGCGACAACGAAGAGGGTGAAGGGTCCTTCGAGTTGGAAGAGCAGCGGCTGGCCGGCTACGTGCATCGGCGGGCCTTCCCTAACGATCAGATCTCGGTTTCGCGGCACGCGACGGCGCTCACTCAGCTCGCCGCGATGCGTGTCGCGCAAGCTCGGCCGCACTTCGATCCCGACGCTCCCCCGGCACCGGTTGGGGCCTGCGACGCCACCTGCAACGAAGGCCAAGAGTGTCTGTTCGGCGCCTGCCGTGATCACTGCGGCACCGGAGAATTCAGGTGCGGCGGCGGCCTCTGCACCTTCCGGAGTGCAGATGGTTGTTTTTGCGTGCCGTGCGACGGCCCCGGCGGCGGCGGCGGTCCAGGTGGTCCGGGAGCCCCCGGCTGCGGCTGGATGCCATCCGGTCCGACCAACGTTCCCGGGCGCGTGATGGCACTAGCATTCGACCCCGGTGACTCGAACCGACTGTTCGCCGGTACCGTGGGAGGGCTTTGGCTGTCGGGCGATCAGGGTCGACGCTGGCAACGCTCGCGCATCGGTGCCTCGACGCGTTTGGTGAGCGACATCGGTTTCAACACGACCACCCGTGAAATCTTCGTGGCGATGTCAGACCAAGCCTACCGGTCCCGTGGCGACGGAGTGTGGTCCTCGCCGAGCGGGGCAACCGACACCTTTACCAAGGTCTCCGACGGCACCGTCGACATGTCGAGTGTCTACCGCGTGATCGCCCAGCCCGGAGTCAATGGCGACGTCTATGTCGCCACTACCGGCGGCATTTTCGTGGGAACTCGTCCCGCCGGCACATTTACGTGGACGCTGCTCGACGGCATGAACGCGGTCATCGACGATTTGGAGATCACGTTCACAACGACGCCACCCACGGTTTATGCAGGCGTTACTAGCGGGACGGCGACTTTCGCGTCGGGCATCTGGAAGCACGACGGTTCCGGCTGGGCGAAGCGTGACGGCGGCATCACCCTCGGCTCCACTGAACGTGTCGGCCTCACGCTCGTGACGAGCAGTCCACAGACGCTCTACGCCCGCATCGCGACCAGCACCACCACATTCGACCTCTACAAAACGACGGATGGCGCGGCGACCAACTGGCAGGCGTTACCGAACGCCGCCCTCGCGGCCCAACCGTTGGAGGGCGGTGGCTACCCTTGGTACAATACGCTGCTCCAAGCCGATCCCAACAACGCGAACATTGCCTATTTCGGCAACGTGTTGCTGTACGGAACGACCGATGGCGGCGCGACCTGGGCGCGCGTCGACCTGGGCACCGATCCGGCTTTCGGCTTGGGCATTCACGCCGATCAACACTCGATGACGTTCGACCCATCGAACTCCCGCATCGTTTACGCTGGTAACGACGGTGGCATCTACAAAAGCACCGACACCAGCGCCGCGACTTGGCACTGGACCACGCGCGCCCACGGCATGCAGACGACGGAGTTCTATCGCCTCACCTCTCAAGTCGCTGGGGCAGGTCTAATCGCGGGCGGCGCACAAGACAACGGTACCAACATCACCTTTGGTAATCGGACTTGGTACGAACCGGGTGGCTGCGACGGGACCGACGTCGCCTCCGACGCCAGCAATTCGTCGACGCTGTATTCGCACTGCAATGGCAGCCTGTTCGAAATCATCAACCCCGTGCCCTACACACCAGGAGGCAACTCCGCCATCTGCGCGCCAGCCGCCGACGGCTCTTGTGGGTGCGCTGCGTGCTGGGTGTTTCCGGCCGGCACCACGCCCAACACGACCTCCATTGGTAGGCCAGTCTTGGTCACGGCTGATCCGACGATCGGGGGCACCGCTTTGATGCGCGGTGTCTCGACAACGACGCCAGGACAGGAGTTGGTCATGAAAACGACTGACGGCATCAACTGGACTACGTCGCTCACCCCCGCGGGTACCTCGGTTAGCGCGCTCGCGATCGCCGGTTCAGCGACTAACCCGAAGTACTATTACGTGGGCGCCACGGATGCCACGTTCAACGGGGTCGTGTACGTGTCGAGCGACAGCGGGGCGACCTGGACCTCGACTTCGCTCGGGGCCGCGATCTCGCGGGCCAATGCGATCGCGATCGATCCGGTTACGCCCACGCGCGCGTTCGTGGCGTCGGGCGCGCCCGGCCAGCTGGCGCAGACGACCGATGCCGGGGCAACCTGGACTGCGCTAACCCCCGTCGACGCGGCGCACACCATGCCGGCGGCGGCAGCCGTAACCGGTGTCGCCATCGACGCGCCCGGCAATCGGCTGTTCGCAGCGACCGACGTGGGCGTATTCGTGGGCGCGCTCAGCGGCGCAAACAGCGTCAGTTGGGAGCCGTTCGACGACGGCCTGCCCGACGGCGTGGACGTTAACGACATCTACCTGAATCCGCAAACGTCGACGCTCTTCATCGGAACCTGGGGCTTGGGCGGCTACCATCGCTCCATCGCCGCCGGGACCTGCCCCAGCGTCGAGCTGATGGTGCGCGACAGCGTCTTCGACGAGGGGCAAGCGCCTACCCCCAGCGGCCTGCCCGATCCAGAGCACCCGATTGCGGATGCCGCCCGCCCGCCATTCTACAAACCGGACGACACCACGGGCGGCCGCGTCTACTTCTGGGAATCGACGGACATTCGCGTCGATGTCCCGTCGCTGTACAACGCCGCTTATCAGTTCTCGACGGTTGATCACGTCGAGTTCGAGAGCTGCCCGTCCAGCATTGCAAGCTGCCCACCATGGCTGCTCACCCATGTGGATCCACGGCGCGGGCAGCTCGCGAACGTGTACGTGCAGATGCACAATCGAGGCCTGGCGCCGGCCAGCAACGTGCGCGTCGTGGCGATGTACACGGACGCTTCGGCGGGCGTCCCGCCATTGCCGGCGAACTTCTGGACACAGACGGCCGTGCCGGGTGCCCCTGGCTGCGGAGCGCTCGACGAGAGCACAGGCTGGAAGATGGTCGGCTGCGGTAGCGTCGCCGAAGTCAACCAGCGGGTACCGGAGGTGAAGCAGTTTGCCTGGAATGTGCCCGCCGCAACCGCCGAGCACACGTGCATGCTCACGATCGTCGATTCAGCGGACGACCCCGTCACCAACACGACAACCGATACCGAGGCCGCGACCATCGGCGATCGGCACGTCGCGCATCGAAACCTGCACGTGATCGACGGGCCAGGCGCCGCACCGGGAACGGGTGGTCCAGCCGCCGGCGGCTCGCCGTCGCCCGGTATTCCGTTCTCGGGTCTCAGCACACTCTACGTGCCAAACCGTTGGAACGCCGCGAACACCCACCGTGTGCTGCTGTCGCGCAGTGGCATGGAGCCAACCGGAAGGCTTTCTTTCCTACTTCCGAACGGCGTCGCGGGCTCAACCCCCGGATTGCCCCCCAAGTGTGGAGTGAGCGCCACCACCACCGGCGCGGTCACGATTTCGCTCCCGCGCGGGATGGTGGCAGGCAGCCTGGCGCTGTCTGCAGACGGCATGCTCGACCTCGGTGATCGTGCCAGCGTGGTCGGTGCCGATGGGCAAGCCGCGCCGATCGCCGACGCCGGCACCGGGCAGTTGCGCGTCGGTGTCTACGCGGTCACAGGCTCGGTTTCCGCACGAGGTAGCGTATTTTTGGCTGAGCGCGCCACGGTCCGCGGCGACGTCAAATACCAAGGCGGGCTAACTCGGCAAAACTACGTGACCGTCACCGGCGCCGTTCAACAGACGGGAGCCTTTAGCCCTAGCGACGCGCTCAGCTGGGTCGTTCAGTACCCGAACACGTCGAACGGTGACCGCAACGTGAACAGCGGGCAGGTCCTGAGCGAAGCCCCGGGGCGTTTCGGAACGATCCAAGTGAATAGCGGCGGCAAGCTGCGGCTCTCCAGTGGCACTTACTATCTGGAGGCACTCCGCATCGAATCGACGGCGGTGCTCGAGTTACAGCAAACCTCGGGTCCTACCATCATCTACACGCGACAAGGCTTCACCTTCCGCGGCACGGAACGCACGGCTGCGGGGAGCGGCACCCCCGAGCTGCTGGTGGTCGCCATCGGCTCCAGCGACGTGGCGGTCGAGACGCCGCTCATCGGTTCGGTGATTGCTCCAACTGCCAAACTGACGCTCGGAGGCGGCACCGGCCGCTATCGGGGGTCATTTTTCGGACGAGACGTCGTGGTGCGCCCGGGCATCATCGTGGAGCTCCGACCGTCGGCGGCATTCCAAACCCTTGCGGCGTGCCGCGCCCTGACGAGCGCGGAAGTGGCCAAAGCCACCGGGGCAGGCCTTGCACCCGATCAATACTCCGTCGGCGCGGTCGAGCTTTATCAGAACTGGCCGATTCCGTTTGGACAGCGTTGGAAAATTGGTTTGCGTTACGATTCCGGCCTCGGTCGCACCGGCACTGCGGGTCGCTTCCGCGTGATAAGCTTGCTCGGCAACACCGTTAAAGGTGGCAACACCTTCCTGCTGCGGCAATGAAGCTTGACCCTCATCACTGCGGAGTAGTTTGTCTGCTCATATTCGCGCTCGCCGCCTGCGGGAAGTCGGCGACGACACCCGGCCAGGGCGAAGCGGGCGCGGGCGCGGCGGCAGGCACACCATCTGTCGTCGAAGGCGGCTCGGGCGCGGCGATGGGTGGAGCCGGCAGTGGCGACCAGGGTGGTGCCGGCGCCGGAGTGGGGGGAACGGGGGGGCATAGCGGCGGCACGATTGGCGCTGGCGGTGTCGGCGGCGCCGAGGGCGGCACCTCGCAAGGCGGAGCACCCAGCGACGAACCCTCGAAGCAAAGCGTGACGTTTCACGTCGTGAACGATGCCGGGGCCCCGCGCGCTGTCGTCGTCGGAGGCGTCGGCTGCACCGCTTTCACCATCGTGCGAAAGCAGCCCGCGGGGGTCGTGTGGACCGCCGTGGCCAATGCTTGCGGGCCCTGTTCCCAGTGCCCCAACCCACCGACCGGCACCAAGCGCATCGCCCTGATTGCTCAAGGTGAGTCGGTGGATCTTGCTTGGGACGCACGTGAGGTTCGCGTCTACCAAGAAAGCGCAATGTGTAAGGGCGGTGTCCCCACCCCCTACCAGCACGTCGTCACCCAGCCCGTGGCAGCTGGCGCCTATCGCGTTCGCGTGGGCGTCTTTGCCACCCCGCCTGGGAGCTGCAACGCCACCGGCATGTGTGATCCCCCGGTCAAGACGACGCAAGCAGCGCTACCTTACGCGGCGCTCTGCGACGCGAGCGCTCAGGTCGACGCTGATTTCGAGTTGCCGCCCGACCAAGACATCACGGTGCCGGTTACGTTGCACTGATCCGTCCGCGACCCCCGCAACAGAACCGGTGGGGCCCTGGAATTCGATTCGCGGGTCCAAGCTGCTTCGAGGAAAGTCCTTCGTCAGTTATTTGCGACCGAAAGGGCCTGATTCGTGAGTTGGCGGTTCCGGGTCAGGGCTCAGCCGATGCTCAAACGCCGCCGTTGGCTCAGCCGCTGCACAGCGACGAGCGCGAGCCCGGCGCCCAACGGCAAGAGTGCCCAGAGCGGCTCGTAGGCATTTTGAGCGGGGATGGGGCGGGATGGCCGTCGCCGCTCTTACCCTCCCACGACCCAGTGAGCCCCCCTGAACGTCGTCGTCACGGGCTGCAAAGCCGCCCCGACCGCAAGACTCGGGCAGCAAGCCGGTCTCAGCGCGAGGCTCGGCGCGTAGGCACGTTGCCAGTGCCGTTACGGAGTCTCAAGGTTCAGTGCTCCTCGAACAGCTCGCGCTGCGGGGAGGTTTGGGTTGGTTGTTGGCGTCGGACGACGAGGCTCTTGAAGTACGGCGGGTCTCGCGGCGGAGCACGAGCTGGCGGCTCGGTTGGCTCACCTCGGTGGCGCAGCAACCTCGCCACGCTCTGCGGCTCGGTGATGAGCGCCATCAGGCGCATGTGCCCGCCACAGCGGGGGCATGTCTCGACGTCGACCGCGAAGGTCCTCCGGAGCAGCTCAGCCCAAGGGCGGTAGCGCGAGCCAGTCGCCCGGCACGGCGTGGTGGCGGGTGCGGTAGCGTCGTCAGTGACTTCGCTCGGCTGTGGCTTGGGCACCACCAGCGGCCGCCACTTGGCAGCAGCAGCCAGGACGCCGAAGTAGCGCACGGTGTGGAACCTGGGCGCTGGCACGAGCGCGACGAGGCGGCAGAGCAACGAAAGCGGGTCGAGGTCGACGGCGACGGTGCCGTCACTGAACGGCTTCTTGAGAGCGATGCGGACGAGGCCATCGGGGCCGGGTAGGAGCCGCTCGCTCGCCAGCGGCGGGCGCAGGATGTACTTCAGCAGCGTTTCGCGTCCTTGCTCGTCGGCCGGTCCGGCGCGCGTCGCGGCGTGCAGGCTGAAGCCGGCTTCGCGCACCGAAAGTGGCGCGTCGATGATCACGCCGGGGCGCCCCGCGAAAGCGAGCTCGGCAACCTGGCATCTAGCGAGGTTGGCCACGCCCATGGCCTGCAGCTGCAGCCCCCAGCTTCCTGGTCCCCGAGCGACCCTGGGCACTCGGGGCACCAAAAATATTGTCGTGGCTCGCGAAGTTGTTCGAGCCTAATTCCCGGCGCGCGCTGGCTACGACTAAGAATATGACGGGGCGTTTCTTGGGATCTGCTAGCCACCTCATCGGCACACTGTAGGGCGCGATCGTCATCCCGCAGCGCCGGCTACGCTGGCTCGGCGAGCTCGATCTTCGGGACGTGATGGCGACGATCGCGACGATCGCGACGGATCTGGTTACGGCGACGGGACACGACGAGCCTTGGGAGTCGGTATCGGGTTGGTGACGGCGGGCTAGAAGCCGAACCCCTAGGCCGCGCACGGCTCGCGCCACTACTCGGGGTGCCAAAAGTATTGTCTTGGCTCGCGAGATTATTCGAGCCTAATTCCCGGCGCGCGCCGGCTACGACTAACAATATAGCTGGGCGTTTCTTGGGATCTGCTAGCGCGCCGTTTAGCCTGTGGACGTGAGCGCCTGTGATTCCCGCGGGCGACGTCGGGCTGTCGGCTGCGCCGTTAGGCCTTCGCGGCGGCGCAGCGGGGCTCAAGGCTTTCCAACCAGTGCGGAGGGATGATGCGAAATGCCCAAGACGTGGTGCGTGGTCACTTCGGCACGGTCCGTGGTGCTCGCGCAGGTTTCACTCGCTCGCCAACCGTCGAGAACGATTCGCGATTGCGCGATGCGGAGCGCCGGCTGCTCACGACCGCGGAAGCCGCGGCTTTTTGTGGCTTCAAGACCGCGGGCGCGCTCAGGAAGGCCGCGATGGAGGGCCGCGTCGCGCCTGCCGGGCGCCGCGGTGGGCGCGGGACGCAGATGTGGGAGGTGGATGCGCTTGAGCGCTTTCTCAGAGGCGACGCGCCGGTTATTCTGAAGCCGGAACGCTCGGGTGCGCCTCGGCTTCGAGGTGAGGATGAGCAAGTCAGAGAACAACTGGAAAGTGTACAGAGGCAGCTGGATATCAACGACGCCGGTGCTACCGGGCGTCTGGAAGAGAAAGGAGGGCGGCCACGTCGTT
>JBBRMI010000079.1:0-31921 GCA_038230915.1 Polyangiales bacterium | reverse complement strand
CCCAGGCCCCGCGCGAGCGCGGCCCAGCCTTTGCCTCGCCCGAAGCCCCAGCCGAGCCCGCTCCCGCTCCCGAAACCGACCCCGCCCCTGGGGCCGCGCTCGCGCGGGGCCTCTTCTATGGATCGAGAGTGGGGCGGCGCCTCTGCGCTCGGCTTCGCAGGCGCGGCCTGCTAGTTTCGGCGTGCGAGGAACATGGAGCCAAGCGTAACGGGGGCGCGACTCGAGACGGAACGGTTGCTGTTGCGCTGGTTCACGTTCGACGACATCGACGCGTTCCACCAGCTCGGCACCGATCCCGAGGTCCTCCGTTACGTCGGCAATCAACCCTTTGCGTCGCTCGACGCGGCGCGCGAGACGCTAGCCGCCGCTCCGTTGAAGGACTACGCCACCTACGGCTACGGTCGGTTTGCTTGCGTTTGGAAGCAGACCGGACAAATCGTAGGATTCTGCGGGCCGAAGTTCCTGCCGGACAGCGGGGATGTCGACCTCGGCTACCGATTCTTGCCGAAGTTCTGGGGCATCGGGTTGGCGACGGAGTCCTCGCGGGCCGTGATGGACTACGCACGCCTCGAGCTAGGTTTGCGGCGTCTGGTCGGCTGGGTTCACCCCGACAACGTCGCCTCGGCTCGCGTCCTGACCAAGCTCGGATTCGTGTTCGACCAAACGACCACGCTGCCTTCCATTTCTGGCATTTTCGACCTGTACACCAAGCGCCTCGACGGCTGACAAAGGCGCTTCGGCGGTTAGGTGTTGGCGTAGCGCGCCGGCCGCGATGCCGCGATCGGCTTTGCCTGCGGGCGGGGGCGGGGGCAGACTCGCGGTGATGCAAACGCAGGCGCAGGTCAAGGCGCTGCTCGAGGACGAAGCGGTGATTGACGGTGAGACGGAGACGTTGCCGGTCGAGCTGGATGCGATTCCCGGTGCCGTTTGGCAGATGGAGCTGCACGGTTTGATGCCGCCCGACGTGCGGGTGAGCCTGTTCGAACGCGGAGCGCAAAAGTGTGCCCTGCTGAGATTCCCGCGCGGCCGTGCCCGGGAAGCGTACGAAGCGTTCGACCGCGCGCGCGAGGCAGCCAACGAAGTCAGCCTGCAAGCCCACCAGAGCGCCGCGCAATCCGTTCGCCCGTCTCGGTCGTAACCGGGTTCCGTGGTCGCCGATGGAAGGCAAACAAAGTTCGAAGGCTCGTCGGCAAGCTGTACGGCTCGCAGGCAAGCTGTACGGCTCGCAGGGCGAGCTTCTGCAAGAATTCGAGAACACGTACGACGGCTCCGGCGAACTTCGCGCCTCTGACGCCCGTCACGCCGGCGGGACCATCACAACGTTTCCGTGAACCTAGCCCTCTAGTCACTGCACGCCGCAGAGCGGGGCGCAGACGGGGTCGAACTTGTCGCAGTTGAGGCGTTGGCCGGCGGCGCCGCTGGGACGCGACTTGTTGGTGAGCCCCCCGAGGATCGACGAGTTTGTGGTCAGGCCTGGGTTACCGGCTTGCGAGACCGCGACGCACGGGCCGTTAGGCGCGCCGGGACTGGCCAGATCGAACGGCGCCGCGGCGCACGCTAGGGTGCCGAGCGTGCCGCAGTAGCACCTGCCGAGCGTGCCGGTGCCGTCGAGGCAATTGGACTGCTCGATGCACGCCATGACCGTGAAGCACTGCTGTGTTTGAGCGGGGGTGAAGGGCTTGCCGGAGGGTCCGATGCAATTGTCGGACGAGGCGAAGCAGTCGCCGGCTTGTTCGCATGCCACGCAGAGCTCGTTCGAGATTTGCTGGCAGTTGTCGGAGCAGGTGCGGCTAGAAGCTTGTACTGGGCTGGCGTAGCTGCCGGTTCCGGCGTCGCATTCTTCGCCTGGTTCTGTAATGCCGTCGCCGCAGACCGGGAAAAGTACTTCGCTGCAGTCCGACTTACATTTGCCGCGCGGCAGCGGCGAGCCGGTGACGCCGAGGTTGCCGAGTGTGTCGCAGACCTCCGGGGCGGTGACAAATCCGTCGCCGCACTCGCCCGTTCTCACCGTGCACTGCGCAGGATCACCGGGCGGGTGACACACCAGCGGATTGATCGGCAAAGGATCGCACGTCTCGTCACCTTCGGGATTGCCGTCACCGCACACCTTGGTGCAATCGGCCGGGCAAGTCGGGTCGGCGTTGTGACCAGGGCCTGCGGCCCAATCGCAGGTCTCACCTGCCGCCAGTTCGACGACGCCGTCGCCGCACGTGTAGTCCCTGCACGAGACGATGGTTTCGAGAGATTTGCGGCACTGATGGTTAGTGGCGGTCACTTTGATCCGCATGTCTAGGGCGCCCGCGAGGCAACTGAACGAGCTGTCATGCGCGGTCGCGGGAAGGAATTGGCCTGCGCTAGACTTGTTGGCGTCGACGATCGACCAAGCGTAGGTGATGACCTCCGCCGGGTTGTCGAGGTCGCGGGCGCTGGCGTGCACCACAATCGATTTGCCGACGTCGGTCGTGCTCGGCTCCGCGACGGCGTAGTCGACGATCAAGCGCGGGCAAGCATCCGTCTTGACGTCGACGGTCGCAAGCCCCGTACCCTTGGACGTGTCGGTGCACGTGAGGGTTAGATTGATCAGCGCGCTCTGGTTCGCTGCGACGGGGAACGGACCGTATGCGCCGGTGCACTTGATCGTATCCGGCGACTCCGCCGCGAAGCCGCTCAGGCTCAAGTAGTACCCGGAGCCGACCGGCAGCGGGATCCCGAAGCTAAGGCTGCTGCTGGTTCCCGGGGTGGGCAGGTTACCTTCGGCAACGACTGCCGGCGCAGGCGTTGCGGTTGGGTTGCCTGCCGTGACCACGTAGTGGACGTTCGCCACCGTAACGCCGAACACCGGTTGCAGCCGCAGGCCAATGCTGCCGACGCGCTCGTCCGACTTGCTCGAGCTGGCGCTCGGTGCGTTCGTGTCGAGCGAGCTCGAGCACGCAATCACCGCCAAGCCGCCCCCCGCCAACAACGCCACCCCAAAACAACTGAGCAATGACTTCATGCGATCCTCCCGAGAGCCTCGAACTGGGCGTCCCCTTACTGCCTTTGAGCGCCGCCTCACTTCATACAAATTCCGAGCCAACGCGCGTGCGCCCGAAAGGCGTGCGCCAGGTACTTCTAAGTTTGCGCAATTAGGACGAATACTCTGCGTTACGTCAGCGACCTCAGCCGGCGGAGTCGGCCGGCGTTTCCGAAAATCGAAAGCCGACTCCAAAATCTGGACGTGGGCGGCGGTGCGCGGTTGAGCCGATTTGCAACGCCATCGGTCGCGACGGCTGACGGCTCGCAGCGGCTGGCGCAGTTCGACGGCGCAGGCCAGAGGCCGAGCACGACGGGGGTGGGCAGCCCTAGCGCGACTTGATGGCTTTGAGTTGATCCGAAAGCGCACCAGTTCGAGCTAGTCTCCAATTCTACACGGCTGAGGTTGTCATGAAGCTTTACAGACTTTAGCCCGGGTTTTGCGGGTCTTGGTTTGTGAGGCCGGCTTGGCAAGCTAGGCTTGGAAGTGGTGTTGCCGCAGCTGCGAGCCAATTGGGCAAAGTTCACGATGCGCTGCGTGAAGCGCGCGAGCGAGCCCGTGCGTGGCGCGATGCTGGCGGCGATTCCGGAGGCGCTCCGGGCAGAGATCCGCGAGGTCGGGCCGCTGGATTGGCTGCCCGCCCGCGTGTTCGTCGAGCTGTGCGAGACGATTCGTGTCGCCGCCGGGCCGATCGGCGCGCGCGTCTTCTGGCGACAATCGCTGCGCGATGCCATTCGTCAGCCGTTCATTCAACCGTTGGCGCGCGGCGCCTTGTTCTTGTGGGGCAAGACGCCGCTGGCGCTGGTGCGTCGCACGCCGCAAGCCTGGCAGCTGGTGTCGCGCAACTGTGGCGAGCTGAAGGCGGTCGAGGCGGAGGGACCGCGCACCATCACGCTGCGAGTCGAGCAGCTACCTACGGTTTGTCGGAAGCCGGGCTTGCTGTTGATGTGGGAGGGCGGTTTGATGGCAGTGCTCGACGCGGTCGACGCGGTCGGATCCGTCGAGACGCGCGCGGAGCAGTTTGCCAGCAGCGGCGTGGCCGACTTCGTGATCCACTGGAACGCTTAGAGCACGCTTAGAGCTCCGCGTACTTCGCCACCATCGTGTCGCATTGACGCGGGTCACCGCTTTCGAAGCCGCGGCGGAACCAGCGGATGCGCTGCGCGCTGCTGCCGTGGGTGTAGTCGCTCGTGCTGCCGTTGCCGAGCGTGTCGTCGCCGATGGCGTGGGCGGCGTTGACGGCTTCCTTCAGATCGTCGTCGTTGATCTTCAACGAGGCGCGGGCGGTGTACCCCCAGACGCCCGCCAGGCAATCGGCTTGAAGCTCCACGCGCACCGAGACCTGGTTCTTGGTCTCGCCGGGGTGCGGCACCTTCGTCGCGCCGATCAGGTTTTGCACGTGGTGCCCGACCTCGTGCGCGATCACATACGCTTGAGCGAAGTCTCCGGGTGCTTTCAGCCGTTGCTCCATCACGTCGTAAAAGCTCGGATCGATGTAGAGCTTGCGGTCACCGGGGCAATAGAACGGGCCGGTGTCGGAGGTCGCGTTGCCGCAGCCAGCGGTCGAAACGCTGTTCGAAAACACCACCAGCGTCGGGTCCTGGTAAGCGCCGGGCGCGCTGCCGTAGCGGGGCAGCGTTCCTTGTTGAAACTGTGCGGTCCACGCGTCTTCGGTGGAGGCGAGCACGGCGCGCGAAAAATCGCACGCCTTGTTGTTCGTAGCTGAGGCTTGGCAAACGCTGCCCGTGCCGGGCGCCGCTTGGCTCGAGCCCTGCTGACCGCCGCCGAGCGCGCTCAGGATTGCCTGCTTCAGGCTGGCAGGTGCCAGGAAGTAAAAGCCAGCCGCCACCACGCCGACGACCGCGGCGCCCTTGAAGCCGAGCACGCGCACAATCGCCGACAGCGCGTTGAGCGGCATGCTGCCCCCACCGCCGCCACGACCACCGCTGCCGCGATCTTCGAATTTTTCGGACCGACGCTGACCTTCAATATCCACGCGCTTCGGTAGCGCTGTAGCTCGGGCGCGGCAAGGAATGGTGCTGAACACCAGGTGCCATGCGCGTTTGTGGCGCGCGCTCGCGAGTCACATCCGCAGACGTCAGCGACCCGCGGCAGATTTCGGCTGCGGACAGTTGGCCTCCGCGCAATTGTCGACGCACTCCCTATCCCATGGAATCGGCGTCGAGCGCAGTTAATCCGCGGCCCAAATCCGCGGTCCGCGCGGTCCCGAACCTGCTAGAAAGGGCGAGCGAGAGGAAGCTCAAGCATGCTGCTCTTCAACGTCGCTACACCACGAGGTCTCACTGCTGTTGCCGTCTTGTTGGCCGCGCTTTCAGCGGCGTCTGCGGCGCGCGCCGACGCCGCTGAAGATCGGGCAGCGGCCCGCGACCACCTGACCAAGGCGCAAGATTTGAAAAAGCAGGGCCAACTCGCCGACGCGCTCAGCCATTTCCAAGACAGCGAGCGGCTCGATCCAAAGCTGACCACGCTGATGGATCTCGCGGACTGCGCCGCGCAGGTCGGCAAGTTGGTGGAGGCGCAAGGCTACTGGACCGCCGCGCGAGACATGGCCAAGCACGACGAAAAGCCGCAGTCGCGTGCGCGCGCCGAGCAGCGCCTGGCCGGCGTCGAGACGCGAGTGGCTCACCTGACTTTGCAGCTCGCCGCCGACGCGCCCGCCGGCGCTCAAGTGTTTCGGGACGATGCGCCGGTCGACCCCGCTTCGCTCAACAGCCCGCAGCCGGCGAATCCGGGTGACCACGCCGTTGTCGTCAAGGTGGCTGGTCACGATGACGCCAAGTTCAGTGTGAAGCTAGCGGAGGGCGACAACCAGAGTTTACCGATCGCTGCCGGGCCAGCGACTGCGGTTCAAGCGCCACCGCCACCGCCACCGCAGCGCGTCGCGCAGCCGAGCCAAGACGTGCACGTTACGACGAGCTCGGGCTCGGGACAACGGACGGTTGGCATCATCCTCGGTGCGGGTGGCCTGGTCGGGCTGGGGGTCGGCGGCGCGCTGTGGTCGATTGGCTACCGCGATGGCAACAGCTTGGGCCCGACTGCTGACCAACAACTCTTGGGTGGGCAAATCCTGGTCATCTCGGGCGGCGCGCTGCTCGTGACAGGCATCGTGCTGTTCGCGACCGCGCCCAGCGGCGAAGCGCCGAAAGCCGCCCGCCTGCCGATCGTACCGACGCTCACGCTCGCTCGTGGTGGCAGCATGCTCGGCGCCGCCGGCGAATTCTGAGCCGCCGCTACGGTGACGTCGTCGCCATCAGCTGGCGCGCGAACTTGGGCGCTGGCGAGCCCCAAGACAGCAAGCGATCGTGGTAGCGACGTTCGTTGAAGCCGGGCGTGGCTTCGGCGGCTCTGCGTAGCGCCAACAGCTCGGTAAAACCGTAGAAGTAGGTGCTGAGTTGCGCGCTGGTGATGCACGCGCGCTTCCACTTGCCGACCGCTTCGCCCTCTTCTTGGAACGCTTCGCCGCTCATCAGCGCCAGCGCCTCGGTTTCCTGCATTTGCTCGGCGTGGACGCCGTGATCCAGGATGGCGTTGGCGGCCAGACGGAGCGTCATCTTTTGACGCTGGAGCTTGACGCGCGCGCCGCCAAAACCCTTTTCGGCCAGCAGCCATTCGCTGTACACGGCCCAGCCCTCGACGAACGACCCGCTCCAGAACACGCCCCGCAGCTTGGATTCGAAGCCGTTGCTGTGCATGAGCTGCAGGTAGTGGCCGGGCATGGCTTCGTGAACCGTGAGATCGGCGAGCATCGACTGGTTGTACTCGCGATAGAACGACAACGTCCGCTGCTTGTTCCAGTCAGAAGGCGTCGGCGAGATGGCGTAGAAGGTCTCCGGCGTCTGTTCCAGTGGACCGGAGGAATCGCAGTACGCAACCGCGAGACCGCGCCGGAACTCGGGCATTTCGATCACGCGCACGGGTTCGTCGGGCACACGCACAAGATCGTGCTCACGTACGAACGCGGTCGCTTTGGTGAGCCATTGCTGGGCGTCGGCGACGATCGACTCGTTGGTCGAGCGCTCGCTGGCGACGTGGTCGAGCACGCGTTTGACGAAAGCCTTCTGCTCCGCTGCGGTGGTGAGCGCCGGGATCTGGCCGAGTTTCTCTTCGGTCCAAATCTGTCGGGCGGTCGCCACCATTTCGAGCTGGGTGCGGGCGAGCAGCTCGTGAGCATTCTTGGCGAGCGTGTCGATGTCGACGTCGTCTTGCAACTCGAAGCCGAGCTTCTTCGCGAAGCGCTCACGACCGAGGCGAAAAGAGCCGTCGGAGCGGGTCAGCAGATCGCGCTCGAGGAACGTCTGGAGGTCGCGGAGCGCGGCTGCTGCGCGCGTGGTGCTCGCGGCCAGCGCGGCCTTGCCGTCTGGAAACCGCGTTGCAAGCTCGCGCTCGACCAGGCCGATCAAGCCCAGGTTCTGCTGAATCGCGGTCTCGGTGTTGGGCTGCGCCGGGTGCGAGAGCCGCTGCTTGGCGGCGCCAACCACGGCCGGAATGCCATCGAGCCTACCGAGCAAGCTGGCTAGCCGCGAGGCGCTGGTTCCGAAGCTGCGATTGACGAGCGGGTCGAGCCCTTCACCCATCAAGTTGGTGTACGAAACCGGGTCGCGTTCGAGCGGCTTCAGCTCGTCGAGGGCGAACAGCTGGTACGCTAGCTCGTGGTCTAGGATTTGTGCGTCGATCTGCTGTTGGAGATCGAGCTTGCCGCGCGGGATCTCGGCTAGCTTCGCGCGGGTATTAGTCAGGAACACGCGAAAGCTGGCCTCGCCTTCGAGCGTGAGATCGGGCCAGGCGGAGTCGTAACGGTGTTCTCCCGCGCTAGTTGCGTGAACCGGTGACCGCTGCAGAAAGCCCTCGAGAAAGTCGTGAGCGAGCGCGGTCCAGGCTGCGCTCGCGGCAGCGGCGTCCGGGGGTGCTACCGGTGGTGAAGCGGGGGGCGTGGTCGAGTGCATTGCGGGCGACGAGCAGGCAAGGGTGACGAGCCAGGCCCATGCGGCCCAGCGGAGGGTCAACACGCCGCGTAGCATAGCGCAGCCGGTGAGCTTTTCGGTGCGAGCCTAACGCGACAGCGGCTCGACTTCGGCGTGATGGAAACGGTGCGGGTACCGGCCTGCACCCGGAAAGAAATCGACCTGATCCATCAGCCCGGATCAATCACGCTCTGCGCGAGGCCCGGGCTCGAAGTGCCAATTCAGCGCGGCGGTTCGGGCTTGGGGTTAGCGGCTGCCTACTGAGGCAACATGGCCCATGGTGGACGGATCCGAGGCGAAACCTCGTGCTCGATGAGATCGTTTGGCTCGTTCGAGTCGCCAGTCGAAGAAACTCGCGCCTTGCAACGCACAAGAGGTAGGCGCGGCGCCCTCTGATTGACTATGAGTAGCGTATGAGATCGCACGCTGCCTTATCGCTCCTCGGTTTCGTCACCGCGCTGGCTTGCTCCCCTCCCAAGCCGCTGCCCAAGGTCAACGAGCCAGCCGCAGCGCCAAAGGAAGTGGAGCTTACGGTCAGCAAGAGCACGCCGTTGCCCGAGCCGTCCGTCGATAAGCCCTTGGCTCCGCCGCCCGAGCCGGAGCCTTCGGTACAGCCGATCGTCACCTTCACCGGCGCGTTCGCGACGCCGGAAAGCGTGCTCTACGACGCGGCTGCCGATCGCTACCTGGTCTCCAACATCAACGGACAGGCGCAGGCAGCCGACGGAAACGGCTACATCCTGGAGCTTTCGCCCGATGGCCGCGTCACCAACCCGAAGCTAATCGCGGGCGGCTTGAACAAGGTGCGTCTCGACGCGCCGAAGGGGCTAGCCATCGTCGGCACCGAGCTTTGGGTCGCCGACATCACGCTCGTGCGTAGGTTCGACTTGAAGTCTTCCGCGCACAAGGCTGACATCGAGTTGCCGGGCGCGAGCTTCGCGAACGACATCGTCGCGGCTCCGGACGGCGGCGCCTACGTCTCCGACTCTGGCGTAAAGTTTGGAGACAAAGGCCTCGAGTCCACGGGCACGGATCAGGTTTTCTTCATCGACAAGGCGGGTAAGGTCAAGGTCTTCGCCAAGTCGAAGGAGCTCGGCGGTCCGAACGGTTTGGCGATTGGCCCCGGCAAATCCTTACTCGTCAACACCATCAAGAGCGACGAGGTCTATCAGCTCACCGACAAAGGGCAGCGTGAGGTCATCACGAAGCTGCCCGGTGGTCAGCTCGATGGCTTGTTGTCGATTGACGACATGCTGATCGTCTCGAGCTGGAAGACCGAAACCGTGTACCGCGGCCCACTCGGCGGCACCTTCAAGCCGCTATTGAAGAAGGTGAAGGGGGCCGCCGACATCGGGTACGATTCGAAGCGAAAACGGCTGCTCGTGCCGCGCTTCTTGGACGACACGGTCGAAGTCTACGAGCTCAAGTAGCGGCGCTACGGCAGCGTGAGGACGTCGGTTTCTGGCCTGGTGCCGGCGGCTACGTACAGCTTTCCGCCGATGTTGCCTTGCGCTTGTCCGTTGCGCGAGACGGGCATGTCTTTGAGCTTCACCCATTCGTCCGTGCGCGGGTTGTATGCCTCTAGCACAGCGGTTGGACCGGGCTCAGCGCCGGCGACCAGGAACAAGCCGTTGAGCTCCGCCCCGACGCAGCCGCTGCGACTGGTGGGTGCATCGGCTTTCTGGGTCCATGTGTCGGTCACTGGATCGTAGGCGAAAAGCGTTTTCGACCAACCCGCCGGCTCCGGAAATGCTTCGACCCATTTGCGCCCGGCGGCCACGTAGAGAATGCCGTCGATGACCGCCCCGGCGGCGTGCGTCTTCACTTCGGGCATCGGCGTGCGGGTTTCGTAGCTGTCGGTGGCTGGCTCGTAAGCGAACACTTCGGCGTTGGCCGAATCGTGCGCGCCCGCCGGATTCCTGAACGTGTCGGATACCCCGCCGCCGACAACGTAGATCTTACTGCCGATCGTCGCCACGACTGCGGACTCGCGCGGCGCCGGCAGCGCCTTGATCGGAGACCAGTGCTTGGCGACCGGATCGTAAACGTAAGCTTCGTTGATCGCGCGACCGCCGAAGAAATAAAACTTGCCGCCGTACGACCCGACGTTGCCGTGGTTCACGCTCAACACCGGCACGACCGGCTGCGTTTCCCACTTGTCGGTTTTGGGATCGTACGCCGACACGGCGTTTTGTGTCGTCGGGGTTCGCCCGCCGACGACGAACAGGCGCCCGTCGACCACGGCACCGCTGGCGTCCTGGCGACCGTCCGGCAACGCCGCGGCCAGGTTCCAGGTTCCGGATCCGGCAGGCGGAGTCACGGTGACGGGCACCCCGTTCGCGCTTCCGCCTGCAGCGGAGCCAGCGACCGGCAGCGGTCCGTTACCCCATTGGCCGGCCGCGCTGCCTCCCGCGCCGCCGCTCCCTCCGGCGCTCATTCCAACCGCGCCCACACTGCCAGCGGCGCCCGGGCTCCCGGCGGTCCCGGTGAGGGTCGCGGTTCCGGCCGCTCCGGCAGTTGGTTCGCCGCGCGTTACCGGGGAACCGGGGCCAGCGCCGCTGCACGCCAAGAAACTAAGCGTGACCCAGGCGTGAAAGGAGGGAGCGAGAAAGACGCGCAACTAACCGGTGTGGTCGTCTCCGGTTAGCCAATCGGGTCAGAAAAGCGCCTTGGCACCCTGCTGAAGACGGGCCCGTCGCACCTGAGGCGCTTACCGCGTCGCGGTGGCGACGCAGCGAAAGCCGAGCTCGGCAAGCACCGACGTTGGCGCCCACTTGTAGTGGTAACCGATGCGCATGTGCGAGGCCACGTCGGTATGCCAGGCGCCACCCTTGGCCATTTTTTGGATGCCGATGCCGTTGCCACCGCAGCCCGTACCGCTGGTTGGACCGGTCGGATCGACTTCATCGGTGGTGGCATACGGGCCTTCCCAGTCGTGTTCCCACTCGAACAGGTTGCCGACGATGTCGTAAAGACCAAACGGATTCGGCTTCAGGCCGCGCACCGGCTGCGTCACCATCTTGGAGTTGGCGGTGTACCAAGCGTAGACTGCGCCCAGCTCGGTGATGTTCGCGGTTTTGGTGGGCGAGAAGAAGTAAGAACCGGTCGTGCCTGCGCGCTCGGCGTATTCGTATTCTGCGTTAGTCGGCAGACGGTAGCCGTTCTGCCATCCACGCGCTGTTCGTGAAAGGCGCGGGCCGAGATCCGACTCTGGCGTGCCGCCTGCCACGTCCGCGGCGCGGCGCCAGCGGCGTCCCCCGCACGCTGCGCCCAAGCCGGGTGTCAGTCGATTGACACCGTCGAAAGCGTCGCGTGATTTCGCGAAATTGCGTGGCTAGCTAAACTTCGACAGCCGGCGCGCCGCTTGCCTCGTCGAGGAGCAGCGGCGTTATCGGTCAGCACCGATCTCGACCGCGTCCCCGAAACGAGCGACGGACGAAAGGGCCCTGTGATGCCGAGCTTGATCAAACTTCGCCGCCAACCGCGCGCCGACGAAAAGCCGAAAGCTAGTCTGCGGATCCTGCTCATCTCGCCGAGCTACGCTCCCAACCGCAATACGATGTACTTCCCGATTGGGCTCTCGTACGTCGCCGCCTACGTCCGCAAGCACGGCTACGAGGTCGTGCCGCTGAACATGAACCATTGGGACGCGGAAGAGCGGTACGCGCAGCTCGAGCGCGTGCTGCGAGAAGAGCGTATCGATGTCGTCGGTATCACCGGCATCACGATCGCGTTCAATGAGATTGAGCGGATCATTCAGTTCGTGCGCCCGCGCTCGAACGCGCAGATCGTGCTCGGCGGCGGCATCACGTCGTGTGAGAGCGAGCTAGTGCTATCGACGCTGAGGCCTGACTACATGGTCGTCAGCGAAGGCGAGCTGATCTTCCTGAGCCTACTGCAGACGATGGAGACCGGCGGTGACCCGGGCGACGTGCGCGGCATCTGGTACTTCAAGGACGGCAAGCCGTGTTCGACCGGAGACGGCGACGGCATCGGCAACTTGGACGACCTACCGCAGCCCGACTTGGATCTGTTCGGCATGGCCGAACATCTCGAGATTCAATCCGAACAGCAGTTTTCGTACCACGAGTCGCACCTGGTCGGCTCCAAGATGTTGCCGATTACCGCGAGTCGGTCGTGCCCGTTCCGGTGCACGTTTTGTTACCACGCCGGCATGGGTAAATACCGGCGCCACTCGATCGCCGCGACCGTCGAGCACATCAAAGCCTGCATCGACAAGTTCGGCGTGCGCTATTTCATGATTTACGACGAGCTGTTCTCGGCCAACAAAGCTCGCCTGATCGAGTTTTGCGAGCTAGTGAAGGACTTGAATATTCGCTGGTATTGCCAGCTGCGCGTCGATCAGATGGACCAGTTGCTGCTGCATCGGATGAAGGCGGCTGGTTGCCATTACATCTCGTACGGCTTCGAGAGCGGCAGCGACACCGTGCTCGAGAGCATGCAGAAGAAGATCACCTCGGCGCAGATTGCCAAGGCGGTAAAGATGACGCGCGAAGCGCGCATCGGTATTCAAGCGAACTTTTTGTTCGGCGACATCGCCGAAACCGAAGCCACGCTGCAAGAAACCTTGAATTTTCAGCAACAAAACCAGCTATTCTTCGTCGATTGGTCGGCCGTGATTCCTTATCCCGGCACGCAGCTGTTCGACCGCGCGATCGAGCGCAATCAGATCCCGGACCGAGACCTCTTCATTCGCTCGATGGGTAATGTTTCGCAGTACCTGTGGAAGCACATGATCAACCTCACGGATTTATCCGACGCGCGCTTTCGCGAGCTGTACGTCGAGCTGCGTGAGCTGAACGACCAGAACCACCGCAAGGTCCGCACGATCGTCGAAGATGGCAAAGCGATTGGCCCCGCGCACTCACAGATCACGTTCCGCTGCCCGACCTGCGATCACGTCGACACGGACGCGGTGATTCCGTACCCGCCGGAGTGTGCGACGGGCGCCGCCCCCAACCTGAAGAGCCCGATCGGCGTTCCCGGAATGAACATCGTGTGCCCGGATTGCATGCGTAAGCACCATTTGGTGGCGGGAAAGATCCCGCACGTGGCGCAAATTTATGCCGAATTTCAGCGCAACGTGGACGCGCTCCGCGAAAGCCAGCAAGAGGTCGTGGTGCTTCCGGCCGTCGACCGCTTCTACGGTGTCGTGTTCGAAGACGTCGACCTCAGCGGACTGAACGTGGCGGCTGTTCTGGACACGCGCCAGCACCGGATTGGCGTCGAGTTCATGGGTCAAACGACCGCGCCGCTCGATCAAGAGAGCGCCGCGCGGCAGCTGGGTCGCGCCGCGATCGTCTTGCCCTGGGTCGAGTACGAGACGGCCGTCGCGACGCTGTTGGCGGCAGGTTTTGCCCGCGAAGACATCGTGTGTTGGAACGAGTACTTCGCTGCCGCCATGCTGGGCGACGGCGCGGCCAAGGACCGGAAGCCCGGTACGGCTCCGCGCGTCGGGTTCGGCGCGCCGCTGCCCGAAACGTTTGCGCTCGCCCGCTCGAGCTAGGCAAAATCGTGTTTTCACTCCACGGCAAAATCGCGGTGGTGACGGGCGGAGCCGGGCTCTTGGGCAGCGCGATCGCCAAGGGGATTGCCCGGCAGGGTGGCCGCGTGGTGATTGCTTCGCGACACCCGGCCAAACATGCAGCCGTGTGCCGCGAGCTGGGCGCGCTGGGTGCGGAAGGCGTCTCGGTGGCGCTCGACATCTCGAACCTCGAATCGGTGACCGGCTGCTTCGACGAAGTCGAACGCCGCGTCGGGGGCGTGGATATCTTGATCAACGCCGCTCAGAAATCCAAAAGCGTAAGCTCTGCCGACATGGATCCCGAGACCTGGGGTGCCGGTTTAGCTGCGGGCGTGAGCGGCACCTTCTGGTGTTGCCAAGCCGCGCAGCGCTCGATGCGGCAGCGCGGTGGCGGCAGCATCGTCAACATCTCCTCGATCCTCGCCCACCGTTCACCGATCCCGGATCCGACCGCGGCTCCGTCGGCAGCACCGGCTTCGAACTACGCGACGAACAAAGGCGCCGTACTGGCGCTCACACGCTTTCTGGCCGTCGAATGGGCGCGCGCCGGCATTCGCGTGAACGCGGTCACGCCGGGAGCTTTTCCGCGCGAGCCACAGGCGTTGCCGGTCGTCCCGCTCGGTCGCACCGGCCGTCCCGAAGAGCTCGTCGGTGCGGTCATTCTGTTGAGCTCGTCTGCCGGAAGTTACATCACCGGCCAAGAGCTAGTGGTCGACGGAGGTTGGTCGGTTGCGCTCTAGCCCGCACCTATCGGTGCTGCTGCCGCGCCCGACCGGGTTCTATCGCGGGCTGTTGCCGCAGATGCTGCGCGGCTTCGAACAGGCGGGCTTCGAAGTCAGCGGCACGACCGAGAGCTTGGACGAAGCGCAGCTCTTGGAGTGGTGTCGCGCGCACCGAACCGACATCGTATTCGACATGAATCGCACGCGCTCGCAGCTGCCCTACTTGCCGCGCTCGATCGTGCACGTGAGCTGGATTGTCGATTTTCTCGGTCGGACCGACGCGCAGATCCAGGGCAGCGACCTTACCTATTTTTTCACCAGCGGTTGGGTTCACGCCTTCCCGTACGATACTTTCGCCGATTGGCTTCCGCCGGGCTCTTGTCCGCTAACGTACGCGCCGAGCGGGGCCGCTTTCGAGTCGGATGTGGCGGTGGCGGGGCACGTGCCGCCGCCGTGGAGCGAGGCCGAGCGGAACCGCAACGTGTCGCGTACGGAGCAAGCGCTGTTGTTTGGCGATTTGCTCGCGCAGTTTCGCGCGTTTGTCGACGCTCTCGGTCCGGAAAGCGGGGCCAACCACGCGACCCATTGGGCAGAAGTGAATCGCATCGTTCAAGCGGCAACTGGCGGCAGCATCGTCGACGACGCTGCGGTGCGCTACGACCTGCTCGGTCGACTGCCGCGCACCGGGCTTCGCCAAACCATGGTTAGCGAGGTGCTGCGGGCCGGGCGTTCGCTGCGCATTTACGGCAGCCCAGGTTGGACGGCGTGGCCCGAGCTGGCGCCGCACTACCGGGGCTTCTTGGACAGCCCAGAGGAGCTGTCGCGCGCCTACTCGACCTCGCAGATCAACCTGCACGAGGGCGAGGGGATGCACTTCCGGTCCCTGGACTGCCTCGCTGCGGGCGGCTTGCTCTTCTACTGCACGCGTAAAAAGAGCACCGACCCGTGCGGCGGCTGGCACTATGCCCCGCCCGGCGCGCGCCTCGGCGAAGCGAGCCGCCCGCTGATCCCCGGCCAGCACTACGTCGAGTACTATCCCGGCGAGCTGGCCGAGAAGGCGCGCTACTACCTGGCACGCCCCGCGCTTTGCGAAAAACTACGCCAGAACGCCCGCAGCCTGATTACCGAGCACCACACCTGGCGGCATCGCGCGCTGAAAGTCGCCGCGGATCTGAAAGCCGCAGGCATGGCTAGAGCCGTGTAGCTGGAGCGGACCTGTCGCTGTATAAGCGACGCAGGATGGCGATTCGTGGTGGCTGTGCGGCGGCGTTCATCGTTGGGCTCAGCGCAAGCGCCGCACGGGCCGAGCCGGCGCCACCGCACGTCGAGCTACGCTGGAGCGCACCCCGCGAGTGCCCGGATGATCTGGCGTTGCTGCGCGAAGTCGAAGGCTTTCTGGGCGAGTCGTTGGACCGAGCCGCGGAGCAGCCGCTGGGGGTCGACGCGCGCGTGCAAGGTGACTCCTCGCACGGCTACGCCGCCAAGTTGAGCTTCGCCTCCGCCCGCGGCAGCACAGAGCGCGCGCTGGAGCATCCGGAGTGTGCCAAGTTGACCGAGGCCGTAGCGCTTTTGATCGCGTTGGCGATCGATCCCGAGCGCGTGCGCGCCCATCAAGAGGCAGGCGCCGTCGAATCGTCGTCGCTCGAAGCCGAGCCAACGCCGCCCGAAAAGTCGCCGCCGCCGAGGCAAGAGCCCGCTCAACCGCCGGTCACGACGCTTGACCAAGGGCCGTCGCCGCCTGCATACCGGCCAGCGGTGGATGCGTCGGTGCGTGCCAGCGTCGCGATCTTGGGCTTGGTTGGTGGGGGCATGCTGCCAAGCGCCGCCCCTGGTATCGGGCCAGAGCTGGCGCTGCGTTTCGGTCATTTCGAAGCCGCAGCCGTCGGTCGCTTTTGGGCGACTCGCAGCGCGGCCGTGCCGGGAACGCCGGACGCCAGCCTCGAGCTTTCGCTGTTCACGGGCGGTCTGCGTCTGTGCGGCGTGCCGACGCACGGTCCATGGTCTTTACCGGCGTGCGCGCGCGCTGACGTCGGACGAATGACGGGAGACGGACAGCACGTCGACAACCAGCGAACCGGGCGCGACTGGTTTGCGGGAGTGGGTGGCAGCCTCGCGGTGGCCTACACGCTGGGCCGGTTCAGTCCGATCGCCGGCGCTGATTTGCTCGCCACCACGGCGCGTCCGCGCTTTGGCGTGCTGCGTGTTGGCCAGGAAGTTCAGGCATTTCGTCCGCAACCTTGGCAACTCTCCGGCTTCATCGGCTTGGCCTACAGTTTGTGACGAAGGCGTTTTTTTTGCCCGGCGCAAATGAAAACGGGCCGCTCGGGGAACGAAGGGGGGTGGCACTTTCTGCTCGAACCGCTGACGACGGCGAGCTGAGCGCGCCCGCGCCGATTCGCCTGTCCGTCGAGCTCGAGCAAGCGGTTAGCGCGCTCTACCGCCAACACCACGCATTCGTGTGGCGCAACGCGCGACGGCTGGGCTGTGGCGATGATTGGGTCGACGACGCGGTGCACGACGTTTTCCTGGTCGTCGCCCGGCGCTGGAGCGAATTTCGGGGGCAGTCGAATGAACGCACGTGGCTGTTTGCGATCACGTTCCGGGTCGTGCAGCGGCTGCGGCGCAACCGCGCCAGCCAGCGCCATCAGTTGCAGCGTTACGCGGAACAGCAGTCGCCGGGCTTCGCCAACACGGCGCACCAGCACGAGTCGGCAGAATACTTACGGTACTTGCTGACGTTGATACCCGCCGCGCAGCAGCTGGTCTTGATCTTGGTCGACCTCGAAGGCTTCACGTCGGCTGAAGTCGCCGAGACACTGGGCATCCCTGCCGGCACCGTGCATTCTCGGCTGCGCGCCGCCAGGCTCGAGTTAGCGCGCGTCGTCGAGCAAGAACGCCAGCGCGATGAAAGGTCGGATCCATGACGGACTCAGACTACATTTCCCGGCTACTCGGTGCCGAGCGCGTCGCGGGGCCGCCAAACGGCTCAGCTGAGGCCGGGTTGCGGCGGCTGCTCACTACGATGGCCACCCACGCGGCCCCGTTGCCAGTGGCAGTCGGTTCGCTAAAGCTCGGCATGGCCGCGATTGCCAAATGGGTCGGCGTCGGGTTCGTGATCGGCACGTTGGGGACTGGGTTGGCCTCGTACGTTTCGCATGCCGCCATTCGCGCACCGGCGGTTGCGCGTCCGGCGCCGGCGCTAGTTTCTTCGGGGGTTGCCCGGCCCGCGCCAGCGAACGACCTCACCGCGGCTGGGCGTTTGCCGAGCGCGCTGCCCGACCCGCCGCCGAACGATTCGAAGCGCAGGGCTGCGGTTTCAGCGGCGCTGGCGACTGCCGCGCCGAGCGTGAGCCCGACCTTCGACGAGGAGCTGCGACTGATCACGGCGGCCAAGCACGAGCTCGACGCGGGGCGCGGGCATCTGGCTCGCGTTTGGCTCGAGGAGCATAGCCAACGTTTTCCGCGCGGTGTTTTCAGTCTCGAACGCGAGGGGCTACTGGTCCTCGTCAGCTGTAGCGCGAGCCCGAAACGGGAGCTCGCGCGCCAGTTTGCCAGCCAGCATCCGGACTCGCCCATGTTGGAACAGCTGCTGCGCCGCTGCGGTGTTGAAGGCCCACTCGAGACGCCGCGACCAGAATCCGCAAAATTTCTGAAGGGCGGCAAATGAAAATGGGCGGCTCGCGGAACCAATCGAGGACAGAAGGAGGCCGGAAGGTCATGGGGAAGAAGACGAAGTCCAATTATTCCGGGTCGACGCGCATGTCGGTGCTGGGCGTGTTCGTGGTCGGCGCCTGCGCCGGCACGAGCCTCCACAATGTTGGCGACGTGAACGGCAGCGGTGGGCTTGCGGACCAGAGCAGCGGCGGAGCGGGCGCGGTCTCCAAAGGTGGCGCGAACGCGGCCGGCAAGAGCCCGGCTACTGGCGGCAAGGCCGCTGTTGGCGGCAACGGTGGGACGGCTCCGAACAAGGGCGGGACGGGCGCCGTCGGCACGGCCGGCCATGAAGGCATTCTACTTGGGGGCCAACCCCCGACCGTGGACGACGGGGGCGCCGGTGGAGCTTATTTCGGAGCCATTGATTGCGAAGCCTGCGAGCTCGTCGCTACGACGCCGGACATTCGCGGCGTTTGGGCTGGCCGCACCGCAGTGTACTGGATTGAGCACGGCGGGTTCGACGCGCTCGGCAACTACCTGGATGACGGGCGTCTGCTGTCGCTGCCGTTCGGTGAAGAGATGCCCACCGTGGTCACGTCGAGCTTGCAAGGACCGATTCAGCTTCGTGTCACAGACGACTACGCCTACGTCATTCTAGATCGCTCGAGCGCGCCGGGGGCGGGCGCAGTCGAGCTGGCGCGAGTCGCCCTCGACAACGGAGACACCGAGGTGCTTCAGGCGTTACCCTCTGCCTTCACCGACAGTGCCTTCACCACGGTCACCGATTGGTTCCACCGCCACTTTGCGGTCAGCGGGGGCGAAGCTTTCTGGGAAAATGGCGGTGCCCTGTTTCGTCTCGCAGAAAGCTCAGCCGGCCCGCCGCAATCGTTCCACGGCGCTCCGGGGCTAGCGACGCTGTTGGCTGATGACTCATTCCTGTATTTGCAGGACGCCCACGGCATCAGTGCCCTACCGCTGCCAGCGGCGGGTGCGGCGACGCCGGTCTGGGTTTCGGAAGCATCCGGCAACTTCTTACCGCTGATCCTTGCCGGCAGCTCCTTCTTCGCGCTGGAAGCCGGCTACGTAGCGCGGCTTCCCAAAGCCGGCGGAGCCTTCAAGCGACTGCTGGCGACGCCGGCGCCGTGGGGAAATCGCTTTGTCACCAACGGTACGAGCTACGTCGGAGACTTTGGCCACATCGACAGCGCCAGCGGCATCCCCGCTGGGGCGTTGATCGAAGGCAAAATAAGCGATTCATTAGCGACCCGCACCCTGGCGACCGCCGCGCTTCGCGCGCAACAGCTACCCTGGGAGGTGTGGGACGCGACAGCGACGACCGTCTACATCGGCTACTACGACGAGCTCTACCGCGTAGCGCGGCAGTTCTAGCGCGCGTGTCAGCAGCGCCCACGCTGGGGTGGACTTTGGGGGCGGCTCGGTACAGCGTGGCGCCGAGTATCGCCCGCTCATGCTTGCCGCCCTCGCCCTGGTCTTCTTTCTCGCGCTGGCCGCGCTTGGCGCGACGTTGCTGCGCGGCACGGCGAACCTCACGCAGCGCGAATGGCAACCGGCGGTCAGGCGCTTGCTCGGCGTCGCGCTGGCGCTGCCGGTTTGCATGATGAGCATGGTGTTCGCGGCCAAGCTCTACGCGCGCTTCTTGCTCGGCAATGCGGTCGTGCTGCCGCAAACGCAAGCCAAGTTGGTCGGCCAAATCATAACGGTAGAAATGCGGGCGGCGGGGGTCGGCTTGTTGGCAGGCCTGGCGACGGGCATCGTGCTCGAGTGGCGTTTTCGGAAGAGCCAGCGGACGTAAAGCTAGCGTCGCACCGGGCGCGGTGAGTCCTTCCGCGGCCGCGCAACTCGCGCACCGTGCTAACGCGGGCGTTCGACGTCGAGCACGCCACCGATCGGCAAGATCTTGCAGTCGGTCGGCGCTAGGTTGCGGCGCTTCCACTCCGCGGTCAGGCGGGATGGAGGTTCGCTGAGTGGTTCGTCGGTGAGCTTGAACGTGCCCCAGTGCATGGCGACGAAGGTGCGGGCGCCGAGATCGGTGAACGCGCGCGCGGCCTCCTCCGGGTTCATGTGTTGTTTGCTCATGAACCAAGCCGGATCGTAGGCGCCGATCGGTAACAGCGCGGCGTCGATCGGGCCTGAGCGGCGACCGATCTCGGTGAAGCCTTCGAAGTACGCGGTGTCGCCAGAATGATAAATTCTCGCCGTCGAGCCTTCGATCACGAAGCCGCCCCACAGCGTAGCGTTCGCATCGTTCAAGCCGCGACGACTCCAGTGTTGTGAAGGCACGAAGCGAACCGTTACGCTGCCGACGCGCGTCTCACTCCACCAATCGAGCTCGGTGCAGCTCAGTCCGTGGCGCTCGAATAGGGGCGCCAAGCCGAGCCCGGCAACCACTGGGCTGCCGACCGCACGCACCGAAGGCACGTCCAAGTGGTCACGATGGTTGTGTGTGATCAACTGCGCGTCGATCGACGGCAAACCGTCGCCCACGTTCAGCGCTGGGGGAACGAAGCGCTTGACGCCGGGGCCGATGCTTTCGGAAAAAATCGGATCGATGATCAACGAAACGCCGTCGAGCTGAATCAGCCAACTCGCATGACCAATCCAAGTCAGGCGCGCCGGCTGCCCCACGGCTGGCGGCCGACTCAACAGCGCGCGGTCTGGCACCACGCTCGGCGCAGGCTCGCCCGCCGCAGCCTTACGCCGCCGACCCATCGCGCGGTCGACCAACGCCCACTTCATTACCGCCGAAAACGCATGCGGCTCGGAGCCGTCCAAATTCACGAAGCGAAACCGGGTCGAAGCTGGCCGTTTGGCGTCCATACCGCGTAGTTGAGCACGGACGACTGCCGCCGTTTCGCCTCGCGGCGAAAATGCGCGCGCGGAGCGGCGCGGGCCTTGCAGGATGTTGAAGGCATGACCGACACGACTCACGAATCCGAGCACGTCGATTTCTCTTCGCTCGCCCAATTGCGCGACGAGATCCGCGTACGGCTGCACCTCGCCCAGCTGGACGCCAAGGACAAGTGGCAAGAGCTAGAAACGCAGTTTGCGAGCCTCGAGCATCGCCTCACGGCCGACCGAGGAAGCCTCCTGGGCTCGAGCGCGCAGCTCGCGCACGAGCTCAAACAAGCCCTCGTAGAATTTCGTCAGCGCCTCTCGCCCGAGTCCTCCGCGGCCCCCGACGCGCCTAGCCACTGACGTCGAATTTAGTCACGCCGTGACATTTGGGGGCGCGCGGCTGCTCGTCCCGGAGACCAATCATGAATGACACAGAAAAACTTTGGACGGTCATCGCGCTGCTCACTGCGGCGGTCTTGATCGCTAGCGTCGCCCTGGCACGCTACCGAGCGCGCACGCGCAGCGCCGCGTTGCAACGGCAGTTTGGCCCCGAATACGATCGGACCGTCGAACAGCTGGGCGACCCGGCTTCGGCCGAGCGCGAGCTCGAGGCGCGTGCCCGACGCGTGGAGCACTTTCGCTTCCGCGATCTCACGGCCGCGGATCAAGCTCGTTTCGCTAAAAACTGGAACGACATTCAACAAAGCTTCGTCAACGATCCAGCGATAGCGGTCACGGCCGCCAACGAGCTGATCAACGAAGTGATGCGCGCGCGCGGGTATCCGACGCTGAGCTTCGAGCAGCGCGAGGCCGATCTTTCCGTCGAGCACCCACTGGTCATTCAGCACTACCGCGCGGCTCACGACCTGAGCGGCTCAGTGCACAACGGCGCGGTCGACACCGAGCGACTCCGGCAGGCGCTCGTGCATTTCCGCATGCTCTTCACCGAGCTGCTCCAAGAGCAGCGCGCGATCTCGGCGCCGCCGCCGCCGCTGCGGCGGGCCCACGCTGGCTGAGACTGGTCGTCCCCGTTGGGGCCGCCAGCCTTCGTGGATGGGCCTCACATTGAGGGGCAAGCGGGCCACCTGCCGGACACTACAGGTGGCGGCGGTGGCTCGGCGACCAGCCCCGGCTGCCAGATGAATCCGCAGCCGACCGACTCCGCGACGGCTTGGGTCAAGCAGATATCGAGGTCACGGGTGTCGTCGTGCGCACCGAGATTGCTGGGTGCCGCGTCGACATCTCACTAGGCGAGTCCACCGCTGAAGAAACGCGTGGGCTTGCCACCGTGCTGCGCGGCGAGCTGCTGCATGGCCCGCGCGTCGTGCTCCACTGTGGTGACGTGCCCAACGAAGATCGAACCGAACGCCCCTCACAATGGCCTTCAAAGCGGTGACGGTTGTGGCATCGCGCCCGGTACGTTGGGTGCGCCGCTCGGCGGCGGAGGCGAACCGCCAGGCGACGGGACGCCGTTCGGCTGGGGCAATGTGCCGCTCGGCGGACCGGCGTTGTTTGGCGGCGTCGGAGAGCCGTTGGTGGGCGCCGAGGGACCGTCGGGAGACCGCGATGCCCCGGGTGGCGCGTTCGTGACGGGATCGGAACCGGTGCCAATCGACTGCGTATCGCCGCCCAGTGCCGGCTGATTTTCGGGAGATTGCGCTGGCTGCGTTGCCGTCGGCCCGCACCCAGCGAGCAAGAATAGAGCTATGGCAAACAGTGGCGCTCGTTTCATGCCGCCCCGTGGCTGCAAGAAACGAACCGCCCTCAGCAGTCGCGGCGCGCGAACGGCTGGTGCTCGCGGCCACCGGGGAACGCACCGTCCGTGTTTTAGCAACGCGCGTCGCCACACCGAACGCGAAACGCCGTACGCAAACCGGCTGCCGCGCTGTTAGCTGCCGGGCAGGTGACTTCACAGCGAAACGGTGGAGGTCGAGGGGGCATCGTTGATGATGAGGGGTGCGGCTTCGTCGTGTGGGGTTTCTTGGAAGCCAAGCAAGACCCAACACGCAGCATCTTGGGCGCCGAGCGCGTTGGCTTGGGTTATCATCGTTGAAGCGTGCCTTCGTTGTTCGTGAGCGGCGTTGGAGTGCTTCTGGGTCTCGCGGCCAGTGCCGCGTCGCCGGTTCCTGATCCGCGTCAGATGCGGCTCGTTTATGTGCGCGAGGCTGGCGCGGAGAGCTGTCCGGATGAAGGACGGGTTCGCGCGGCCGTGGCTGGGCGGCTCGGTTACGATCCGTTCAATGGCGCCGCGCGTGGGACCGTGATTGCTCGGATTGCCCGGGGCGAGAGCGTTTTTTTCGGCAGTATCGAGATAGTGGACGAGAGCGCGGCGTCGCGCGGAAAACGCGAGCTGAGTACGGAGGGGGCCGACTGCGACGAAATGTCGCGCGCGATGGCGCTGTCGATCAGCATCGCTATCGATCCGGAGCACGCTGAAGCCACTAGCTCGGAAGCCGCGCAGCCAGTCGAGCCTTCGAGTGCAGTAGCGGCGCCGAGCCCTGCGGCTGCGGGCCCTGCTCCACCACTCCTGGCTCCGCTTCGTCCCGACCCGCGGTTCACCGCCGACCGCGCCGCAAATCTCGAACGGACCGACGGCAATGCGGCGACATCCGCCTTCTCAAGCTGGTTGGCCGCGGTTTCTATGCTTGGCATCAGCCCGGCTCCGGTGTTCGGCGGAAGCTTGACGCTGCAGGCCAGGCGCGGGCGCTGGTCGCTGGGTGCGGGTGGTCGGTTGCTGAGCGGTCCGAGCGCCACGGCTCAGGCCGATGCCGATCTTCGGGTCACGTTGGCGGCCGGAGAGCTCGCAGGCTGTTTCGAGCGCGGGCCCTTCAGCTACTGTGCCTTGGGATTGGCTGGTGCCACGTGGGCGCGAGCGAGCAGCATTGCGGTGCCGCGCACGGCCGTCGGCGCGTTCGGGTCGTTGGGTGGGCGCGTCGCGGCGGCGGCGCCTTTATCGCGCTCGTTCGACGCGTTCGCTCAGGCCGAAGTGCTGGCGGTGGTATCCCCGATCCGGCCGCAAGTCGACGGGCAAGATGTGTGGCGAGCCCCGCGGATTACCGGCGGCTTGGGCGTGGGCGTTCGGGCGCGTTTTTGGTGATGGATCGCGGTGGGGCTGGCCAAATGGGGGGTGTGAAGTGGCGCGAGGCGCAGTCCGAAGCCGTGCAGGTCCCCCTCGCTCGGCCCCGATTTCCCGAGCTCTTTGAGGCTTTTGGCGGCTATGTGTGGACCACGCTGCGGCGCTTGGGCGCGCGACCCAACGAGCTGGACGATTTGACGCATGACGTTTTCGTTCAGGTATTTCGTCACTTGGATGAGTACGACCAGGCTCGGCCGATCAAGCCGTGGTTGTTCGGGTTCGCGTTTCGGATCGCGTCCGAGGACCGACGCCGCGTGCGCCGGCGTCCCGAGCTGGTGGTCGACACGCCGGAGGCCGTCGACATGGGTCCAACTCCGGTCGAGCACCTGCTCGCTCAAGAGCGCCGCGAGCTGGCGTGGGCGGTGTTGAGCGAGCTCGAGCTCGACCAGCGCGCGGTGTTCATTCTCCATGAGCTCGACGGCTGCCCGATACCCGAGGTGGCCGAGGGTTTGGGGATCCCGGTGGCGACCGGGTATTCACGGCTGCGGCTGGCGCGCGCAGACTTCAACCGCATCGCCCGCCGACTGCGGAGCAGACAGAGGTAGCCATGACCGACGTTGACGACTCCGTAGATAACGCGCTGCTGATCACCGAGCTGCGCCTGGACATCGCGACTGAAGCCGCCGCCCTGGCGGCCGTGCGCGAGCGGCTGGCGGTCAGTTTGACTACGGGTCACGCGGCTGTGGTCAGCGCGCGCCGACCGGTGCCGGTGTCAGCTTCGGCCAGTGTTCGTCGCAAATTCGTGGCCGCTTCGCGCAGCGGATTACTGGCCGCGCTCGCGGTCGGAACTGCGCTGGGCGCGGCCGGTCACGCCCTGGTGAGCGCGGGGCTCGAACGTCGCGCGGAGCGCGATAGCGCGTTCGAGCAAAGCTCCGTAGTTGCGAAGAAACGCAACGTTTTGGCGCCCAACCATCAGGTACTTCCGGCGGCGTTGCCTGAAGTGCCCGTGGTGGTTACCAGCGCTTCGAGCGGTATCGTGACGGCCGCTCCGACCCGTCCGTCGCCGCCGCCCAGCACCGAGCTTGCACCCGTCCAACCGGGGTCGCCTGCCACGTCGACCTCGAGCTTGGAGTCGGAGCTTCGGCAGTTGGATCAAGCGCGCAACGCCATCGCTCATGGCGACCCCGCGCAGGCGCTAGGCACGCTGGCGACACACGCTCAGCTTCACCCGAGTAGCATCCTGCAGCAGGAGCGCGATGCACTCACGGTCAAGGCGTTGGTAGCGGCCAAGCGCTACACGGAGGCGCGCGCGGCGGGTGACCGCTTTGCACTGCGCTACCCGCACGGCTTGCTGCTCGATTCGGTCCAGCACGCGCTGGCGTCGATTCCGTGATGGATGCCGGCCGCGACGGTCAAACGTTGAGCAGAGGCTTTTAGATGAGAACATCCTCAGCGAGTCGGTTCACCGTCTTCTCGGTGTTGGCCGCGCTCAGTGCGTGCGGTCAAACCTTGAACGTGGGCTCTCGCGGGGCAGGTGGCTCCAGCGCCGGCGAGCAAGGCGTGGGCGGCAGTGTTGGTGGCAACGTCGGCGAAACGAGCGACCGCGGCGATGCGCCGACGAATCAGCCTAAGGCGGGCAATGCCGTTGGTGGCGGAGCCGGCGATCTTGCGGTGGGTGGGAGCGACACCGGCGCTGGAGCACCTGGGGCCGGGGGCGAGCACGAAGCGCCGGCGCCCGGGTATGGCATCACCTTCATCGAGCCGCTGCCGGCGCCTACGGTGGTGCCGGAGACCGTGCACGCGGGCTACCATGTGACCCGAGCGGCCACCGATGGCCTGGCGGGCAGCTTGGGTGACGCCAACGGCGGTGGTAGGTGGGTGAGCGCGGATGGCAGCTTGGTGATCGGCGTTTCCGCGACCACCTTCACGAATCCGGGTGGGCCAGTTGTGTACGAGGCGCACAAGGTCTTCTCCTGGACCGGGGCCGGTGGAACACGACCAATGCCTGGCTTGCAACCGGAAGAAGTACTGGCGGACCCCGGGGTACCTGACTACGCCTGTGTCGCGGAGGATGGCTCGGCAGCCATTCTTATGAATCTCCAACATGCCGCGAGCGCGAAGATGTATCGGTGGACTCCGCAGGGCGGCGTGAGCGCTTTGGCTTTGCCCGAACACGTTTCTTGGGTGGGATCGGGTAGCTGCAGCGCGCACGCAACGCGACGGTCGCTGTTGGGATCCATCGACGGGACGCAGCCAGTTTCGGCCTACTTCTGGGAGCTCGGCAAGAACAACAATGCGGTAGTGCCGGTGCCGCTTCCGGGTCCGATATTGCCGGACTTCGTCCTCAGCCGTGACGGGCGACGCGGCGTGCTATCCGTCGAGACGCCCGAAGTGCCTGGCCAGCCAATCGAAACGCGAGTCTACGCTTGGACGGCGGAAGAAGGAACGACCAGCTTGGGCAACCAGGCCGAGGGCAACTGCTTTGCCCGACTCATCAGCGGCGATGGCAACGTGATCGTCGGGAAGTGCTCGGGGAAGGTATTCCGTTGGTCGCCGACATCGTTTGATTGGCTTAGACAAGATTTCGACCCGTACTTGCTGAGTCGCGACGGACGCTCAGTTTGGGGTGTGACCTACTACCGGAGCCCGAACAAGCCATCACTCGTCTCGTGGACTGATGGCGCCTTGAACCCCGAGCTGCCGATCGACACCATTTCGTATCAACTATTGGGAGCGGTAGACAGTGGCAACATCGCCTACGTCACACTCGACACGTTGGGGGTTATGCGCTGGACGCCCGGCGCCCTCGAGGCACTGCCGGGCTTGCCAGGAGCGGAGGTGACCGCACTAGGGGGATTCAGCACCGACGGCTCGCTCGCAGTCGGCAGCGCGTGGCCCGACCGTGCCAGAAACGACGGTGCGATCGCGGTGCTGTGGGACGCGCAAGGCGCGCGCGACATTCTGAAAGAGCTGACCGAAGCTCACGTCGACATGCGCGGCGCGCAGCAGCTTTCGGTGAGCCATGTTTGGGTTGGCGACACGATTCGCGTCTTGGGTTACGTCGCGGCTTCGGACCAGGACGTTATGCCGGCGTTCATCGCCGAGTTGCCGCGACGCTAGCGCAACCGCTATTAGCGCCGCATTCGGTCGAAGACCCAGTGGGCGGCGTCGTGGGAGCCGGCCATCGAGAAGTGAACGCCGTCGGGGCGGATCGGGTTCTTGTCGGGGAGCTCTGTTTTGCAGACGCCGCTCGGGCAGAGCTGTTCGCCGAATTCGAGCAGCTGGACCGAGGGCACAGCCGCCACGGTTTTGCGCAAGGAGGCGTTGATGCAGTCGATTTGAGCGCGGTATTCAGCGGTGTTCCAGTGCCCGAGCGGATACGGCGCGGTGGCGGCGAAGATGCGTGACGGCGCTTGCTCCAAATCGCGCAGGCGGCGCGTGAGCGCTTGCTCGAACTGCGCGTCCCAGTCCGGGTAACACGCGGTGTGCCACTTGCCCTCGACCCCGAAGCCGTAAAGGAATGCGCCGGCGCCGTAGACGAGCGTCGCGTCCGGGCGCAGCTCGCGAACACGCTCTACCCAGTGCTCGCCATCGCAGCGATCGCCAAGCATCGTGCAACCGTCTTTGCCGAGCAGCGCCACTTGCACGCCCTCCTCGTGCAGGCTGCGCAGGCCCCAGCCGATCGAGTTGGCGGTCGAATCCCCGAACACGACGATGCGGTAGCGTGGCGTTGAACCGGTGGCGAGGCGGTTGTACGCGCCGAGCGGACCCCTGGGCATGCCGGCGCGCGCGTCGGTCGAGTGCACGATCAACAACACCGCCAGCGCGACCGTAACCGGAAGCATGAAGTTGGCACGGTTGAACGGGATGCCGTGGCGGCGAATCGGTCGCTCGAGGTAACGGTATGACACGATCGCGATCGCAAACGTGATCGCGAACCGCAGCGCTTGCAGGAGTGGGCCGTGCAGCTGCGCGCGCTCGGCGGTGAGGAACACATTAACCGGCCAATGCCACAGGTAAACGCCGTAGCTTACCGTCCCCAGCAGCTGGAGCGGTCGCACCGAGAGCACGCGCGCCACGCGGCTTTTTTGGTCCATCACCGCGCACGCAATCAGCACCAGCACGCCGAGCTCGGTGAGCCAGAAACCGCCGCGGTACAGCCAGGGGTTGGTTCCGCGCAGCGTGCACCAAGCGACGCCAAGCCCTAGGCCCGCGATCGCGCCCAGCCAGTCGAGCTGTCGCACGCGTGCAGCGGGCAAGCTAGTGCCCGGAGCCAATACGGTCGCGAGCGCCGCGCCGGCCAAGATGGCTGCCATGCGTGTGTCGGTGCCCAAGTACGCGCGGCTGCTGTCGGCGGGCGAGAAGACCAGCAGCATGGCCACGATTGAAACGCCGGTCAGCACCAGCGCCAACGTCTGAAGCGCGCGTGGTCCGCGGCGCTTCAGCAGGAAGGCCACCAGCAGCGGCCACACCACGTAAAACTGCTCCTCGATCGACAAGCTCCACGTGTGCTCGAGCGGCGAGGGTGCCGCGAACAAGTGCCAGTAGCTGCGGTGACCGAAGATCGCGTGCCAGTTGGCGACGTAGGCCAAGCTGGCGAGCGCTTCACCGCGCAGCGTTTGCAGGTCCTCGGGGCGGGCGAAGAACCGACCGTAAATGGCTACGGCCGGTATGAGCGAAAGCAGCGCCGGAAACAGCCGGCGGCAGCGCCGCACCCAGAATCGATACAGATCCACCCGTCCGGTATCGCGGTGCTCGCGCAGCAACAGCGAAGTGATCAAGTAGCCCGACAGCACGAAGAACAAGTCGACCCCCAGGTACCCACCCGGGAGCGCACCATCGGCGTGAAACAGCAATACTCCAAGCAAAGCCAAACCACGCAGCCCATCGAGGGCAGCGACGTGGATCGCGGGCTTGGACTGCACAACGTTGGACAATGTGGCCGGAACCTATCAGTAACGCCTCCGACGATGTTTCGTATTCCTCGGCGGCGGACGCGGATCCCGGATTTCCCCCGCGCGATCCACCCACGCAAACGCTGAGCGCTGCACGCCCGCGCCCACGGAACTACCGAGGGCCGCTACAAAAGCTTCTACAAGAAGGCCACAGTTCGGCAGCCCAATCGAGCCGAGACCAATGCTCAGAGCGACGGGGGATCTGCGGCTCGATGCAGCGCGGCCTGACGCGGTCATCCAATGCGCTTTTCGAGTTTGCACGCAGGTTGGCCGCGCCAGTAGCGCATCGTGGTGCGGTCCGTGATCACGAAGCCCGCGCGCAGGAACAGATCGAGCGCGGCGAGGTTGGCTTGGGCCGTGGCGAGCGTGATGCGACTGATTCCGCGAGCCCGCGCGTACTGCTCGGCCGCCTGCATCAGGCGCTGTCCGACGCGTTTGCCGCGCTCGCTGGGTGTGACGGCGATCGCATTCACCGCCAAGCCGCCGGGCGACGAACGGTGCAAGATGACGAAGCCCAGCTGCTCGCGGTCGCGCGCGGCGACCAGCGTTTGCGCGTGCGTATCGAGCATCATGTGGGCGGTGGTGCGCACCGCGTTGGGATCGTACTCGCCGAACGCGACCACGGAGAGCTGCTGAATGAACCGCGTATCCCCGGCGGTAGCGGGCCGAACCGCGACGGCTACTTCGGACCGCGCTGGCATGCGGCAGTCTAGCGCGCGTGATTGCGGCAGGCGGATGCCCGCGAATGCTCGAGCTTTTTTCGCCAAAGCGCCAAGCGGCGGCCATCGCCCTTACTCACAGCGCGGCGCGCAGAATTGGGCGCTCAAAGCGCCGGTTCGACGAGGGCGGAGCTCCGTGCAACCATCAACGCATGACAGGGCTTCGGGGTTTGTTGCTGCTCGGCCTGGCACAGGCGGGCTGTGCCGCCACCAGTGGTCAGGAATGGCTGAACGCGCCCGTCGAGCAGCAGAGAGCCCTGTTGCCGCGCAGCGTGGAGACGGTCGACACGGTTGCTGATGCGCCGCCGCGTTTAGATCACACCGTGACGCTCGGTGAAAGCTACGCACCTTACCCCGCGCGCAACGCAGCCGTTGGCGCACCGGCGGTGCAGGTCAACGTGCCGGTCGTGATCAACAACTACGTGGGCTACGGCTACGGCTCCGCTTACGGCTCCGCCTACCGGTCGGCGGTCTACGGCACGCGCGCTTTCTCGGCACCGGTTCGAGCCACGAGCAGCACCAGCACATCGCAGAAAGTCGGCGCTGACTTTCCCAAAGTGCCCGACTACGGACCGCGCGCAATGCGTTGAGCGCGCGCGACGGTTACCAGGCCGTGGACTTGTAGTCTTTGAGAAATTGGCCCCAAACGTGGCGGCCGGTGTTGATCCCGTCGAAGATTGGGTCGACGATGCGCGCTGCGCCGTCGACGATATCGAGCGGCGGGTGGAAGCCGATTTCGGCTGTTTTGCGCTCGGCGATGTGCAGCGGATCTTCGTCGGTGACCCAGCCGGTGTCGACGCTGTTCATGAAGATGCCGTCTTTGGCGTAGTCCGACGCCGACGTGCGCGTCATCATGTTGAGCGCCGCCTTGGCCATGTTGGTGTGCGGGTGTTTGTCGGTCTTGTAGCGCCGGTAAAACTGGCCCTCCATCGCCGACACGTTGACGATGTGCTTGTCGAACGTGCGAGCCTTCAGCATCAGCGGCTTCAAACGCGCATTGAGCAGAAACGGAGCGATCGCATTGACCAATTGCACCTCGAGCAGCTCGACTGTGCCAACTTCGTCCAGCGGTAAGCGCCAGCTGTTGATGTCGCGCCGATCGACCTGCTGCAGATCTTGGTCTAACGCGCCGAGCGGAAACAGCGCGCTGCCGCCTTCGAGATCCTCAGCCGCCAGCGCGACCTGTGACAGCGCGGAGGCTGCCTGCAGGCCGATTGCGGGGCGCGCGCGAACGTTGACACCCGCCAGTTGCCGCGACGCCTGGTCGCGCATGTTCTCGTAGTCGCGCAGCAGCTGGGCGGCTGGCTCGGGCAGGCTCGCCAGGGGCCTTAGCTCGCCTTGCATCAAGTGGCCATAAAAGCCGGTCGGGCGGCGCACGGTTTGGCAAGCGTTGTGGAGCACGAAATCGAGCCGCTCTTCCGTGCGATTCAAGAGCTCGGCGAAGGCTTCGACGCTCGGCGTGTGGCGCAAATCGAGACCGTAGATTTGCAAGCGGTCGCGGAAGTCTTCGAAGTCCTTCTCCCGCGCGTAGCGCAGCGCAGCGTCGCGTGGGAAGCGTGTGGTCACGATCACGCGCGCTCCGGCGCGCAGCAGCAAGATCGCGGCTTGGTAACCGATCTTGACGCGCGCGCCGCTGATCAACGCCGTGCGACCGCGGAGGTCGGCGGTCTGCGAACGCTTGGCAAAGTTGAAGTCACCGCACTCCGGGCACATGTGGTCGTAGAAGCCGTGCATGCGCGTGCAGCGCGTCTTGCAGATGTAGCAAGAGCGCGGCACGTTCAGAGCCGGCAGGTCTTCGGCGGTGTCAGCCCGGGCGGCTTCGTTCGCGGGCACTCCGGCGCCAAGCTGAAAGGCTCCGCCGCCGGCTTCACTCAGCGACGGTCGATCGGGCGTGATGTAGACCGGCTCGAGCCGTTTCTGCCGAATTCCAGCCTGCGCCAGTACGGCGCGATCGGCCTCCCGCACTTCGCGCTTCTCTTTCCGGCGCACCTCGCGCGACAGCACCTTTTGCTCAGCGCGCTCGGGCCGTGAAACGCGGCCGGCCGCCGTCATCAGACGGTTGCGGAGCTCCAGCTCGAGGTAAGCAAGCTCGGTGCGATCCGCGCAGATCGTCTCCAGCACCCGAATGCAGTCGGCGACGGCTTGGGCGCCCAGGCGTTCAGGGCCGAGACGGGAAGGCGAAGTCGGGTTCGAGCCGGACATGTTCGGGGCCGGCTTTAGCATGGCCCGGCGCGCCGGGCATGCGCGCGGCAAGCGCGGCGCAGTCCTGATCCGTTGTCGGGGCCCTGCGCGAGGGCGGCCCCAGGAAGGGGTCCGGCAGCGGGATCGGGATCGGTCTCGGCAGGGGCTTCGGGCAAGCCAGAGGCGGGGCCGGGCTCGCGCAGGGCCTTTCTCGGACT
>JBBRMI010000078.1:0-31998 GCA_038230915.1 Polyangiales bacterium | reverse complement strand
TTCCCGCAACACCTGCGTTCGTGTACCTGCACGGCAACTGCCCGCGTTCGGCATTGCTCAAACTGCTCGAGCGTTTCATCCCACATACGGTCGACCAGAATCGTGCCGAGCGATCCGACCCTGCTACTCGATGCCGACATCGAGCTTGGTTGCCCCATCCGCGGGTTGCTCGGCGGAGGCCGTGCAGCACGCCGCAGTGAACAGCTTCTTCAGCGCGATGGGCACCAGCCCGTCGGGGCCGGGCAAGAGCCGCTCGGTGGCCAGCGGCGGTCGCAGAATGTCAGAATGTACTTGAGCAGAGCTTCGCGGCCCTGCGCGTCGGCAGCTCCGGCGCGGGTGGGCGCCGTGCAGACTGAAGCCCGCTTCGCCTACTGACAGCGGCGCGTCGATGACGACGCCGGGGCGTCCCTGAAAGGCTAGCTCGCGCGGCTTACTGCGGAGTTCGGGGCCGGCGGCCGCTTATCGCGTCAGCCGAAATTGCCTTCAACAACGGGATCGGTGCTCCGGGTATCCAGCTCCGCGAGGTCGCTCGGCTCCACGTAGTTGCCGGATGCCCGCAGCGAAGCGTCGTAGTCCGCGTCGGACGGCTCCGAGCCAGGTCGACGCTGCAAAGAAACCAGTTCGCTGTAGCGGCGTCGCATCTCCGAGCGGTAGCCGTCTTCGAGCGCCTCGGTGCCTGACTGCCGAGTAACGGATTGCTCGGACCACAAACCTAGGATCAGCGGTGCTCGGATGCGAGTCACGGCGTCTGCTCCCAGGCGAGTCCTGAGTCGCGTATAGAGTTCGAGATCGGCGCCGACGCGGGCCGATCGAAAGCCGCCATTCTCGAGGAACAACCCCCGACCGAGCATCAGCGAGACCAAGCTCAAGCGCGACGCCTTCTGATTCTTGAAGAAGACGACTCGACCATTCGGCTTCACGCGCAGCCAGCTACCGGCGCAAGCGGAACTGGCTTCTTGCTGCATGATTTTGACCTGCAAAGCGATGCGCGTCGGCAACGCGAAATCGTCGGCATCGTGAAACGCCAAGAGCGACCCGCGCGCTGCTCGCGCCAAAGCATTCCGAATGTTGTAGGCGCCCTGCGGCCGGGTCGAACGGAAGAGCCGAATTCGGGGGTCGGACGCAGCCAGGTCACGCAAGACGTCGAGCGTAGTGTCCTCGCTGGCGTCGTCACCAACCAAGATTTCGGCGTTTAGGTAAGTCTGCTCGAGCAGCGATCGCACGGCATACCCGACAGTCTGCTCAGCATTGCGCGCAGGAACGACGATCGAAACTAGTGGGCCACCGGCTCGGCTGGCTTCACGGTCAGGCGCGAGCCTCGCCAACACGTTCGCGCTCTCCGCCTCGCCGTTGCGAAAGCGTAACCGCGGCAAGCCTTGCAGCTCCAAGTACCGATTCAAGGAGCGCAAGGCGCGCGCTCCTTCATTCGGCCAAAGCGCGCTGAACATCAGCAAGTGCACTTCCGGCGCGCTGAGCCACAGCCAAGGTTTGCGCGTGATGATCGACGTAACGTCACGGCCCGCGAGCTTGCCCAACGCAAGCTCGCGGCTGAGGGCCAGCAGGTTAGGTCGACCGTTGGGCAACCACACCGAACCGTCGCTCAACTCGAGCAATTCGAGCAGGCTGACGCCGTTCGCCGTAGCACCCAGGACCGCAGCAAACCTTCGCGCGAGGGTGCGCGCCTGCTGACGTTCGCCTTGAATGATCAGCGTTTCGACCACGTCCTCGTAGGCTCGTCCGGCCGACGCACCCGACAGCTCTCGCAGTGACGGAGCGAGCCGCGTTGCGATGCGCCCAGCCGACTCCAAAGCGCCGTCGCTGATTGCCAACTCTAGTGCCGCTGCCAGCTCCGCCGGTTGCGTGCCGGGCGCGGTCAGGACCCGCCCGATGTCGATTTGCTTGGGGGCTTTGGCCGGCTTTTGGGTGGGACCGCGCCAAGCCAAACGCAACCGACCAGCCAGCTGCCACCCCGTCATGCCGCCCCCGGGCCTCGGCGTACGCACGGCGTCCGCGCTGCGCCTCGACTGGCTTTCGGGGACTGCCACCGCAAGTCGCCACTTTCTGACGGAATACGTCACGAGCCAAGGTCATTCGCCCCGCACCGGTTGTCGTGGGGTGAGCAGGCCCGCCGCAAGGCTTTCGTGTCGATCGGGCGCAGATCGCGCGCCCGGCTGTGCTACGCCCGAGCGCTTCCGTGCTAGGCAAGCTTTTCTTCGGGAGGATCGCGAAATTGGAGACGGTCGTGTCGCTAGTAGCGGAGCTTCGGTCGTGAAGGTCCTAACCATCGTGGGGACTCGTCCAGAAGCGATCAAGATGGCGCCCGTTGTACGGGCACTCGCGCTCGAGCCTGCCATCGACAGCCGTCTCTGCGTCACCGGCCAGCACCGAGAGATGCTGGACCAGGTATTGGCGCTGTTCGAGCTCGAGCCGAGCTTCGATCTCGACATCATGCACCCGGGTCAGAACCTGTACTCGATCGCCATCGCGATCTTGCAGCGCCTGCCCGCCGTGTTCCAGGAATTCCGCCCGGACTACGTGCTCGTGCACGGTGATACCTCGACCACGCTCTATGCATCGCTGGCGGCGCTCTACGAGCAAATACCGCTCGGCCATGTCGAGGCGGGTCTGCGCACCGGTGATCTGAGCTCACCGTGGCCAGAAGAAGCGAACCGGCGCCTGACCAGCGCGGTCACAAGGTTGCACTTCGCGCCCACCGAGACCGCCAAGCGAAACTTGCTGCGTGAAAACGTCCCTTCGGAGCGGATCGTGGTGACCGGGAACACCGTGATCGACGCGCTGCTCTCCGCGCGCGACAAGCTGCTGGCGTCCGCAGAGTTGCGACGTCAGGTGGCCAAGCCATTCGGCTTCTTGCGCGCGAGCGCGCCCTTGGTGTTGATCACGGGGCACCGTCGCGAGAACTTCGGTAGCGGTTTCGAGCGCATTTGCGAGTCGATCGAGCGGCTGGCCGTGCGCTTCGCTGACATCGACTTTCTGTATCCGGTTCACCTGAACCCAAACGTCCAAGCGCCGGTCAAGCGGCTGCTCAACGGGCTCTCCAACGTGCACCTGATCGAGCCGCTCGACTACCTGCCTTTCGTGCATCTGATGATGGAATGCCGGCTGGTGCTCAGCGACTCCGGCGGGGTGCAAGAAGAGGCGCCGGCCCTCGGCAAACCTGTGCTGGTGATGCGCGACACCACCGAACGCCCAGAGGCAGTCGCTGCTGGCACGATCAAGCTCGTGGGAACCGACATGGAACGCATCGTGGCTGGCGTCAGCACTCTACTGACGGACAACCAGGCCTACGACGCCATGAGCAGCGCGAAGAACCCATATGGTGACGGACACGCCGGGGAGCGCATCGTTCGGAGCTTGCTAGAACACTCCAGGCAATAGAGAAAGTCAGGGCATAGAACGAGCCATGTCAGTCGATACCTTTGACCGCGTCTTCGACGCGTATTGTGGCCAGTTGGGGCAGCAGTTCATGCGCGAAACACAGCGCCGCATGCACTGGATCTGCTCTGCGGTGCGGGGCGACACGGTGCTGGACGTCGGCTCTAGCCAGGGTATCCTGCCGATTCTGCTCGCGCGCGAAGGGCGGAGCGTGACCGGCATCGACTGCGAGTCACGCTCGATCAAGGACGCCGAACGTCACGTCGTCGACGAGATACCGGCGGTGCGCAAGCGCGTCTCCTTCATCGAAGGCGATTTCGTGTCGCACCCGTTCGGCAACGAGCGTTTCGACACGATCGTGATGGGTGAGGTGCTCGAGCACCTCGTCTCTCCGGAGCGCTTCATCAGCAAGGCCAAAGAGCTGCTCAGGGACAATGGCGTCCTGATAGTTACGGTACCGTTCGGCATCAACGATCACCCCGACCACAAACGCACCTACTACCTGCTCGAACCGTACCGCCTGCTGGCCGAGCATTTCGACGTGCAGCAGTACGTCATCTTGGGCAAGTGGTTGGGCCTGACGGCCAGCAAGCGAATGTCCCGTGAGCACGCGCCAGGGTCGCCCTGGACCGACGCCAAACTGCTCGAGCTGGAACGCGCATTCAACACCATCGAGCGTGGGCTGGTCGACGACAACACCTTCCTGCGCGGTAAGCTCGACGAAGCCAATACCAAGTATCGCGCCGCGACCGAAGAGGTGACGCGGTTGCAGCGCGAGGTGGTCAGCCACGACAACGAGCGCAAGACTTCCGACAAGCTGCGCGGCCAACTGGAGGCGCGGATCGCGGGGCACAAGGCCGAGCTGCAAGAGGCCAACCAAGCACACGAGAACGTGCTAGCCCGCGCGCAGAGCGAGCTATCCGTGGCGCGGGATGCCCAGCGCCAGCACGAGCTCGTGCTGGCGCGCTTGGAAGAGCGACACGCTGGGCTCAAAAAGAGCTCCAGCCTGGAGCTGGCCGCCCGCGACGTGGAGCTCGCGGAAGCTAAGCAGCGGACTGCCTCGGCGATCGCCGAGGTCTCGGAAAGCAAGAGGCGCCATCAGAGCCAGCAGGAGAGGCTGCGAGCAAACCTGAACGAGACGCAGAACCTGCTGCAAATGCGCGAGCAAACCGCGCTGGAGCGCGCCGAGGCGCACGCCAACCAGGTCGGCGCTCTGCAGGCCGAGCACGATGCGATGAAGACCAACGCGCAGCAGCTCCAGCGCGAGCTGGAGCTACGACTCGCCCGCGCCGAGCAGCGAGCGCGCGAGGCTGACGCGATCGAGGTGCAGGTTCAGCAGAGCGAACAAAAGGCTAGCGAAGTCGGCAAGCAACTGGCTGCCGCCAAGCAAACCGAGCACGCGGCCAGGCAAGCCGAGCACGCGGCAAAGCAAGCCGAGCAGGTAGCCAAGCAGGCCGAGCGAAAGGCGCTGACCCAGGTGGACGTGGCGCGGCGCGCTCGCTCCGCCGCCGAGCGCAAGACCGAGCATGCGCACAACACCCTGTCGTTCAAGCTTGGCTACGAGCTGATCCACGGGTTCAAGTCGCGCGAGCGCGCGCTCAAGCTGCCGAAGACACTGTGGGCCTTGCAGCAAGAGGCCGCGCAGAGGCGTCACGATCGCCACTTGCGCCAGGGCGGCGCCCTGCTTTCGAGCCCGCCCGTCGCGCCCCCGCTGCCCGGGAACAGCAATGGGACGGCCGTGACGGTTCAGGCCAAGTCCCTCGGGTCGGCCGCGCCCGCCGCGCCGACCGTACCGGCTACCGCGGCCTCGCAGCAGCCCGGCCCGCCCCTCGTCGCCGTAAAGGAGCGCCCCCTGCCCGCCGCCCTGCAGGGAGATTTGCGGCAGCTGCGCGTCGCTTGCATCAACGACGAGTTTACGTTTGCGTCGTTCTCACCCGAATGCGTCATGCAGCAGCTCACGCCGGACAGAGTGCATGAAGAGCTGGAGGCGTTTCAGCCCGATCTTTTGTTCGTCGAGTCGGCATGGCGCGGCAAGGACGACCTGTGGGGCGCCAAGGTCGGTCGTCGCTCACGCGAGCTTGTCGAAGCCGTGCAGTGGTGCCGGGACCACGGCATCCCCGCCGCCTTCTGGAACAAGGAGGATCCCGTTCATTTCCAGGGTTTCCTCAGTACTGCGCAGCTATTCGATGTGATCTTTACAACCGATTTCGACTGCATTCACCGCTACAAGCAGTCGCTCGGCCACGAGCGCGTGTTCTGTTTGCCGTTCGCCTGCCAACCGAAGCTCCACAACCCGCTCGAAAAATACGAACGCAAGCCCTCAGCCTGCTTCGCGGGCGCGTACTACGCGCGCTATCCAGAGCGGCAACAAGATCTGGCCGGTCTGGCTCGGGCGCTGGGCGACTTGGTGGGCTTCGAAATCTACGACCGCAACTACGGCAAGGACGATCCCAACCACAAGTTTCCGGAAGAATACGACAAGTACATCGTCGGCACGCTGCCTTTCACGGAAATCGATCGCGCCTACAAGGGCTACCGCTATGCGCTCAATCTGAACTCGATCAAAGAGTCCCAGACCATGTTCGCGCGGCGAGTTTACGAGCTCTTGGCTAGCAACACGCTGACCATCAGCAACTTCTCGCGTGGCGTGCGTACGATGTTCGGCGACCTGATCGTTACCACCGACAACGGCGAGCGTGCGCTGCAGCGCCTGTCGCTGTACGAGCGCGAGCCGAACCTGGCGCGCCGCGTCCGTCTCGCCGCGCTGCGCAAGGTATTGCAGCAGCACACCTACGGCGAGCGTCTGCGCTTCATCGCCTCCCAGATCTGGCAACGGCCAATGCCTGACCGATCGCCGCAAGTCCGCGTGGTCGCGCTGGCCAAGACCGAGGCCGAGCTGACGCAAGTGCTACGCGCGTACGCACGCCAGAACTACGCCAAGAAGTCGCTGCTGCTGGTCACGCCGAAAGCGCTCGATGTTAGTAGCGCAAACGGCGACCGCTCGATCGAGTGCCTGCCGCTGGAGACGCTGACCGACCGACGCCTCGGTGATCTGATCAACGGGGCGCCCTTCGTCGCCGCAATGCTGGGCGCCGATCACTACGGGGACAACTACCTCACGGACTTGATGCTCGCGACGAGCTACTCGGAAGCTCCAGTGATCGGTAAGCTGGCGCGCTACACCGCCGACGGTGCGGGAGTCAAGCTGTTGCGCGATGGTGCGCAGTACCGCAGCGCCTCCGCCCTCCGCGTCGGCGCCGCGCTGGTGCGAAGTGAGCTCTGCGCGCCAGAACCCGTGCGCGCCTGGCTCGAGTCACTGGCAACGCGCGAGCTACAGCGACCGGACTGTCTGGCGTTGGACGAGTTCAACTATTGCGAAGGCGGCGCCGCGCTCGACCCGAGCGCGCTGAGCGAGGTCGATGACCTGCCGGGTCTGAATCACGGTCTGTCGCTGGCGCAGATCTTGGCCACGCGGGTGACGGCGGAGGCCGCGGAACAAGACCACGCGCCACGGCCGAAGATCGACGCCAAACGCCTGAGCGCGTCACTGCTCCCGAAGGCCAACAGCGCCGTGACGTTGAAGCTTCAAGAGGACGGCTTGCGCGTAGACTCCACGTTGCCCGACGACAAGCACGAGTACCTCTATGCGAGCGATATCTGGCCCATCTCCGCACTAGGCGCCGCGATCGACAAGTTACATTTCGAGGCCAGCCCCGGCCTGAACCTGCAGCTCGCACTGCTACTCGCGGACGACAACCAGCAGCGCTTGGGCAGCAAGATGCTAGCCCCCGGCCGCAACGAGAACCTGACCGTACCCGCCACTACAAAAAAGGTGCAGCTAGCGCTGCGTGTTCACGGGCCGGGCACCAGCAAGATCGGCGGCCTTACCCTGGATCACCTGCCAGAGGCGCCCGCGCACATCTTTGCGCGCTCCGACGTGCTGCTGGTGACCAACCACTACCCTTCCGACTTCGACCTGTATCGCAACGGTTTCGTGCATCAGCGTTTGCTGGGCTACCAGCGCCAAGGCCTCAAGGTCGACGTCTTCCGTCTGCGCCCAGGAGAGAAGCTGCGCTACTTCGAGTTCGAAGACGTCGACGTGACCAGCGGTGGCGCCGATGCCTTGCGCACACAGCTGAGGTCGCATCGCTACCGAACGGTGATGGTGCATTTCCTGGACGAGCAAATGTGGAATGTGCTGCGTCAGACCTGCCCTGATACGCCACTCTTGATCTGGGTGCACGGCGCCGAGGTGCAGTCGTGGACTCGTCGCGACTACAATTACTCTACGGCGGAGAGCCTGGCCGCCGCCAAGCTAGAGAGCGAAAAGCGTTCCGCATTCTGGCGGAGGGTGACGCAAGAGCTACCCGTCAACGCCAAGTTGATCTTCGTCTCGCAAGGCTTCGCGGACGAGTCGATGGAAGACAACGGCTTCCGCGTGCCGCCAGGAAAGCTCGAAATCATCCATAACGTGATCGATACCGATCTATTCGCGTATCGCCCCAAGACGGCCGAGCACCGCAAGCGCATCTTGTCGCTGCGTCCGTTCGCCTCGCGCAAGTACGCCAACGACCTCACGGTTCGCGCCATTTTGGAGCTAGCCGCGCGCCCGTTCTTCCACGACCTGGAGTTCTACTTCGTGGGTGACGGACCGCTGTTCGAGGAGACGGTCGCGCCGCTACGCCACCTCAGCAACGTAAAGCTGGAACGCCGCTTCTTCGCGCAGCGCGAAATCTCCGAACTGCACGCGCAGTACGGCATTTTCCTGTGCCCAACGCGTGCCGATTCGCAAGGCGTGTCCCGGGACGAGTCGATGTCCTCGGGGCTCGTGCCCATCACCTCCCGCGTCGGCGCGGTGGCCGAGTTCGTGGACGCCGAGAGCGGGATACTCACCGAGGGTGAGAATTTCATGCAGCTCGCCGAAGGCGTCGAGCGCCTGTACCAGAATCCTGAGCTATTTCTGCAGCTTTCCGCCGGCGCGGCAGCCCGGGTGAGGCGGCAAAGCGGTCCCGACCAGACCACGCTACGCGAGCTCGAGCTGATCCGCGCCACCGTCGCGGGACACGCGACGTGAATGAGCGGAAGGAACTATGACGGGTCAAACCAGCGTTTGGATTCTGGGAAGCTGCGTCACCAGAGACGCCCTTAGCGAGGCCGGCGAAGGGTTCGAGCTCGTCGAGTATTGGGCACGCACGTCGCTGGGGAGCGCGTTCTCTGAGAAACCCGTGGACTCCGTCGAGCTTTTCAATATCAGCTCGGCTTTTCAGCGGCGAATAGTCGAGGCTGACGTCAAGAAGCTGGTCCCTTCACTGCTCAAGGATGCCCAAGCCGACCTGTATGTCATCGACCTGATCGACGAGCGCTTCGATCTTTGCGAGGTACCGGATGGCGGGCTCTGTACGCTCTCGAACGAGCTGGTGTCTTCCGGTTTCGCGCGCACCAGCGGCCGAATCATCACGTCGGGCTCGGACGAGTTCTATTCACATTGGGAGCGCGGCTGGGAAGAGCTGGTCTCGACGCTGCGCGCCAAGGGGGCCCTGGACAAGCTGCGGATCCATAAGGCCTATTGGAGCACCACTAACGAGGCCCACTCAGGATTTCTACCTAGTTATCCCGCCAGCCAGATCCTTGCGGCAAACGCTTTCCTGGATCGGCTCTATGCTCGCGTCGCCGAAGACGTGCCGCGCGAGCACATGGTCGAGTGCCCCCCCGACCTGACCGTGGGAGCCATCGAACACCGCTGGGGCCTAAGTCCCTTCCACTACATCACTCCCTACTATCGTGAATTCATGCGCCGCCTGCTAGACACACTGATCCGTTCGCGAACCCTGCCTTCTGTCCCAGCCCCACAAGGCGTGATCGAAGCGTCCGTCCCGGATTCGAGCGAGCTCGAGCTGCGGGACGTGGAGCTCACGGAAGAGCCCATTTGGCTGGACCTGCGAAGGCTTGCCGGTTCCACCGTGCAGCTGCAAGCCACAGTATGCGGAGGCGGGGGAGTTGGGGAGCGACGCGCCCTCGTCAGCATGGACCTCGGCGGCGGCCATGGCGTCGATCTTGCCCAGTTGGGCTTTGCGAGCTCGCATGACCCCGCCGTCGGAGCGTACCGATATCTGACGACCGGCCCCGGTCCGAACGAGACTCGTTTCTCGCTCAGGCTTCCGGAGGGCACCGACAGACTTCGACTCGGCGTTCGGTCATGGTGGCCGGCAGACTCCGTGCGGCTACAAGCGCTTACCATCACAGAGCCGACTCTTCCGAGCACTCTGCTTTCGGTCGATGTCGAGGCTCTCCCATCTCGCTCCGCCGGCAAGCAGGTGGAGGAGCTCGTGTTCGGCAATATTGCAGGTCAACGGGGTCGAGGAATCGAGCGAATTTGCGACATTTTTTCAGACTTCGGAGTTCGAGCCACGTTCTTCGTCGATTACGCCACCACCGCGATCTACGGCGACGCCGACATATTTCGCGCCGCTGAGTACATCCGTGCGCGCGGTCACGACGTGCAATTGCACATGCACTCGGAGGTACTCGTGCGCCACTTGGGTTGGCATTCGAGCGCGGCGTTTTTCGATGAGCTGGACGTCTCGCTTGCGCATAGGGTTCTCGAATACGGCGTCACCAAGTTCGAGAAGAACCTCGGTTTGCGCCCGACGATCTTTCGCCCCGGCGGACTGAAAAAGTCGAAGGCCATGTACGTGGCTGCCGAGCAGCTCGGCTTCAAGGCAATCAGCGCCGTGTTTCGGGGCTTCGACGCCGATCACTGGACGGAGTTCGGCGAAGACTGCGTGGTGAAATGGTCCAACGGCATCCAGGAGATTCCGCTCGATTTAGCACTGGATCCGCTGGGAAATTGGGAACCTTTCGAGCACAAGGTGCAGGGTTTCCGCAACGAGCGCCCGAGTCGGAGTGTGTCCTTGCTGATTCACTCCACCTCGCTCTTGATCCGGGAACGTTCGCCCTCGGCGGTCTTTACGCACTACAACGAGCCCTACGACGCGCAGCTCATCCGCTACCTCCAGATGCTGACCGCCGCCAAGACGCGCTTCATCACGCATACTGACGCGCTCGACGAGGCGAAGACTGGCTCATCTTCGATACCCGTCGAGTGGGCAGACCCAAAGCCAGTCGTAGCGACTCCTCCTGCAGTCGTAGCGACTCCTCCTGCAGTCGTAGCGACTCCTCCTGCAATCGTTGCGACTCCTCCTGCAGTCGTAGCGACGACCCCCGAAACTGCGACGGCTTCGACCGAGCTTAATCCGCCCGCGGTCCTTATCCCCGCCACGCAGGATGATTTCCCGGCCGCCGAAGCCTGCACGCCACCCACAGCGCTGCCACTGCAACTTGCGCCCGGCCAGACACTACACACCGTGGACCTTGCTCAGGGCGCGGTGGCGTACATCGTCACCGGCTACAAAGCTTACTTGATGAGGCAGAGGGGCTCACTTCCAACGGGTGACGCCCTACGCCAGCTCGTGCAAACGGTCTTTCAGCGCCACCCCCTGGTTTCGAAGATCATCACCGAGTGGGTATTGAACGACTTTTCCGAATTCCCGGAGCTCTCGCCGACGATCGAGAAGACAACCTTCGTGCTCACCCTGCCGGAATCATTCGAGCAATATCGACTGGAATCCATCTCTCGCGAGCTGCGACGTGACATCGAGCGCGAAGAGCGAAGGGCGAACGAGGAGCTGTCCGGCATCCAATTCGAGGTAATCGACGGCGAACGCCTGACACCTGAAGTGTTGAACGAGGCGGCCTGCCTGGTGGAAGAACACCTGAGCCGAAAGGACTCGGCAAGCAGTTTGCTGGCGTCGAACATCAACGCGGAATACGCGCTGTATGCAGCGCGCGGCTTCGTTGCACGCTTGGTTTCGGCCGGACGCTCGATCGCCGTTGCGCTATGCCTGCGTCACAAGAACGACGAATGCTACTTGATGGCCGCGGGGCACGACGAACGCTCGACCAAGCAGAGCTTGGGGAAGATCTGCCTGTATCGCGTGATCCAAAACTTGATCACTCAAGGCGTGGGCACGTTCCACATGGGCGGTGGAGACTTCGGCTACAAGGCGCGCTTCGGCGCTACCGAGCGTGCGCTTCGCAGCCTCGAAATCCACAGAACCGACGCGTTGTCCGAGGTCGAAGGCGTAGAGCTCGCGCTGCAGGCGGGAGCCAAGCCTTTCGCGATCGAGAAGGAAATCAATCGGTCGTTAGAGGACGTACTTGGCGATCGCTTCGAGGCCACGGTCGGGGTCGACTTCGATGGCATCCTCGAGAACCGTGAAATCGGCACGGGCTCGCAATCGCAGCGCTATCAGGCAACGATTGGCCAAGCGTTCATGACGTTGCTCGAGCCGATTTCACCGGCCCCCGACGACGTCTTCGTTGACGTGGGGTCTGGCAAGGGAAAGATGCTGTATTACGCGGCTCAGCGCGGCTTCCAGCAGTGCATTGGCATCGAGCTTTCGAGTGCCCTGGTGCCCTTGGCGGAACGCAACCTCAGGCGTTTGGGCTTGGGCGCGAACGTTACCCTGCTCCAGCGGGACGCCAGCCAGCTGTCGCCCGCTGAGATCGCAGCCGGCACGGTCTTCTATCTCTACAACCCCTTCTTCGAAGAGGTCCTGAACAAGTTCCTCGAAACCGTCGCGAATTCTCAAGCCCTGCACAGGCGACCCGTCAAGGTCGCCTACTGCAACGCGCGCTACGCAAGTCCGTTCAAGCAGCACGGCTTCAGCCTCTGGCGCGAGTTCAAGCAAGGGGTCGCGGGTTGGCGTTACGACGATTCTGCGATCTACGAGCGGCTTTGATACCCGAGCCCTAGCGGCGAAGCTTCGAGGAGGTCCGCGCCTCCGAGACTTACGCTGAGGGCAAGCTAGTACGTCGTGGCTGGATTTCGCTGACCACTGCCGCAAGCCGCTATCTCGCGGTAGCCTCTCGCGACGCGGCAGATCGGTCGTCCGCACCGACAATCACCTCCAAGTCGTTGCTCGACGACGAACCCTCGGTCACTATCCCGCGGGAATTGGTGGGTAGCCGATGTCAGTAGATATTCTCGATCGCGTTTACGACGCATACATGGGCGAGATGGGGCAGCAGTTCATGCGCGAGACGCAGCGTCGCATCCATTGGATGTGCGAAAGCGTTAGCGGTGAGTCGGTGCTCGACGTCGGTTGCAGCCAAGGCCTGGTACCAATTCTGCTCGGGCGCGAGGGTAAGTCGGTCGTCGGTATCGACACCAGCCCGGCGTCAATCCGCACGGCAGACGAACGCCTGGTGAGCGAGCAGGTCAACGTGCGCAAGCGCGTCTCGTTCGTCGAAGGAGACTTCGCGGTACACGGCTTCGACGGCGCCTCTTTCGATTGCGTGGTGATGGGGGAGGTGCTTGAGCATCTGTTGGAGCCCGAACGTTTCATCGAAGCGGCGAGTCGGGTGTTGTCGCCAGGTGGACGGTTGGTCATCACCGTGCCGTTCGGCATCAACGATCATATCGACCACAAACGCACCTACTACCTGCTCGAGCCGCTGCGGCTGATCGCCGAGCACTTCGAGCTGGTCGAAGTGGCGATCTTGGGCAAGTGGGTAGGCCTGATCGCGAGCCGGCGCCCCGCGCGCGAGCCCGAAGCGAGCACCAGCTGGTCGGAGCAGCTGGTTCGCTCGCTCGAGCAAGCCTTCGACCAGATCGAGCGCAAGTTGGTCGACGATTTGGCATCGGCGCGCAGTCGGCTGGACGACGCCAACGTCAAATACCGCACCAGCAGCGAAGAGCTCACCAAGCTGAAGCGCGAAGCCGCTCACAACGAGAACGAGCGCAAGAGCGCCGAGCGCGCCCGGACCCAGCTGGAACAGCAGCTTTTGCAGGCAACCACGCCCGGCAAGGGCGGCGATGCCGAAACGCGCAACGAACTAACCGAGCTCCGGGCCGAGCTCGTGACTCAGCGCGACGCGGCCCACGCTCGCGAGCTAAACGCCGTGCGCATGGAGGAGCGACTGGCTCACTCCGGACAAGTGACGGCGCTCGAGCTCGGCCTGCGCGACTCCGAGATCACGCGCCTGCGGGCGAACGAGGTGCGCTTGAACACCGCTGTCGAGCAGGAAAAACGCGCGGCCGATCGCTGCGAGAGCCAGCTCGGTCGCTTACCGGCCGAAGCCGCGGCCGCGGCAGAGCGAGCCCGCGTCGCCGCTGAGCAAGCAGCTAGCCTGCAAGTGCGCACCGTCCAGCTCGCCGAGCAGCTCCAGACTTCCCAGCAGGCGTTGGCTGCAAAGAAACAAGAGGCCACGGCGCTGGCCGAGAGCCTCAACGCCCAATTCGAGGTCGCGCGTGTCGAACGGGCCGAGCGCACCGAGCTGCGTCGTCGGCTCAGCGAGGCCGAAGCCGCCGTGTCGCGCAGCGCTGCCCTCGAGCGCGAGTTGCAGCAGACGCAGCAGAACCTGCGCCAGCTCGTGGAGAGCAACGATCAGGCGAGAGAGACGGCTGCGCGCGACTGTGAGCTGCTCAAGCGCCGACTGGCAGAGACCGAAAGCGCCCAGGCACGACAGAGTGAGGCGTTCAGCGAAGCGGAGCGAAAAGCGGCGCTAGCCAAACAACAGCTAGCCAGCGCAAATCAAGTCGAGCAAAAAGTGGCGCGCCAACTCGAACAAGAGCGGCGTAGTCGCGCGACGGCTGAACGCAAAATCTTGCAGACACGCAATACGTTGTCCTTCCAGCTGGGCTACCAGCTGATCCACGGATTCAAGTCGCGCGAGCGCTTACTGACGCTGCCCAGGACGCTCTGGTCGTTGCAGAAAGAAGCCTTACGGCGGCGCAGGGAGCGCTAAGCGAGGTGCCACTGGTCGCCCTGGCTTCCAGAGCACCCAACGTCGCCAATGATTTCAATTTTTGACTCAGCCGGTTGCTTGACCCCTCCGTTCGAAGCATGATGGCGCCCGAATGTTTCGGGAAGGACTCGACGGGACCGATGGACGGATGCGCTACTGAACGACACTGGTCGTTGCTCTCGCTCTTGTTACTTCCGCTCGCTTGTTCCTCGGTGCGGCAGCCAACGGCGCGTGACGTGGCCGACGCGACTGACACGGGTCGCACGGTGCCTGCCGTCAGCGCGACCGAGCGCCAAGTCCTTAGCAGAGTAGCCGGACTGCCAAGCGACACCGCGACCCGAATCGGGGACGCCAGCGTCATTGCCGAAGCACCGTATGCCGCCGCAAGTGCTCGCAGCTGTCGTGCACTGCACATCACATCGATCCCGTCGCAGCAGACGCTACACCGCGTTGCTTGCAATGACGGTCGAGGCTGGTTCTTCGTGCCCGACGTCTTCGGCGCCCCAGGGACCGGCTCCAGGGAGTGAGAATGCGCGGCGCGCTCACCCAAATGCACGTCGTGTTCGCGGTCTTGATCCGCGAGACCAAGACGCGCTTCGGCGAAAATCAGCTCGGCTACCTGTGGGCCTTCATCGAACAGGGGCTGTGGATCGGCATGTTTATCGGCTTCTACGGCGCGTTCGGACGGACCGCTCCGTCGAGCCAGTCGATTGCCGCCTACCTGACCACCGGCATCGTGCCATTTTCGCTATTCCGCGATACCTGTCAGCGCTGCATGCAGGCTGTGGAAGCCAACAAGGGGCTGCTCTTCTACCCCCAAGTCAGACCGCTCGATTTGGTGATAGCCCGCGCGGTCTTGGAGGGCGTGACGTACCTGGGCATCATGACGCTGTTCATGGGTGGTCTCGCGCTCTACGAAGGCCCGCCGCACATCGACAGCTTGCTCCGGACGTTCCTGGGTTTGGCGCTGGCCTCCGGCTTCGGCGCCGCGCTGGGTCTGCTCTGCTGCGGGCTCAGCGTTTTCACCCCCACCCTCGAACGGCTATTTCCTAGTATTTTGCGGCTGCTTTTTTGGTTTTCTGGGGTATTTCATCCAGTCGAATCGCTACCCAAGAACATGCGCGACGCCTTACTCTTGAACCCCGTGACGCACGCGATAGAGCTAGTTCGCTCCGGCTGGTTCCCCGGCTACGACGCCCGAAGTGCGGACCCTTTTTACGTGCTGGCGTGGATACTCGTCTTGGCATTTTTTGGTTTGAGCATCGAGCGCATGGCTCGCCGCCATCTGGAGTTATCGTGATCGAGCTTTCCGAGATTACCAAGGCATATCCGACCCGTTCCGGCTCGAACGTCGTCCTCGATCGGATCTCGTTCTCGTTTCCGCCACGAACCAACATCGGCATCCTCGGCAAAAACGGCGCCGGTAAGTCGACGCTGCTGCGCGTGCTCGCCGGTACCGAACAAGCAGACAGCGGATCAATCCACTGGCGCGGCCTGGTCTCGTGGCCAATTGGTTTTTCTGGCGGGTTCAACGGATCGCTGAGCGGCGAAGAGAATTGCCGCTTCGTGGCGCGCATCTATGGCGCGGACATCGACGAGGTGGTCGGCTTCACGATGGATTTCTCCGAGCTCGACGAGTACTTCTATATGCCGGTCAAGACGTATTCGTCCGGTATGCGCGCCCGTCTCGCGTTCGGGTTGAGCATGGCGATCCAGTTCGATGCGTATTTGGTCGATGAGGTAACGGCGGTCGGTGACGCCAATTTTCAAGCGAAGTGCCGCAAAGCGTTCGAAGCGCGTAACGATCGCTCATCGGTGATCATCGTCTCGCACCAGATGAGCACGGTGCGCGACTACTGCGAGCGCTGCGCCGTCCTCAAGAATGGCAAGCTGTTGGTCTTCGACACCGTCGACGAGGCAGCCGCGGTATACGAGGCAGCATGAGCGCGCCCGCCGAAAACAAAACCAGCGATTCGCGAGCGAGCTTGAGCGAGGTGACGCCGCTACAGGTGCCGGATCGTCCGCCAATCAGCACGGCCAAAGCCCATGCCAAAGCCCTACGCCGCCAGCGCAGCCGCCGGCTGGCCATGCGTCTCGGCCTGTACGTGCTGCTGCCATCAGCAGTGGCCACTAGCTACTACGCGGGCTGGGCCAGCCCACAGTTCGAGTCGTATGCGACCTTCACCGTGCAGTCCTCCGAGCTCCGTCCAAGCCTAGGCATGGACGGCCTCTTGGCGGGCCTCGCCGGTGGGGGTGGCGGCGGTCGCGACGCGCTGGTCGTCCGTGACTACGTGCTTTCGCGCGACATGCTGGCACGCTTGGACAAAGAGCGAGGCTTCATTGCCCACTACAAGAGTCGAAGCGCCGACTTCATCTCGCGCCTCAGCGCTGACGCGAGCTTCGAGGAAGCCTACGCTTACTTCAACCACAAAGTAACTTGTGAGTACGATCAGGCATCGGGCGCGGTAACCGTACGCGTGCGCGCGTTTAGCCCGGCGCAGTCCGTCAGTATGTCGACCGCGATCCTGAGTTACAGCGAAGAGATGGTGAACAAGCTGTCGGACCGCGAGCGTCGCGATCGTACGGCCTACGCAGAGTCGGGAGTGAAGAAAGCCGAGGAGCGCCTGACGGCCGCCCGCAAAGTGATCGTCTCGCTTCAGCAGCAGCACTCCGAGTTCAATCCGTTGCAGACCGCAACTTCACTGATGACGGTTCGCACGGGCCTCGAGATCGAGCTGGCCAAAGCGCGCGCCGAGGTGATGCAACTTCATTCCTACATGCAGGACGACGCGCCGCAGCTTAGGTCCTTGAACGAGCGAGTGAAATCGCTGTCGGCTCAGGTCGCGGGCGAGAGCCGCAGACTGGTCGACCCCACGAAGCCGGGCGGGTTGAACACTTCCTACTCCGACTTCGAGGCCGCAATGGTCGAGAAGGAATTCGCGCAGAAAGCCTACGAGTCATCGATGGCGACCTTGGAGATGGCACGCGCCGATGCCGATCGGCAGCACCGCTACGTGGCGATCATCGCCGCGCCGTCCAAGCCAGATGAAGCCACATATCCCCACCGCATCCGCAGCGTGTTGACGGCCTTCGTCGTCTGCTTCTTGTTGTGGGGTGTGATCAGCATGATGGGTGCCGCGGTCCGAGAGCACGCGCGACTATGACGATCAACGGATTTAGTAAGAACCTGGCCGGCTTGCTGCTCGCCCTGGGCGTGTTGGCAGGTCTGATCCACGCCCGATCCGCGTTCGCGCAGACGCCGGCGCCGATACCTACGACACTGCCCGCCAAGCCCCCTCAGATCAGCGTTGCCGAGGACATTCCCAAGGCGCAGTTCGACGACAGCCACGATGCGAAGCCGCCAGCGCCGCTGACCAGCGGGATCCCCGGCGCACCGCCGGTGCTCGAGGCCCCCGAGCCGTTCGGCTCGCGCCTGTTCACCGGCAACTTCTTGCGGACGCGGCAAGATGGCTTGAACGGCGACTACATGGTCATGCCGGGCGATCGCATCCAAGTCAACACTTGGGGCGCGCTCGAAACCAGCACGGTGCTGTTGGTCGATGCCCAAGGCAACGTCTTCTTGCCGAACGTCGGACCCGTGCAAGTCGCAGGTACCAAAAACTCAGAGCTGACCGCCAAGGTGCGAGCCGGGCTCAGCCGCGTCTATTCACGTAATTTCGAGGTCTACACCAATCTGTTGAGTGCCAAGCCGGTGGCAGTATTCGTGACCGGCGGCGTCAAACGGCCTGGGCGCTACGCCGGCGTTCCGTCGGACTCGGTGCTCTTCTTCCTCGAAGAGGCCGGTGGCATCGACCCGCGGCTCGGTAGCTACCGCACGCTCACCGTGTTGCGCGGCGGCCAAAAGCTGACGGAGCTCGACCTTTACGATTTCTTGCTCCATGGCACGTTGCCCAGCATTCAGTTCAAGGACGGCGACACGGTGCTGGTCAACGCGCGCGGACCGATCGTGGAAATGCGCGGAGACGTGACCCTGCCTGCGACGCTCGAGTTCAAACCGGGCGCGGTAAGCGGGGCCGAAGCTTTCGCGGTCGTGCCGGGCATCGCGCGTGCCACGCAAGTCACTATTGAAGGCATCCGCGAGGGCGTGCCGATCAGCCGCACTCTGAGTGTGACCGGCTTCAAGAATTTCGCGCTACGCGACGGCGACTCGATCACGCTGCGCGGTGATGGCCGAGCCGACACGATCTTGGTGCATCTCGAAGGCGAGTTCAACGGGCCTTCCGTTTTGGCCGTACGGCGCGGGGCGCGTTTGGTCGACGTGCTGAACTACGTACCCGTCGACCTGGCCCTAGCAAATCCGAACGCCGTGCACGTGCGGCGCGCTTCAGTGGTTAAAGCCCAGAAGACGGCCATCGACGACGCGCTGTTTCGGCTGGAGCGCAGCGCGCTCTTGGCGCTGTCGTCGTCACAGGGTGAGGCCGGCATTCGCGTCCGTGAGGCCGAGCTAACGCAAAAGTTCGTCGAGCGGGCGCGGCTGATTCAACCGCTCGGCCGGGTCGTCACGGCGCGCAACAACCTGCAGCGTAACGTGGTGCTCGAGCCCGAAGACGTGATCATGATCCCGGCGCGCACCAACGTGGTTCGTGTCGGCGGCGAGGTCATGATGACGCAGGCGGTGATGTTCCGGCCGCAAGCGACCGCCGCCGACTACATCACCGACTCAGGTGGCTACACCGATCGCTCGGATCACGGCCGAGTCATCGTCATCCGTGCCAACGCCGAAGTCGCGGTCGGCGATCCGGATCTGCCCGTCTACCCGGGCGACGAGATCCTGGTGCCGCCGAGGGTCGACACCAAGTTGCTGCAGAACTCGATCGACGTGACCCAGGTCATTTACCAAATCGCCGTTTCGGCGGCGGTAGTGATAGCCATCATATGAGCGCCGAGGGGGTATCGAGCGAATTCGGCGTGCTCATTCCGGCGCGCTTCGCGTCGACGCGGCTGCCGGGAAAGCCGTTGATCGATCTCGGCGGCAAGCCGATGGTCGTGCGCGTGATGGAGGTGGCGGCGGCAGCGGGCGCCGCGTTTGCAGTCGTGGCCACCGACGACGAGCGTGTCGCCGAAGCTGTCACGGCGGCCGGCGGGGAAGCGATCCTCACGTCGCCGGAGCACGAGACCGGCACCGATCGCCTAGCCGAGGTGGCGCGCCGCATGCGCCTGGATCCGGAGGTCGTCGTCGTCAACCTTCAGGGTGACGAACCGGCCCTGCCGGCCGAGTTGGTGACGCGCGTCGCGCAGACGCTGATGCGAGAGCCGGAGGCGAGCCTGGCGACGCTGGCGACGGCGCTGCGTGAGCGGGGCGAGCTTTTCGATCCCAACGTGGTCAAGGTCGTGCTCGATCAAGCGAGCCGCGCGCTCTATTTCAGTCGCGCCCCGATTCCATGGTTGCGCGGCGAATTCTCGCCCGAGACCGCGCGCGACAGCAAAGGCACGCTGCAGGAAGACCTATTTTTGCGCCATATCGGCCTGTACGCCTACCGCGTATCCACGTTGCTGACGCTGGCTCAGACCCGACCGACCGCGCTCGAGCAGGCTGAGCGGCTGGAGCAACTGCGCGCGCTGTGGCTCGGTATGAAGATCCAGGTAGCCGTGGTGGCGGAGCCACCAGCGGCCGGTGTTGATACGCCCGAAGACGCAGTGCGGGTCCAAAAGCTCTACCAAACGTGATGCGCGAGCTGGGTGAGGTTGCGGTCTTTTCGCGTGGGCTGTTGCGGCTGGACGGGCTGAAACAGCTGCTCGGCGCCGAGCACCTGCGCTTTCGGCCAAGCGCGAGTCAGGCACGACGGATCCAGGCCGTCGCCGGTTGGGGCCACAAACCCACCGCAAAGCGCGCCCGCGACTACGCGCAGCAGCACGGTTTGCCGTACCTGGCGCTCGAAGACGGCTTTCTGCGCTCGGTCGGGTTGGGCGGCAACGAGCCGCCATTGTCGCTGATCGTCGACGAGCGCGGCATTTATTACGACGCGCGCACGGCGTCCGGGCTGGAGGAGCTGCTGCAAAACGACGCCCGGCTCAACGACGTCGAGCTACTGGCCCGCGCCGAACGATTTCGGCGACGTATCGTCGAAAGCGGCGTTTCGAAATACAATCACGCTCCCGAGCAGCTTCCGCCCGAGCTATCCGACGCCGAAGGGCTGGTGCTCGTCGCCGATCAGACCTACGACGATGCCTCGGTGACGGGAGCTCTGGCGGACGACAGCACTTTCGCGCGTGCCCTCGAGTGCGCGCTCGACGAGCATCCGAATGCGCGAGTCGTAGTCAAGGTGCACCCGGCGACGGTGGCTGGAAAAAAGCGCGGCTACCTGGCGGGCCGCCACGCCGCGCCGCGCGTCACGATCGTCGCGGCCGACGTGAATCCGCAGGCGCTGCTACGCCGCGCCCAGCACCTGTACGTGGTCAGCTCGCAGCTCGGCTTCGAGGGTCTGCTGGCAGGCGTGAACGTGACGTGCTTCGGCCAAGCCTTTTACGCCGGTTGGGGCTTGACCGACGACCGACAGACTTGCGCGCGGCGTTCGCGGCGCCTGTCGCTCGACCAATTGGTGGCAGGCTCGCTGCTGCTCTACCCGCGCTACCGCCACCCACTCTCGAAAGAGCGCTGTGATGCCGAGTCGGTGCTGGAGCACCTGGCGCTGCAACGCCAGCTGTTCGCGGAGAATCAGCGCAGTTTCGTGTGCTTCGACATGAGCTACTGGAAGCGGCCGTTCGTGCGCCGCTACCTGCGCGCGCCGGGGCGCAAGGTGCGCTTCGTCAAGTCGACCAGCGAGCTTGCGGGCGTCGCCGATCCGAGGCAGCTGACCGCCGTGGTCTGGGCGAGCCGTAAATCGGCCGAGCTGAGCGCGTGGGCCGACGCGCGCGGCGTGCCGCTCTGGCACATGGAAGACGGCTTCTTGCGCTCAGCCGGCCTGGGCTCCGATCTGACCGCGCCCGGTTCCTTGGTGTTGGATCCGGACGGCATTTATTACGACCCCTCGCGCCCGAGCCGGCTCGAGAAAATCTTGCAGACGGCGACGTTTGCGAGCGACGAGCTGGCACGCGCCGCGACGCTTCGCCAGCTGATCATCGACAGCCGGATCAGCAAATACAACCTGCCAGCCAGCGAGCAGCTGGTGCTCGACGCGCGCCCGGGCCAGCGCATCCTGCTCGTGCCTGGGCAAGTCGCGGACGACGCCTCCGTCCGGCTCGGCACGCAGAGCGTCGGTGACAATTTGAGCCTGCTGCGCACGGTGCGGCTGGCCAATCCCGACGCGTACATCATCTACAAGCCGCACCCCGACGTCCTGAGCGGCAACCGCCGCGGCAGCTTGCACGACAGCGCCGACTCGCCCTGGAACTTGCTGGTCGGTCAGGTGCCGGTCGCGGCGTGCCTCGACGCCGTTCACGAAGTTCACACGATGACCTCGCTGGTCGGATTCGAGGCGCTGCTGCGCGGCTTGCCGGTCGTGACTTACGGCCAGCCTTTTTACGCGAGCTGGGGTCTCACCCAGGATCACGCGCCGCTCGCGCGCCGCTCGCGTCGCCTGAGCTTGGACCAGCTGGTGGCCGGCACCCTCTTGCGTTACCCGCGCTACATGCACTGGCCGGCGCGCTGTTTCTGCAGCGCCGAAGACAAAGTGCTCGAGCTCCAACAAGCTTCAAACCGCCGTTTTCGCGCCATCAAGCTGCCGCGGCTCGCGATCAAGTTCTCGAGCTTGGCGCGCTCGGGGCTCGAGTGGTGGCATGGGCGAGGGCTACGCCGTGGCTGACTTGGCCGGACGACACTTGCTGCTGTTGCAGGGACCAGCCGGGCCATTCTTCGCGCGCGTCGCCCGGCAGCTGTTGGCCGCCGGAGCGCGCGTGACCAAGGTGACCTTCAACGGCGGCGAAGAGCTGTACTACCGTTTGCCGGACGTCGTGCGGTTTCACGACTCACTCGAAGCCTGGCCGGCATTCTTCGAGCGGCTGGTGCGCCAACGCGCGGTGAGCGGCGTCGTGCTGTTCGGCGACTGCCGGCCCGTGCACCGCGCGGCGATCGAGCGCGCGCGCACGCTGGGCATCGACGTATTCGTGTTCGAGGAAGGCTACCTGCGGCCCGATTTCGTGACGCTCGAGAAGGGCGGCGTCAACGGGCACTCGAGCATTCCGCAAGATCCCGCACATTTCCTCGACGTCGAGCTGAAGCCCGAGCCACAGCACACGCCGATCAAGCACGCCTTCGCGAAGTCGGCGCTGCACACGATTTGCTACGCCTGCGCGACGGCCTTGCTGAAGAGCCGCTACCCGCACTACCGCCACCATCGCGACATTCGACCATTCGTCCAGGCGCGCTTGTGGATTCGCGGCAGCGTGCGGCGGGCCGTCCACACCGTGCGCGATCGTCAGGTGGCCAAGCGGCTGGAGGCGCAAGACATGCCGCCCTACTTCTTGGTGCCACTGCAGGTTCACTTGGACTCGCAGCTTCGCCACTCGCCCTACGCCACCGTCAATCACTTCATCCGTGACGTGGTGACGAGCTTCGCTGAGCACGCCCCCAAAGACCACGCGCTGGTGCTGAAGCTGCACCCCATGGACCGACCGTACAGCGACTACGCCACTGACATCGAAGCGTTACGCTTCGAGCACGGCCTCGGTGATCGTTTGCTGTACGTCGACGTCGTCAACTTGCCGGCCGCGCTGCGCGGGGCGCGCGGCACCGTCGTCATCAACAGCACGGTCGGCTTGTCGTCGCTGACGCACGGCACACCGGTCAAGTGCCTGGGCCGAGCCATCTACGACATCCCAGGACTAACGCACCAGGGCTCGCTGGCCGAGTTTTTCCAGGCGCCCGCCCCGGTCGACCGCGAGCTTTACCAACGCTTCCGGCGATGGCTGCTCGAGCAAAACCAGCTCAACGGCAGCGTCTGGAGCCGTCTGCACGACGACCCAGCGCGGCTGGTGCGCTGAGGAGCTGTTCGACATGCACTACGCGCTCGAGCTGTGGGCATCGTGCTCGGCGGTCGGATGGAGCGGCTGCGCTGAGCGCTAGCGGCTAATGTCGATCGATTTGCGCAAAGAACTGCTGCACGTCGGGCGTTAGCTCCGGTAGCCCGGAATGCGCGGTCAGCCGCCCACCAACACCGTAACGTGACTCGCCGTTTTGATCCACGACCACGACCGTGCGAGCCTCGGGGATCACCAACCAAACCACGACAACTCCATGGCGCAGATACCAGCCGGCCTTCTCGAGCAGCACTCGCTCGTCTTCGTCTTGCCCGGCGACCTCGACGGCCAAGATTGGCGCCACGTGACGCAGCCGACCAACCGACGGCCCAACTTCGGCCCGAAGCCACACGGCTGCGTCGGCCGCGCGAATATCGACCCCCAGCTTCATCCCCGCTTCATTGCCACCGACTACGAACCTCTGGTGAGATTCGGACCACGTTCGCAGAACGTGAACCACGTCAACGGCAACGTCCTGCTGCAAGTCGGCACATGGTGGCATGTAGAGCAGCCTCCCCTCGACCCATTCGAGTCGCCCCTCGGCCTCAGGCCACGTCGATGGCTCGCCGGCGCTGAACCCAGCTGGCCGCAGCTCTACCGGAAAGCAAACCCCCGTACGGCGTAGGACAACCGCATCGTCATCCAAGAGCTGCACGACGGGATGAGCCATCTCAAGCAGGGTATCGCCCGCTCCGGAATTCGGCAAGTCGCGCTGGATGGGGACGGCGCGCGCCGGGCACGCGCCCCTAGAACGTGGTCGGCGCGACCGCTTGAGCCATGGTCTGCGCGAGGCGCTCGAACTCCGCGGCTTCTTTGGCGGCGCCCAGCTTCTGCATCGTGCGCGCAGCTTGCAGAAACGGCATTTCGTAGCCGGGCGCGAGCTCGGCGGCGGCTAGAAAACGTTGCAACGCCGGCATGAATTGCCCGCGCTCCAAATAGTGAGAGCCGAGCGCCAACACGGCTTGCAGCGAGCGCGGGTCTTTGGCCAGCGCCGCCAGCAGCTCCGCTTCGGAATCGAGCTGCACGCCCAAGAACAAGTCGGGCAACGCTTGCCTCGGCTCGAGCCGCGCGGCCTCGCGCAGCAGCGCCGCGCCACGCTCGCGCTCACGGCCGCTCTGCAGCGCGACCAGGCCATCGTGCAGCAGCGATTCGTAGCGCGTGTGCGCGAGCATGATGTGGCGCTCGGAAACCTCCGCGCCCTCCAGCGCGGCAAGCTCGGCGAAGAGTCGCGAAGGTTCCGCCCCCCCCGCCGGCTCCGGCACTAGCTCCGCGTAGAACGCCAATCGTTCGGCCGCGTGCTCGGCCTGCACGCGTTCACCGACCACGTAGGCGTGAGCTCGCTCGCGAACGCGCTGCCGTTCGGCCGCATCCGCAACCAGGCGCGTGAGCGTCGCGATCAACTGCTGGGTCGTGTCGTAAAGAAAGCCGTTGTCTCCATCCTTCACGCTTGCCAGGTACGGCGCCAGCCGTTGCACCACCGCCACCGCGCCCCAGCCGGCGTATTCCAAGAACTTCACGTCGGAGCGCGCACGGTTGAAGCCCGCGTCGCGGTTGGGAGCAATCCCGATGTCGAGGCCGGCGACGAAAGCGTAATAGTCGTCGATCGAACCGACCGGCGTACGGCACTTCCTTTCACTCGGCAAGGCGTCGAACAGACTCCAGATCCGGTCAGAGCACATCAGGTGCAAAGTCACGCTCGGCGCGCCGCGCACGAAGCCGATCAGCGCCGGCGCGACCTCGACCATGTCCTCGAGGTGGCCCGCTGAGCCGCCCCAGCCCACGGTGACGCCCGCGCTCGCAGCCGGCGTGCGCAGCGGAGGCGGCGCCACCACTTGGTTCAAAAATACGCGCCCGCGCGGATTCAGCGCACCGTACAGGCGCTCGAGCTCGGGCACGCTGTATTGCACCGCGTCCGAGCTCAGGGCCAGGCGCCGAAACAGCCGCAAGTTGTCGAGCTGAGCGAAGAAGGCCGCCAGCGGATTGGACGGCTGGATCTGCTGCACGTCGTCATTGATCTCGAACACCGTCAGCCGCCGCGTCTGCCTCCGCAGCGCGATCAGCGGCAACAAATCCGCGCTGCACACGCCGTTGACGACCAGCACGTCGGCTTGCTCGACAATCTGCGACAACCGGCGATGCGCCTGATCGACGTTGACGACGTGCACGCCGTCGAGCGCCGCCATCGCTCGCCCCGGCGCAAACGTGCGGTAGTACCAATCCCCGCCCCGACTGCGATGCATCGCGTCCAGCTGCGCAATCAGCCAAGGCCGTCCCAACATGACCCGCGACGCTACCACCGCTCGTCAGCTCGCTAAATTTCGCCGCCTGAGGCCAAGGTTCTGCGACGAAAACGCGGTTCGCCACCCGCGCGCCTGCAGCAGCGTCCCGCATCGCGCGAACGAACGAGAACGAATCAACAGGAAGGCGGGAAGGCGGGAAGACCACCAGAAGAATTTCCTGGTTTCGCCGGGCCTACGGCCCGCAGCAAGAGGGGCTCAAACTTGGAACGGCAGCAGCGAAGCGCGACTGGGTCGCCTACCCCCAAACCTTCCCGCCTTCCCGCCTTCCTGTTTGCTCGGCTTTTCTTTGACGCGGGGCGCCACGGAACAACTTCTGCGAAATTGGGGTGTTGCGCGTTTTCACCAAGTGGGCAGTTGACCGATTCAGGCGACTCGCGCGCATGCGGCCGGGAAGGACCGATTCGGAAGCTGCCACTCAAATTGAGTGACGGTACGTGCGTGCGTCGTCAGAAATGACACAATGAGCGACTGGTGAGCGGGGGCTCACGCGACCTGTTCGAATGTGACGTGCGGGGCCGCTCAGCATTTTCCATTGCAGGAGGCACGATGGCTACCGAATCGAAAAAGGCGTGGTGGCAAGATCCTGGCGTTGGGCTCGACGTGATCCGCATCTACTTGGGCATCGGCTTGATGGTGCGCGGCGCGTTGTTCGTCAGTCACCCTGAAGTGTTGCTCGATTTTCTGAAGCGCTCGCACAGTTGGTTCGTGCCGCTCGCGGTGTCGCAATACGTCGTGGCGGCGCACCTATGCGGCGGTATTTTGCTGGCATTGGGCCTCGGAACGCGGCTTGCGGCAGTCGTGCAAATTCCGCCGTTGCTCGGCGCCGTGCTGTTCGTGCACATCGGTGAAGGCTTGCTGACCGCCGGTCAATCGCTCGAGTTCGCGGCGCTCGTGCTAGCGATGCTCGGCGCGTTCTCGGTGTTCGGCGCGGGCCGGCTTTCGCTCGACTCGTGGCTCGCGGTGCGCAACGCCGAAGCGCTCGGCGAGGGCGACGTCGAGTCGACTGCCAACGCAGTCGACGACGAAGATCCCGAACACGCTCACGCTCACAGGTGAGTTCGAGCCGCCGGGTGTGGGGCGTGCGGCCGCCGAGCGAAATTTGCTCGCCGCAGCGGCACGCTTTTTCGTGACACACATGTGCGTCACTGTAAGTTTCCGGCGAGGGCTTCGGACGCACCGATGCACGGTTCTTCCAAGTCGGTGCGGACCGCCTCCAAGACCGATCTGGCCCTATCCCGTAGATTAAGCCCCACGCTGACTCAGGGACCGCCGCGTATCGGTCTCCGTGCACCAGGCAGCTCACCTCAGGAACCGCGCTCATGGCTTTCACCACGCGAGTCGGACTGGCATCGGCACTGGCTTTTTCGGCCATGGCGCTCGCCTGCAGCAGCGAAACCGTCGGCGGCAAAGGTACGCCCAACATGTCCGGCGGAGGTAGGACCGGTGCAGGTGGAACCGGGGGCGTGGTGCCGACGAACCCGACGCCTGAGGATTGCAAAGCCGGCGTCATCCCGGGTCGGACGCCGCTCCGTCGCCTCACGGGGACGGAATACAACAACACGGTCAGGGATCTGGTGGGGGACACGACCTCGCCCGCCAACAAGTTCCCGCCGCCTGAGGAGTCGTCCGGCTTTTTCAACAACGCCGACGCGTACCAAACGACCGAGCTCCACGTGCAGGCCTGGTTCAACGCCGCTGAGACGTTGGCCGCCACGTACCGCAAGGCGGGCAAGCTCACGTTGCCGTGCGCTGCCGAAGGTCAGAGCTGCGCGACGACATTCATCAAAGACTTTGGCAAGAAGGCCTTCCGCCGCCCGCTGACCGACGCCGAAGTGACAAGCTACGTCGCGCGCTTCGTGGCCGGCTCCACCGGCGGCACGTTCGACGAAGGTCTCGAGTGGGTAGTCGGACGCATGCTGCAGTCGCCCTACTTCTTGTACCGCGTGGAGCTCGAAAGCCATGGCAAGCCGGTCGGCACCGTCGTGCCGCTGTCGGACTACTCGGTCGCAACGCGGTTGTCGTACTTCTTGGCGTCGACGACGCCGGACGACGACTTGTTGGCGGCAGCCGACGCGCATCAGCTGGCGACGCCGGCAGGCGTAGCGGCGCAGACGACGCGCCTGATGGGCAGCCCCGGGTTCGCGGCAACGCTGAACTCATTTCATCAGCAGTGGTCGGAATGGGACCAAGTGATCGGCGCCGAGAAGACCGCCGTCACCACCCCGGCCTGGGACGCCAACATGCAGGCCGACATGATGCATGAGTCGGAGCTGTTCGTAAAAAGCATCTTCGACAACAAGGGCACATTCAAGGATCTGCTCACGGCGAGCCACACGTATGTGAACCCGTCGCTCGCCAAGTTTTACGGCATCGCGTACCCGGGCGCGGGCACCGACTTCGTGCGCGTCGACAACGTGCCGCACCGCTTCGGTATCTTGACCAGCCCGTCGATTTTGGCCGGTCATGCGCACCCGAATCAGAGCGCGCCGGTCAAGCGCGGCTTCATGCTCCGCAAGCGCTTGTTGTGCTTCGATCCGCCGCCGCCGCCCGCCGGCCTCAAAATCACAATTCCTGAGGTCGTGCCCGGCTCGACCACCAAAGAACGCTTCCTGGCGCATCGGACCGATCCGACGTGCAACGCTTGTCACGTGTACCTGGATCCGCTCGGCTTGACGCTCGAGAACTACGACGAGCTCGGCCGTTGGCGCGACACGGACGGTGGCAAGCCGGTCGACGCCAGTGGCGGCTTGACGCGCGTCGAGTCACTCGGCAGCCAAGACGACCCGACCAAGGTGCCCATCAACGGCCCACAAGAGCTCGGTGAGAAGCTGGCGGCGCTGCCCGAAGCGCAAAAGTGCATGGTCTTCAATTGGTTCCGTTACGCGATGGGCCACACCGAAGAGCAGGCGGATGCGTGCACTGTCAATGCGCTTCTGACCCGCTTCGACGGGTCGCAGCAGAACCTCAACGACCTCTTGGTCGGCATCGCGACCAGCGACGGCTTCCGCTACCGGGCGGATACAGGCAAATGAGCACCGCCAACCCGACCCCAGCCTTCATGACCTCGTTCATCCCCGACCTCAGCCATCCCGTGAGGACCAAGTGATCGTCGAATTTTCACGGCGCAAGTTCCTGTTGGCAGCTGGCGGCACCACGCTCGCTCTGCCGGTGCTCGAGGCGCTGACTCCGTCGAAGGCGCTGGCGGCGTTCGAGGGCGTGAAACGGATGCTGTTCTACCTCACCGTCAACGGATCTCCCCGCGAAAGCCGGCCCAGCGGTGACGGCACCGGCTACACGTTGGGACCGATCTTGGCGGGTCTCGAGAAGCATAAGGCCGATATGCTGTTCGTGGCCGGCCTCGACAGCCAAGCCGCCGTCATCAGCGACGGTGATCCGCACGCAACCGGTTTGGCGACCACGCTGAGCGGCATGAAGTGCTTGCCCGGCGACATGTTCAGGCACGGCGCCTGCTTCGAATCGACGGGCGCTTGTCCGAGCACCGGTTGGGGTGATGGTCCTTCGCTGGATCAAATGATTGGTCAGCAGCACTTGGCGGCCAAGGTGCCGGTCGTTTACGGCGCCCTTAATTTTTCGGTCAAGAATTGCCCCGGCAGTCTCTACACGCGCCCTTCGTACTCGGCCTCCGGCAAGCCGGTGACGCCCGAAGCTGATCCGTCCGCGACGTTCGACCGCATCTTCGGCATGCCCAACGTAGGCATGGTCGATGCCGCCACCGCTGCCCGGATCAAGCTGCGCCAAACCAGCGCGCTCGACGAGCTGCAGGCGGAGATCACCGATTTGCAAGGCAAGCTCAGCGCCAGCGACAAAATGCGCTTGGATGCCCACCTCACCGGCCTGCGTGATCTGGAGCTGACCTTGCAACGCGCAGGTGGCCAACCCACTAACGCGGCCTGCATGCCCCCCATGCGCCCGACGCTCGGCGCGGGCAACCTGGTCGAGCGCAATGCCGGCGGCATGGAGACGAACGTCGATGCCGACAAGTTGGACAACCTGCTCAACCGCCACGACATCTGGCAGAAGATGATCATCGCGGCGTTTGCTTGCGACTTGACGCGCGTCATCACGTTCATGACCGCGCCCTCGCGCGCTGACACGTTCATGCCGTGGCTGGAAGCCGACAAGGCGAACTATCCGGGTACCTTCACCAAGCCGCATCACGCCGCCTCGCACGACAACGACATCCCGACTCTGACCTCGATGGATCATTGGTACGCAGGTAGCGTCGCCAGGTATGTCGACGACCTGAAGGCAACCACGGACTCCGAGGGTAAACCGCTGTTCGATCGCACCGCGATCGCGTGGTTCAACGAGCTCGGCGATGGGGGCCATACGCACAATGACAAGCCGCACACCATCATCGGATCGCTAGGCGGCTACTTCAAGACCGGCCAGCTCGTCCGCTACCCGGGGGGCACCCCGCACAACGTGCTGTTGACGGCAATCGCGCAGGGCATGGGCATGCAGACCGACCACGTTGGCGGCCCTGAGCCGGCGCTCAAGGGCGGCGACATGAGTCTGCTGCTCAAGGCGTAAGGTCACGGCCGGCTTCACAGCGCCGCGCAGCGGCGTGTAGGCTGCTCGGGATGCCATCCAAGTCGCTGCTCGCAGTGCGCCAGGTCATTGCCTGGGCGTGCGAGCAAGGCATGTCGATCCGCGGCATGTTGAGCACGGAGCAGCTAGACGAGCTGGCACACGTGTTTGCGGGCGAGCGCGCCTGGTCATTCGATTTGTACGAACCGTTGCGCGCGTTCACGCACGCGATTCCCCGGCTCGAGCTCCCGGACTTACCGGCGCAGGTACGGCTAGGCGACGCGCTGACGGCGCTGAACGAGGTGCTGCCCAGCGAAGTCGCGGCCTGGGCGCCGAACCACGTGCCGTCGGCGGCCGTCTTGGCCGAGCTCCGCTATTCGAGCACGTCGGCCGGTATCACCCGCTTGCGCGAGCAACACACGGCCGCTTGGCGCCACCACGCCGAACAGAACAAGCAGCTTTTGCGGCGGGCCGCCGAGCGGTCGACCGGCGCGAACGCGGCGGTGGTCGGCGCCGGCAAAGTGTACGACATTCCGCTGCTGAAGCTGGCGGAGCGCTTCACGAAGCTCACGTTGCTCGACGTCGACGGCGATTCGCTGGCCGAGAGCGTGCAACAAGCCGGCTTGGCTCCGCCGCAACGCGCTCGGCTCACGCTGGTAACCAGCGATGTCACAGGCGTCAACAACGCTTTTCTAGCGCGCGCGCACGCCGCCTTCGCGGAGCCGGACGAGGCCGCGACGTACGACGCCGTGCTGGCGCTGCTCCATTCGTACCGTTTGGCGGCGCCACCGGCACTGCACGGTTCCTTCGACATCGTGTTCTCGTCGATGGTGCTGTCGCAGCTCGCAACACCGCTGACCGAATTCGTGCAGCAGCAATTCAACCAGCGTTTTCCACAAAGTACACGGCTACGCGCCCACGAATTTCAGGTCGCGCTCGCACAATTCACGCATCGCATCCAGCACGACCACGTCCAGGCGCTGCTCGCCGCTGCGCCGCTCGTTGCCATCAGCAGCGACATTTCCGAGCAATTCGTGCAGCTCGACCGCGCCGGCAAACCAACACCCACCTCACCCGAGCTGCCGCTGATCGGCGCGCCACACCTGACGGATCTGTTCCCGGCTCAACGAGCGCGTATCCTCGAAAACGCCGCCTGGACCTGGCAACGCGTCCCCCCCACCGCAGCAAAGCCGCACGGACGGAACCTGAAAGTCATCGGCACGATCGCCACCCGCGTCTAAGCGCAGCCCCTAAGGGCCCGCGAATGGCTCAGTCAGTCGATGATCGCGGCCGAGGCGCCCGGATGGCGAGGCGCGACGAAGGCGCATACTGCGGTATGTAACTGAGGAGCAACGAAGCCCGGCGGGAAGCATCGGCCGCGAGGGCGACTGACTTAGCCATTCGCGCGCCCTAAGCAGCGACCCTGGTCGAAAACGCTATGAGCTCATATGAGCTCATCATGAGCTCATAGCCGTCGAGAGGCCCCTCCCGAGCCCAGTCTTGATCCGTTGTCTTGGCGCCTCGCGAGCGCGGCCCTCGGGAGGGGGTTCGGGAGCGGGGGTGGGTGCGGCCTCGGCAAGGGTTTCGGGCAAGCCAGAGGCTGGCCGCGCTCGCGCGGGGCCTTTCTCGGACTCGGCGCGGAGCCGGATATGTCGGTATCGGTATCGGTTGCGGGCTTCGGCCCTGGGTTTCGGTCGCCTCTTTTCAGCAGACTGGTTTTTGAGCAGCGAGCCGAGTCGCCACCGCTTGCCGCGGTCGTCACGGCGGTCCTCGACCTCGTCGAGCAAAAGCTCGTCGAGGCGCTTAGAAAGCAGACCGAAAATCCGACGATTCATGCATCGCTCACTCCTTTTTCCGTTGCAGCGCGTAGCGTCGACGAACAATCTCGCGTCGGCCTTGCGCTGCAGGTTTTGCGTTTCTCTTCGTGTCTTGCAACTCGAACAGATCGCGTCGCCGAGCAGAACGCGAG
>JBBRMI010000077.1:0-32298 GCA_038230915.1 Polyangiales bacterium | reverse complement strand
GGGCAGCTGCGCGGCGTGTGGCGGCGCCGCGCGTTCGCTTCCGGGCGAGAGTTACGCAGAAGAAGACGCTGCCCTCTTTGGCGAGCTGGCGGTGGCTCTGCACAACGCTGAGCTGACCCCGTTGCAAGCGGCCCGGCTGGCTGAGGAGCTCGAGGGCAAAGGCGGCAGTCTTTCTTCGCTACAACGCCTAGCGCAACTGCTGCCGTCCCTCCAAAGCTTGGACGTGGTGATTGCGACTCCCCCCGGAGCCGCGCGCAAGGCGAACGGCATGCTGAAGACGCTGCTCAAGGTCAAGGCTGCGGGTCGCAGTCAATCAGGCCTGCTGCCCACCGTCTCGGCAATGAATCCGGGTCGGAAGGCCGCCCCCGGCGAACGCTAGCAGGCACGGCGGTTGCACTCCCCCGCCTGATGGCTGGCAGCCCTGCGCGAGGCCCCGAGGACAATCAAGCGCGAAGTGCGCGCGAGGCCGAGCTTCGAACGCGGTACCCGCGTTCACGTGCACTCGCAGAAAAAGCGCGCTCACTCATTCCCGGCGGCCACCATCTGTCGGGTAGGGCGCTGGTTGATTTCGAGACCACGGCCGCGTACTTCGAACGCGGCCGTGGCGCGACGCTCTATGACGTCGACGGCCACGAATACGTCGACTACTTGATGGCGTTTGGGGCGCAGCTGCTCGGCTATGCGAGGCCCGAGGTCGAAACCGCCGTCCACGAGCAAGCCCAACGCTTCGCGCCAACGCTCCCGATAGCTTGCAGGCGCTCTTCGACGCAAACCCGCGCGGCAGATGCAGGAGCGTTCTGTTTTAGGTGGGCGACGGCGTTGCGGCAGTGGCACGGCCCTTGCTGAAAACTAGACATGCCGTCGATCAACAGTCTGCTGCCCACCATCTCGTGGGGCCCGGAGGCACTGCATCAGCGACTCGCTGCCTCGCACCAATCGCGCCTAGCGCCTCGCGTGGAAGACGAAGGCTGGGAAGCGGCGCTGCACGATGAAATCATCTGTCGTCGCATGGAGCGCGAGCTCGTCGAACGCGAACGCATGGCTATCGCGTCACAGGTGCGGCACGTTCCTACGGATCCAATTGGCTTTGCCGCCTGGTTCGAGGACCTCAAGCAGACGGGGCCGGGTCAGGGGGACGCGCTGTTTCCCTGGCTTGCCGAGGAAGCCACAGTCGCCGATCTTTGTTGGTTTCTCCACCAGGAAATGGCCGGCGAGGCGGGCTTCGAGGACCTGGTTGCGCTAGCGCAGCTCAAACTTCCGCCACGCCCGAAGTTGGAGCTGGCGAGAAACTACTGGGATGAGATGGGCCAGGGCCATGAAGGTGGAATGCACGGTCCGATGCTGGAGCGGCTCGGCGAGTCTTTACCGGCTCAGGACGTGCCCCCGGTGTGGGAAGCATTAGCGCTCGGTAACCTGATGGTTGCCTTGGCCACGTCACGATCTTACGCGTATCAAGCGATCGGCGCGCTGGGGGTGATTGAGCTGACGGCCCCGGGCCGGTCCGAGCTCGTCAACGCGGCTTTGAAACGCCTGAATTTCGATGGCGGTGCGCGGCGCTACTACGCCCTCCACGCCACCCTCGACGTCCGGCACAGTCAGACTTGGATCCGCGAAGTGTTGATGCCACTGGTCAACTCCGATCCGCGAATCGCGCCACTTTTGGCCGAGGGCGCTTTGATGCGCCTGCGCGCCGGAGCGCGCTGTTTCGAGCGTTACCGCGCCGAGCTGATTCCGACCGACTCACGGCTGTGGCGTCAGGTCTCGAGCCGGTAGCCACGGCTGTCGACCTGTACCTCACGCCCTAATCGGCACCGTCACGCGCACCGTCGTGCCACTGCCGACGCTCGATTCGATGGTCAGCTCCCCGCCGACGATCGCGGCGCGTTCGCGCATGCCGGCGATACCGATGCGCGCGTTGTCACCCTCAGCCGACACTTCCTCGTAGTTGAACCCGCGCCCGTTGTCCTCGACGATCAACAGCACCTGATCGGCCCGGCGTGAGACGCTGACGCTGACGCTGCTGGCGGCGGCGTGCTTGTAGACGTTGTTCATCGACTCTTGGACAACGCGGTACAGCGTGGTCTCGATCGCTCGCGGCAAGCGCAGCTCATCGACGCCGGCGCTCACGAAGTCGACGGCGATGCCGGTTCGGGTCAGCCAAGCATCCAGGTAGCCAGCTAAAGCGCGCGTCAACCCTAGCTCGTCGAGCGCCACCGGCCGCAGCTCGGCCGCCAAGTGATGGATCTCTTGCCCGACTCGTTCAGCGGTCGCGCGCAGCTCGCGCAGCTTGGTCGGTGTTTCACCCGCCGGCAGCGAGGCCTCGAGGCCCTTGAGGCTAATCATCAGCGCGGAGATTTGCTGACCGACCTCGTCGTGCAGCTCGCGCGAGATGCGGCCGCGCTCTTCCTCTTGCGCCGACACCAAGCGACGCTGTAAATCTTGGCGCGCCTTTTCGGCGCGTTCGTGGCCGCGCACCTCGGAGACCAATGCGGAATTGACCGAGTCTAGCTGGGCGGTGCGCTCTCGGACGCGCGCCTCGAGCTGCTGCTGTGCGCGCTTCAGCTCGTCTTGCGCCGTCTGGCGTTCGGTGACATCGACGAACGTCAATACTACGCCCGCGATGTGATCGTCGGTCGTGCGATAAGGCAGCATCCGAGACAAAAACAGTCGACCCTCGGAGTCCCTGATCTCGTGTTCGATCGGCACGAGCGTTTGCAGCACGCGCTGAGCGTCCGGCAGCAGCTCCGGATAAGCCAAACGATGCTGCAGATCAGCCAGCGGTCGGCCAAGGTCGGACGCGATGATCGCGAACAGTCCGACCGCTGGCGGCGTAAACCGCATGATCTTGAGCTCCCGATCCAAAAACACGGTAGCGATCGCGGTCGCGCCCATCAAATTATGTAAGTCACTGTTCGACGTTCCGAGCTCGTCGACCTTGGTCTTCAGCTCTTGATTGACGGTGGTCAGCTCTTCGTTGATCGATTGCAGCTCCTCGCGGCCGGTCTCGAGCTCCTCGGTGGCCGAGCGTAGCTCTTCGTTCATCGCCTGCAGCTCTTCGTTGCTGGCCTTCAGCTCCTCGGTCGAGGCTTCGTACTGCTCGACCAAGTCGCGCACGTGCTGCTTGTTCTGCTCCAGCTCGCGCTCGAGGTGGGCCACCACCGGCTCGTCTTCCGTGCGCCGCAGCCCAGCCTGATTTTCTTCCGGCGGGTGCAACTCGAATGCGACCAGCATGAACTCCGACGCCAGCTCGGACGCCGGTGACACGCGTAAGTCGACGACGTGGCGCTCGTCCCCCAGCTCCAACGCGACGCCCTTGGTGACGACCGTCTCGCTGGTTTGGCGCGCGCGGAACAAGGCTGCACGCAGCTCGACCCGAAGCGCGGGATGCACGGCGCGCAGCACGTTGGTGCTCGGTTCCCCGCCCGAAAATTTCAAGAATGGCGCCGCGCCCTGTGACAAATGCAGAATGTCGTGCTCGCCATTGACGATTAGCGAGGGCGGGCCGAAACGCTCGATCAGCTTCAAATGCAGCTCACCCCACGACACATCTTCGCTTGCGACTCGCAGGTTACCGAGCGCGGCGGGCGAGGCCGGTGCCATTCTGGTCGCGAGCGTGACGCCCGGGGCGCCGCGCTCTTGGAGCGCGAGAGCGCGCGCCAGCGTGCTGGGTCCGTCGGGCAGCGGAAGGCTCGTCCGCGTGTTCGAACGTTGCATGTAGATGCGATGCTTTTTATCGACGGTCTGAAATTGCTGACTGCCGTCGTCGACCGCTTCGGAAGTGCCGAGGAACAGCCGCCCTTCGGCGCGAAGACCAAAATGAAAGATATCGAAGGCGCGCCGCTGCGCGCCGCGATTCAAGTAGATGAGCAGGTTCCGACACGAGATCATGTCGAGTCGGGAAAAAGGCGAGTCTTTCAATAGGTCATGCACCGCAAACAGTAAAATCTCTCGAAGCTCACGGCGGACGCGGTAGCCCGTGTGTTCTTTGATGAAATAGCGCCGCAAGCGCTCGGGTGAGACATCGGTCGAGATCGCCGACGGGTAGGCGCCGGCGCGCGCCTCGCTCAGCACGTCTTCGTCGAGATCGGTCGCGAAGATCTGCAGGGCCGGCGGCGCGTCGAGGGTCCGTGCATGCTCGTTCAACAACATGGCGATCGAGTACGCTTCCTCGCCGGTGGCGCAGGCCGGTACCCACACCCGCACGGTGTCGGACTGCGTCTTGTCCTTGAACAGCTCCGGAATCAACGTCTCCAACGCCTCGAACGCTTCGCGATCGCGGAAGAAGTTGGTCACCGAGATCAGCACGTCTTGCAGCAGCGCGCGTGATTCGCCGGGGTGGGTACGTAAGAACGTCAAATAGGCGGGCAAATCATCGACCTGATTGACTTGCATGCGCCGCGCGACCCGACGCACGATCGTGGCGCGCTTGTAGTAGGTGAAATCACGCCCGGTGCGGGTGCGTAGAAATGTCAGCACGTCGCGCAGCGCGGCTTCGTTATCCGACGCAGCCGCGCGAGTCGGCTCGGCGGGGTTGGGACCCGACTCCGGCGGTATCTGCAGCCGTCGCTCGCGGCCCTGGTATTCGAGAGCGGGCGGAATCACGTACACGTGATTCGGGTAAACCTTCTCCCCATCTTGAGCCTGGGTGACCGTCATCGACGTCGCGCGCTGCAACACATCGCCGAGCATGCTGTCGTGCTCGGGCGACAGATGCAGGACCACCACGAACGCCATGCCCGAGTTCACGGGCATAGCGTGAAAAAATTGCCGCAATGCCGAGATGCCGCCGGCTGAACCCCCCAGGCCGATGACGCGCGGCTCGTGACTGCCACGCGTCGGGATTGAGCTGTCCAGCCCGACGAGCTCTTCCTCGGCCGCGTCGGCGTCGAGAATCCCGTCGTGCCCGGTGGGCGGCTCGTGCATCCGCGGAGCCTACAACAGAGCCGGCGGGGGCGGGTGAGCGCCGGCTCAGCCGTCGCGCAGCCAACCCGCGCGAGCGGCGTAACGAATGAGCTCTGCACGCGATACCAGGTTCAGCTTGGACATGGCTCTAGCTCGGTAAGTTTCCAGCGTGCGGGGGCTGAGGTTCAGGGTTTGGGCGATCTCTTTGGACGTCAGGCCCTGCGCAATCAAGCGGATCACCGACGCCTCGCGCTCGCTCAAGCGGACGGCCGGCACGCCGCCTGGACTTCGGCGCTGGCCGGTTACTAGGGCTCCGGTAATCGAAGGATCCACGTACGTGCCGCCCGCGGCCACGATGCGGACGGCGCGCACCAGCTCGTCGCAAGCGCTACGCTTGAGCGCGTAGCCGGCGGCTCCGGCGTCGAGCAACATGCGGGCGAAGGCGGCGTCTTCATGGGCCGAAAGGGCGAGAATTTGTTGGCTCGGGCGGGCCGCCTTGATTTGCTTGGTAGCGTCAGCCCCGCCTAGCTGCGGCAGCGAGACGTCCATAATCACGACATCGGGCTGGAGCTCCTCCGCCAACTTGACGCCAGCCTGACCGTCGGCCGCCTCCCCCACCATCTCGAGGTCGCCCTCGGCCCGCAGCAACATGGCGACCCCCGCGCGCAGCACCGGGTGGTCTTCGACCAAAATGACTCGAATTGTCCTCACCTTCTCTGGTTGCAGCGCTGAGTCGCTTACTTTCATCGTCCAGACCCACGTTGCGGTCGACGATACCGCGGTTCACGGGTGGGCGTTGCAAGCTTGCCGCAGCCTTCACCCGGAGGGAACCCGTGTCTAACAAGTGCGGGAGTTTTTGACTGCGGCGCCAGTTTCGCTGGGGGCTTGTGTCTCGCTCGCAGCCAAATCAGGCAATTTTTCGGCGTCCGCAATTCTACGGACTGGAGCGCAATAGCTCGCAGACATAAGCCCCCTGCCTGCTCACGCTCTACCGCGCGGCGTCGCGGCGCCGCAAGGGCACAGCGCGATCGCGGAGGTGCCTGATGTTACTGCATGAGTTCATGATCGTGCACCGCGATGAAATCCTGAAAATATGTCGCAAAAAACTACGCGGCGACGTGAAGACGGCGACCGAGCTGGTGTGCGACGTCGAGCTATTTTTCCAAGGAATCGTCGATGCCTTGCGTCGCGACCAAGGTGTGGCGGAAGCGCCGGCATCGCCGCCCGGACGCAGTGAAGCGCGCCAACGGGGGCGGCTGAGGCATCCGCTGAGCGATCTTGCGCAGCGCAGGATCTGGTTCTTGTTCCTGATCGGGCTGATGCTGCTGTTGGCGGTCGGAATCGCGCTCGGGCTACGGCGCTGATCAATCCTGAGCGCCGTCGCTACCGCGTTTAAGGCTGACGTTACAATTTCATCAAACGCGGCACTTCGGCGGCGAGCTCGCGCGCCAGGTAACCGAGCGGTCCGACCTTGCGCGCCAGCGCCTCGCCGGCCTTGGCATGCAACCAGACGCCCCACACCGCAGCTTGCAACGGCTCGGCCCCGCGTGCGGCCAGCCCGGCGATGACTCCTGCAAGCGTATCGCCCGAGCCGGCCGTGGCCAGCCCCTGGTTGCCCGCCACGTTGTGGAACAACTGACCATCCGGCGCGGCGATGAAGGTCTCGGCCCCTTTCAAGACCAGCATCAGCCCCAACGCGGCCGCCGCTTCGCGCGCCAATTGCGCGGGCGCGGCCTCGACCTCGTCGCGTTCACAGCCCCAGATGCATGCCATCTCACCCGCGTGAGGAGTGGCGATGATGTGAGAGCCTGCGGACCCCGCCCTGAGCTTGCCCGGGTCCAGCACCCGTAAAGCTGCGGCGTCCAACACGATTTGCGCCTCGCCCCCACGAGCGGCAAACAGCCGCAGGAGGGCTCTCGCCGCACGTTCGTCGCGCATGCCCGGCCCCAGCAGCAGCGCTCTACACGCGTCGAGCTCAGCCGTGAGCGTTCGCGACGCGCTTGCAGAAATCTCACCGTCGCGCGTCTGTGCCAGACCGATCACGCGCGCCTCGGGCAACGCCACCGCAATCTGGGGCGCCGCGGAGCAAACCGTTGCGACCTGGACTCGACCCGCCCCCGCGCGCAGCGCCGCGATCGCGGCCAGCAGCACTGCTCCGGGAATTTCCGCCGAGCCGCCGACCACCAGCACGTCACCGCGGGCCTGCTTGTCGGCGTCGGGCCCTGGCTTGGGCAGCGGCCACCGACGCAACAGAGCGGCATCGATCAGCTTCGCGTTGGCACGTCGGCGGCGGGCCAAATCTAGCCTACCCCGCTGTCGGGCTTGGTCGTCACCGGTTCGCCAGCGGTAGCGATCGGAGCGACGTCGTTGTAGCTGTCGAGGAGGAGCTGGCTGCGTCCATCGTCAGCCGTCCCGAGCTCGAACCTGGTGAGCGAGCAGTTGGCCACGTCTTTCTCGCGGTCGATCGCCAAGATGGCATCTTCCGACAACTCTTCGAGTAAGTAGCGAAAACACAAGACAATCACCTGATGCCCGACGATCAGCACCCGCTCCCCCGCGTACCGCAGCTGCACGTGGTGCAACACGCTACGCAGGCGGAGAATCACGTCGCACCAGCTCTCGCCGCCAGGCGGGCGGTAGTAGAACTTCCCGACCTCGGCATAGCGCGCCGCTTCGTGCGGAAACTGGGCAACGATGCCGCGCTTGGTGAAGCGGTTCAGGCTGCCGAACTCTTTCTCGCGCAACCGCTCGTCCAACACCACCCGCACGTCGTTTCGACCCAGTCCGCTGTGCTCGATGATTAACTCGGCGGTTTGGCGAGCGCGCAGGAACGGCGAGCTAAGCACCACCGTTGGCTGGCGGTCCGGCCTGGCCACCCACTGACCGAGCGCACAGGCTTGGCGTTCGCCCAGCTCCGAAAGCGGTACATCGATGTCACGGCCGGTGATGGCGATTTCGTGCAATCCGTCGCGCTCGGCTGAATCCCGAGCGACATTTCCGGCGCTCTGGCCATGCCGCACCAGCCAGAGCGAGCGCGGCCAGTTGTCGGACCCTGAAGTCACTGCTCGTAGGGCTGCAAGACTCGCACCGAAGCCCCGTTTGCGTGTATCTCCTGCCGTCGTCCGCTACCTCGCGCCGTCGTCCGCTACTCAGAGTATGCCGCGACCCCGCGCTACCAAGAGCTCGCGTGCCTGATGTATGAATAAGACGGCGCCGTCACGGGGGGGGTTCAAGCCGCTTCCACCCCGCCGCGGTGAACGAAGCCGCTTCCTTCTCCGCCAAGCGAAGTAGGTAGCGAGTGGGCTGGCGAGCAGCCGCCAAGGCTTCGACAGCCGTGAGCACTGGTATACTCATCGTTACAGTTTCACGCCTCGATCTGGTCAACAGTGCTTTTTGCCGCGTCAGGGATCGACCGTACGTGACGGACACGCGCGGTTCGGACGCTACTCCGTTTGCTACTGCACACCGGCCCCGTGCGAGCGCGATCAGCTCTCGCAAGTTCCAAGACACGTCAGCGCCGAGGCATGGGTCGTGCACCAGAGCACGCCATGACCGACCCGCACCCGAAGCCGCAAACCAGTACCGGAGAGTTCGACTGCCTTAGATGCGCTCTCCTCCTCACTGGCCGCAGTCCGGACGCGGCGCCGGAGCATTCACACCGCTGTCCGTTGCGAGACACCGGCAAAGATCCGACACCGGACCCTGCTCGCTGACCCTTCTACGCCCTCGGCTCGTGATTTAGGGGCGGCGCGCCGCCTTGCGCTTCTTGCTCGCCTTGCGAGCGGCGGGGACACTCCCCTGCTTCCGGGATGTCGCCTTGGACTTCGACGGGCGTCCGCTCGAAGCCTTCGGGCTCGGCTTGAGAATGCCCTGTAAGACTTGCTTCAGGTTCGTTCGCAGTGGGGTCCGGAAATCTTCCAGCTTCAGCTGCTCGAACTTGGCTTCCATTTCTTGGCCGAGCGTCTCGAGCAAGTCTTTGCCCAGGGCCTTGTTTACTTTCGCGAAGAACTCGTTCTCTTCTTCTTCAATGTGATGCTCCAGGACTTCTTTCAGCACCGTCAGCTTGTACTGAAAGTCGTCCTGGCCCTGGGCTTGGTCCGCCTCATACAGGCTAAATTCGACGAGCCCGTGCTCGGCGAGCGCCTCGCCCAACAGGTCCGTCATGCCCATCTTCTCTTCGCAAGCCGGGTAAAAGAGCTCGCGCTCGATGCCGTCGTGAGCCACCAGGTTCGCGGCCAGCTCCTCGAACAATTGGCGCTTGGTCGCGGCCCGCGATGCGGCCTCGATCTTCTCGAATAGATCCTTCACTTCGTCGTGCTGTTGGTTGAGTAGGTCAGTGGCTTTCATCAGTTTTTCTTTCTCGCGTCGATGACGCTGGGCGCGAACGTGAGCAAATTCCGTGCCCTTCACCATAGTTAGCTCCTGAAATGCCGCGCGCTGCGAAGGCACGAACATGGGCGGCGACTGAGGCGGTTCAGTGCTTGTGTGCGAAAGCCGAAGTGACACGTTCGCCCCAGTCGGGCTGGTTAGCCACACGCGGATTTGACGACAGTCGCGGCATTCTCGAAAGGTCGAGCGAGCAAGCGCGACGGCACATCCCGTGCATCCCGCCGCGCGCCCCGTCGCGTAGGAAGCAATTCATGCCGTCAAAGAAACCCCCCGCCCCTTCGTCCCCGAAATCCCGTGCCTCTGCCGTCACCACCAGCGCGAAATCTACGGTCAGCGGGCCCGCGCGCCGTGACAAACGCAATCCCTTCGCGGACGCCGCGGTGGCCAAAATGGCCGGGGCTCAGGCATTGGCGGAAGCGATGCCGTTCAATCCGACTAAACCCGGGGAGTACGGAAAAGCGACGCTCAAACCGGTTCAGGGAGCGACGACCTCGGTGTCGGATCCGCGAGCGACCGGCAGCACCCTCACCGAATCGACCGCGTCCCTCAAGCTGGGCGCCGGCAAGCCAGCATTGGGCTTCAACCCCGGTAACCAGCCGCTCGACCGCGTACGCACCGACGCCAGTGAGCGCACGCTCACCACCAATTTGGGAGTGCCGATCGGCGACAATCAGCACTCGCTCAAAGCCGGCCTGCGCGGCCCCGCCTTGCTCGAAGACTTCATTCTGCGCGAGAAAATCACTCACTTCGATCACGAGCGCATCCCCGAGCGCATCGTCCACGCGCGCGGCTCAGCGGCGCATGGCTACTTCGAGTGCTACGAATCGATGGCGAACGTCACGCGAGCGGCGTTGTTTTCCGAGGCGGGCAAGCGAACGCCGGTTTTCGTCCGATTCTCCACCGTGCTCGGGGAACGTGGCTCAGCCGACACACCTCGCGACGTTCGCGGCTTCGCGGTCAAATTCTACACGGACGAGGGTAACTGGGATCTCGTCGGCAATAACATCCCGGTGTTCTTCATCCAAGACGCGATGAAATTCCCGGATTTGATCCACGCCGCAAAGCCAGAACCGCACTTTGCGGTGCCGCAGGCGGCGACGGCCCATGACACGTTCTGGGATTTCGTTTCGCTCATGCCCGAGTCGACGCACATGCTGATGTGGGCGATGTCGGATCGCACGCTGCCGCGCAGTTATCGAATGATGCAAGGCTTCGGCGTGCATACTTTTCGACTCGTCAACGAGCAAGGCAAGTCGACGTTCGTTAAATTTCATTGGCGACCGACGGCCGGAACTCATTCCCTCGATTGGGACGAGTCCGTCAAAATCATGGGAGCGGATCCGGATTTTCACCGGCGAGATCTTTGGGAAGCGATCGAAGCGGGTGCCTTCCCGGAGTGGGAGCTCAGCTTCCAAATGTTCTCCGAGAAACAAGCTGAGTCCTTCAGCTTCGATGTTTTGGACTCCACCAAGCTCGTTCCCGAAGAGCTCGTCCCGCTGACACCGGTCGGTAAGATGGTGCTCAATCGCAACCCCGACAACTTTTTTGCCGAAACCGAACAAGTCGCTTTTTGCGCGGCGCACATCGTCCCCGGTCTGGATTTTTCGAATGACCCGCTGCTGACGGGCCGGATCCATTCTTATCAGGACACACAGATTTCACGGCTGGGCGGCCCCAACTTTCACGAGATACCGATCAATGCGCCGGTGGCTCAGGTTCACAACAACCAGCGCGACGGGATGCACCGGCAGGCGATCCATCGCGGGAAAGTCGCTTACGAACCCAATTCACTCGGCGGTGGATGCCCGTTCCAAGCTGGCGCCGCCGGCTTCACCTCATTCCGTGAGCCGATCGAAGCGGACAAGGTCAGAGGCAAGCCCGAAAAATTCGCCGACCACTACACGCAGGCGACCCTGTTTTACGCCAGCCAGACGCCGATCGAAAAAGCACACATCCTGCGCGGCTTCAGGTTCGAGCTCACGAAAGTTCAAACACCCGCGATCCGCGAACGCGTCGTGTCGATGTTGGCGAACGTCGATATGAAGCTCGCAAAAACATTGGCGATGGAGCTGGGCATGGATATGCCGAAGGCGCAGCCCAAAGCCCTGAAAACTCCGCTCCGGCCTGAAGTCGAGGTCTCGCCGGCGCTGTCGTTGAAAGCGCTGCCCGGCGACGGCAGTATCAAGACGCGACGCATCGCGATCTTGGTAGCGGACGGTGTGGATGGCGGTGCCGCCGAAACGCTGCATGCGGGGTTGGTCGCCGAAGGCGCCGTGCCGCGCTACATTGGTCCGCGCTTGGGGCGGGTCAAGACCGAGGCAGGCGACACACTCGAGGTCGAGGCCACACTCGAGACCATGCCCTCGGTGTTGTTCGATGCCGTGGCCGTGCTGGGGGGCAAGCAAGCCGCGACCATCCTCGGCAACATCGGTCATGCGCTCGAGTTCATCAAGGACCAGTATCGGCACTGCAAACCGATTCTGGCGCTGGGTGCCGGCGCCGACGTGGTGGAAAACGCCGGCGCGCCGTCGGTTTTGCCTTCGGGCGAGCCGGATCCAGGAATGCTCGTGTCCAAGCACGAGACTGCAGACGACGCGTTGCCTGATTTCGTGCGAGCGATTGGTCGACATCGCCACCACGAGCGCGAGACGGATCCCCCGTCGTTGTGAGATCGACTCACGGATTTGGAGCTCTGATGAATACCGAAAAACTGGCAGACCTCGTGTTGACGTCGCTGGAGCACGAGCTCGGTGGCGTCAAAATCTACACTACCGCCCTCACCTGCGCCCTCAACGCGGACCTGAAGGAAGAATGGCAAGACTACCTCGAGCAAACGACGCGCCATGTACAGGTGCTCGAATCGGTGTGCAGCGCGCTTGGGGTAGATCCCGGGCGTGACACCAAGAGCCGCGCGATCGTACGCCACGTCGGCAATGCGCTAGTTGCGGCAATGCAGCTCGCGATCGAAGCTGGCGACCGGCCCGCGGCCGAGCTCGTGGCGTGCGAGTGCGTGGTCTTGGCGGAAACTAAAGACCACGCCAATTGGCAGCTGCTCGGAAAAGCTGCCGAACACTCCGATGGGGCGACGCGCGAAGCGCTCCAGCAAGCCTACGACGAGGTCGAGGACCAGGAGGACGAGCACCTCTATCACACCAAAGGCTGGTGCCGGGAGCTGTGGATCCAGGCGCTCGGGCTCCCGGCCGTCCTACCGCCCCCCGAAGAGGTGCAACGCGTCAAGACCGCGATTGGCGCCGCACGAGCTGAACAGGCGGCCGACAAAGAGCGCGCGTAGGCGTAGCAGACGCCGTGACCAAAGATTCTGCCGTCGAGATCTTGAATGTGGCGGGGCGTGAGGTTCGCATCACGCACCCGCAAAAGCCCTATTTTTGGACGCAACTCAAGCTCAGTAAGCTGCAAATCGTCGACTACTATCTGGCGATTGCCGAGGGCGCGCTGACTGGCATTCGCGATCGCCCGATCGTACTCAAGCGCTTCGTGAACGGGGCCGAGGCAGCGCCGTTTTTTCAAAAGCGCGCACCGGATGCGCATCCCGATTGGGTGCGCACCGTCACGCTCACATTTCCGTCGGGTCGCGAAGCCACCGAGGTCGTCGTCGACGACGCCGCGGCTCTGGCGTGGGTCGTCAACTTGGGCTGCGTCGAGCTGCACCCGCACCCCGTTCGCGCGGGCGATCTCGAGCATCCCGACGAGCTGCGTGTCGACCTCGATCCGGGGCCGGGCGTGGCTTGGGACGACGTTCGCAAGGTGGCGCTCGAGGTGAGGGCGTTACTCGCCGAGCATGGCTTAATCGGCTTCGCCAAGACCAGCGGCTCGCGCGGAATGCACGTGAACGCGCGGATTCATCCACGCTGGTCGTTCATCGAGGTGCGCCGCGCCGCGCTGGCGTTGTCGCGCGAGGTGGAGCGCAGGCTGCCCAAGGTTGCTACCTCCAAGTGGTGGAAAGAGGAACGGCACGGCGTGTTTCTCGACTACAATCAAAACGCCAAAGATCGCACGACTTGCTCGGCCTATTCCGTGCGCCCGCTGCCCGACGCGCGCGTCTCGATGCCACTTTCGTGGGATGAGGTGCCAGACTGTGATCCAGCCGATTTTACGGTTTTAACGGCACCCGCACGCTTCGCGAAGCTCGGTGATCCACACGCCGCGATGGATCGCGAGCCAGGCTCGCTCGAGGGACTGCTCGAGCTGGCGGCGCGTGATGAAGCGGGCGGGCTCGGCGACGCGCCTTGGCCACCCCATTTCAAAAAGACGTCGGGCGAAGCACCGCGGGTTGCGCCGTCTCGGGCGCGCTCCGCCCAACCAAAGGCCGCGACCAAGCCCCGGCGCGTGAAAATGCCGCTGCTGATGGTCGCCAATTCCGAAGACAAGCAAGCCGCGCTGGCCGGGCTCGAGCGCTGGAAGGCGAAGTATCCCGATGCCGCCGCGCAGCTTCAAGTCGACGACGTGCTGGTTGACAGCATGCGCGGTCGTTCTTCAACGTGGACCCGAGTCCGCGTCAACTTGCGACACGTTCCGGCAGCGCTGCGTCCGCCCCAAGAAACGCCCGATCCGGACGATGATCCGACGCGAGCTTTTCGCGAAGCGCGCGTCCGACATCGCACGAGCACTCAGAAGAAGACTTAGGCTCCGCTGCCGAACAGGTGAGCCAGCTCTTCGGGGGCGACGACCTCGAGCTGAGCGTAGTCGCAAGCCGAGGGCGGCTTATCGGCGCGGAAGCGCCGGAACTGGGCGGTGTGTCGAAAGCGGTCGCCCTGCATGTGATCGTAAGCCACCTCGGCGACGAGCTCGAGCCGGAGCGGTTCCCAAGACAGATCTTTACCTGCGCTCCAGCGGCTTTGCCCGCCCGGCATGCGCTGCGCGCCGTCGGCGTCGGTTCCGGCCTGCTCGGCCCAGCTTCGCCAGGGGTGACCGTTCAATGCGTCTTTGCGGTAAGGCGCCAACTCTTCGGCGAGCTCTCGGCGCTTCTGGGCGGTGAAGCTCGCGCAGACGCCGACGTGATGCAGCGTGCCCTGCGCATCGAAAAGGCCGAGCAGGAGTGAGCCGACGCTACCGACCCCGCTCTTGTGCCAACGAAAGCCTGCCACCACGCAATCACAGTCGCGCTCGTGCTTCACCTTCAGCATCGTGCGCTTGTTGGGCTCGTAGATACCGCGAGCCGATTTTGCCATCACGCCGTCGAGACCCGCGCCTTCGAAACGCCTGAACCAATCGGCGGCGAGCGTGAGATCTTTCGTCCACGGCGTGACGTACAGCGGTGGCTGCGCGCCCTCCAAAACGGAATGGAGCCGGGCCTGTCGCTCCGAAAACGGCGCCCCCACCAGCGACCGCTCGCCTTCGGCCAACAAATCGAAAAAGACCATCGAAGCCGGGGTTCTTTCGGCTAAAAGCAACACTCGCGACGCTGCCGGATGTAGTCGTTGTTGCAGGGCGTCGAAATCCAGCGCGCCGTGCTGGGCGATGACGATCTCACCGTCGAGCACGCACCGCTCCGGCAGCTGCTGCAGTAGCGGCTCGAGCAACTCGGGAAAGTAGCGAGCCAGTGGCTTGCTATCGCGGCTCTGCAGGAACACCTCTTGGCCATCGCGAAACACCAGACAGCGAAAGCCGTCCCACTTCGGCTCGAACCGCCAATCGCCTTCGGTAGGCAGCTGGCTCACGCGTTTGGCTAGCATAGGCGGCACAGGCGGCTGAACCGGAAGCTGCATGCGGCCAGGATGCCATGATCGCTGAGCCGCCGCTAACCGAACGCGTCGTGACAACTCGCCACACCGATGCTGCTCGCCACTGAGTGGCGCCGTGGTAAACCCAGAAGGTCTCCGGGAGTCACGACGGGCTGATGCAGGATTCGAAACAGGTCATTGGCGCGCTCGAGCACACCGCTCTGCTGCTGCGCTTTCAGGGCCAATCGAGGTTCAAGGTCGAAGCCTACGAACGCGGCGCACGCGTTGTCGAAACGGTCGACGGCGACTTGGCGTCGGTGATTGAGCGGGACGGTTTGAAGGATCTGCAAGGCATTGGTGACGCCCTTTCCCGCCAAATTGAAGAGCTATGGAATACCGGAACGTCGCCGCTCCTGGAGCGCTTGCTCAGCGAAACACCACCTGGAGCGGCAGAGTTGATGCGCGTCTCGGGCCTCACGCCGCGACGCATTCGCTTGCTGAGCGAAGCCCTCGGCGTCGATTCAATCGAAGCCTTGCGCACGGCTTGCGTCGAAAATCGTGTGCGTAAAATCGCGAGCTTTGGCACCAAGACCGAGCAAAAATTGCTACTGGCTTGCGACAGCGCAGAACCGCGTCGTAGCCGCGCGCCGCAGCCCGTCTTGTTGTCGCGTGGGCTCGAGCTGATCGAGCCGTTGGGCCAAAAGTTGAGCGACGCCGGCCTCGTATGGTCGGTGGTCGGTGGCCTGCGACGTGGTGAAGAAACATCGACAGTGCTCGAGCTGGCGGTTGCGAGCGAGCTGGATGCGGCCGTTCACGCGTTGTCCGGGCTACGCCAGGTCTTGCGCGTGGATCGCGACAATCCGAGGTTGTTCTTGAGCGACGGCGTCATCGTCGCCCTGCACACGGGCGAACGGGCGCGTTGGGGTAACGTACTGTTTTACTCGACCGGCACGCCCCAGCACGTGGTCAGTATTCGCGAACGGGCGCACGCCCGCGGCTGGTTGCTCGACGACTCGAGCTTCGAGACCGAAACCGCACTCTACGCCGCCGTCGGCCTGCCGTTCGTGCCGCCCGAGCTGCGCTACGGCCAAAACGAGCTCGAGCTAGCCGAGCGGCGAGGCTTTGGCGGGTTGCTTCAGGCCGCCGACATTCGAGGCATGGTTCATTGTCACACCACGTATTCGGATGGCAAAGAGAGCGTGCTCGAGATGGCTCGCGCGGCGCACTCCCTGGGCATGCAGTACATCACCATCACCGACCATTCTCCGAGCGCGCACTACGCCCATGGCGTGACCCTCGATCGGCTGAAAGCTCAGTGGGACGAAATAGCCGCCGCCGAAGAGCTGGTTCCGATCCGTATCCTTCGCGGCACCGAGTCGGACATTTTGCGCGACGGAAACCTCGATTATCCCGACAGCGTGCTCGAGCAATTCGACGTCGTGATCGCCAGCATTCACGCGCGCCACCGTTTGACGCGCGACGAAATGACGAAGCGTCTGCAGCATGCGCTCGCGTTGCCAATCTTCAAGATTTGGGGCCACGGCTTGGGCCGGATCCTGAACCACCGCGACGCCATCGAGTGCGACGTTCCGGCCGTGCTCGACGCGCTGGCGCACAGTCGCGGCGCGGTCGAGCTCAATGCCGATCCGCACCGGCTGGATTTGCCGCCGGCCTGGATACCGGCGGCGCGCGAACGCGGCATCCCGTTCGTCGTGTCGGTCGATGCGCATTCCTCGCACGGCTTTCGCGTCTTGCCTTACGGCGTGACGATGGCGCGAAGAGGCGCCCTGACTTCGAACGAAGTTCTCAACACGTTACCGGCTGACGAGTTCGCCAAGCGCGTACGCCCGGTGGCAAGTTAGCGCCCGACCCCACCCCGCCAGCCCAAGTCATCAGGTCTTAATCGAACGCTGGCGTCACTTTCCGGCGCGACCGGCTCGTAGTCGAGCTCAACGCCTTCAGCCGCTGCGCGCAGCAAGAGCGAGCCGCGGCTCATGTCGCCCAAGCCGGCGAATCGAACGGGATAGAGCAATCGTGAGCCGAACACCTCGAGCAACGGCAGCACGTATTTTCTGGTCGCCACACTGCCGAGCAGAATGAAGCGAGCGTTCGAATTATGGGCGTCCTTCAGCTCGCTGGCTTGCCGCTGAAGCGGGGCGGTAAAATGCGGATTTTTCTCGCTAACTACGACGCGCTGCCAACCTTCGAGCCGCGCTTTCGTGATCCGCGCGTCGAGCGGGCAAAGCCCGCCTCCAGCAGTCATGACGAGCGCGCCTTGCCAACCGAGCGTTGCGTGCCCAAAGCGCTGGGCGTAAACGGCTTTGCCGCGAAAATACAGACCGCTGATCAAGCTAAATACTTCGCCCAGTGGCGCGCCCTCCGGCGATCGTAGCGCGCGCGCCAGCTCGAATTCAGCGCACGGGTTCAACAACATTCGTCCGCGCTTGCCGCTCAAATTCGCAGGCGATAGTAGAAAGATGGTGTTTGCAACCACGAGCGCGAGCATGCCACGCCTGCTGGCGGGGTCAGCTCCCGGGGTCGTGCGCGCCGACGTGACCGCAGGCTCGGCATGTGGGTTGCACGCCTCCTAGCATGACCAACTCACCCTACGCGGCCGAGGACCCGGGCGCTTTTCGCCTCGATCGCCGAAGCTCGCTCGTTAACGCTTGGCCCCGCTATGCCACGCTACTCCTGAGCGCATGGCTATTCGTATCGGCGTTCGCGTGGCCCCATTCGCGCGACGCCTGCGCCGCAAGCTGGATCTCGGCAGTCATGATCGGCATGATCGCGTTTGCCGCGATTTGGGCCAGCCCCACGCGCTTCTTCAACGTCATCATGGGCGGGATGGCGCTCGTCTGGCAGGCAGCCGCCGCGAGTGACGACCCGCCTACGCGCTTGAACGGCATCGTCGTCTCGATTTTGGTCATGGCGTTGTCACTGGTGCCACAGCGCAGCCGCGCAGGCTGGTAATGGGCGACCTACGCGGCGCGGCCGGTGGCTCGCTCGAGCCTTTGGATGAGCTCGCTCGCTTCTGCCCAGCTCAGCGAATCGTCGAGCACCTCGCCGGTCTCCTCGCAGAGCGTCATCAAGTAAGAAGCCTGCGATAGGGTCATCTGATCTGCGGCGATCGGGCGATGGTTCTTCCGAAAGTCGCCGGGTAGCTCGTTCGGGTTTTCAACGCTCATGCGCCCAGTACGGCAAAAGGCGCTCCATTCCGAAATGTGCGGCAGTTGCGGCAAAAGCTGCACAAACAGCGGTGGCGTGCGCGACAAAGCGCTCCACTGAGGCAAAGTAACCGCGGCCGCCCTGAGATAGCGCCGACGAGTCCGATTGATTTGCAGGCTGCTTCCATCGGTAGCCGCCCGGCAACCGCGCTGAGCCTAGCGTGTTGCATCGAGCCCGGACGCGGATCGCGGAACTCGCATCGCGCGATGCGCTCGCGCAAACGCTGAGCGCTGCACGCCCGCGCCCACGGAACTACCGAGGCCTTCCTGTTGTTCCCTGCTCGTTGGGGCAAACATGCGATGAAGCCTCAGCGTCTAACTGGTTAGCCTCCGCCCGTGCCGGCACGCCCCTTCGCGGTCAGCTGCGCTAGGTGGTTACGGAGAGCCGCTTGACTGCGTGGTCGAAGGAGGGCTCGGCTCGTGCCAAACCGGCCGGAACATGATCGCGACGCGCGGGGCGGCGTGCTTTAGCTTCGGCAGCGCGTGTTCCCAAGTGCGCTGGCAGCTTCCCCCCATGACCAGCAAGTCACCCCAGCCGAGCGCGAGAGTCACGCGCGGCCCGCCGGCTTTCGGGCGTAGATAAAATGTTCGCGGCGCTCCTACGGAGATGGTGGCAACCGTGGCACTCGGTAGGCGCCGCGCTACGTAGTCCCCATGCCAGGCCACGCTGTCGTCGCCACTACGGTAATAGGCCAAGCTCAAGCGCTCGAAATTTTCTGCATAACGGTGCCCTAAAGCTTGGCGTGCCGCCTGGAGCACGCCCGGGATCGGACCGTGTTGCGGCAACGACGCATAAAGTCGCGGTACGACGACGACCAGTTCGTACATCGCGCGCTCTTGTTGTTGCCAGCACACCGAGCTCACCAGTTCCTGGAGTAAGTCTTCGTGACCGGACAGCCAACCTGGCGCGTAGTCGTACCAGGCGCCGTCAGACAGCTCGGTACGCGCGACTTGCGAGAAGGTCGCGTCGATTCCGCGCTGCGTCGCAGTGAACAAGCCGAGCTGCGATCGCGCCGCCACGCCGCAACGGTAGCGCGATTTTCGCAAGCGGCACGGGGCGGCACGGGGCGCCAATTTGAGCTACGCGTACCGTCATGAACGTCGTCTTTCTGTCGCCGGGCTTTCCACCGACCGCGCCAGCATTTTGCGCGGCTCTGGCAAACGAAGGCGTTGCAGTGCTGGGCATCGGAGATCAGGAGCTACGTCCCGATTTGCGGGAGGCATGCCGGTTGACCGATTACGTATTCGAGCCCCGGATGGGCGAGTACCAGCCGCTGCGTGACGCGACCGAAGCGTTACGTCAAAAATACGGTCGAATCGACCGCATCGACTCGAACGGCGAGCATTGGCTCGTCGCCGAAGCACGCTTGCGCGATGAGCTCGGCGTGCCCGGGCTGGACAGCGCCACGCTCCACCGCCAGCTCAGCAAACTGTCGATGGCCGAGCTATTTGCAAACGCTCGCATCCCCTATCCGCCAACCGTGCGCTCGGAAGACGCGACCGGCGTGCGGGCCTTCGCGGCAAAGTACGGTTACCCGTTGATTTTCAAGCCGGAGATTGGCTCGGGTGCGGTCGATACCTACACGGTCGACAACGCCGGCTCGCTGGAAGCGGCCCTGGAGCGCCAGCCCCAGGGTCGCGTGGTGCAGCCGTTCGTTGCCGGCAAAATCATCACGTTCGATGGTCTGGCGGACCGCGATGGCCGACTCGTCTTTTGGACGTCGCACACTTACGATCAGGGCATCATGCAGGTCCGGCGTGGGGAGCTCGACGGTCACTACTATTCGCTCCGCGAGCTGCCGCCGGGCTTGGAAGAGATCGGGCGCCGCGCCGTGGCGGCTTTCGATGTGCGCGAACGCTTCTTTCACGTCGAGTTTTTCAGCCAGCCCGATGGCAGCTTCGTGGCGCTCGAGATGAATCTTCGGCCGCCTGGTGGCTTCACCACCGACATGATGAACCTGGCCTGCGAAATCGACGTGTACGCGCTGTGGGCAGCCGTCCTGGTCGGTCGCGACACCAATAATTTCCACTTCGAACGCCGCTACCACACCGCGCACGCGGGGCGACGAGCAGGGCAGCGCTACCGGCACGAACCAACCGAGCTCCGGCACAAGCTCGGCTCGACGTTGGTGACGGAGCGCCCCATCCCGCCCGCTTTCGCCGCCACGATGGGCGACATGATGTACTTGCTACGCCACGCGGATTTGGCCGAGCTCCAGCATGCCATTGCGGTCGTGCAGGATCGGTTGACGGCCGGTGACTAACGCGGCGCTCGCGAGCCGAGCGTGGCGTGAAGCAACACGATGGCAATGCGCTCAACCTGCGCATAGGTCGGCTGATTCAATTCGCTCGCGAATACGTCGGGATCCAGCTCCTCGTAGGTGTACTGGGCCCCGCTGTGCTTCAGGTCGTTTTCAATCGAGCTCCAGAATGGATCGACCTCGGCCTGCCACGCCACCCCGGTGTACATCAGGAGCGAGCCGCCGCCGTCACGGTCGAGCCGAACGAGCGCCTCTTTGACCATCCGGGCCGACAGCGCCGCGCCGCCTTCGGAGCCACCATCACGGTAAGCGCGACCGGCGGCGTCGGCGAGGTAGGGTGGGTTGGCAATGATCAGGTCGACGGCGCCGTCCACGCCGCGCAAGACATCGCTATGGACGATCTCGGCGGCGACCCCAGCGCGATCGGCGTTGACGCGCGCTAGCTCGAGCGCACGCGGGTTGATGTCGGCTAGCACCACCGGTTTTGCAAGGCTGCCAAAATGGCTGAGCACGATGCCGCCTACGCCGCTGCCACAGCCAACGTCGACCGCGCGCGTCGCGGTCGCGCCCAGCTGGCGTACGGCGCGCGCGAATCGATAGCTATCCGGACCGAAGAACACCGAGTCGTTGGCCAACGTCGGGTAAGCGGAGTAAAGGAAAAGATGGTGCCCGACTGACGCGACCCGCAACGTAGCGCGCCAAGACCCGTTGGCTTCGGCTCGGCAAGCTTCGGCGGCTCGCATCAGGTCGAACAACCCGTCTGGCAAGATATCCGGTAAAAACTGGCGATTCCAGCCGAACACGTCACGCAAGCTGCGCGCTCTGTCGTTGCCGGCTCGGCTGTTCACGAGCGCGTGCGTGTCCGGCGTCACGGCCGTGAACCGATATTGCAGCGCCGCCAGTCGCGACAGCATCGCCTTCAAACCGTCGGTCGTGCTCATCCGGCTCCGCCCCTCAGCAAGCGCGCCACCGACCATTCCCGCGTCGTCACTGGCCGTACTTCGCGGCGAGCGGCGCCGAATAGCTGGCAATCCAACGCACGAGCGCCGAAGACGACCGGGTGACTACTTGGGTGCCCTCGGCGCCCTCACTACCGCCAAAGGCACGCGGGCCGGTCCGGCCTTTGGGCAGAAGGCCCGCCGCTCGACTGGCAATCAGCCGCCACAGGTTGGGGGCGACGTCGTGGAGCCACGCCCCCAGATGCGCGGCCGGTGTGAACGTCAGGTGCCGTTCACCGCGCGCGATGGCACGCACGATGCGACGCGCGGCGCGGTCGGCATCAATCGACACGAGCGGCGCGATCGCGGAAGCGCCAAACCAGATCAGCTCGCGTTCTGGCTGACCGCGAAAGGTGGCGTGTAGATGCGACCCGGTGCGCATCAAGCCCGGCGTCACCGTCAGCACGCTGACGCCATCCTTCGCGACCTCAGCGCTCAGCGCCTCCGCGAAGCCGACTTGCGCAAATTTTGCGCTGGAATAAGCCGCCAAATGCGGAACCCCGACTCTGCCGCCGATCGAGCTGATGATGGCGATCGTCCCTTTGCCACGCGCGCGCATCTCGGGCAATACGCTGAGGGTGGCGTTGACGGCGCTGCCGAAGATTTCCCTCATCGTGGCCGTGAAGTCACTCGGTCGCAACATCTCTATCGGTCCAACATCGATGGTTGCGGCGTTGGCAATCAACACGTCCACCGGGCCCAGCTCTTGCGCGACCCGGCGCAAAAAGGTTCGGGTTTGGGCTTCCTCACGCAGATCACAAACCTCGGCTAGCACCGGCGAACCGAAACTTTGTAACCAGCGCTGCGTTCGCTGCAACGTTTCGGGTGTGCGTCCGCAAATCGCAACCCGAGCGCCACGTTGAACGAGCACGCCCGCGAGCGCGCGGCCCAGTCCACGCGAACCGCCGCAGACAACGACTACTTTGCCGGCCAGCTCCTGGGACACCGGCGAGAGCTCGCGCTCAATCGCCGCCAGCGCCGTTCCGTAGGCGAGGTGCGCTGCGACCATCGACGACGGGCGACCGAAGCGGTCTTTGCGCGCCGGCGGCATCAGGCCCAATTGCGGAAGGATGCCGGCATAGTTCACGGCCCACACTCCCAACCCGAACAGACGGCCGCCAGCTTGGGTTTTGAAGCGTTCCGGCAGCAAACCGAAGATGCCGCCCATGCAACCGCCGAAGGCAAAGTGAGCCAGCAGCGCGGCGGCATCGAGCGCCGGACCTTTCGGTTTCAAGGGTCCGAGGGGAGACAGAACGCGACGGGTGAGGCGTCGTGGCGGCGGTTCGCCCATCGCCCCTAGGCGCTGAGCCGTGGCCATGACGAGCGACATCACGCCCGTTGCCGCCATCCCCGACAGCACGCCGGTCAACAAGCGGGTTAGTGGTTTTTGCACCAAAAAGCCCGATTGCACGACCCGTTCCAACTTGTCGCCGTACGGCACGACGCGCCGGCAATCACCGAATGCTCGAGCCGCGACAGTCCCCGTTTGCCGCGAACGATACGGCGCAGGGCTTGCAAGGCACACCCACCGCGACGGGAATTCGATGCAGCTATCCGACGTCTGGTCCACCGTAAAAGAAACTGCCAGCGATTGGCTGGACGACAATGCGTCGCGGTTAGCCGCCGCGCTCGCTTACTACTCGCTGCTTTCGCTCGCTCCCCTGCTCGTGATCACGATCGCGATCGCGGGGTTCTTTTTCGGCCCGGATGCGGCGCGCGGCAAGGTCGCGGGCGAGCTGGGCTCGGTGGTCGGCGGCCAGGCGGCGCAAGGCATTCAATCGGTGGTGGCCAGTGCGCATTCGACGAGCTCGGGCGTGCTCAGCACGGTGATTGGCATCGTCACGTTGTTCGTTGGTGCGTCAGGCGTATTTGGTGAGCTGCAATCGTCGCTGAACACGATCTGGGAAGTGAGCCCCAAGCCGGGTGGCGGCATCTGGGGGCAAGTGAAAGAACGGTTTTTGTCATTCACGATGGTGCTCGGGGTGGCCTTCTTACTGCTCGTCTCCCTGGTGCTGACCTCGGTCTTGAGCGCGCTCGGCTCGAATTTTGCGACGCTTTTGCCCGGCGGCGAGCTGCTCTGGCAGGCCGTGAATTTCGCGTTGTCGTTCGCGGTCGTCACCGGGCTGTTCGCGCTGATTTTCAAATACATTCCTGACGCCGTGGTTCGTTGGCGAGACGTGTGGCTCGGCGCGGCGGTGACGGCCGTGTTGTTTACCATCGGGAAATTTCTGCTCGGTCTCTATCTCGGCAAAGCGGCGGTGGGCTCGTCGTACGGCGCAGCCGGCTCGATCATCGCGCTGGTGGTCTGGGTCTACTACGCGGCGCAGATTCTCTTTCTGGGCGCCGAGTTCACCCAAGTGCAAGCGCGGCGGCACGGTCGGGAAATCAAACCCAGCTCGAATGCGATGCGCACGAAAAACGGCGCTCGCGGTGCAGGAAAGAGTGACGTCGCGGCGAGCCCCGTCGCAGGCCGCGCGCGCTGAGTTAGCCCTTTTTGGCCGGCACGCCCCCGCCGCGCACAAGTACGCGCGGGGCGATTTTGCCCTCGCGAGGCGGTTGGCGACGCTCTGTAGTGATTCCCGCTCGGCAAAGCCCGCCGACATTGATCCGGTCGATGTTGGCACATGTTCTGCTTACGGCCGGCACCATGCGATATTCGATCCTCGTTTCATTGGTGTTAACTGGCCTAGCTACTCTCTCTGCCTGCGGCGGCGACGTGGAGCAGCCCAAGAGCCCCGACAACTCGGCGGCCAGTGAACGCGCGGCGGAGCACGCCGACGACTCCGCCCAACGCGCCGAAGACAAAGCCGAGAAGGCCGCCGACAAGGCCAACGAGGCGGCCGACGAGGCGAAGAAGGCCAACGACAAGTGAGCAGGAGCGCGCCTGGTCTATGTCGACTGGCGCGCCTTCAGGCCAAGCCCAAGCACGTCTGCTCCGCGGCACCCGTGGCCGCGTGAGCAGGCGTGCGACCGCAAGACGTCGATTAACCGACTGCGGAGTTGCCGTTCGACGCCGGGCGGCTCGAACAACCATTTGCTCGACGGCGCAGCGAGCAGCGCACCGCGGAAGCCGCCTTTCCGATCGCGAAATGACTTTGCATGCCCGGTCATTCACGACCCGCGGTTTGGCCATACACGCAATGACTTGCAATCCTTTAACAAATTTGTTCCGCCTCGGCGGTTCCTACAATGACTTTGCATGTCCAGTCATTGCGGGGCGCGAGATGGGTGTTCCGAGCCTTGAGCCCCTCGCTAAGAAGAAACTGCCGGCAACGCGCCCCAGCGATACCCGGTTTCATCCCATCAGGGCGGCGGGCGCGCCTACGAGGGAATTCAGGGACACGCCCCCTACGCTGGTTCTTGGCTGGGCGCGCTTGGCGGCGCTTTCGCCTTGAAGTGCGCCGTGAGCTGCCAACCGACGATGCCGGACACCAGCATCAATGCGTTGGTCACGGTAAATACCCAATTTTTCAGCATGAAGCTGTAGGCGGTGAACCCCAGCGACGCGGCGGCTTGGCCGATGAACAGCCAGACGGACACGCCCTTGCCCGAGCGCTCACTCCACTGCTTACCGATCTGCGCAACGATCGTCGCGAGCAGCAGCAGCGAGCTTATCCAACCGACGACGTCCGTCATTCAACCGCCAGGGTGTGCAACACGCGTGCCGCCTTGGGGTCCGCGAATGGCTAAGTCAGTCGATGATCGCGGCCGAGGCGCCCGGATGGCGAGGCGCGACGAAGGCGCATACCGCCGTATGTAACTGAGGAGCAACGAAGCCGGCCGGGATGCAGCGGCCGCGAGGGCAACTGAGTTAGCCATTCGCGGGCCCTTAGGTCGTGGCAACGCGGAGCGACGCCCGAACCGCTGGTCAGCGACCTACACGCGCTGAGCGAACGTCACTTCGTCCAGGCGGGGTCGCTTGCCAACATCCATTCGATGCCCTGCGCCACCAGCGCTTCGACTGCGCCCCCCGCGGTGTGACCCGCGCCCGCCGCGTGCTCGGCTCGCGCCCGCACCCCGGCACGCTCCAGCGCGTGTCTGGAGCTGTCCGCCGCTTTCGCGCACTCACGGCTGCCGCACGCGAATAGCACGGCTTTGCCACCACGCTGGGCGAAGGCGCTACCAAGGGCGACGTTCAACTGCTGGAAGCCTTCAATCAGCACGACATACGGAAATTCGTCGGCATGCTTGTCGAGGATCAGCGACCCCATGCTGGCTCCTTGAGAAAATCCGGCATAGATGCCCGACGTCAGGGCGATGCGCGAAAACCCTTGCCGGGCCGCCGCTACCGCCGCCGTAAGCTCCGCGTTCAGGGCATGGTGGTCGCGAAAGTAGTAACCGCCGTGCGCATTTATCTGCGTTCCGCGCAGACAAAGCACGAACGCGTGCCCGAACGTCCGCCGCACCCAGTACTCGCAATCCCACTCGGGGGCGCCACCCGCGCCATGCGCGGCGACTACGAGCGGCCTCGAGTCGCTACCCGCGGGCACGAACAGAACGGCGGGCAGAAACCCGGGCAGCGTGAGGGCTTGCGTATGCTCTGTCGGCGCTGGATTCGGCGCGACCTCGGCGGCAGCGGGACGAGCCGCCGGCAGCCGTGTCTCGGTGCGTAGCGCCCAGTCCGTGCAGCCCGTCAGCGTTACGAGTGTGACGACGCTGGCGAGGATGTTCAGCGGGTGGCGGTGCGGCTCCCAGCCTCCTACCCGGTGCGCGTCGCTTCGCTCACGTTGTCGCGCTAGCTTCCAGCCTGATTCCGATGCTGATGCGAGGTGAGGCATGGGGTTTCTCTGCGATTTCGGGCGCCCCGGGTGCAAGCGGTGCGCCGCGGCCAGCGCCAGGTGACGGGAACGTGGGCTGCTTGGGGCGGGGATCGGGCCACCACGCGTGCGACAACTACTGAAGGAAGGGTCAGGTCACGGCCAGCGTCGTCGCCGTGCGCGCTCGGCACGGCCGCCACGAGAGGGCAAAACCGCCTCGAAAAATCACGGGGGTCGATGCATGAAATCGGCCGACGACCACGCGCGCGCGGGCCGGCACGTGTTCTGCAAAGCCGAGCGCCGGAGAAGGTTGAAACCATGAAAGCTGTCACCTACCGCGGCCCCGGCCGCATGAAAGTAGTCGAAAAGCCCGAGCCGCGCATCGAGCACCCTGACGACATCGTGTTGCGCGTCACTCGCACCGCCATCTGCGGGTCGGATTTGCATCTCTTTCACGGCTTGGTCCCGGACACCCGCGTCGGTGCCACGTTCGGCCACGAGTTCGCCGGCGTCGTCGAGGAGGTGGGGCCGGGCGTTGCGTCGCTGTCGCGCGGCGACCGCGTCGTCGTGCCGTTCAACATCGCGTGCGGCACGTGTTTCTACTGCCAGCGCGGGCTGACGTCGGTCTGCGATAATTCGAACTGCTCGTGCAGCATGGGCGGAGGTGCCTTCGGTTTTTCGCACACGACCGGGGGATACGAGGGTGGCCAGGCCGAGTACGTTCGGGTGCCGTTTGCCGATATCGGCCCGTTCAAGATCCCGGACGATATGCACGAAGAAGACGTGCTCTTTCTGTCCGATATTTTACCGACCGGCTACCAAGCGGCCGAAATGGGCGGCATCAAGCCCGGCGAGACCGTCTGCGTGTTCGGTGCCGGCCCGGTCGGACTGATGGCCATGCAGTCGGCCTGGCTGATGGGCGCGGGCCGCGTGATCGCGGTCGACCGACTCGACTACCGGCTCGACTTCGCCAAGAGCTGGGCGGGCGCCGAGACGTTGAACTATGAAGACGAAGGCAACGCCGATGTCGTAGGTCGGCTGCGAGAAATAACCGACGGCCGCGGGCCCGACGCCTGTATCGACGCGGTCGGTTGCGAGGCGGGCGGCTCGAAGCTGCAAACGTTCCTCGGCAAAACCAAACTGCAGGCGGGTAGCGCCACCGCGCTCACGTGGGCGATTCAGGCGGCGCGACGCGGCGGCAACGTGGTGCTGATCGGTGTGTATGGTCCGCCATGGAACATGGTGCCGGTCGGGGAAGCCATGAACAAGGGCCTGACGCTCCGCGGCGCGCAATGCAACGTCAAGCGGTACATGCGCCATTTGCTTGATCACATTCGCGCCGGTCGCCTGACCCCCAAGGCGATCATTTCCCACCGATTTCCGCTCGAGCACGCGGCGGACGCTTACAAAATTTTCGATGAGAAACGTGACGAGTGCATCAAGTGCGTGCTCATTCCGCAAGCTGCGGCGTGATGAAAAGGACCTGCCATGACTGAGCCTTTTTCAGTTTCTGCGCGCGACCAAGCCCACCCCCAAACGCCGACCGCCGCCGACAAGAATCCCAGCGATCGACCCGGCGTGCCGCAGGAGACTTTACCCGAGCCTTTGCCCAACGCTCACTGGTTGGTGCCGGAACAGCAAATTTCCGCAGGGACGCCGCTGGTCGGCCACGGTCGGCACGTCACGTCTGTTTACTCCAACGCCACGCCGCCGCGCGCAATCAGCGGCCTGATTCGACGCTGGGCGTATCGCGTGCCCGATTACCGACCGCGCCGATGGTTAATGCTGATGCTCGCGGATCGGATTGATGTCCTCGAAAGCAACCCGGCCCAGCTGCTGCGCGCGGTCGGCAGCGTCGGGCTGCTCGGGCTAGGCGTGTACGGTTTCGTCAAACTGGGTGGGCGTCGCCGCTAAAAATGTCGCGGTGCGGCTCGCGCGTGCGCGGGCAACCAGGGCCGGCGGCCCCGCGGCCACGACCTTGCCGCCCTCGTCACCTGCGCCGGGCCCCAGATCAATCAGCCAGTCACACGCCCGCATCACCTGCAGATCATGCTCAACGACGATCACGCTGGCGCCGGCGTCGACGAGCCGCTGCAATTGCTTTAGTAAGCGCTCGACATCCGCGGGATGAAGCCCGGTCGTGGGCTCATCCAGCACATAAAGCGTCCCGCTTTGTTGTGTCCGCTGCAGCTCGGTTGCAAGCTTGATGCGCTGGGCTTCTCCGCCGGACAGCTCCGTAGCCGGCTGTCCGAGGCGAAGGTAGCCGACCCCCACCTCTTGTAAAACGTTGAGCGCGCGCTGGATATTCGGCTGGTCGCCGAACAATATGGCGGCTGCATCCACCGTCATGCCGAGCACTTGGGCGATATTTTGGTCGCGGTACGTCACTTCCAGCGTCTTTGGGGCATAGCGTGAGCCCTTGCAGGTCGAGCACGGCGAATAGACGCTGGGCAAAAATAGCAGCTCGACCGTCACCCATCCCTCGCCCTGGCAGGTTTCGCAGCGGCCGCGTGCGACGTTGAACGAGAAGCGACCCGCGTCGTAGCGGCGCTTGCGAGCGAGTGGCGTCGCGGCAAACAACTTGCGCACGTCGTCGAACAGACCAGTGTAGGTGGCGAGGTTGGAGCGCGGGGTGCGCCCGATCGGTTTTTGGTCGACCACGACTAGCCGGCGAAGACTTTGGGCGCCGTGCAGCTTGGCGCCCGTCAAGCTCGTTGGAGTGGGTTGCTCGAGGTCTTCGAGCTCGGGTTCTTCACTCGACGGAGGTTGTCCGAGCGCCTCTGCCACCAACGCGACGAGCACCTGACTGACCAGGGTCGACTTCCCCGAACCGGAAACGCCCGTGACTCCCGTCAAAATGCCGAGCGGAAACTCGGCCGCGAGGTTGGACAAGTTGTTGCGCGTGACGCCGTCGAGCTTCAAAAAACCGTGCGGTTTTCGCGGCGATGGGTTGAGCGCGGCGCCCGTCCCGAATACGAAGTCACGCGTGCGCGAGCGCGCGACGCTCTTCAGCCCCGCGAGCGGTCCGCTATACAACACCTCGCCGCCGCGTTCGCCCGCGTCCGGACCCACATCGACGACCCAGTCGGCTTGTTGAATCACGTCCAGCTCATGCTCGACTACGAACAGCGAGTTGCCGGCGGCTTTCAGCTTAGCTAGCGCGCGGAGCAGCGCCTGCGTATCGGCCGGGTGCAAACCGGCCGAAGGTTCGTCGAGCACATAAACGACCCCAAACAGGTTCGAGCACACCTGGGTGGCGAGCCGGATCCGCTGCAGCTCGCCCGGAGACAGCGTCGGAGTGCGCCGCTCGAGATCCAGGTAGCCGAGCCCCAGATCGAGCAGCACCGCCAGGCGCCGGTGCACATCTTCGGCAATGCGTTGGATCACGATCGCCTTTTCAGGATGTGCGACGTTGGCCTTTGGCGGCCGAGCGTGGGCTTCGAACAGCGGCGCCAGGCGTTTGAGCGGCAAACGCGACAGCTCGCTGATGTCGAGACCGGCAAATTTCACCGCCAGCGCCTCGCGGCGCAGGCGTTTGCCGGCGCATTCCGGGCAGTCGGTCCCGACCAAAAATTGCAACGCGCGGCGTTTCATCAGCGCGCTCTCGGTGTTGGCGAAAGAGCTCAGCACATGACGACGCGCACTCGAGAACGTGCCCTGATAGCTAGGCTCTTCTTTGCGTTTCAGCGCGCTTTTGACCTCGGCGAGGTCGAAGCCCGCGTACACCGGGACCGTGGGTTGGTCTTCCGTGTACAAGATCCAGTCACGCGTCTTCTTCGGCAGGGCGCGCCAGGGCACGTCGACGTCGTGGCCGAGCGTCGTCAGGATGTCGCGCAGGTTTTGGCCTTGCCAGGCCGTCGGCCACGCCGCCACCGCTCGCTCGCGGATCGACCGCGAATCGTCCGGAACCATCAAGGCTTCGCTGACCTCGTAGATGCGTCCGACGCCCTGACAGCGGGCGCAGGCGCCCTGGGCAGTGTTGGGCGAAAACGACTCTGCGTAGAGCAGCGGCTGCCCAACCGGGTAGTCGCCGGCGCGCGAGTAAAGCATCCGCAAGAGGTTCGAGAGCGTGGTGACGCTACCGACCGAGGAACGAGCAGTCACCCCTCCACGTTGTTGACCGAGCGCGATCGCCGGCGGCAGTCCGGTAATTTCGTCGACCTCGGGCACCGCCATCTGATGAAACAGACGGCGCGCGTACGGAGATACGGACTCGAGGTAGCGACGTTGAGCTTCCGCGTACAGCGTTCCAAACGCCAAGGACGACTTACCAGAGCCGGAGACCCCGGTGAAGACCACGAGCGCTTGGCGCGGTAGGTCGACGTCGACGTCCTTGAGGTTATTTTGGCGGGCCCCGCGCACCCGAACCAGACCGTCTCCGATTGACCGGTGGGCTTCGGATATCAGCGCCTTCGCGCCACGCGCCCAGTCTCGGCTAGCGGGTTCACCTGCCATGCGTGGGGGGACCTGCAACGCCCGTTCCTGATGGGTGCGCGCCGCCCACCCCTCACCCGGGCCATCCCTGTCCGTAATTTTACGGACGGCTGGGATTCGGGACATCCGGCGCGTCAATGTCCGGTGGAACAGAGCACAGCTGAGGCAAATTGCGGCACTAAACTGCCGAAACTGAATATCGAGCGTCGGCTAGGATTCGAGGAGCAGGAGACTTTGTGTCCAGGAAAGCAGCCATGAACGACATGCTTGCCGAGTCATCCCTCCCGTCCCCCGCGGCGTCAGCGCCTGCTAACGGTGCAAGCGCCGCCGAAGTCGAGCGCGGCTTTTCGAGCCAGCTGCTCGCTTCGCTACTCCGATTCAAAGAAGGCGACTTCAGCGCGCAGCTGCCGTCGGACCTCGCAGGCCTCGACGGCAAGATTGCGGCAGCGTTCAACGATGTTTTGGCAGTCAGCGCGCGCCGCGCTACCGAAACGGCACGCGTCTGTCGCGTGGTCGGCAAGGAGGGCAAGCTCAAGCAGCGCATGAATGTACCAGGCGCAGTCGGCGGTTGGGCCGATGAGATTCAAGCGCTCAACACTCTGATCGACGATCTAGTCTGGCCGACAACGGAGGTGACCCGCGCGATCGGCGCGGTGGCGAAAGGCGACCTCGGTCAAGCGATCGCGCTCGATGTCGACGGCCGGCCGTTGGAGGGTGAGTTTTTGCGCTCGGCGCAGCTGGTCAACAAAATGATCGATCAGCTGTCGGTCTTCACTTCCGAAGTGACGCGCGTCGCGCGCGAAGTCGGAACCGAAGGCAAACTCGGCGGCCAAGCCCAAGTCAAGGGCGTGTCGGGCGTGTGGAAGGAACTGACCGAGTCGGTCAATCAGATGGCCGGCAACCTAACGGCCCAGGTCCGCAACATTGCCGAGGTGACGATCGCCGTGGCCAGCGGTGATCTCTCGAAGAAGATCACCGTCGACGTGCGGGGCGAGATTTTGCAGCTAAAAGAAGCGATCAACACGATGGTCGAGCAGCTGCGCTCCTTCGTGTCGGAAGTGACGCGCGTCGCGCGCGAGGTCGGTACGGAGGGCAAGCTCGGTGGTCAAGCGATCGTCCCCGGAGTCGCCGGCACGTGGAAGGATCTGACCGACAACGTCAACTCGATGGCCTCGAACCTCACCGGCCAGGTGCGCAACATCGCCGAGGTGACGACCGCGGTCGCGCGCGGCGATTTGTCGCGGAAGATCACCGTCGACGTGAAGGGCGAGATCCTCGAGCTGAAGAACACCATCAACACGATGGTCGATCAGCTCAACGGCTTCGCCTCCGAAGTCTCCCGCGTGGCGCGCGAGGTCGGCACCGAGGGCAAGCTGGGCGGTCAAGCGCAAGTGCCCGGCGTCGCCGGCACGTGGAAAGATTTGACCGACAACGTCAACTCGATGGCGTCGAACCTCACCGGTCAGGTCCGCAACATCGCCGAAGTGACGACTGCCGTCGCCCGCGGCGATCTATCGCGAACCATCACCGTCGACGTGAAGGGCGAGATCCTCGAGCTGAAGAACACGATCAACACGATGGTCGATCAACTCAACGGCTTCGCCGGCGAGGTGAGCCGTGTCGCCCGTGAGGTCGGCACAGAGGGCAAGCTC
>JBBRMI010000076.1:0-32348 GCA_038230915.1 Polyangiales bacterium | reverse complement strand
GCCCTGCGAAACGCTGAAAAGAAGTGGCGCATGCCACCCCGATTCTGGAACAGTGCACTCAATCAACTCGTAATTTACTTTGAGGGAAGACTGCCGGCGTGAGACCCCAACCGCCCGTTACACGGAATTTCTGACACCTCCCCTCGTGGACGACGGTACACGTCGACGCGGGCTATCAACCGCCCCACACCGTCACGCTGAAGGTGAGCGAGTCAGCTGTCGGCGACGAGGCCCTGACACTCGAGATGGCGCTCGTGGACGAATTTGCGAAGCACGGTATTCATGCGACGCCGTTGGACGAGGAGAATGCCAGACCGACTCTGCGTGTACTCATAGAAAAATGGGATCCAGGTTCCAAATCAGCACGCGGGTTCCTCTCGGTTTTCGGTCTTGGCGGACTCGCTGAAGGGGAAATCGTCGTTGACGTGGAGGTCGCAAGTGAGAAGGGGGAGCCGGCGATCGAAGGCAAGGCCCAAAGCTCAGTAGACAACACGGCCGACGGCGCCCTCCGCGCCGTCGCGGAGCTGATCGCGAGCATGGTCGCTACCGGATCGGCAACGTCGAAGCGTCCCCCCGAAGCGCATCACACCGGCTATCCGTGATGGATTCGGTGAAGGAGCGAAGGAGTGAGCTTTCCAGGGTTTCCACTGTCGGCCACGCGCCGAGCTGCCACGTCAGAACCCCCTCGGCCACTCCCTTGCCGCCGCTCCGGTCGCAGCTCGGAGGCCCGACGGCTCCGCCCTTCAAGCCACCCGCTTCACGAAACCCAGGGAAAAGCTCGTTGTCCACGCGGGGTATCGCCCCCGCGATTTGAACCTCCGACTGCTCGTGGGGAAGCCGTACCCCGACATCGACGTGTCCCGCGCGCTCTAAAGCAATCCGGCTTCGTTCAAGAATCGCCGTTCGACTTCGGCGTAGTCGACTTCGATGTTGAGGCGCGCGAGGACGGAGTAGAAGCCGAATTGGAGGCGGTTCATGAAGAGCATGCCGGCGGGGAGCTGGACGAAGCTTTTGTCTTTGGCCCACATCTGCTCTTTGACCGTTTTGATGTCGCGCACGAGCGAGGTGGCAAACTCGGTGGTGATGCGGAAGGGCGACGCGAAGACGGGTTCGAAGCAGCGGCGTGAGTACGCGGTTGCGGCTTCTTCGTAGCTGCCGCCTTTGGACTCGAGGATGATCGCGGCGGCGCGGCGAAACGCGGGCTCATCGCGGCGCAGGGCGGCGCGGTGCAGATTACGCGCGGCCTCGATGCGGTTGCCGGCGATCGGCTGAACGCAGCCAAAGTCGAGGAAGACTACGCTGCCGTCGGGTTGAAACAAGTAGTTGCCGGGGTGCGGATCGGCGTTGAACATGCCGCCGACCAGGTTGCCCTTGAAGACGAACCGCCACAGCGTTTCGGCGTAGCTGTGACGCAGTGCGGGTGAAGCCGTCGCGGCTTCTTCCAAGGTGGCGCCGCTGACCAAATCCATGGTGATCACGCGTCGCGCCGAGCGCTCGCGCACGACGCGTGGGATCGAAATCTTTGGGTCCGACGCGAACAGTTGCGTGAATTGTCCTTGCCGCTCGGCTTCGAGCCGATAGTCGAGCTCTTCGCGGAAGCGCGTCTTCACTTCTTCGATCACGGCGCCGGAGTTGAGCGCGCGCGGGCCGAGCGCGCCAATGAAGCCTTCGAGCAGGCTGATGTTCGACAAGTCGCTCTCGATCGCGCGGTCGATGCCGGGGTGCTGGACCTTCACCGCGACGGCCTGACCGTTCGGCAGCTCGGCGCGGTGCACCTGGCCGATCGAGGCGCTGGCGAACGGCTCGTCCGACCATGTCGCAAACAGCTTGTCGATCGGCGCGCCCAGCTCTTCTTCGACCACCGCGCGGATCGCCTCGACCGACGAATGGGGCGCGGCGGTGCGCAAGGCGCCGAGCGCCTTCTCGTAAACCGCGCGGTGCTGTTCGGGCACGAAGCCGTCGACGTAGCTGGCGGTTTGGCCGAGTTTGGCAGCCAAGCCGCGCAGGTTGCCGAGCACTTCGGCGGCGCGTTCGGCGACCTTTTCGGAGCCGCGCTTGCTGAGCATGTCGACCGACGCGCGCGCACCGACACCCGCCAGCTTGACGAAGCGTCCCAGACGCCCGGTCGGTACGCCGCTGTCGTCTTTCGCCATGCTCGGATTAGACGCGGCTCGCCACGAAGGCGGCGAACACGACGACCAGGTACGGCATGGACGCGAAGAACAATCGACGCGCCCAACGGCTCGTCGGTAGCGTGCGGCGCCCGTGCAGCGCGACCCCCAAGAAAACAGCCGATGAGAGCAGGGCCGTGATGCCGTAACCGAGCCCCGCCATGCCCATCAACCAGGGCGCCACAGCCACCACACCCAGTAGCACCGAATAGAAGATGATCGCGCGCTCGGTCGCGACGGCACCGTCGACGTTCGGCATCACCTGTAGGCCGGCGCGCTCGTACTCCGGCGCGCGGAACGTGGCGATCGCCAGAAAATGCGGCAATTGCCAGACGAACAAGATCGCGAACAGCGCAAACGCCTCGCGCGACAAGGAGCCGGTGACGCTGGCCCAGCCGATCAGCGGTGGCAGCGCGCCCGGCACGGCGCCGACGTGTAACGACCAGGTGGTGACGCGCTTGAGCGGCGTGTAAGCCAGCACGTACGAACACAGCGCCAACCAACCGAGCGACGCCGAAAGCGAATTGATCAGCGTCGCCAGCAGCGTGAGCCCGACGACCGCGAGCAGCGCGCCGAAACCGAGCACCATCTCCGGGCTGAGGCGGCCGGTCGGTAACGGGCGTTTGCGCGTGCGCGTCATGAACGCGTCCGAATCGCGTTCCATCCACATGTTGAAGGCGTTGGCTGCCCCGACCACGAGCGCGGTCGCGAACATGGCCAGCGCCAAGCGGGACGCCTGAATCGGCACCGACGCGGCCAGCGCGCCCGAGACCATCGTCACCATCACCAAGGTCGTGACGCTCGGCTTGGTCAGCTCGAACAGCGCGCAAACCTGCGCCCGCGACGCGAACGGTGCGAGCGCCGCCGACGGGGCCGCGGCCGATGCCTGCAGGGTTGCGGTTTCTGGCGGGGTCATACGTCGTGGTCCTTGGCGGCGCCGAGCGCCCCCGGTGCCGACTCGCCGAGCTCCGCCGACGCGCTGGACTCACCCTTGGCGGGGAGCAGCTTGGGCTCTTTGATATCGGGCAGGGCGATCATGGGCGGGGGCTCGGGCTCGAGAACGGGCTCCGCGTCTTCAGCGACGGCCTTCTTGACGTGACGAACCGCCTCCCCGAGTCCCTTGCCGGCGGCGTTGACACGGCTACCGCCGAACAACAGGAACAGCAGCAGGGCGAGCAGAAGGAGCGACACAAGGTAGCTTGGCCGGACCTACCACCAGCTCGTGGGGTCAGCAATCCGAATCAAAAAGCCGTGAAAGAACTGAAGACTCGCGGCGCGCGCCGCACTAAGAGGCTGAGCCCGCCGAGCGCCAAAACTCCCAACACCGCCGCGCTTCCATAAGCCAACGGTTCCGCGCGGTCCTGGTCGAGCGAAATGAAGCGCGCCGCCGCGACGGCGCCCGGCAGCGCGAACAGCACTCTGCCGAGCAGCTTCATCCCGAAGGCGCCAGGCTTCGCGTCGTCGTCGACGTCGCTGGACGCGCGCTGCCGTGCGCGCCAACCGAGGCATGCCACCAACCACAACGCGGCACCCAGCGCCAACAGGATCGCGAAGCGCGCAGCAGCCGTGAGCCGCGGTGAGCGCGACCAGGGCGCGAGGCCCGCGATGCGAGCGTGAGCGGCAGCCAGATGCACGTGGAGCGACTGCTTGGCCGTCAGATCCAGCCCGACGATGTCCACGCGCCGCAGATCTTCGGAGAACGTGAGCTCATGCATCGCCACATCGACCGCGCGCACGCCGGGCATCGGTCCCTCGATTCGGGCGGTCGTGCCGCAGCGTACGTTCAGGCCGAGCAGCGGGATCGGCACCGTGCCGGAGGCGCTGCAGCTGGCGCGCGCCGTCTGGACCAGCTCGTTCGCGAAGCTGCCCGGATGTTCGGTGCCGCGCGGAATCAGCTCCGCCACCCCCAACACCAGCCCGAGCAGCGCCAGGAGCGGCCAGGTGACGCGCGCCCGAGCGGCCGCGACCGGCGCGTTCAGTCTTGTCAGCACCACCAGCTGGACGGCCGAAAGTGCCACCAAGGCCCCGGCCTCCAGGGCGAGCGCCAACACTGGAAGCAGGAACGGCACGAGCAACGCCGGGCTGGACGCCGCGGCCGGGAACTGACGCTCGAGCCGGAACACGCCAATCAGCCCCACGGCGGTCGCGGCCACTGGCAGAGCCAGCGCGAAATCGCGGACGGAAGCGCGGACGGACCTTAACGGCATTCGGCGGCCCTACTTGTAGCGAAAATACGCGAGCTTGCTCCAGAAACAGCCCACGCCTATGCTCTGCGGCTCGCGGGCAACGTGAACCTTTGACTGCCCGTTGCACCGGAGATGCGACCATGAAGCTGCGCACATTGACCACGCTCCTCGCCCTTGCTGGTGCAACCCTGACGCCGTTCGCGGCGCACGCCGCGGGCGTGGATCAAGCATCCGGCTCCGGCAAGGGCATTGTAGGCGGCGCCCTTTTGGGCGGTGAGCTGGTGATGGTTACCGAAGCTGCCTTCAAGGTGAAGCCCGCCTGGGCCTACATCGTCGGCGGCGTGGCGGGCGGCGCTGCGGGCGGTGTCGGCGGCTACTTCGTCGAGCAAAATACCGACGCGCGCGCTCCAATGCTGATGCTGGCCGGCGGCCTGGTGTTTGCGATCCCGACGGTGGTGGCGGTGCTCACCGCAACCACGTACGAGCCGCCAGCCAACTACGTCCAAGATCAAGCCCCCCCCGACGAGCCGTTGGCCGAGCCGCCCACACCGGCGGCGGCGCCCACGCCCGCTCCAGCACCCGCGGCTGACGCTACGCCTGCTCCCGCCAAGCGCCGCTACCTTCCGTCGGAACGGCGGCTGTCGTTGAAGCTCCCACCACCGGCGCTGTTGGGGTTCCAAGACGCAGAACTCGCGCTCGGCGTTCCCAACGTCGCCCTCCTGCATGCCTACACGCGCACAGAAGAGCTCGTATTCAACGCTCCGAACGTCACTGAAGTCCGCATCCCGGTTCTCGACGTCCAGTTCTGAGCCGCGACGCGAACGCGAAACGCGAAAACGCGAAAACGCGAAAACGCGAAAACGCGAGAAGAGCAGTGGAGCGCGGGCGCAGCGGAGCCCCACGCGACAGTCCCCCCTGTTCACACCCGGTGGTAATCCGCGGGTGTTGTGGCTAAGCTCGGGGGTCAGGCAACTTCCTAACCCAGGTTTGGACCGGAAACATGGCACAACCAGCGCCCCCAAGGGCTGGGACTTCACGTAAGCGGGCCGATGATCCCGCGCTTGGCAAGGTCATCGCCGGCCGCTATCGGCTCGAGGCGCGCATCGGTGAAGGCGGGATGGGCATCGTCTATCGCGCCCGCCACGTGCTCATCGACCGTGTCGTCGCCGTCAAGCTGATCCGCCCAGATCTACGGGGCGAGACGCACCTGCGCGCCTGGATGTTGCGCGAAGCCCGCGCCGCCAACCGCGTCGACCACGCGCACATCATCGACATCCACGACATCGGCGAGACGGACGACAGCGAGCTGTACCTCGTCATGGAGTACCTGATCGGTACGCCACTCTCGACCGAGCTGGCGCGCGGTCCGCTGCCGCTCAGCCGCGCTGTCGACATCTTGGAGCAGATGGGCGCCGCCTTGTCGCGCGCGCACGATCTCGGCGTTGTGCATCGCGACCTCAAGAGCGACAACATTTTGCTGACCGCGCGCGGCGGCCGCAAAGACTTTGTGAAGATCCTCGACTTCGGTCTGGCGGCGCTCGCGCATGATCCGCGCTTGGCGCCGAAGGGCGCCGTGTTCGGCACGCCCGAGTACATGTCGCCCGAGCAGGCGCGCGGCGAGCAAGCCGGCCCCCAATCGGATTTGTACGCGCTCGGCGTGTTGTTCTTCGAGATGCTGACCGGGCAGCTGCCGTTCCGCGCCGGTGATCGCGAGACGTTGCTCGAAATGCAGCGCACCGCGCCGTCACCACGACCGACCAGCGTCAAGAAAGACTGCCATCCGGTGGCCGAGCGCATCGTGCTGCGACTGCTCGAGAAGGACCCGCGCAAGCGCTACCGCGACGGCCACCATCTGCTCGAAGAGCTGAAGGCACTGCAACGCTCGCTGCCCAGCACTTCGTGGGACAAAGAAGGAGGCACCGGGGCCGCTGGCGATTCGTCGCCGGTGCAAAATCCGCCGCCTCCCCCACCGCCGAAGACGCCTCCGGTCGGTGAGTGGGCGACGCGCGCTGGGCTGTTCGCCCGCATGGTGGCGCGTGCCTACCCTTCGGCTAACGCGCCCGCGGAGATCGCTCAGGGAGTCACGGCGGTGTGGGATGTCGCTTCCAAAGCCAACAGCCTCGAGGGCGAGGTCGCCAGTCACACGCGCAAGCTCGAGGCGCTCGAACGTCGCGGGCGCGCGCTGCGCGCTGAAATCGGCCGCAAGGTGGAAGAGCTAGCGCACGAGGAGTCGCGGTCGCTCCGCGAAGCCGCCGCTTACGGCGAAGAGGAAGAAGCCGCGCGGCGTGAGCTCTCGCGCGCCCAGCAGGTCGCTGAAGAAAAAGTCGGCGTCGCCGACCGCGCCGAGCGCGCTGGCCAAGGCACCCGCGCCATCTTCGAAGCCGCCGGCGCCGCCGCCGCCATGGTCGAAGCCCAGCGCCAATGGCTCAAAACTCGCGAAACTCGCCGGCTGGCCCGCGAAGCCGGCGCCGCCGATCTGAGGCGGCAAATCGAGGAGTTGCGCGGACAGTTGGCGCGCTACGCCGAGGCTCTCGAAGAAGACCTGGCATCGGGTCGCGAGAAAGTCGCTGCGCGCGCACGCGAAGGTTTGAAGTTCGAGAAGACCTTCCTCGACGCTTCAGCGGTGCTGATTGCGCATTTGAAGGGTCGCCCGGAGTGTCGTGACCTCATGAACGAGATCATGGCGCCGCCGCCCGAAGGCGACGCGCCCAACACCACGACGCCCGGCGCGCGCACCGACGTGTAGCGCGGCGAGATGAGCGACTCGGACGCCACGCCGAGCGGCCCGCAACGAGTCCGCGTTGCGGGCGCAGCGCGGCTCGCGCACGGCAAGAGCCAGACGTTCTCGTTCCAACGCGGCAAGTTACCGGAAGAAGGCTTCGTGCTGTGCTGGGAAGACGGCTTGTACGCCTTCGCCAACTCCTGCCCGCATTGGAGCGTCGACTTGGACTACGGCATGAACGACTTCTACGATGCGTCATTGCAGCGGATCGTTTGCAAGAATCACGGCGCGTTGTTCCACCCGCAAACCGGTTTTTGCGAATGGGGGCCGTGCACGGGGCATTCGCTGGAACGGTTTGAGATCGAGGTCGAGCATGAGGGGGACGACGTGGTGGTGAACGTTCGCTGACGTGTGCGCCTGGCTAATCCAGGCGTGACGTCAATCCTTGGCTAACGAAACGACGAGCTCCGCGCTCGGACCCTCAAGAACACGCCGAGAGCTGGCTGTAGTGGCCTCAACCTTCCAATTTGCGGCCTTGCTACGTGGTTTGGCACGGGCGCGGTAGCGCGCCCTGATCCCGCGCCGGCGATCGAGCCGTCGGCGAAGTGTTGTTCGGTTCTCCAAGCAGGAACGCGACGCGCTCCGCGCTCGCCCGCGCTCGCCCGCCGGTCGCGACGACTCCGAGCAACACGATGGCGACACCGAAGGCGGCAATTAACCAAAACACCGGACGGGTGGACGCGGCGAGCTGCGCTGACTCGATGCCACCACCGGCGAGCGACCCCGCGAGAGCGACGCCGAACGAAGTCCCCACCTGGCGACTCGTCGACGCGACGGCCGCCGCCAGGCCCGCCTGCGATCGCGGCATGCCCGATACCGCTGTGGTGTTGACAGGCGCGCCGATGCTCCCGAGGCCCACGCCGACGACACCGTACGCCACGAGGAGCACCGGCAGCGGGGTATTATTCGTGAGCCCCGTCAGCATGAGCGCTCCGCAAGAGATCGCCACGCCGGCGACGACGATGGCGAGCCGCACGTGCCCGGCCCCGACCAAGCGGCCCGACAGCGGCGAGCAAACCACGAGGCCTAACGCGATTGGGAGCGTCATGATCCCGGCGGCCGACGCATGAAGGCCTCGCGCCTCTTGCAGGTAGAGCGCGTTGAGAAATAGGAAGCCGCTAAATGCGGCGAACGACAGCATCGCGAGCACCGTCGCCAACGTGAAAGGCAGGCTCCGAAAGAAGCGCAGATCCAGCAGCGGCTCGGCCCGGCGTGATTCCCAGAGGATCAGCGCGACGGCACACGCCAGGGCAGCACCGAAGGCCGCAGCGATGGGCCACGACGACCAACCCACGCGGCGCCCGTCGATGACCGCCGAGGTCAGTGCGAGGAGCCCGACGATGATCAGTGCCTGCGCGACGAGATCGAAGCGCCGCGGCCGGTCGGCGCGGGACTCAGGAACGAAGCGGGCCGTGAGCGCGATGGCGAGCACGCCGACAGGAACGTTGACCCAGAAGATCGACCGCCAGCCGATGCTGTCGACGAGAGCGCCGCCGAGTAGTGGTCCGGCTGCCATCGACACACCGAAAATCGCACCCCAGACGCCGATGGCCCGGGCAAGCGCCTTTGGGTCAGCGAAGGTGTTCGCGATGATCGACATAGCGATGGGGTTGAGCATCGAGCCGCCCAGGGCCTGCAGCATGCGGAAGCCCACTAATGCGTTCGTGGTGGGGGCGAGGCTGCACAGAAGCGACCCGAGGCTAAAGACTGCAAGGCCGATCTGGAACATCCGACGCCGCCCAAACCGGTCGGCCATTGATCCCGACAACATGAGAAAGCTCGCGACCACGACGGTGTAGCCGTCGACGGACCACTGCAGACCCGCGACGCTTGCGTGCAGCTCGCGGCGGATCGAGGGCAGGGCGACGTTGACGATGGTGAGGTCCATCGTGACGAGAAAGAGCGAGAGGCAGCAGGTCGCTAGGACTACGAAAGGCCGGCTCGGAACGAGATCCGCCCCAAGCTTGCTCATGAGCCCCTCAGGCTCGGCGTGGTGTCCTTTCTTGGCTCGGGGTACCGCGTCACGTCCTCCTTTTTGAAGTCTCGCGATGTGAAACGAAACAGGGTGAGAGGTCCCGCCGTGCACCGCGTGTCGTGGATGTCCCCCGGCAGGAACACGCGGACTTCCCCGGCGCGTAGTACGAAGGACTCGCGCTTCACGATGTGAGCGTTTCCGTGCAGATCGTGCACGCGACGGTAGGTGGTCATTTCCATTTCGCCTCGCTGAACCGCGTAGATCACCCAGCCGCGACCGTGATCGTGCGGGGCCCGGTAAGAACCGGTCTGCTCGGTGTGGGCGAGCAGGAGGAAGTCTTCCGTCTTGTCCCGGTACAGCTCTCGGGATTCGGGGGCATCGGTGTGCAGCGCTGCTAGCCAAGCCTCGCTCGCCGGCGCCGCGAGGAGCTGCGCCACACGGTGGCGGGCGCTAGCGACGAGCTCGGAAGTAAGCGGTCCCCACGTCGAGCTGGCGGCTTCGGTGAACTCCTGCAGTGAATCCTTGACATCGTTTCTCCTTCAGAAGTCAGAAACCTACGTCGTGAGTTGGCATGGCGTAAGGCGCAGCAGACGCACGCTATCCGTGCATCTGGCGCCATGTCCCAAGTAGGCCTGTGGTAGATTTCGGCCATGTCGCGCCCGGACCTCAACCTGCTCGTTACGCTCGACGCGCTGCTCACGGAGGGCAGCGTTGCGCGCGCGGCGCGGCGGATGCGCCTGAGCCCGTCTGCGATGAGCCGGGCGCTGGCCCGCTTGCGAGAGACGACGGGCGATCCGCTGCTGGTCCGATCCGGACGTGGTTTGGTCCCCACGCCGCGGGCGCTCGAGCTCCGCGATCCAGTGAGCCACGTCCTCCGCGACGCGGAGGCAGTCCTCGTGCCTCGAGCCGAGCCCGATCTCAAACGGCTCGTGCGAACGTTCACGCTTCGGACGAGCGACGGATTCGTCGAGAACATCGGGCCGGCCGTCCTGGCGCGCGTACACGCCGAGGCTCCGGGCGTGCGCCTTCGGTTCGTGCAGAAGGCCGACAAGGACAGCGCGCCTCTCCGGGACGGAGCCGTCGACCTCGAAACGGGCGTTCTGGAGAACACTACGTCACCCGAGCTGCGTTCCCACGCGCTGTTTCGAGATCGCCTGGTCGGCGCGGTTCGAGCGCGGCATCCGCTGGCGAAGGGGAAGATCACCGCCACTCGCTACGCGGCAGGCCAACATGTCACGGTGTCGCGGCAGATGCTCGAGAGAGGGCCGATCGACGACGCGCTCCACGCGCTCGGGCTCGAGCGGGAGAGCGCCGTCGTGGTTAGCGGCTTCGCGAGCGCGCTGGCGCTCGCGCGGGCCTCGGACCTCATCGCAACGGTTCCCGAACGGCATACCGGGAGTCTACGGGCTGGGATGCACAGCTTTCCGCTGCCGGTCTCGACGCCGAAATTTACCGTGTCGATGCTCTGGCACCCGCGGCTCGATTCCGATCCGGCTCATCGCTGGTTGCGGCGCTGCGTCCGCGAAGCGAGCGCGGGTAACCTGGCGACCGGCGACTAGCGAGTGCCACGCGAAACGACGACAGTGCTTAGCGCGAGAGATCACGCAGCTCGAAGGGTCGCTGCGCTGACAGGTTTCCCTTCACGAGCTGTGAACGAAGCGGGCTTCGTGGCCGTCGATGTCGATGGTCCTGGATTCGCGCGCACCAGGGGCGTCGTCGTCCGCGGCTAGTGCGGCTTCGTGTTGGAGCCACCAAGTGCGGGCGTTTTCGGCGTCCCACGGGGTGACGGGCGTGGCTTCGAGCTGACGGCGGAGTGCAGCGGCAGTCTGGGGGCGATGGTCGGGGTCTTTTGCGAGGCAGGCTAGGACGATGGCTTCGAGCTCGGGGGATACGTTCACGCCGCGGGCGGATAGCGGTGCCGGTGCTTCATGGAGGTGTTTGATGCACAGCTCGATGACTGACTTGCCGTCGAAGACGTTGACGCCTGCGAGGAGGTAGTACGCGACGGCTCCGAGCGCATAGATGTCGGAGCGGGCGTCGGCGGCGCCCGGTTCCAGGATCGATTCCGGGGCCATGTACTGGGGGGTGCCGAGGATCGTGCTGACGCCGGTTAGTTGGACCTCACCGTCGACTGCGAGCTCCTTGACTAGGCCGAAGTCGAGCAGCTTTACGACGTCGCGCTCCCCTCCCTGTGAGCACAACATGATGTTGGCGGGTTTGATGTCGCGATGGATTAAGCCAATGCCGTGTGCCTCGCTCAGTGCTCCGCAGGCCATCGCTAGGATGCGCACCACTCGCGCTGCCGGCTGCGGCCCGTCAATCGCGACGATGCGTTGGAGGTTTGCTCCGTCCAGCAGCTCCATCGCGTAATAGAAGACGCCGTCGTCAGTTTGTCCATAGTCGAAGAGTGTGATCGTGTTGGGGTGGGTGAGGCGCGCGGTCAGCTGCACTTCGCGCTCGAAGCGGCGGAGCTCCAATTCGCCGACTCGATTGCCTCGCAAGAGCTTGATCGCGGAGGGGCGCCGCATCATGCCGTGGCGCGCCCGATAGACTTCGCCCATGCCGCCTTCGCCGATCTTCTTTTCGAGCACGTATTGACCGAGGCGGCGGGCGTGCCGGACTTCCGCCCGGAGTCCGTAGATGACTCTGGAAATCAGCGTGCACGTAATGATGACGAAGACCCACATCACGACCGTGCCGATCGGTAGCCATGGGAACACGCGGGAATCGAGTTCGCGCAAACGCAGCGAGCCACCGGCCCCCGGCAGCAGGAAGGCCGTCACCAAGATCGGTGGGACGCCCACGATTGAAGTGATGATCAGGGTACGATTCGGCTGAGACGGAATCAGCGCGGCGCGAATCGCCACCATCAGCCCGGTCCCGAACAGCTGCAGCATCGAGACGTACGCATCAGCCATCATGATCGCGGACGGATCGACCAAGGCGCGATCGCGAGTAACCCCGACGAGCAAGTAACGACCCACCGACGCTCCGAAGGTGACGTAGAGGGCCAGCCCGCCGGTCTCCAGCAGACGCGAGAAGCGCACGGACCGTTGCCCGCGCTTGCACATCTGCCAACAGGCGAGCGATTGCGCGCTCACGGCCAGTGTGAGCCAGAAGTCCAACCCCCGCTGCGCAATCGCGCCGACCGCGCCGAGGCCGTTGCCGAACAGCGTGATGAAGAACATCACCTTCCAAAACAGTGCGACCCGGGTTTGCAGGAAAGCGCGCGCCTGCTCGCTGTCGTCACTGACGGGCGGTGGTCGGCGACCGAGCATCGCGGGACTATCCACTCATCAGCCGATCCGAGCACGCTAAAAACACCACCGGGCCACGTGGTAAACAGCCGATGCGCAAGGCTAAGGCCCCAGTCTAGGTGTCGGCCCCGTCCTGGCTCGCACACCGCATCGTCTCCAGGCCGTCGAGAATCAGCTCAAGACCGAACTCGAGCTGGTGCAGGCCGTCGTGGCGTCCCGCGATGACCTCTTGTGACATCCCGTTGAGATAGGGGAAGTGCTCTGCCGGGATAAGGTGCAGAAATCCCGTGGCGGCCGCCACGTACTGCGTCGGATCCAGCGGGAAATTCCGTTTCTGGATCGTGAAGCCGTAAATGTACGCATCAAGCGTGGTCCAAGCGTGGTCCGCCATCGGATACGAGAAGCCGGCCTCGCGCAGGCAGCCTATCGTCGCGTCGACGTAGCGCAGCATGTTCGGGCCTACGTTCAGCCGCGATACGAACAGCATGGTCGCCCAGTGGTGCCCGAGTAGCACCGAGTGGGCGGATCTCCCGCGCTCGCGCATGGCCTTCTTCCAGTCGCCGCCACGCAGCGGCAGCTCGATCTCACCCACTACCAAATCTATCAGGGCGGCGAGGATGTCCTCCTTATCGGCTACGTGGTTGTAAAGCGACATCGCCTCGACCCTCAGCGTCCGCGCGAGCTTACGCATGGATAGCGATTCGATGCCGCCCTTGTCGGCTAGCCGCAGCGCTGCGGCCAAGATCTTCGCGCGCGACAACGGCGCGCGGGCTCTGCTTTTCCCAACCTTCCTCGTCGTTCGGCGGCTCGTTGCTTTGGCTTTCATACGTACACCGTAAGTTTACCTTGACTACCCCCCCACCTAGCAATTAGCTTACGGCGTAAGTCGAGACGGTCGCATGGCCGACGCCTAACCGACGTTTCCTATCCCCCGCCGAGGAGCCCTTATGACCCGCGCCCGCACCCCGCTCGTCCAGACCGACCACGGACGACCCAGCCACATAATCGTTAGGTTCTTCGACGTCGTCTACCTCGGACCCGGCGGTACGGTGGGGCAGTCATGACGAGCCTTGCCATGCAGGCGGTCTTGCATCGTCGGTATGGGACCCCCGACGTGTTGGCCCTCGAAGCGATTGCTCGTCCCGTCCCCGGTGACGAGGACGTGCTGGTACGGGTGCATGCGGCGGCAGCGAGCATCGGCGACCACCACATCGTCACCGGTAAGCCGTATCTGATCCGATTGAGCCCGTTCGGCGGCCTGCCCCGGCCACGCAACCCCGTGCCCGGCGCCGCCATGGCCGGCCGGGTGGAGGCGGTCGGCGCGAAAGTCACGACGTTCCGCGTGGGCGACGACGTCTTTGGCCAGGCAGCAAACGGCGCCTTTGCCCAGTACATCGTCGTGCCTGCCAAACAGCTCGCGCCCAAGCCGACCAACCTGTCATTCGAGGAGGCCTCCGCGGTGCCTTGGGGGGCCACCGCGCTGCAGGGCCTCCGCGACGCCGGAGGCCTCGAGGCGGGCCAGCGAGTCTTGATCAACGGCGCGTCCGGCGGCGTCGGTACGTGGGCGGTTCAGATCGCCAAGGCGTTCGGCGCCAAGGTGACGGCGGTGTGCAGCACGCGCAACGTCGACATGGTACGCGCGCTCGGTGCGGACGAGGTGATCGATTACGCACAACAGGATTTCGTAAAGGGCGGGGCTCGTTTCGACGTGATGCTGGATCTCGTCGGCAACCGCTCGCTACGCGAATGCCGGAGTGCGCTTGCGCCCAATGGCAGCTACGTACCGTGCTCCGGAGGTGGGGGCGATTGGGTCGGGCCGCTCGGTCGCGTCCTTTGGGGCTCGCTTTCGTTTCTGTTCACGAGCCGGAAGTTCAAGATGTTCGTCATGACTCCCAGGCGCGACGACCTCCTGTTCCTCAAGGAGCTCGTCGAGGCCGGGAAGGCGAGGCCCGTCATCGAGCACCGCTACGCCCTCGCCGAGGTGGGGCGAGCACTGAAACACGTCGGCGAGGGGCGGTCGCGGGGGCAGACCGTGATATCCATCGGTGGGTCGTGAAGTCGTAACTTCCGCTCAATTTGCCGCCGCGCGTGGAGCGCCCGCAGGGCGGCGGTTGCACGGGCGTTCTGTAATGCCGCCGGCTCGTTGTTGGGCTTGCACGCGAGTCGTCAGAATGCCGCCGCGGGACCAGGATTTCGGCGATCACGGCGGAGGGAGCGGAGTCCGCACGCGGTCCAGCGCGGAGTAGCCGTCGTCGATAAACTCCACGACGTACGCTTCGCCGCTTTCGTCGCCCGAGTGCTATTTGCGGTGTCTGGGCGCCTCGTGCGCGTGCTCGCCCGCCGCCCTCGTAGCGGGGATGCGAGCAGCCGGCGCGCTTGCGGGAGACGAGCGATGCGAGTAGCTCAGCAGCGCCATCACGACGCCGAACAGGCCGAAGCCGACCGAAATACCAACGCCGATCAGCCAGCGGCGATCGTCCCGCTCCCGGCTCCGCTGCTCGCTGCTATCGTTCATCCGTTGTCACTCGCTGCGCATCGCTCGCGGTCCGCTTTACGGACGAACACGACCCAGCTAACCCGGGAGGCACGCGAACGCTCACTGTAAATCGAGTCGGGTCAAAAAAACGATCCAGGACGAGTCGCGCTACCAGGCGAAAATCAATGTCCAGCCTGCGACTGCCCGTCGTTCTCTCCGAAGCCGCTCGGCGGGGCACTTGTTGCGGCGCTTGCGCGCCTTGCGGCTACCGGCGCGACGAGCGCGTCGCGATGCTCTCGGCCATCGCTTCGTCTTCAGGTGCGACGCGCGTCAGGCGGGCGCCGGAGCGCGGGCGCGTGGCTGGGGCCGTGTGGCTGATCGGCGGGACGGTAGGGAAGGGGCCGAGCAGCGCGACGACCTCTTCGAGATCCTTCCCCTTATCGACAACCGGGCCGAACAGAGCGGCGCGCTGGCGGTCGGCGTTGTCGAGCGAGCCCGTGTAGAATACGACGCCGCGCAGCGACCCGAGACGCAACAGCTCGTCCGCGAGATCGGCACCGCTGCCGTCGGGCAAGTCGAGGTCGAGGATGCCGACCTGGAAACCGGCACCAGCCGCCCGCGCTGCCCGGCAGGTCTGCGCCAGGCTGACCGTGTAACCCTCGCGCAGTAGGCGGCGGGCGATCGACCGAGCGACGACCGGGTCGTCCTCGACAATCAGTGCGCGAATGGGCTCAGGGGGGGCCATCAAAGAGTTACTTAGTCGGAACGCGCGAGACATTATCAGCTTTCACCTGGGCTGAACATATGTCTGGTGGAAAGTACAAATTCCAGAGTTGTAACCATGCCTTAGTCACCAACTCTAAGGAATGTCGTCAGCGTGGTGAAGTGTCGGGAACGGCGGCCGTCATCGGCGTCTGGCTGGCAAGAGCGGCGGCACCACCGGGGCGCACGAACGGCAGGTACAGGGCGCCGAGCTCGAGCATCAGCGCGGGGATCGGTATGTCTAGGGCCCCGCGCGCGGCCAAGCAAGCCGCAAATACCAACCCGAGCTCGCCGCCGCCGCCGAACAGCGCCGCGCCGGCCGCGAGCAGTGCACCCGCGTTGAGCAGGTGTGAGAACGACATCGGCAAGAGCGACGTTTGATCACGGCTTAGCTCTTTTAGACCGCGCCCGAGCAGCACCGACAACGTGCTCGCGCCCGGCGCGGAGCCGCGCAGTGACAGCACCACCACTGTCGCCGACACCGCGAGCAAGATTGGTACGAGCACGCGGCCGCGCGCCAGACGGCGTTGCAGCCACACCAGCGTGAGCGCGAGCGCCACCAAATCGATAGCCACACCAAGCGTTTCGATCAGCTGCGCCGTGCGAAAAGCCGCGATGTTGGCGGCGTCGGACGCGTCTTGCGTGAGCTTGCGCGACAGTACGTGGACCAATCCTGCGCTCGATGTCAGGCCCAACACCAGCGCTCCGGCACGCTTGTCCCGCTCGCCGACGGTGTGGCGCGCCGACAGCGCACCGACAATCGCGGCGCTGATCCCGAGCATCAGCGCCAAGAGCGGCTCGAGCGGGCGAAAGCTGGCGAACAACAGCAACATGCAGCCCATCGACACCGCCGGCACGGCGACGAGTCGTGCCGCCAGCGGCGCGCGCGGCGACGCCACGATCGCGGTCGCTAGCCGCGCAATCCCGGCGACCAAACCGGTCGCGGCCAGCAACGTCAAAAGCGACGCCGCCCGGCCCGCCCAGATCACCACGTTGTCGCCTGCGACGCCGTGCAGCGCAGGCGCCAGGCAGCGCGCCAGCAAGCTCGCCGAAAGGCCCAGCGCCACGACCACTCGCAGCGGCACGCCATTGTCGCTCGGCCTATCGTTCACGTTGGCCTTAGCTACACCAAACGGCCGCGCTAGGCGAATCGCCCGCTTTCTCAGCCCCTCTCAGCCGGGAGGCGTGGCGGGTCGCGGTTCGGGCTGCACGTTGAGCAAGCCGTGGCGCTCGCCCGGCTGCGGCAGTTCCTCGTCGGGCCCGCGGAACGGCGGCAGTGGATTGGTGGGCAACGGCGCCGGCTTGGGTTGTCCCTTCAAGATGTACGGATGCGCGTACAGCGTGGAGCACGCCATGCCGTCGCGGCGGAATTCCCAGTGCAGGTACACGTTGCCGTCAGGCGAGACGATCTCGGACGGCGGCGTGCCGAACGGCGCCGCGCGGTCAATCGAAGCGAGTGCCCCGACATCGAACGCGGTGATGCCGCTGAAGTGCGCCACGCCGCGGCGCACGATCCGCCCTTCTTCGTGCTCGACCACGATCTCGACCGTGGTGACTAAGGTCTCGTTGTTCAGCGGGTGCGAGGCCGGCAAGCCATCGAGCTGCGCCAGAAAGCCCTCAGCGAACAGCGGATGAATCCGGTTGTGAATCTGAACTAAGTAGGTCGCGAACGGTACCGCGGCGGTGTTGAGCGCGGTTTGGTTGCCGGGCTTCACGCTCGGCACGTAGTTTTCGATCGCGCTTCGATAGCGCTCGAAGCTCGGCGTGGCCCAGCTGCCGCGGTGCTGACTCCGCCGGCGCTCGCCATCGGCGCGGCGCAGGCGCGACATTTCGTCGGAGCCGACGGCTTCGGTTGCCATGTTCGGCGTCAAATTCAGCGCGACGCCGTTCATGGTGCGGCCCGCAGCACCGAGGCCGAGCGCCTCGAGGATTGAGCGCGGCTTGCGCGGCGGCAGGCGTTTTCTAGCTTTCTGGGCGCGTTGCTCGGGCGTCGCCGCTTCCGGGCGATTCACCGAAAACGTGCCGTTGTTGCTGGCGACGACTTCCGGCGAGCCCGGGCGCTCGGGCGTCGCTGCCTTGGCGACTTGGTTGCGATCTTGCGATTCGGCCGGCGCCGGCGCGGGCGGCTTGGCGGTTTGCGAGCCGGGCTTGCCCGGTGCTGCAGCCGCGGCTGTCTTACCGGATTGGGGCGCGGGCGTGGCGGCCGTGGCGCGTTCAGCGCGCGTGCTCTCGGCGCCACCCGGAGCCATGTCGTGCTCGCCGGCTTGATCGTCGTTCTGACGCACGTGCGTTTCTTCGGCGTTGCCCGGATCTTGTTTCGGACCGCTCGGCGCCGCGCCTGGCGTCGGTTTGCTGTCATCCTGATCGGTCGACGTGATGCGAGCGCGGGTCTCTTCGGTGACGTGGTTCGCCTTGTCGGAGATCAGGTTGGCGTCCGGATTGTCCTTCTGGTGCTCGTCCTCGACGTGCTGTTTGACCGCAATTTTCTTGGGCATCTCCAGCTGCGCGAGCGGCTTGGGCTCTTCGGCGGGCGTCGCCGGTTTGACCAGCTCGGGCTTCTTCTCTTCCGGCTTCTTCTCTTCCGGCTTGGGCTCGGGCTTCTTGTCTTCCGGCTTGGCCTTTTCCTTGGGCGGCGGCTCGGCCTTGTCCTTGATCTGCTCGGGCGCGTCTTCGGCTGGATCGTCGGCCTCGTCGTCTTTGACGGCGTCGTCCGGCTTCTCTTCGGGCTTGACCTCGTCAGGCTCCGAGCCGTCGTCGATCGCGATCTCGATCGGCGGCGCGATCGAGCTCTGCACGTGGCTGCGGATGCCGGCGGCGAAACGCCCAACGTCGAGCCGCTCGTCGATCATGCGCGCGACCTGGTCCGCGCCTCCGCTCCAGAAAATGTGCGCGAGCAGGGCCGTGGCGGCCCAGAGGAAAAGCGGGATGCTCGCTTCGCGACGCATGTTGAACTGGAGGAACTAGCTGCCGGGCGAACGGCCGGCTTGCCTGCACAAAGCTAACACCCAGGACGCGGTGCAGCAACGCGCAGAAGTCCAAGAGATGCGGGAGTTTTTCAGGTTTTCGTAATGCTGGCGAATTGCTCGGCAATCTCTACCGGCGTCCAGATGCCAGGCTCTTCGTCTTTGTGACGCCCGGCGCTCTCGACCAGCTTGAATTGACTGATGCGTGCGCCAGCCACCGACAGCGTGACGCCGGTGACATCGCGGCTGAGATCGCTCGCGAGGTACACGTGCACCGGCGCGACGTGCTCGGGCGACAGCGAGTCGCCGATCTTTTCGAACAGCGGCAACTCTTCGGTCAGGCGCGTCTTGGCCAACGGCGCGACCGCGTTGACGCGGATGCCGAAGCGCTGCAGCTCGATCGAAGCGGTGCGGGTCAGGCCGTAGATGCCGGCTTTGGCGGCGGAGTAGTTGGCCTGCCCAAAGTTACCGACCAACCCGGAGACGCTGGTCGTGTTCACGATCGAGCCGCCTTGGCCTTGGTCCTTCATTTTTGCGGCGGCAGCACGCAGGCACAAGAACGTGCCGGTCAGGTGCACGTCGAGCACAGCTTGCCAATCGGCGAGCTGTAACTTGAGCAAGGTCTTGTCGCGCAGGATGCCGGCGTTGTTGATCAGCACGTCCAATCGACCGAAGCTCTGCACGGCGCTTGCGACGATGCGCTCGGCGGCGGCTTCGTCGCTCACGCTGTCGTAGTTTGCCTCGGCCTTGCCGCCAGCCGCGCGGATTTCGGCCACCACCGCGTCGGCGGCGTCGTTGCTCTGGCCGTTGCCGTCGCGGGCGCCGCCGAAGTCGTTGACCAGCACGCTTGCGCCCTCTTTAGCCAATGCCAGCGCGGTCGCGCGCCCAATGCCGCCGCCCGCGCCGGTTACGATCACGACTTTGCCGTCGAGGAGTGCCATGCGGCCGATGTACTTCCAGCCCTATCGGATGACAAGGCCGGCGTGGCTGCCGCGCCGCAGCTTGCTTTGCAGAAACTGCTGTGTCGTCGCGGGGTCAAGCCGTGCGATCGAGACTTTTTCACAAGGAGATCGGGAGATCGGGAGATTTTTTTGTTCGAGAGTACACGAGGCCGCGCGGCGACTGCGCAGCATCCATTCGACGCCGTCCGTCTCGAACCCAAGAAATTCTCGCTCCCGATCTCCCGATCTCCTTGTGAAAAAATCTCGGCCACGGCCATGGTCGAAATCAGGTGACTGGTTCGCCTAAGGTTGCGGGCTTACGGCTTTGCCTGGGGACGACACGGCAGTTTCTGCGATTGGAGCAGCAGCTTTGCAGCCCCCGCGACGTGGCCACCGCGACGCCACAGGAGCTTCTGCGATTCACGCCGCAGTTTGGCAGCCAAAAGATGTCACGAATCCTTAGCGGGCTGCAGCGCGGCAGCCCAAGGTCTGAGGAATCATGAGCCCAGCGGCGCCGCTGCGGCTATGCTCCGCGCCCTTTCATGACCGATTCGACCCGCCGCCTGCTCGTTACCAGTGCGCTGCCGTACGCCAACGGCCATATTCACCTCGGCCATTTGGTGGAATACATCCAGACCGACGTCTGGGTGCGCTTTCAGAACCTGCGTGGCAACCGCGCCACGTACATCTGCGCCGACGACACGCACGGCACCGCGATCATGATGCGCGCCCGCCAAGAAGGCCGCAGTGAGGTCGAGCTTATCGCGGCGATGAGCGAGGCGCACCAGCGTGATTTCGCCGGCTTTCAGATCCGCTTCGATCATTACGGGTCGACCAACTCGGACGCGAGCAAGAAGCTGTGCGACCGCATCTGGGAGTCGCTGCGAGGCGCCGATTTGATCAAAGAGCGCGACGTCACGCAGCTCTATGATCCCGAAGCCCAAACATTTTTGGCCGATCGCTTCGTCAAGGGCACGTGCCCGAAGTGCGGCACGCCCGACCAATACGGCGACACCTGTGAGAACTGCAGCAGCACCTACGCCGCGCAGGAGCTGCTCAATCCGGTCAGCACGTTGTCAGGCGCCAAGCCCGAGCTCCGAAGCTCGCCGCACCTATTCGTCGAAATCGAAAAGCTGCGTCCGTTTTTGACTGAGTGGATCGAGCAGCCGGGCCACCTGCAGCCCGAGATCGCCAACTACTTGAAAGGCCATTTCTTGGCCGAAGAGCTGCGCGACTGGGACGTGTCACGCCCCGCGCCGTATTTCGGCTTCGAGATCCCGGATGCCCCGGGTCACTACTGGTACGTGTGGTTCGACGCACCGATCGGTTACATGGGCTCGACCGCCGAGTGGTTAGCCACACATGGCAGCGGCGAAACCTTCGAAGACTTGTGGCAATCGGAAAAAACCGAGATCCACCACTTCATCGGCAAAGACATCGTCTATTTCCACACGCTGTTCTGGCCGGCGATGCTCAAAGCCGCTGGTTTCCCGCTCCCGACACGCGTGCAGGTGCACGGCATGCTGACCGTGAACGGCGAGAAGATGAGTAAATCACGCGGCACGTTCGTGCTGGCGTCGACGTACCTGAAGCACCTCGATCCGGCGTACCTGCGCTACTACTACATGGCCAAGCTCGGCTCGCGCGTCGAGGACTTAGACCTGAACGTCGACGAGCTGGTCGCCAAGGTGAACTCGGATTTGGTCGGCAAGGTCGTGAACCTGGCCAGCCGCACGGCGCGTTTCGTGCCGGAGCACTCTCTGGCGTACCCTGATGATGGAGGCCTGTTTGCCGCGGCAGCTGCCGCGGGTGACGAAATCGCGGACGCCTATGAGAGCTGCGACTTTGCGCGCGCCATGCGCGCGATCATGGCGCTGGCCGACCGCGCGAATGAGTACGTCGATCAGAAGACGCCGTGGGCGCTGAAAAAGCAGCCCGAAAAGCTCGAAGAGCTGCGCAACGTCTGCACCGTCATCCTCAATCTGTACCGCCAAATCGTCATCTACCTGGCACCGGTCTTGCCGCAGTTGGTTGAACAAAGCCGTGCGCTGTTGAGCGCGCCGTTAGCCAGCTGGGACGAAGCCAAGCAGCCGCTCCTGTCGGTCAAGCTTGGCGAATTTTCGCACCTGATGCAGCGCGTTGACCCGAAGAAGCTCCAAGCCATGATCGAAGAAAGTAAATCCGAAGCCCCGCCCGCCGCCGCTCCTGAAACCGCCGCTGCCTCTTCAGCCGACGACGGCGCCGCGTTGGCGGCCGAGCCGCTCGCTGCCGAGTGCAGCATCGATGATTTTGCGAAGGTCGATCTGCGCGTCGCCCGCGTGATCAACGCCGAGCACATCCCGGAAGCGAAGAAGCTGTTGAAGCTCACGGTCTCGCTCGGCGGCGACACTACCCGTACCATCTTCGCCGGGATCAAAGCCGCCTACGAACCCGAAAAGCTGATCGGTCGCCTGGTCGTGGTCGTCGCCAACCTCGCCCCGCGCCAAATGAAGTTCGGCGTCTCCGAAGGCATGGTCGTCGCCGCCGGCGCCGGCGGCACCGAAGTCTACGTCTTGGAGCCCGACAGCGGCGCCAAGCCCGGTCACCGCATTCACTGAAGGTTATGAACGTCTCCCTGATCAACAGGGAGGTGGGAGTTGGGGAGGGTTTGTTTGAGTGCGACAGGAGACCCCGTCTTTCGCCAGGCGTGCCGCCGCTCTCGCGAGGCCGCCGCTCCGTCCGCCACCTCCAGAAGTGTACGTGCTCGAGCCCGACAGCGGCGCCAAGCCCGGCGATCTCGTTCGCTGAGCGTTACTGCGGCGCCGCGTCCGCTGGCGCGGCCGCATTGGGCGGCGCGGCAGGCGGAGCTGGTCCGGCGCTTGGCGTCTCGGGTTTCGTTTCGGGCTTCGCCTCGGGTTTCGGCTCGCCTGCGGCTCGATCCGCGCTTGCTTCGGGGGCGATCGGCGTGGTGCCGTGCTTGCCGCCAATCTGGATTGCATCGAGCAAGGTCCGGGTCGTCAAGTCGTTCTAACCGATGCGGTCCAAGATTGCCGGCCTTTTACGAGGGGGCCGGCGACCAATCGTGAACGTTGCCCGCGCTCGCGCCGCAACCTGGGCGGCCAAACCTGCGCTGGCGGCATGCAGAGTAATCAGCGGCTGATTGCGGGTGACCGGCTGGCTCAGGGTGGCGTGGAGCTCGAAGCCCGCGGCAGGATCGATCTTTTGGTCGGCGCGGGTGCGGCCCGCGCCGAGCTCGATCGCGAGGATGCCGAGCGCGTGGGCGTCGATGGCGGTGACGAAGCCTGCGCGCGATGCGGTGACGACCAGCTTGGTCTTGCTTTGCGGCAGGCGTGACGGGTCGTCGATCGTGCGGACGTCGCCGCCTTGGGCTTTGACCAAGCGCCGGAACACCGCGAAGGCGCTGCCGTCGGCGAGGGCGCGTTCGAGCAGCGGTAGTGCTTCTTTGCGATTCTTGCAGCGTTTACCGAGCACGAGCATCTCGGCGCCGAGCTCGAGCGTGAGCGCGCGGGTGTCGGCGGGGCCGGCATTGTGGAGAATTTCGATGGCTTCGCGGGTTTCGAGCGCGTTGCCGATGGTGCGGCCGATCGGCGCGGACATGTCGGTGATCAGCGCCGTGACGCGCTTGCCCGCGCCTTTGCCCACGGAGACCAGCGCTTCGGCCAAGGCGCGCGCGCTCGTCAAGTCTTTCATGAACGCGCCACCGCCGCACTTTACGTCGAGCACCAAGCCGTCGATGCCTTCGGCCAGCTTCTTCGACAGAATGCTGGCGACGATCAGTGGGATGCACTCGACCGTCGCCGTCACGTCGCGCAGTGCGTACAAGCGGCGATCGGCGGGCGCGAGCTTTTCGGTTTGGCCAATCAAGCACGTGCCAACTTCACGCACGATGCGCTCGAAGCGCCTGGCGTCGAGGTCGACGCGAAAGCCCGGAATGGCTTCGAGCTTGTCGAGTGTGCCGCCGGTGTGACCGAGCCCGCGGCCGGAAATCATCGGCACGGCGACGCCGCAGGCGGCAACCAGCGGCGCCAAGCACAAGCTTACCTTGTCACCGACGCCGCCGGTCGAATGCTTGTCGACCCGCGCCCGCTTCACGCTCGGCAGCGTGAGCACGCTGCCCGAATGCAGCATGGCTTGGGTCAGCGCCAGCGTTTCCTTGCTGGATAGGCCGTTCAAGAACGCCGCCATCAGCCAGGCACTGGCCTGGTAGTCGGCCACGTCACCGGCAACGAAGGCGTCGATGAACGCTTTCACGTCCTCGGGCCGGTGCTCCTGGCCGTCACGTTTGTGACGCACGAATTCGACGGGGTTGATGCGCGGAGATGCAGCCAAGGCTTGCCAATCCTCGTCGAAGCGGAGCTAGATTCACAGCCCGAAATGGACAAGCCACGCGGCCGTCCCAAAGGCAAATTCACCCAGCATCGCCGGCTGGACAAGCTGCGCGAGCTGCTCGAGCGCCACCCCAAGGGTTTGTCGCTATTCGACTTGGCCGGTGCGCTGAACGTGACGGTGCGCTCGATGCGCCGTTACCTGAAAGAGATCGAGCGCGAAGCCGATCTCGAATCCGTGCCGACGCGCGGCGGCGCGGCGTTACTCTGGCGGCTCCGCCCGAACGAGATGCCGCGCAAGGTCGAGCTGCGCCGCACGCAGACCTACGCGCTGCTCGCCGCCCGGCGCCTGTTCGAGCCGATGCGCGGCTCCGCGCTTTTCGACGAGATCGATCACGCGGTGATGAAGCTGCTGGCGTTGGCGCAGCGCCCTGGTCGCGGTCCGAATGCGGGCCTCGCCGACGCGCGGCTCGAAGAGCGCTTTCTGTACTTGCCGCACGCGCCCAAGAACTACGCCGAGCGCACCGAGGAGCTGGACGATCTCTTTCAAGCCGTCTCTGATTTGCGACCGCTCTCCTTGCTCTACAAAAGCGCCGTGCGCTCGGATGAAGAGCGGATCACGATCTACCCGTACGCGCTCGTGCTGCATCGTGACTCGATTTACTGCGTCGGCTTTCATACCGGGCGCCAGGAAATCCGCACCTTCGTGCTCGACCGCATGCGCGATACAGAGTGCCTCTTTAGCGAGCGCTTCGAACTACCGGCTGATTTTCACATCGACCAGTATTTTCAAGGCGAATTCGGGATTTGGCGCGATAAAGTTCAACAAAAAGTCGTGCTCGAGTTCGACGCCCACGCCGCCGAATACATCCGAGCCCGTCGCGTCCACGCGAGCCAACGCCTGGCAACCATCGCCGGCGGCGGGGTGCGCCTAACGATGACGATCGGCAACCTCACCCAAGTCGTCAGCTGGGTCCTCGAATGGGGCGCCCGCGTCAAAGTCATTGAACCACCGGAGCTGATCGACCGCGTGCGTACGGAGCTAGCCGGCGCCTTGGCGCTGTACGCCGTTGAAAAGCCGGTCAAACCCGAAAAGAAAACCAAGAGCCGCTGAACGAGCGAGAGCGAGGCAACAGGAAGGCGGGAAGGCGGGAAGGTTTGTTGGGTGGGGCCGCTGTCAGCACGAAGCCGCAGTCGCGGACCGAGGCCTCGTCGTGCTGCCACCGGAGGCAACGATTTCTTGTTTGCTCTTTCGCAAACAAGAAATGCGTTCTCGCACCTTCCCGCCTTCCCGCCTTCCTGTTCGCTCGATCGTTCAGTGCGTCACGACGTCGTTTCGGTACTGGCGGTAGTAACCGATGACCTTGACTACGTAGTCTTGCGTTTCCGGGTACGGCGGTATGCCGCCGTTGCGGATGACGGCGCCTTCGCCGGCGTTGTACGCGGCCACGGTGAGCGCGAGATCACCGTTGAAGGTGTTAGCCAGCACGCGCAGGTAACGCACGCCGCCGAAGATGTTTTGGCGCGGGTCGAACACGTCCGTGACCAGCATGCGCTCGGCGGTCTCCGGAATCATTTGCATCAAGCCGCGCGCGTTGGCCGGCGAAACTGCGCGCGGATCGAAATCGCTCTCGATGCGAATGACGGCGCGGATCAAAGCTTCTGGGATTTGATACAGCGTCGCGGCTTCGCGGATCCACGTGTCGTAGCGGGTGTAGCGCTCCGGCGACGTGTCGGCCGGCATGAAGACCTGCGCCTTCGGCGTCTTTTGATACAGCTTGGCGCCGGGTGACTTGTTGTTCGTGAACGTCACCACGCCGTCAGGGCCAACCGACTGGTAGATGTCAGCCTTGCTCGAGGCGGGCGAAATGGTTGCGACGAGCGCCCCCAGGGACGCCAGGACCAGAGAGGAGTATCGGGATGGTGAGGGTCGGGAGGACTGGCCCATGCGATGAGTCTGGGCAGATCGTACCTAGGAGCGCGTCGTCGCGTCTAGGAAACGACTTGACCCGGCCTCGCATTCCCGTCCTTACGTAAACGTAGGCACGCGGCGATTCCTGCCGGACAGTGGCCGCTTCGGGTCGCGGGCTTGCCCGCAGGTCCTGCCGAATTCCTGAGATTTCACAGGGAGTCCCTGATGACGGCACGGCCGCCGCCCTGATGGGACGAAACGGGTATCGCTGGGGCGCGTCGCCGCCAGTTTCTTCCTAGATCGGGAGATGGGGAGTCGTGCGAGCCTTGAATTTTGGGGGTTCGCGCTGCCGCCCGTGAACCCGCCGGGGCGGTGCACCCTGAGTTGCGGTGGTCTCGTGTTCACCTCCAAGAAAAATATTTTTGGTTTCGGTCCCCCGAAAACAAAAATGCGTTCTTTCTCGCACGACTCCCGATCTCCCGATCTCCCTGTGAAAAAATCTCGAGCCGGCCGGAGTGGCCAGGTACCGCTACGGAAGTTTCTGCGGGTGAGGCTGCGGGGTGGCAGCCCCCGACCTTATTCCGCCGTCAGGTAGGTGTAGCTCCGCAATGACTCTTCGTAGTGCTGGAGCAGCGTACGCATTTGTTCGTTGGTGAGGCGGCCGGCGCTAACAGCGCGTTCGGCTTGGCGGCGAACGGCGTCGACCATGCTCTCCGGCACGTATTCGACGTAGCGCAGCACCTCGGCGACGCTGTCGCCCTTGATCACGTGGCGGATCTGGTAGCCGTCGTCGGTCAACGCAATGTGCACGGCGTGCGTGTCGCCGAACAGGTTGTGCAAATCGCCCAAGATTTCTTGGTAGGCACCGTTCAAGAACATGCCGAGGTAGTACGACTCGGTTTCCTTGAGCTGGTGCAGATCGAGCGTACCCTTCACGTCCTCGACGTCGATGAAGTGATCGATCAGCCCATCGCTGTCGCAGGTCAAATCGGCGAGCGTGGCCGAAACCAGCGGCTCCTCGTCGAGCCGATGGATCGGCATGATCGGGAACAGCTGGTCGATCGCCCAGATGTCGGGCGCGGACTGGAAGACGGAGAAGTTGCAGTAGTAGATGGCCGAGAGATCGCGATCCAGGTGCGTGAGCTCTTCCGGCACGAACTTCAAACGCTTGAGCGTGTGGTGGATCTTCTCGCAGCAGTTCCAGTACATCTTCTCGACCTGCGAGCGCTCGCGCAGTGAGAGGTAGCCGTACTTGAAGAGGCTTTGCGCCTCCTCCTTGGCTTGGCTGGCGTCGTGGTAGCTTTCCTGCACATTTTTGGGCTGAATGCCGCAGTATGTGTCGTAAAGCTCGCGCAACAGCCGGTTGGCGTCGGCCTTGGGCTCGGCAGGTTGCGGGAAGCGCACCTGGTTTTCGCCGACGACCTCGAACACCAACACCGAGTGATGGGCAGCCACCGCACGGCCGCTCTCGCTGACCAGCGTGGGTACCGGGATCTCGGACTTCAGGCAGGCGGCTTGAATATGCGCGACCACGTCGGCGGCGTACTCTTCGAGCTGGTAGTTCTTCGATGCGTGAAAGTCGGTCTTCGAACCGTCGTAGTCGACGGCCAAGCCGCCGCCGACGTCGAGGTAGCCCATCTTGCAGCCCATCTTCGCCAGCTCGACGTAGATGTTCGACGCCTCCTGCATGGCGTTCTTGATCGGGATGATGCTCGAAATTTGGCTTCCGATGTGGAAGTGGAGCAGCTGCAACGTGTCGAGCATGTTGCGCGCCGTCAGGCGGTCCACGACCTCAATCATCTCTGAAGTGGTGAGGCCGAACTTGGCGCGCTCGCCCGCGGAGTCTTTCCAACGGCCGACGCCCTTGGTCGTCAGCTTGGCGCGCACGCCGAGCAACGGGCGGATGCCCAGCTTTTCCGAGGCTTTGAAGACTAGATCGATCTCTTCGAGCCGCTCGAGGACGATGACCACCGTCTTGTCGAACTTCTGCGCGACGAGCGCGGTCTCGATGTACTTCGAGTCTTTGTAGCCGTTGCAGATGATGAGTCCGCCGACGTCTTGCATCGCGGCGAGCGCTATCAGGAGCTCGGGCTTGGAGCCGGCTTCGAGACCGAAGCTGTACGGGCGACCGGCTTCGACGATCTCTTCGACGAGGTGGCGCTGCTGGTTCACCTTCACCGGGTACACGCCGCGGTAGATGCCTGGGTACTCGTACTCGGCAATGGCTTTGAGGAACGCTTCGTTGATGCGCTTGATGCGATCAGCGACGATGTCGGAGAAGCGAATCAACAGCGGCAGGTCGAGGCCGCGCGCTTTCAGCTCTTGAGTCAACTCGAACAAGTTGATCACGCGCTCGGGGCGATCAGGATTGGGACGCACTTCGACATGGCCGCGTGCGTTGACGTGGAAGTAGGGCGCGCCCCAGCCGTGGATTTGGTAGCGGGCCGCACCGCGCTCAGCGGTCCACTCGGTATTGCCGTTTAGGTCAGCGCCGTTGCTCGGCCTCTTTGACTCGTTCTGGGCGTCGGGCGGGACCGGCGATAAGCTCACGTTCGACATCTGGGATTTCGGTCGGCAATATACTGGGGATCGCGGCGCGTGACGCACGGAAAATGCGGTGCCGGGCCACTAACCCCAAAAGTGGTGTGGCAGGGAAGCGCGGCGCCACAGCGACAGAAAGTCCATGGAAAACGCGACCGTGATGTGAACGAGGAAGCCGGCGTAGATGCTGCGCGTCCGCATCGCGAGCGAGCCGAGCACGATGCCGGCGACGATCGCGCCGTTCGCCTCGAGGTACGGCTTCCCGTAATGGATCATGCAGTAGGGCACGGCCATCGCGAACACCGCGCCGGCGCCGAAGTTTCGGCGTAGCGCACCCAGGATCCACCCGCGAAAGAACATCTCCAGCGCAAAGAACTGGCAAAAATAGATCGACTCCCACACCAAAAAATCGAACCAGCTGCGCGAGCTCAGCTTGTAGAACGGGTAGTAGGTGCCGAAATCCGGCTGAGCGGAGACGATCAGCATCGCCGGTACCACCACCGCCAGACACAGCCCGTAGATCCACAGGTGGCTCAGGAAACCCTTACCGCGCAGGCCCATGTCGAGCAGGCTGTCCTGTGGAAAAAGCAGCTTCCAAAGCGGCAGCGGAATCAGCACGTAGCCCAAAACACGCGCAAACACCCACCAGCCGTAGCTGTACAGCTCGTCGTACTTCTCGACCTTGATGAAGTGCCAGCCGCCTGCCTGCAGCTCGCTGAGCCACGGCCGGAGCTGAGTGTCGTAGATACCGCGCCCGCCGTAGTACTCCTGGAGGGTCAGCACCACGCCGACGATCGCGAAACACGCCACCGGGCGGCGGTAATCGTACTCGCTCAAGGGGGCTTCGAGCCGCAGCCGGCGCGCTTCGGCGTCCAGCTCCTCCCAGGTGCTCTTGAAGAAGCGCCGCACCAACGGCCACAGCGCGATCAGGATCGGGATCGGGATCAGCGCCTTGATCGGCGGGTATTCCAGCAGCGCGCTGAACCAGGACACCATCTTCAGCCGCGTGAGCGGCAAGGGCAGGCCGGCGTCCGGACCAAGCAGAGCTGCGAGGAGGGAAGTCATGCTCCGCTGGCAGCGCGCTTGAGCCGAACCAGCGAGCGTTCACGCCCGAGCACCGTGAGCACATCGAAGATCGGGGGGCTGGCGCTCCGCCCAGTGACGGCCACACGTAGGGGTTGCGCGACGTCTTTCAGCTTCAGACCTTGGCCTTCGACCCACGCGCGAAATGCCGCTTCCAACGGCTCGGGTGTCCAGTCGGTCTGAGCTTCGAACAGGGTGGCGAGGGCGGCCAGGCGCGGTTTACTCTCGGCTGTGAGGAAACTGCTGACCGCCTTCTCGTCGGGCTCGGGCGTCTCCCGGAAGTAGAAGTCGAGGTCGTTGGCAGCGTCGACCAAGGTGCGCGCACGCTCGCGGATGCCTGGAATGGCCTGGGCGAGGAGCTTGGCGTCGACTTCTGGCAGGCCCCGCGCCGCCAAAAACGGCTGGGTCCAGGCGCCGTACTCGTCGAGCGTCGTCAGCGCCGGTTGTTTCAGGTGCTCGAACGCGACGTCGGCAAACTTCTTGGCGTCGAACTTGCCGTCGCTCTTGTTGACGTTGGCCCAGTCGAACGCGTCGATCAGCTCCTGGCGGCTGAAGATTTCTTTATCGCCCGAGGACCAGCCGAAGCGCGCCAGGTAGTTAAGCACGGCGGCAGGCGTGTAGCCCTTGTCCTTGTACTCCTGCACCGAGACCGAGGCGTGACGCTTGCTCAGCTTTTCGCCGTTCGGCGCCAGCATCATCGGCAAATGAGCGAACTGTGGCGGCTCCCAGCCGAAGGCCCGGTACAGCAGCACTTGCTGCGGCGTGTTGCCGATGTGATCACGGCCGCGCGCAACGAACGAGATCTGCATCTCATGGTCGTCGATCGTCGCCGCCAAGTTGTAGAGCGGGTAGCCGTCGGTGCGCATCAAGACGAAGTCCTGCTGCGACTTGTTGGGCGTGCTGATGACGCCGAACACCTTGTCGTCGAACTCGGTGGCGCCTTCGGTCGGCGACATGAAGCGCACGACGTGCGGGAGATCGGGCTTGTCGGTGCGGTGCCGACACGTGCCTGGGTAGCGGAACGCGGCCTTGGGATCCTTGGCCTTCAGCGCCTCGCGCTGGGCGTCGAGCTCTTCTTTGGTGCAGTAGCAGCGGTAGGCTTTGCCCTCGCTGATCAGCTTCTCGACCGAGCTGCGGTAAAGCGCCTTCCTCTCACTCTGGAAGTACGAGCCGAACTCGCCACCGATTTCGGGACCCTCGTCCCAATCCAGGCCGAGCCAGGTCATGGCGTCCAAAATGGCGCGCACGCTCTCGATGCTGCTGCGGTCCTGGTCGGTGTCCTCGACGCGCAAAACGAATTTGCCGCCGGTTTTCCGGGCCCAAAGCCAATTGAAAAGAGCCGTGCGAACACCGCCGATGTGGAGGTAGCCGCTAGGGGAGGGTGCAAAGCGAAGCCGCGGCTTCATGGGGGCTTGCCGCTATCATGGCGGAGCGCTGGGCGGGCGAGATTTTCTGCGGGAAACCTTGCGGTGCGAAAAACCTGCTGCTAGAAACGCGGCCCCTTATCGGCCCGGCCTGGTTGGTCGGTGGGCCCGGCCCCACCTCGGTCAGGAGCCGTCTCTGGAGCAGTCATGAAGAAGTCCCCCGTCACGGTCGTCAAAGAGCGTTTCCAAAGCAAAGAGAAGCTCGTGGAGGCCGTGCAGAAGCTGGCGACGGCCGATCTGTGGATCGAGCGCCTGCACGCCGAGAAGGGCCTGGCCAAGGTCTCGAACCAGAAGCTGCTCAAGCTGCACGACGTGCTGGTAGACGCCAAGCAGCGCTTCGGTTCGCGCGACAAGTTGATCAGCGCGATCCTCGAGTTGAAGAAGCGGACCAAAGACACCGCCTACGGCGCTGGCTTGAAGAAGTTCGCCTTGCCGCAGCTGCTCGACCTGTATGCCTCCGTCGACCGCGCCGGCAAGCAGGCCGCCAAGAAGGCTGCTCCCGCCGCGAAGACCGTCAAGAAGGCGCCCGTCGCCAAGCAGGCGCCCGTCGCCAAGAAGGCGCCGTCGAAGAAGCCGCCCGCGAAGAAGAAGTGAGTCCGACGACGCGGGCATCGCGCCCGCGTCCGTTGCTCGACTCTCCGGCCCGCGGCTGAACTTTAGCGAGAGCCTTCAGCTGCCCGCCCGCCAAGCCTGGTTTCTGGCGAGGCTTTCGCGAGGACCGGAGGCGGAGCGTACGTCGGTACGTGAGCACCAGACCGGAGCGAAAACGAAGCCAGAAACCAGGATCGGCGGGCGTGTTTATCCCCTGAAATGAGGGTGAAGTTTACAGCCCTTTTTCGGCGATGAAGCGGTTCGTGAAGTCGGCGCTCTTTTGGTAGCTCCGCTCCAGGTCCGCGAGCATGCGCCTTTCGATCATGCCGCCGACGCCGAATATTTTGACGATCGCCTCGGCGTGGGCTTTGCGGCGGCAGCGGTTGTCCCCGTCGGCCACCGTGACCATGTCGACCTTGATGCTGAGCTTGTCGGCCAGCTTGTTGGGCACGACCACGACTTTGTAGGTCTTGGCGGTGCGGTCGAGCACGCCGCGCTCTTCGTAGCCGATGCCCTCGCCCACCACGGCTTTGATCGCGCTCGGCAATTCACCGACGTACGGCACGACCTCGAGCACTCGGTGCAGCTGGCCGCTCCGCTCTTCACGCGACAGCTCGCGCCAAACCGGGAACTTCAGCTCGGTCTTGAACAGCCGCTCGTTGTATTCCGGGTCCAAGAAAACCTTGTCCCAGAACGTCGCCTCGGAGCAATTGAACGTGTGCTCGATATCGAGAGTAGCCATGGCCGGGGCACCATAACGCAACCTGGCAGCCGTTTGCGACCGGTTGGGGATCGAGAGCGAAACAACAGGAAGGCGGCTCACCATTGGTCTCATTTCAGTTGTTGAGCCCGCCCGCCGATCCTGGCTTCTGGCTGCGTTTTCGCTGCGCTCCGATGCTCACGTAGCCACCTACGTTCCGCTTCGGTGCTCGCGAAAGCCTTGCCAGAAGCCAGGCTTG
>JBBRMI010000075.1:0-32476 GCA_038230915.1 Polyangiales bacterium | reverse complement strand
TTAGCAGGCCATCAGGCCCTGTTAGATCCTCGGGCGAGCTGTACTCGGCGAGCAGCTCGTCGAGCAATTCTTTGCGTATCGGCTTCTTCATCGGACTTCTTTCCTTTCTCAGGAAAGACCGTCCGGCGCGACCCCTTCCGTCCACTTACACGAAAATTCTGACACGCTCCCGACCACGGCCATCTCCTTGCGCGTTGGCAGGTCAACCTGCGTCCTCGCCTCCTGCCTCTTGCATACGACCCCGACCTCCCCACCGCAGGGGATTCGCCCGATCGAAAACAGGTTTACACGAACGTGCCTGACGGACTCTAGGAGCGCCCTGGAGGCGTCGTTCGTTCAGCAGGTCCATATGGACCCAGCGAGTCGAGAGCGACCCACCACACGCGCACGCGCACGCACTACCCGCACACCGATCACGAATCGAGCACATTCCCCGCAACGCCCACTAGACACCATGTCTAGCGCGCGTTGCAGCAACTAGGCTCGATTCGCACTTTGTTTGCTCGGGGCTCCCCGGCAGTGCTCGGGGCTCTTGTAGAGCGTCGTCAGCGTCGTCATGCTGAACGCTCAACACGTGACGCACGCAACTGACACCCGATTGCATGAGTGTTCCACGTGTGTTAAACATTAAGGATGGCTCCCGATGTGCGTAGCGAGTTCGTGGGCGTTCGGATGAGCGCCAAGGAAAGAGCAATGCTCGAGAAGCTGGCTGAGTTGGACGGCGTCTATACGTCCGACGTGATCCGGCTGCTGATTCGCAAGGCACACGAGGAGCGCGCGCAACGACCCAAGAAACGCTAACCAATCAAAAAGCCCGCGCTGCGCTAACAGCCGGGCTCGTGATCACCGAAAGGGGAACTTCCGATGACAAGTCACTATGCCATAAAAGCTGCTGTCGCTCGAGTCCGTCGCAACCACCGCACGCCGGCCAAGATGCTCGAGGCAGCCGACGTGCTGCGCAACCCGGACCCAGCAGAGCTCAAAGCACTAGCTGTGAAGCCGGACGCCTCGTGGCTCGAAAGCGCCGCATTCCTCGAGCGGGAGGCGGGTGTCTGGGCAGCCGAGCGATGGGAGGCAAGGAATCTGAAACGACGTAGGGCTGCGCGCCGGAGTGCTGCACGTGTCTAGCAGCCTCGACCGTAAGACCCCCGAAACCCTCCTAGTTGGGGCTGTTCTACTCTCGCGAAAAGGCGCAGCCGGCGCGTGTGCCGTGAGCCTTACGACGTTCGACAAACACCTACGCCCGCACCTCACCGCTATCGCGATTGGCTCCCGCTTGCTCTACAAGACCGCCGAGATCTTAGATGTGGTTGAGCGTGGTGGGCCGGCCGCGATTGCTGCTAGCGCGGCCGCCACGAAGAACGAGAAGCCGGCGCCAGGAGCAAACGGGAATCCTTGGGGCCTTTCGAAGTTCGAGGAGCGCCCGCTTGGCGGGCAGAACGCTTGCCCGTCTCCTCCAACGCGAACCAGAGATCCAATGGCCGCGCAGATCGAGTCGAAGCTACTCGCGAAGATCGAGCGGGCTCGAACGTGATTCCGTTTCCGAAAAGGAGTGCGAATGGCTGATCTGAAACTGACCGCTGCGGAGCGTTGCATCCTACGAAACCAGTTCGAGATTCTGGCGATCTTGAAGCCGACGGAGGCCGAGCACTTCGAGCGCGCACGTCAGGTGGTCGAGCGCGGATGGGAGCACGACTACGACGAGTTGATCGCAACCGCCATCGCAGAGCCGATGACCGCGGAGCGCTGCGCCGAGATCAGACAGATCCTCGACATGTACATCGCCATGCAGCGCGGACTTCCCGAGGGAGACACACACGCTCGTACGCGCGCGCAGTTTCCAGGATTTCCAAGCGTCGAGATTGAGGAGCAGCTGTACGTGCGTTGGATGACCGAGCGCGGCGAGTATGAGCCACTCCTCACGGGTCTGTACGAAGCTTTGCCCAAACTCGCCAAGTACCGGGCAATGCTGCGCGTCTACGTCAGCTGGAACAACCCGGGAGAGCTGACCTCCGGGCAGTCTGACGTTTTGCTAAAGACCTACGCCGAGACGAGGCCTTATCCGGATGCCTAAGCAAGCCAAAGGCGACGTGCGTTTTAGCGGCGGGATCTGGCGCGCACGCATCACGCTGATCAAGAAGCGACGTCACGACGTGCCGCTCCCCACGTGCCAGTCACGCGAGGAAGCCGAGCAGCGCGCCATGCTCCTTGCCGAGCAAGCCAAACACTTGCGACTCGCGGGCAAGGTCGAGACAGCCGGAGCGATCGGTTTGCTTGAGGAACTCGGTCGCGCAGCAGCGGGGGAGGGCGTCACCGACGTGATCGCAATCATCGGCGAGCTATGCGGCTCGTCGACGCTTCCCGCTCGACTCGAGGGCCCGACGTTTTCCGAAGTCGCGGGGCTCTGGACGTCTGGCGACCTCGCGCGCGACTGGCCCGATCACGTGAAAGCCAAGAACTCGAAGGCGGATCGACGGATCGTGAAGTTCTTGGGCGAGCTCGACGTGGGCGGGATCAAGCTCGGAGATATCCCGCTCTCTCGTTTCACTTTCGACCACGCCGAGAGCGCGAAGCGCCAATTCCCTAAGGCAGCTCGCCGACCCGCCACGCGGCGACACTACGCCCAGGTCTTGAGCCGCGTGCTGACCCTGGCGGTGTACCCCCTCCGAGCCATCAAGGTGAGCCCGATCCCGAAGGGCTTCCTGCCCAACGTCGGCAAGCCGCCCGCGTTCCCCTACCTCTATCCGACCGAGGACGCGGCCTTGATGGCGCACGCTCTAACGCCAATCGAGGAGCGCATGCTGTTCGGCTTCCTGGCTCGAGAGGGCATGCGTAAGGGTGAGGCTCTCGCGCTGACGTGGTCCGATCTCGATCTTGACCACGGCGCGGTGAAGCTCGACGAGAACAAAACCGACGACCCACGAGCCTGGGCGCTGAACCCCGGGGTAGCTCGGGCGCTCGTCCTCTGGCAAAAGCTCGTGCCCCACGAGCCGACCGACCTCGTGTTCCCGGCCTCCGTCGAACGGGAATTCGAGCCCTCCCGGCTTTCGGACATACTCCGGAGCCAGCTTTGGGCCGCGGGCGTTCGCCGGCACGAGCTGCACAACGTCGGCCCCAACCGCGGGATGCTTCGGGTGCATGACCTCCGTGGAACGTTCGTCACGTTGTCTCTCGCGAACGAACGATCGGAGACGTGGGTTGCGGATCGGACCGGCCACAAGTCCTCGATCATGATCAACCGCTACCGCCGGCAGGCGCGCACCGCGGCTGAGCTCAAGATCGGCATGCTGACCCCTCTCGATCAGGCTGTGGCAGGCCTCGATTGCCCACGGATTGCCCACGGGACCCCTCGGCTGCGCGTTCGGAGGGCTCGAGTAATCCCGAGTAGTTCCGGAGAGGTAGCCCCTACCGGACTCGAACCGGTACGACCTTGCGGTCCGAAGATTTTAAGTCTCCTGCGTATGCCATTCCGCCAAGGGGCCTTGGTGTTTTCTGGCCCACCCCTTGGCCCATCACCTGGGCCACGAGCGGGCAGGGACGGGATAGCACTGACGAGCGGCAGAAGGGAACCAAGACCTCACTCTGCTGTCGCCCGAGCTGCCCCCTGGATCGGTTGATCATGACCGGCGAGCGGTGACGCCCTGGACGACAAACTGAGTACTCCTAGGGCGTGCCCGGGGCGCACGCATCGAGGGAGCGAACTACTTGTCCGAACGTCATTGGCGGGGCACCCTTGGGGTTCTCGAAAGCGAGCCGCAAGTAGCCCGAATACAGGTCCGCCCAAGCCTTTGGAAAGCGGGCGCCCCAGAAGAAGCTGAGCTCGCCCGTCAGGTGATTGAGCTCTCGCACTTCGGGCTTGCCCAGGCCCCTTGCCAAGCAATCGCCGATCTGTTTTTGGTTTTTGAACCTTTCGTCACCGCGCGGCGGATCGAACCTCACGTTCGTCAGCCTACCGGCCTTCTCGTTGTTCCAGCTCATCTCGACTGCGCCAAACCAGGGGTTTTGCAAGGGCAGCCGATAGACGAGCTTGTCGGCGCCTGGCTCCGAGCCGATGGTCGGAAAGAGCGCGAGCAAATGCGCGCGGCTGCCGTCGATATCCACCGTGACGTCGAGCTCGAGCAACGAGCGAAGCGGGTAGCTGCGCTCGACCGGCTTCGCCGTAGGCCTTGGCGGTTTGGGCTCGATCGGGGTGACGGGCTTTGCGGTGGGTACCGCTGCGACCGGCGCGACGGCCGGAGTCGGAGTCGACCGCGTCAACAGGTAGCCCGCTACCGATCCTCCGAGCGCGACGACGGCCGCGACCGCGACCAGTAGCGGCACGAGCCACGAGCTGCTGCGACCCGTGGGCGCGTGGGCAACGGGCACCGGCGCGGTACTGGGCCCAGCGAGGGTGATGCTATGACCGCAATAGCTGCGAAAATGCCCCGCGGAGCCGACCGTTCCCGCGGCGCGATTAGTGACGCCCGGCTATCATGAAGCACCCCCCGGCGCGCCCGAGAGGAGTTCTCGTTGTCAGTCCCTGCTCGAATTGAACGTCTCCTCGTCTGCAGCAATTTCAAGCGCACCCATTGGCAGCTCCCCGTCGAGGGGACAGACGAGCGTCTGCTGATCGGGTGGAGAATCGCTTCCTCATCGCGTGACGGAGAGGTCCCGGGCGACGTGGTCAATCTCTTGATGGCAGCGCTGTGCAGTCGGGCGACGCTGACTTTCGCAAGTGCAATCAAGGCCCCGATCGGGGCGTCTCTCTTGTCGAGGAGTTGGCGGCTCAACCGACACTTCAAATGGAGCTCCACTTCCGATCCGAAGGAGGCCGCGGCCGGAATCTTCTCGAGCGAGTCATTCGCGTGGAACCTTCAGGCCCAGGTCGTGATTCTGTCTGCGCCGGGGACTCTGCCTCGACTGGAGGAGCGGCACCTCCGTCTCCTGAGTGAGCCGAAGCTATTCGCTGAGCTGGGGAAGGTGGGAGCACGGGGCGCCTTGCTACCGGGTACCGATGGCGACTTTGCCGGACTTTACGCGTTCGAACCTGACGACATTCGCGCAATCGAGAAGGATTTTTCCCAGCTGGCCCGAGAGGCCGGTAGTGAGCTGGTGTCGGTGAGCGAAGAAGCCTTCGGCCGCCTACTCGCGGAACCAACAATGGTGCCGCCGTAGATGCTCGTGCAGTCACCATGCTTCGCTCCCCAGATCCCCCGTTCCGAACCGTATACCCTTCCGTTACTCGATGCGCAGGAGGCCGCGCTTGGCGTCGGCGTCGCTGGTGTCGATGGCTTTGAAGAGGCGTTCGGACTTGACCAGCCAGGGCTTGAATTTTTCGTTGACGTCGAGCACCAGGACCAAGTCTTCGGCTTCGAGGTAGCCGGCGATCGGCGAATGGTGGCCGCCGCCTTGCGCGAACAACGGCGCGCGCTGGAAATTGGCGATGTAGCGACGGCTCGGGTCGTTGACGTGCGTGAGCTCTTCACGGAACTGCGCCAGCGTGAGGTTGCGCAGCACGGTGACTTTGCGGCTGGTGGCGTGGCGCGCGACCTCGGCCAGCTCGTCGAGCGTAAGGCCCATCCAGCAGATGCCCGTCCAACATTTGCCAGTGCCCTTCACGACCGAATCGACCGACGCGCCTTCTTGACCGAGTGAGCGCTCGACATTGGCGACCGAGGTGGGGCCGCACACCGAGCCGTTCGGCTGGAAAAGCAGTCGCCGCTGGTACGTAGCGGCGACCGGTAAGTGCCAGGCTCGCTCGAGCAGCGCGACGTCTTGATAAGTGGCGTCGCTCTTGATCGACGGGACGTTGAGCTTCGTCGGAAAGAAGATGCCGCGGATGACGAAGCTGGCCGGCACCGCGATCAGCGTCGCCAGTACGAGCAGCACGATTCTGAGCGCGCGGAGTCGTCCCGTTCGAACCATGGCCGAGAGGGTACTCCAGTCAGGGCGCGAGCACGAGGCGGCCCGGTGTGGCGATACCGTCGCTGCCGAGCGAGATCGAAAAGGTCTTGCTCGTGCTGCCCTGCTCGACGGTGACGCTCAGCATTTCGCCAGCTTGGCCGCGCAAGGTGGCGATGCCGTCGACGACCGCGACCGCGCCTTGCGGCGTCCGCACGCTGGCGTTGCCGGGCACGATTTGTACGCGCGCCGCGATGACGCCGGCCGGCGTCGCAGCCGCGACTGGCGTCGCAGCCGTGACCGGCGCAGCCGCGCGGCCGCGCGCGAAGAAATACGCCGCGCCGCCGGCGATGGCGGCTGACAAGACCGCGACCACGAGCATGGCTCCTTTGCTGGCGCCGCCACCCGTGCCGCGATCGACGGCGCGCTCGTGCGCACTGCCGCCGATCGTCGAGGTGGCGGCGACTTCGGTGCCGACTGAGTTCTTGGCGATATTTTTGCCGAGGTCGGCGATGCGGCGCGCCGCTGAATCGGACAAATTTACCTTCAGCGAGAGCTCGCCGCGTTGTTCCTCGGTGAGGCCGTGCAGTTGGCTGGTCACCACGCGATCAGTGCCGCCCGCGAACGGATCGAGTTGTGCGATCAGCGCACGTACGGTCGGGATGCGCTTGGTCGGGTCGCGCTCGAGCCCGCGCTGCACGGTGCGCGAAAGCTCGCGCGGCAGCCAGGGCGCGGCGACTTCGAGTTGCTGAATCGGCTCGGTGCAAATGGCGACGATCAGCTCACCGAGCGAGCTTTGCCCGCCCCACAGACGTTGGCCCGACAAAGCCTCCCACAGTACGACTGACAGACTCCAGACGTCGGTGCGTTCGTCGACGGCTTTGGCGTTGCGCGCCTGCTCGGGCGACATGTACATCGGCGAGCCGAGTATGCCGCCCGAGCGCGTCAGGCTATTGCGGCTGACGCCCGAGCTAATGCCGAAGCCGCTGACGCGCTTGGCGACGCCAAAATCGCAGACTTTAACGGTGATTTCAGAGCTTCTTGCATCCTGCTGCAAGAACAGATTGGCCGGCTTGATGTCGCGGTGCACGACGCCGCGCGCATGCGCCGCCGCGACTCCGCGCGACGCTTGCACCACCAGCCGGACCGCGACTTCCGGCGCGAGCGCGCCTTCACGCTTCATGATGTTCGACAGATCGACGCCGCTCAAAAGCTCCATGATGATGTACGGGAAGCCGAGCTTGTCGTCGCAGCCGGCGTCGATCGTACGCACGACGTTCATGCTGCTGATCGCGCTCGATGATTTGGCTTCGCGCGCGAAGCGCTGCAAGGTGGACGGGGTCGCGCCATGGATGCCGGCCGACACGACCTTGGCTGCGAGCCGTTCGCCGCCTCCGCCTTCGACCTCGTAGACGTTGCCCATTCCGCCCTTGCCGATCATGCGTTTGACCAGGTAGCGGCCGTCGAGCTTCTGGTTGATCAGGCCGAGCTCATCCGTCTCGGTCAGCGGTGCGGGCGGTAGCGAGGTCTGGCTGGGGGCGTCGCGCAGATCGGCGCGCGCGGTCACCGAGCTGCGCCGCTCGTACGAGACCGCGCGGATCCGCGTCGGATCGAGCAGCTCGTCGCCGCCCGAGTAGGGGCGCAAAGCGTCGGCCATATCTTCAAGCGTCGCCCAACGCTGGTTCGGATCACGCTGCAGCGCTTTGTGGACGAGCAGGGATAGCGAGGCGTCGATCCAGGGCGCGCGATCCTGAAGGTGTGGCACGTCTTCGCCGACGATCGCGGCGATCAAGTCGAAGACTGACTCGATGTGGGCGTAAGGCGCCGCGCCGCACAGCATTTGGTACAAGGTCGCGCCCAGGCTCCAGACGTCGGTGCGTTCGTCGACATGCTTGCTACTCTTGAGCTGCTCGGGCGAGATGTAGTCGGGCGTACCGAGCTGGCTGCCGGTCGTGGTCAGCTCGCTTTCGCCGCCCATCTGCTTGGCGATGCCGAAGTCGCAGACGCGGACGACGATCTCGCCGTCTTCCTCGTCCAAGATCAAGTTGCCGGGCTTGACGTCACGGTGAATGATGCCGATGCGGTGCGCGGCGCTGAGCCCACGCGCCGCCTGTAGCGCGATTCGCACTGCCGTCTCGGGCTCGAGCGCGCCCAGCTCTTCGAGCACGCGATCGAGATCACGCCCCTTGAGCAGCGGCATGACCAGGAACATCAGGCCCGTGGTCGGGTCGACGCCCGAGTCCAGCGTGCGCACGACGTGCGGGTGCTTGAGCCGACGCACCAGCTCGCTCTCGCGCAGAAAGCGCTGCGAAGTCTGGTCGCCCATCATCTCGGGGCTCAAGGTCTTGACCGCGACCTCGGCGCCGGTGACCGACTGGGCGCGGTACACGGCGCCCATCGCACCTTGGCCGATCAGCGCGTCGAGTCGGTAACCCTCACCGAGCGTCTTACCGACGAGCGCCAGCGCTCGCTCTTCCGCTGTATCGCTCAAGCGACCGACCGGAGCCTCGCCAGAATCCCGCACTTGGCGTGCGGGCGGTCTGCGTGAGTTGGGGCCAACTGCGATTCGGGCACGGTGTAAGCCTCCATAGTAGCGAGCAAGCCCGGTCCGAGACCAGCCTCGTTTTTCGTGGTTTTGGGCGCCGGATTTCAGCGGTGCTAGGGAGCCATCATGAAGCGGCCAAGAGAGCTGGAGAGCACCAAGCCCAGGGTCCTCGTCGTAGCGGGCTCTGATTCGGGGGGCGGCGCGGGTATTCAAGCCGATATCAAGACCATCACCATGCTGGGTGGATTCGCGACGACCGCGGTCACGGCGCTCACGGCGCAAAATACGCTTGGCGTGGAGGAGGTGCTGCCGGTCGAGGCGCGCTTCGTCGCGCTGCAGATGACGGCTGTCCTGACCGATATCGGTGCCGACGCGATCAAAATCGGCATGCTCGGCAGCGCGCGCGTGGTCGAAGCCGTCGCCGACGTGTGCGAAAGCTTGGGGTTCGGGATTCCGTTGATCGTCGATCCGGTGATGATCGCGAAAGGTGGCGCGCGCTTGCTCGACAAGGGCGCGCACGACGCGTTAGTGCTGCGGCTGTTACCGCTGGCGTCGCTTTTGACGCCGAACGTGCCGGAGGCTGAGATTTTGACGGGCATGACGATCAGGACGCCGCGCGATTTGGAACGCGCGGCGGATGCGCTCTTGGCGCTTGGACCGAGCGCGGTCTTGATCAAGGGCGGCCACCTCGAGGGCGACACGGTGGTGGACGTGCTCCGGACGGCGGATGGCGCGGCGCACGTATTCGAAGGGCCGCGCATCGCCTCGCGGTCGACGCACGGCACTGGCTGCACGTTGGCGTCCGGAATTGCCGCTGGCGTCGCGGAAGGGCTCACCTTGCAGGGTGCGGTGGCGCGGGCACGTGACTATGTGGTGAAGGCGATTCGGCTCGCGCCGGGGCTCGGGAAAGGCCATGGCCCGCTCGAGTTTGGGCACCCATTGCTGGCGCTAGCAGAAGCTGCTGAGGCGCCTCGGATGCCGCTGCGGCACTAGCGTGCGCGGCCGTCAGGGCCAGGCTATGTTGGGCAGATGGTTTGGCCCGGCGAGGTGGCTCGGCGCTCGGAAGCTCGGCGAGCGCTGCTGCTGACGTTGATGTTGGCGGCCGCTGCCAGCAACGCCTGCACGACCAACCACGATGCGTTGGCGCGTCAACCCAAGGCTGGCAGCTCGGGAGGCGGCTCGGGCGGCGCGTCCGGCTTTGGCACGGGTGGCTTCGGCAATACCGGTGACCAGGCCAGTCAAGGTGGGCGTATCAATCCCGACAACGAGCCGCTCGGTGCCAATGTGCTCACGATCGTCAACGGCGTCATCGATGCCCCGAGCGTGCGGCTGTGCTTTGCGCGCGTGGCGGCGAACGGTGAAACCGGAGAGCTCGTCGGCAGTCCGTTGCCGGAGCTCGGTTACGCCGCGTCGACGGTGCTGACAGAGCTCGACGGGTTGTCGGTGGTCGATGACATGATTCAACCGTGGGTCATTGCCGGCGACTTGGCGCGGATTAAGCGGCTGGATTGTGCGGCCTCGGTAGCGCTCGCTCAGAGCGAAGAGGCGGCGGTGACGCCGGCGACCGAGGCCAACGGGGGCGCGGGTGCGGGCGGTGCGGGAGGCGACGGCGCAGCTGCCGGGGCGCCCGACATGCTGCCGCTCGAAATGCCGTCGTTGCGCGCACGCTCGCTGGCGGCGCTGCCGGCCGGAACCGTGAATATTGGCCGCAGTATCTTGATGGTGCTGACCGGCTGCATTGGCGGCGCCGCTTACTCCGATCACATCGATACCTCGGCGTGCGGTGCCAGTTACTCGCCAGAATTGCCGACGCTGCAGCCGATCATCGTCAAGCTTTCGCGTGATTTGCGCTTCGACAAGGTGGGACTGCAGGCGGTGCACGCATCGTTACCGAGTGGCTCGCTCGACATTCGCGCGTCGGGTGACCACGGCGCGGTGTCGTTGGTATTTGCCAGCAGCGTCAGCTACGGCTCGATCGAGCCGCGCCCAGCCGATACACGCTTCACGCCGGTCGAGCTGGGCGTCGCGCGGTCGAACTACGGCTTGCAAGCCGTCGATCAGAACGGCAACGTCGCCTACCAAGAAGCCTGGTCCGACGTCCTGAAGGTCTCCGGCATCGACGACATCGTCGCCGCCCGCACCTACACCGCCATCTTCCTCGGCCCCGATCCGCTACTGATCAAAAAAGGCTGGTGGAATTCATCGGCGTTCTCGCTCGTCGACAACGATCCAACCCGCGCGAAATGAGGAGCCGAGGAGTGAGGGGTTAGGGGTTAGGGGTTAGTCGGCGGAGGGAGGTAGGGCACTAGGGGGCGCTGGCGCGCGGCCCACCCGATCCGTATGGCGCGTGATGGAGGCTTCCGGCTTGCGGAGCCGCACGGCGCCGGGGGCGAGGGACGCCCCGGCTTCTCCCTCGGCCCCTCCGCCGACTAACCCCTAACCCCTCACTCCTCACCCCTAATGATACAGCGACACCTCCGCCAATTTTCCCTTGGCTTCGTTGATGTGCGCGCTGTTCGGAAAGCGGCGGATGAAGGTACGTAGCGTCGACTTGGCGTCGTTCCACGCTTGGATCTCGAGCTGAGCGTGGGCGAGCGTGAGCGTGGCTTCGTCCATCACTTCTTTGTCGGCTGACGATTCGGACAGCTGCATCAAGAGCGGGATGGCTTCGCGGTGCAGCCCGAGCGCGATCAGCGCGCGCGCCAGTTGGTAGTTGGCTTGTGGGCTGTGCGCCGCGTCGCTCTTGTACTGCAACGACTCGCGCAGCGACTGCTGGGCTTCGTGCCAACGCCCCATGCGGATGTGATCGACGCCGGTCTGGTACGCGATCAGTGACAGCTCGTTCTTGGCACGCTCGACCGCGCCTTCGAACACCGCGCGCTCGGTCGGTGACAAGTCGAGCTTGCTGACCGCGGCGTAGCCGTCGATGATTTCGCGGCGCTTGTTTTGGATCACCAGCCGGTAAAACTCCGCGGCTTGGCGTGACGACGACCTCTGCGCCTCTTCGCGCGTCAATACGATCTTTTGTTCTTTCTGGAGCGCCTCGAGCTGGTCGCGCGTCTCGCGGTTTTCTCCGCGCACCGTGTCGATACGGATGTCCCAGGCCAGCTTCACGAACACCAAAATGATCGCGATCGTGACCACGTAGCCTGTGGCGCTCGTCACCAGCACACGCCGCTCCGAGCCCTGTTGGCGCTTGGAGATGCTCTTCAGATCGGCCGCCAGCGCGTTGACCAGGTTGTTGGTCTTGATCGTCAGAGCGCGGCTCTCGACGATCTCGCGCTTTACCTGCTCGAGCTCGTACTCATCCATGGGGGGCGGGGATAGTACCCTCACTTCCTGAAGATAACTCTAGGGTTGCGGAATGCTTGGGGTCTGGTCGCCCGGCCCCGGCTTGCGCGTCCCCGCGTCGTCATGTAAAGGAGGGCCGCTGTTGCGTGGACGTTTGGGTCCCCAACCCCCAAACGCGGTTAGCTAAAACGCCCTCACCAGGACTGACTGAACGATGGACACGAGTGACATCCGCAAGGGTTTGAAGTTGATGATGGACGGCAACCCGTACGTCGTTACCGACTTTCAGTTCGTCAAACCTGGTAAGGGGCAAGCATTCACGCGCACTAAGATGCGCAACATGCTCTCGGGCAACACGATCGAACGCAACATCCGCTCCGGTGAGCGCTTCGAGCCCGCCGACGTGGAAGACCGCCAGCTGCAGTACATCTATCAAGAGGGTGAGATGTACGTGTTCATGCACCCAAAGACCGGCGATCAGGTCAGCGTGCACCAGGACATCGTTGGTGACGACAAGGGCTTCCTGATGGACGGTATCGACGTCACGATCACGATCTACAACGGCAATCCGGTGTCGATCGAGCTGCCGCCGCACATCGTGGCGCAGATCGCCGAGACCGAGCCGGGCGACCGCGGCAACACGGCCACCAACGTGAACAAGCCTGCCAAGCTCCACACTGGAGCGATCGTCGGCGTGCCGCTGTTCGTGACCGAGGGCGAGTGGATCAAGATCGACACCCGCACCAAGCAGTACATCGAGCGCGCGAAAGCGCCTTCGCTGCAACCGAAGTGAGCGGAGCGGCTACGGCCGCTTGAGCAGCACGACCTTGTCGCCTGCCACGCAGGCGACCGCCGTGCGATCATTGGCGACCACGCAGTCTTGCGCGCGCCGTGCGTCGACCGGCGCCTCGGGTAGTTTCCACAGCTCCTGAGTCGAGCCGGTCACGACCAGGCCGAGCGAAGTTGTCGCGACCAGCCACGCGCCGTCCGGCGAGCGTGCGGAGCCGGGGCTGGGCAGCGTGTTGCCGGTCTTACGCGGCTCGGCAAGCGCGCCGGCGATCAGCACGGAAAAACCTTCGGTGCTGATGGCGAGCGGTGTGGGATCAGGGCAGGAAAAACGGCCGTTGCAGCCGCCGGGCCGCGGCGAGAGCAGCCGCGTTGGCAAGCCGTTTTGTGGCGCGCCCGCCGCATCGGTCAAGCCGAGCTGCACCTCCGACGAGTCGCACGCGCAGAGCGCGCTGCTCAGCCGTCGACCAGCCGTGTCGGTGACGTCGAGCGGCCACGCTGGGGTGCCGCCGTCGGGATCGACTGCCGTTTCGGTCGTGCCGTCGCGCGAGGCGCGCACGACGCCGGCGTCGGTGACGACGAGCAGCGAGCCGTCTTGCTCGAACCAGAGCGGGCTCCAGTGCGGACCCTTCGCGGCTCTCGGACGCGCCGTGAGCGCGCTTGCCGTCGGCGCTACCTTGAGCAGGCGCTTCGTCAGCTCTTTGGTGATCGCCTTTTCGGCGTCGGGTGAGATTTTTTTGAAGTACCAGTCGGCGCGCGTCAGCACGCTCGTAGCTCCGAGCGCGTCTTTGGCTGCTAGCCGCGACAGCACTTCCGCGCGCGCCAGGGTATCGACGACGCCGCCCAAGTCGTTACAGCGAATCGCGGAGCCTTCGGCGTCGAAGACCCGCGATGTGGCGCCTTCCGCGCACAGCGTGCCGAGCAGTCGGCGCATCGCGTCCACCTCCGCCGACGCCGTCGGTCCGGCTTTGGCCAAGATGGCTTTGGCGGCCAACGTGAGCGACGCGCGCGGCTCCGCGGCATCGCGCGAAACGCCCGCCGCACGATCGACGAACGCCAGCGTGGCGCTGGCTTTCGCGCCGTCGGGGCCGATCAAAGTGAAGATCAGCTTCACGTCTGCGCGCCCGTCGCCATCGCGGTCGCTCGAGTCTTCGTCGATGTTGAGCGCTTCGCCCGCCGCCGGCGCGGCTACACGCAACGTCAGCACTTCCGGCCGATCGCTTGCGGGTGCAACGACGCTGACCGCCTCGACCGGTACGCGCGCGACCAAACCAGGCGGGCAGGTGGCCACCGTGTCGACCAACACGCTGCCAGCGCCGGTTTGCGCCAACCGCGTCGCGTGCACGCAGCCAGGCGCGATCGGCACGAAGCTCGGCAGCGTCATCAGCTGTCGCGGTTGGCCGGCCTGGCCATAGGCCATCAACAGCCCGGGCGCGATGTCGTGCGCGTCGGCGTCGGCCTTCACCCACGCGACGGCTTGCGGTGTCGGCCCTTCACTCAGCACCAACGCCCGATCGAAGACGTAGCGGGCGGGCGCATCGAGCGTGAGGTCACCCATGCGCAGCTTGCGCGAGCCGGGCGGGGCTTGCAGCGCCGCCGGGAATTTGCCGGGCTCGACCTTGGCGCTCGTAACGGCTGGCGCTTCGGCCGAGGCGTCCGTGTCCGGCACGGCCGAAGTCACACCGAACGGCGTGTAGGGCTTTTCCTTCTGGCAACCGTCGCAGGCGACTGCCATGACCGGAAGCGCCAACACGGCCCAAAGCTCAGCTCTTTTTGCCATCCGCATCATAAACGTAAAAACCGCGACCCGTCTTCCGCCCCAAGAGGCCGGCTTGCACCAAGTTACGTAGGAGCGCGCACGGGCGATATTTCGGATCTCCGAAATCGCGATGCAAGATTTCGCTGATCGACAGCACCGTGTCGAGGCCGATCAAGTCAGCCAGCTCGAGCGGTCCGAGTGGATGACCGAGCCCGAGCCGCGCGCCAGCGTCGATGTCTTCCTTCCTGCCCACGCCCTCGTCGAGCGCAAAGCATGCTTCGTTCAACAGCGGGATCAGCATGCGATTCACCAAGAATCCCGGTCGATCTTGGCTCACGATGCTCTGCTTGCCGAAGCGCTGCGCGAGCTCGAGCACGGCGGCGAGCGTCGCGTCCGAGGTCAAGGTGCCGCGCACGACCTCGACCAGCTTCATCACCGGCACCGGATTCATGAAGTGCATGCCGATCACCCGCTCGGGCCGCGTCGTCTCGCGCGCCAATCGCGTGAGCGATAGGCTCGAGGTGTTCGACGCCAAGATCGCCGTCGGCTTCGCCATCACGTTGAAGCTGCGAAACAGCGCCGTCTTCAGCTCGAGCTGCTCGGGCGCGGCTTCGATCACCAGATCAGCATCGGCCACGCCGAACAGTGGACCACCGGTGCGGATCCGGCCGACCAGCTCGGTCGTGGTACCGGCCGGCATTTTGCCGTCGCTCTCCTGGCGGCGTAGCCGCGCTTCCATCTTGGTGACCGCTTGGGCGGCTTGGGCCTCGGCCTGATCGGACAGCGTGACGTTCAATCCGGCGCGTGCAGCCACCTGCGCGATGCCGGCGCCCATCTGTCCTGCGCCGACGACGGCAACGCTTTGTATGGCGGTCGATTCGATGCTCATGCGACGCGGCGCCCTGGGTGGCAGTGCTAACATGGCAGCCGGATGCTCGCGAGGTCGCTGTTCGTGCTGGTCTGGTGCGGCCTCGTGTGCGCTTGCTCGGCGGCGTCCGTCTCGCCGGTGCCGCGCGCTACCATGCTGATGGACAAGGGGCGCGTGGAGGAGGCGAGCGCGCTGCTCCTCTCTTACTTGCAGAAGCATCCCCAGGCGGTCGCCGAACGCAGGCTTTTGATCCGTGTGGAAGCCTCGCGCGGGCAACTCGGCGCAGCGCAAGCCGAGGTGGCGCGGCTCGAAAAACAGCTCGGCCCGAAGAGCCCGGTGCCGCTGATTGAGCTCGGCTACGCCCTCGAAATGTCGCACCGCTACGACGAGGCCTTGGCCGCCTACGATCAAGCCGCGGAGGTCGCGCCCACTGACGCGCTCGGGCCGCTGACAGGAGGCCTGCGGGCCGCACGTTGGGGCGAGCTCGACTTGGCCGAGCCGCGCCTGCGCGAGGCGGTGCGACGAGGCCCGATGGATCCGGCCGCGTGGCATGCCCTGGGGCTGGTCCAACTGTCACAAGGCAACCTTGCTGGTGCCGAGCAAGCGTACCGTTCTGGCCTTCTGGCCGACCCGGCCGCGCTCGAAAATCGCGTCGGCCTCGCGACCTTGGCGATCTCACGCGGCGATCTGGCAGCAGCACTCGTGCAGTACGAGGCGATTGCGCAGCGTCGGCCGAATCTTCCTGACGCTCAATTGGGCCGCTCGTTCGCGTTGATTGGACTTGGACGTTTCGACGACGCACGGCACGCGCTGGACGAAGCGGCGCGGCTGGGTGGCGAGGCACGCGTCATCGCCGCGCAGCGGCGCGAGCTAGCTCGGCGCACATCGCCTCACCCGTAGCGGCAGAGCGACTGCCGCGGCCGGTCTTCGGGCGGTGTCGGGCCCGAGACGAGCGACTCAAACCCGAGGGGTTTCGAGTGCTTGTAACGCCTGATTACGCGGCGTACTCTCGGCGGCCCTCGCCTCGTGCGCGAGGCAGGGACCCCCAGCGACTGACATGCGATTGGCTCCGAGACGTGGGTGACGTCGGCTTCCCCCAAAAGTCGATGCGCGCGCTTTCGGAATCGGCCCGCCCTTACGGAAGAGGGCTTGGCTGAACGAGGAAAAGAAAACCTAAATGGATTCTCAGACGATCCGCACCGCGCTTGGAAAACTGCAGGCTGAACCGGGTTCGAAGGAAGCTTGGGAATCGCTGCAATCGTCCGTCAAACAAGCGGGAGGCGACCTCTCGCCCGATGACCTGGCGAGATTGCTCGACTCGGCGCGTGATAAGCATGCCGAGCGCGGTGAATGGACCGCGGCGGCACGACTCGTCGAGCTGGCGATCACGGGTGCCGAGGGGACGCCGCGCGAGGCTGGGCTGGTGCGCGACCAAGCCAAGTTGCTGAGCGAGCAGCTGTTCGATGAAGACGGCGCCGCGGCCGCGTACCTGCGCCTGCTGGAGCTGTCCCCCGACGACACACAGGCGTCGCAGAAGCTGGAAGAGCAAGAAGACCGCCGTCAGCGTCACGTCGAGCTTCGCGCGAGCTACGTGAGCGAAGCGGAAGGCGCCAGTGACGAAGCGTACAAGAGCGCGATGCTGATGCGCGCCGCCGAGATGGACGTGCGCTTCGGCTCCGACGAGGCGGCGTTCGAAGCCGCGGTCGATCGGCTGGAGCAAGCCGTGCGTCTCGATCCGACGAACGAGGCCGCCGGGCGCCTGCTCGAGCACCTGTATCGCCAAAAGGGCCGCCACGAAGACGTGGCCGGCGTGCTCGAGCGCTTGAGCGATCGCGGTGAGACGGCGCCGTCACGTGTCTCGGCCGGCGTGCGCCTGGCGCGCACCTACGCGCAAGATTTGGGCGACAAAGAACGGGCCGCGCGCGCCTACAACAACGTGCTGCGTGACGCGCCGGATCACGCTGAGGCCAAGGAATTTCTGTCCGATCTGTACTCGAGCTCCGAGCGCTGGGCGGATCTGGTCACGCTGTATGAGCGCGAGGTGAAGGCGGCTACCGGCGGTGACGCCGAGCGCATCGGCGACATGCTGCAGATCGCCATGCTGCACTGGAAGAAGCTGGAGAAGCCGACCGACGCCGAGCCGTGGTTCGAGCGCATTCGCAAGGTCGAGCCGTCCAACCCGGGCATGCTGTCGTTCTTCCGCGAGTACCTGGCGAGCCTGAGCGACGACACGCGCTTGATCGATATCCTGCAGTCGGCGGCGCGTGCGTTGCCGGAAGGCAGCAAAGAGCGCACAAGGCTCAGCTCGCAGCTGGGTAAGATGGCCGAAGGCCAAGAGAACGCGCAGAAAGCCGTCGAGCAGTACAAGAGCGTGCTGCGCCAAGACCCGGACAACGCCGAGGCGCGCGAAGCGCTCAAGCGTTTGTACAAACAGACGCAGGGTTACAACGCGTTGGTCGAGCTGTTGCGCCAGGAGCTCGAGCGGCTGCCGAACGAGAAGTATCAGGAGCGGATCACGGTTTTGCGTGAGGTCGCGACCGTGTATCGCCAGTACATCAAGAGCGACACAGCGTTGTTGTCGGTGCTCGGGCAGATCGTTCAGCTCGACGACAAGCTCGACGAAGAAGACGTGCTGGAGATGCGTGAGCTGGTCGCGCTGTACGACAAGCTCGGCCGCCACCGTGATCTCATCACCAACCAGATCAAGCTGGCGGAGATCACGCCCGACGTCGAAGAGAAGAAGGAGCTGTACCGAGCCGCCGCGCGGCGTTGGCTCGAGCAATTCTCCAACGCACAGAACGCGACCGAAGCGTACGCGGCCTTGCTCCAGATCGCGCCGGACGATCGTGAGGCGCGCGAACGGCTGGAAGAGCTGTACCGTAAACGCCGCGCTTGGGCGCCGCTGTATGAGCTCTATGCCGCGGATTTGAAGCTGGCCGAAGGTGCGAAGCAGCTGCCGTTGTTGCGGGAGATGGCGGCGCTGGCGGCCGAGCGCCTGAATCGGCCGGCAGACGCGATTCAGCTGTACCAGAAGACGCTCGAGATCGATCCGACACGCGCCGATGTGCTCGACGCGCTCGAGAAGTTGTCGGAGCGCAATCGTGATTTTGCCACGTTGGCGTCGGCGTTGGAGCGCCGCGTCGAGCTCGAGGCCGACGTCGCCGGCAAGCTGGCGGCGCTGCAGAAGCTCGGCACCGTTTACTCCGAGCATATCCAAGACGCCGCCAAGGCGGTCCGCGCTTGGCGGCGCGTGCTCGAGCTTGCGCCGGGCCATTCGCGTGCGCTGCGCGTGCTGCGCGAGTCGTACCTCGGCACGGGCGACTTCGACGCGCTCGAAGAGCTGTACGGCAGCCAGAACGATTGGGACGGCTTGTCGGAAGTGCTGTCGAACGCGGCTGACCGGGCTAAGGACAATCAAAACAAGATCGCCCTCTCGTACCGTGCGGCGCGCGTCTACGAAGAAAAGCTCAAACAACCCGAGCGCGCGTTCCGCTCCTACGACCGCATCTTGACGGTCGATCCGGGCGACACGCGGGCGGCGCGTGCGCTGCTCCCGTTGTACGAGCGCGACGAGAAGTGGGCGCGGCTGACGCCGCTCTACGAACTGTTGTTCGAAAAGGCCGAAACCGAGGCCGAGAAGCTCGAGTTGCTCAGGCGTTTGGTCGACGTCGCGGGCAAGCGCTTGGGCGACCGCAAAGCTGCCGCCGGCTACGCGCGCAAAGCTTACGAGCTGTCGCCGGATAGCCCGCTCTCGCTCGAGCTGCTGGAAGAAACGTCGCGCGCCGCCGGCGCGTGGGAAGCGTTCGTCGACGTGCTCGAAGCTCGGCTGGCGAGCGCGCCGGTCGACACGACCGAGACGCCGCCTGCCGTGGTCACGAAGGGCGAACCTTCGCCCGCCGGTAAGAAGGGCAAGAAGAAGCGGAAGTCCGAACCCAACGCCGAAACCGTTGGCGAAGCGCCCGTCCGCCCGTCCGCCGCCGCCACGCGCCGCATGCTGGAGCTGAAGCTGTCGCGCGTTTACTCCGAAGAGCTCTCGCGAACCGACGACGCGGTCAAGGTGTACAAGCAGATGCTCGAGCGCGACCCGTCGGACGTCGACGCGGCGACCGAGCTCGAGGCGATCTTGCGCCGTCACGATCGGCGCGATGATTTGCGTTGGTTGCTCGAGCTGCGCGTCGTCAACGCGCCGAACGACGAAGAGCGGCTACGCCTGCTCGGCGAATGGGCGACGTTGGAAGAGGCCGTGTTCGAGTCGCCGGAGGGCGCGGTGTCGCTGTACCGGCGCATGCTCGAGATCTCAGCGACCGACGAGCGCGCGCTCGGCTCCTTGCCGCGGCTGTTGATGGCCGCGGGCGACGCCGCTGGTTCCGCGCAGATCATCGCGCAGCATCGCGATGCGGCTTCGGGTGAAGTGCGCGCCGAACGTGAGGTCGAGCTGGCCGAGCTGTATCTGGAGAAGCTGGATCGGCCTGCCGACGCGCTACAAAGCGCGATCGCCGCGCTGACGTCGGAGGCGCAAAGCGCGCGCGCGATGTCGGTGTTGGAACGTTTGGTCAACGTGCCGGCGGTGCGCGGCCGCGCCGCGGACATGCTGGCGCAGCGTTACGCCAGCGGCGGCGAAGCGCGCAGCGAAGCATCGGCGCTCGGCGTCATGCTCGAGCAGACGAAGGATTCGGCCGAGCGCTTGGCGCTCTACGGTCGATTGGCAGACGTCAACGAGCACAAGCTGGGCGCGCACGGCAGTGCGCTCGACGTGATGCTGGCGGCGGTGCGCGAGTTCCCAAGCGAGCTGTTGCTGTGGGAGCGCGCCGATGCCTTGTCCGGCGCCGCCGGTCGCCCCACGGATTTGGCCGAGGCGATGCGCGAGGTGTTGCGTGCCAAGCACGACCCGGCGCTCGAGAGCGAGCTGTCCGAGCGCGCGGCGCGCCTGCACGAAGACAAGCTGGGCGATCCGATCGGTGCGACGCCGTACCTCGAACGCGTGCTCGCGCTTTCACCGAGCAACGAAGCGGCGTTCCAGCGACTGAAAGACATCCTGACCGCCGCCGAGCGCTGGAGTGAGCTCGAAGCCCTGTACGACCGCGCCTCGCGTGCGACCGATGATCTCGCGCGGCGCGTCGAGATGTTGGTCGAGGTAGCGTTGATCTGCGAAGAGATCATCGAAGACGCTGCCAAAGCCACCGGCTACTACGAGCGCATCCTCGAGATCGATCCCGTCCACGACGCGGCGATCCGCGCGCTCGATCGGCTCTATTTGAAGCAGGGTAAGAGCCGCGAGCTGTCGGCCTTGCTCGAACGCCGGCTCGAAACCGCGGTCGGTGACGAAGCCTTCGAGCTGAAGCTACGGCTAGCCAAGCTGCAGCTCGAGCTGCACCAACCGGACAAGGCGATGGGTCACGTCGAAGACGTGTTGCGCGAGCGCGTCGGTGACTACGAAGCGCGTGAGCTGGCCGAGCGCATGCTGGCGATCGGTGAGCTTCGGCCGCGTGCTGCGCGCGCGCTCGAGACCGTCTACGAGGCGCGTGATGAAGTGCGCGACTTGGTGCGCGTGCTGGCAATCCGCATCGAATCGCTCACGTCGCCGGAGATCGCGGACGAGCGCCGCGAGCTCTTGCGTCGCATCGCGATGCTGCGCGACGACCGCTTGCACGACGACCAAGGTGCGCTCGACGCGCTGGCCGAGCTGGTGCCGATGGACCCGCTCGACGCCGACGCGCGTTCGCGCCTGCTCGAGATTGGGCGGCGCGTCTCCGCCTTCGAGCGCGTGGCCGACGTGCTGACCAAGGCTGCCGAAAAAGCCGAAACCGCCGTCGTCAAAGGCGAGATCCTGACCGCCGTCGCGCGCACTTACGAAGAATCGCTGGCAGATCCGACCCGCGCCGAGGCGACGTACCGGTTGATCCTCAAGCTCGACGAAAACGACGCCGGCTTGGTGTTGCCAGCGGCCAAAGCGCTCGAGCGCATCTACCTGGCTTCGAGCGAGAACACGAAGCTGGCCGAAATGCTGCGACTCCAGGTGCACCACGAGCAAGACGGCGCGGTTCGCCGTGAGCTGTTCGGGCGCCTCGGTACCTTGAGCCAAAGCGTGCTGAACGACGAAGCTGGCGCGATCGCGGCGTGGCGCTCGCGCGTGGAAGAGAGCCCCGACGACGCCGAAGCGCTGGCCGCGCTCGATCGGCTCTACGAGAGTGCCGGGCGCTACCGCGATTTGGTCAGCGTGCTGCAGCGCCGTCGCGACGGCAGCGCCGACGCCGAGCTGCGGCGTTCGCTGATGACGCGCGAGGCCGAGACGCTTTGGAAGAAGCTAGACTCGGTCCCCGAAGCCATCGACGCCTACCAGGCACTGGTCGCCGAGTTCGGAGCCAGCCGCGATTCGCTGAGCGCACTCGAGGCGCTGTTCGGCTCGGCGCGGCGCTGGGAAGAACTGTCGGACACGTACGAACGCCACCTCGACCTGTGCGACACCGACGACGAACGGCTCGAAATCCTGGCCAAGCTCGGCGACATCAAGCGTGAGCACCTGGCCGACGACAGCGCCGCGATCCAAATCTACCGGCGCGCGCTCGGCCTGCGCACGACCCACGACGCCAGCCGCACCGCGCTCGGCAAGCTGCTGGAAGCTGCTGACAACGCCACGCGCCGCGAAGCCGCGCTGATCCTGAAGCCAATCTTCGAGGCCGAGGGCAACAACGAGCGCTTGCTCGCCACGCAGCTGATCGAGGTCGACACCACTGACGACCCGATGGAAAAACTCAACGGCTTGGAGGCCGCGATGCGCGTCGCCGAGGGACCGCTGAACAATCCTGAGCGTGCTTTCGGCCTCGCGGAACGCGCCGTACGTTTGGCTGTCGGTCACTCTGATCTGATGCCGTGGTTCACACATCTCGAGCGCCTGGCCAGCGCGACCTCGCGTCAGGGCGAATACGTGAAGCTTTTGTGCGACGTCGTGCCCGAGATCTTCGACGGCGACGTGCAGCTGGTCGTCACGCTGAAGATCGCCGATTTGGCGCGCCACAAGCTGGCCGATCGCGAGCTTTCGCGTACCTACTACAAGAAGGCGCTCGAGCTGCGCGCCGAAGACAAGCAGGCGCTGACGGCGCTCGAGTCGCTCTACGAAGAAGGCGGCGACGCGCGCAACCTGCTCGAGATCTTGGAGCGTCGCACCGAAGTTGCCGAGAACGACGAGGAGCGCAAATCGCTGCTGTTCCGCCGCGCCAAGCTGCTGAGCGAGGCGTTGTCGGAGCGCCGACGCGCGATCGAAGTGTACGAGACGATCCTCGACATCACGCTGGAGAAAGAAGCGCTCACTGCGCTCGAAGCGCTCTACACCACGGAGTCGATGTGGGTCGAGCTAGTTGGACTCTACGAGCGGCAGCTCGACGCCCGACTGGGCGAGCCAGCGGCGCTGCACGTGGCGATCGCGCGTGTTGCGTCACGCCACCAGAACAACATCGGTCGCGCGTTCGACGAGCTGGAGAGCGCGCTGTCGGCGGAGCGCCAGCACGAAGGCGCGATCGCCGAGCTGGAGCGGCTGGTCAACGACGCTCCGGATCCGGTCGAGCGCGCGCGCGCCGCCGCGCTGCTCGAGCCCGTGTACCTGTTGCGCGCCGATTTCGGCAAAGTGATGAACACGATCCGCGCGCGGCTCGAGGCCAGCGGCGATCCGGACGAGCGTCGCGAGCTACTCACGCGGCTGGCCAAGCTGTACGAAGAGCAGAAGGAAGACTACCGCGCGGCGCTCGACACCGTGGCTCGGCTGTTGGCCGAAGATCCGGCGGATGCCGGTACGATTTCCGAGCTGGAGCGCCTGGCCAAGGTGGCGTCGGCTGAGCAGCGCCTGGCCGAGATCTACGCTGGCGAGCTGAAGAAGATCGAGAACGACGACGAGTCGAGCGTGAAGCTGGCGCGCCGCACGGGCGAGCTGTTCCGCGACTTGAACCAGGCCGACGACGCGCTGGTGTTCTTCCGTCGCGCGCTGGCCTTCGAACCCGAGAGTAAGCTGCTGTTTGGCTCGGTGGACCAGCTGCTCGAAAAGGCCGGTCGCGCCGATCAGCGCGTCGAGCTGTATCGGCAGGGCCTGGAGCACCGCTTCGAGCCAGCGGAACGGCTTGGTCTCTTGCACACGATGGCTGGCCTGCAAAAGGGCGGCCTGGCCAAGCCCGACGACGCGATCGAGACCTACCGAATGGCGCTCGAAGTGCAAGACGACGACGCGGTCTCCCTCGATTCCCTGACCGAGCTGTATCGCCAGCGCTCGCGCTGGGATGACTTGGCCGAGCTCTACCTACGTCGCGCGGAAAGCGCGAGCGGGCCCGAGCAGGCCGCGCAGTATCGGCTGGCGCTGGCCAAGCTGCAGCAAGAGCAGGGTCAGACCGAGCGCGCGATCGATCAGCTGCAAGAGATCGTCACGGCGCTGCCGCGTCAGCAGGAAGCGATTACGGCGCTCGAGCAGCTGCGCAAGATCCCCGAGTACACCGAGCGCGTCGTCGATATTTTGCGCCCGCTCTACGAGTCGCTCGACGATTGGCGCCGCCAGATCCAGCTCAACGAAGATCGCTACCAGCTGGCGCAAGACACCGCCGACAAGGTGCGCGTCTTACGTGAAACGGCCGAGCTTTGGGAGAAACGCGGTGACGATTTCAGCCGCGCTCGCCGCGCGTTGGAAGCCGCGGTGAGGCTCGATCCGGACGATGCCGACACGCGCGCCGAATACGAGCGGCTGTGCGAGAAAACCTTGGCGTGGGACGCGCTGGCCGCCGCCTACGAGGCCGTTCTCGAAGAGTTCCCGGACGTGCGCGACAAGCGCGAGATTCTGGCGACGCTCGCCAACGTCCACAACGCACGGCGCGATGACCCGCGTAAGGCGCTCTCGGCGTACGAGCGGCTGTTCACCGCGGACGAGAGCGACATCGAGCCGCTGAACAAGATGGAGTCGCTGGCCACGTTGCTCAGCGATTGGCCCGTGCTGGTGCGGGTCCTGACCGCCAAGGCCGATCTTCTGCCAAACGATGACGAGCGCGCGAGCGTTTGGCGTCGCGTTGCCGAGGCCAAGCGCGACATGCTCGATGACGCGGCCGGCGCCGTGACCGGTTACGAGAAGGCGCTCGAGCTGGATCCGGAAAGCGCGTTCACCGTCGACTGCTTGATTGAGCTATATGAGGCGAAGGGCGACGCCGCTCGGCTGGTCGAGCTGTACCAGCGTCGCGTCGAGCTGACTCAAGACGACGACGATCTCAAGTATTCGCTCTTGTTCAGCGCGGCGGCTTGTTACGACAAGCAGCTCGGCGACAAGCGCAAGGCGATCGAAGTGCTCGAGCAGGCGCTGCTCGTGCGGCCCGGCGACAACGGCGTGCTCGGCTCACTGAATCGGTTGTATCGCGCCGAGTCGATGTGGGCAGAGCTGCTCGAGAGCCTGAAGCTGCAAGCCGGCGCCGCCGAGACCGCGGCCGAGCGTGCGCAGATCCGCAAGGAAATCGGCAACATCCTGGCGTCCAAGCTGGAGAGCTTCGAGGACGCGCTCGACGCCTACCGGCTGGCGCTCGAAGAAGCGCCGACCGACGGCGAGCTCGTCACCGCCGTACGCGAGATCGGCAGTGGTCACGAAGACCTGCGCGGCGGCGTCGCTCAGATCTTGGTGCCGGTGTTGGAACAGAGCGGGCGTCATGCCGAGCTCTGTGACGTGTTGGAGTTGCGGCTCACGATCGAGACCGATCCGACCGAGCGCGTGCAGACGTTGCGCACTATTGCACGCGTCCTCGAAACAGACTTGGGCAAGCAAGGCGACGCTGAATCGGCGCTGCTGCGAGCGATCAGCGAGCGGCCCGACGACATGGAGCTGCACACCGAGCTCGAGCGGCTCTCGCGCGCGACCGGCGGTTTCGCCCGCTATGCGGACGCGCTGTCCGATCGCGCTGGCTCCACGTTCGAGCCCGAGGTGGCGCGCGAGCTCTACGTACGGCTCGGACGGATCGCCGAGGTCGAGCTGAAGGACGAGAAGCGCGCCGTCAGCGCTTATAGACGCGCCGTCGAGCAGGCTGGCGACCAGCCGGAGCTGCTCGACGCGCTGGATCGGCTGCATTCTCGGCTCGGGGAGCACGAGGCCGTGGCCGAAATTCTCGAGCGTCGCGTGTCGGTCGAGACTTCCGATGAGCGTCAGGCCGACTTGTATTTCCGGTTGGCGCAGATTCAGATCGACCAGTTCAAGCAGCCGGCGCGTGGCCTGAGCTCGTTGCGCATGGCGCTCGAGCGTGTGCCCGCCCACGAGGCGGCCGTCACCGAGCTCGAAAAGCTGGTCGAGGATCCGGAGCTGTTCGATGAAGTATCGGAAATCCTCGAGTCAGTGTACCGCGCGCGCGGCCTGACCGACCGCCTGGCCAAGCTATTCGAGAAGCGTGTCGGCTTCGCGGACAGCGTCGAGGCACGCATCGACATGCGCCGCAACTTGGCGCGTGTGCTCGAAGAGGAAGGCAAAGACCCGCGCGCCGCGCAGCGGGTGATCGAGCTGGGCCTCGGCGAAGCGCCTGAGGACAGCGCGCTCTTGGAGGAGATTGAGCGGCTCGCCCCGATCACCAGCGAGTGGGACAAGGCGTGCCAAGCGCTGTCGAGCGCGATCGCGCTAAAGAGCGAGCTGACGCCGGAGTCGGGCGTCGCGCTGTCGATGCGCTTGGCGGGCTGGTTCAAGGACAAGGCGTTCGACAACAGCTCGGCCGAGACGGCGCTGAAGCGCGCGTTGGATTTCGATCCGTCGAACGACGACGTGCTGCTCGGTATCGAACAGCTGCAGCGCGCCCCGGGGCGCGAAGCCGACTTGTTCGGGACGGTGCGCCGTCGCGCCAAGCTGCAGGTCGACGAGTCGCGTCGCGAAGAGCTGTATCGCCAGGCCAAAGACTTGGCCGAGGGCAGCGGCGACACGGCGGCGGCCGAGGCCGTGCTGCGCGAGCTGTTGGCTCTGGACGACACCAACCTGTGGGCGTTGTCGGAGCTGTGTAAGTTGCGCGAAGCGGCTAGCGATTTCGGCGAGACCTTCAAGCTCACGGTGCGCCAGGCCGAGCTCAGCGCCGACGCCGGGAGCGTGCGCGCCTTCCGTCGTCGCGCCGCCGAGATCGCCCGCGATAAGCTGAACGATGTGGCCAAGGCCAGCGAGCTGTTCGAACAATTGTTCGAGGATGATCCCAGCGACCGTGAAGCGGCCGCTGCGCTGCGCGCGCTGTATCCCTCGGCAAATCGCCATCAGGATTTGGGGCGACTGCTCGAGCGCTTGATTGATATGGCCGAGTCACCAGCGGCTCGCACGGCGCTGCGCCTGGAGCTGTCACGCCTCAACCGCGACAACTTCGAGTCGCTCGACACCGCGATCGATCTGTTGCGTGCGATCTTGGAGGAGGAGCCTGGGCAGAGCGAGGCGGTCGTCGCGCTCTCCGAGCTGTACGAAAAGACGCAGCGCGACGAAGAGCTCGCCGAGCTTCTGTCGACGCAGATCAGCGCGGCGCAGAGCCGTGGCGATACCGCCAGCGAGCTGCGCTTCCAGGTCCGCCTCGGCGAAGTCTACGACAGTCGGCTGGGCGACCGCGGCCGGGCGATCGAGACGTACCGTGGAGTGCTCGAGCGTGATCCGAGCCACCAAGGCGCGCTCGAAGCGCTGGCGCGCCTGTACAAGGCGCAGAACGATCTGCCTGCCGCTACCGACGTGATCAGCAAGTTGCTCGACATGGCCAGCGGTGCGCCCGCCGTGGCGCTCGCGATCGAGCTCGGTGAGACCGAACAAAAGCTAGGAAACGCCGACAAATCCGCGCGCGCCTTCGAGCGTGGCCTCTCCCACGACGAGCACAGCGCCGACCTGCGCGACCGCCTGCGCGTCCTCTACCAAGCATCCAAGGAGTGGGAGAAGCTGTCGGCGCTCCTGGCGCGCGACGCCGAGTTGTCGGCCAAGCCGGAAGAAGCCGTCAAAATCCTACAGAAAGCTGCGCAGATTCAGAGCAAGGAGCGCGGAGACCACGTCGCCGCTGCCGAGTTGCTCGAGCGCGCCAGCAAGCTCAAGGCCGACGACCGCGAAATCCTGCTCGAGCTGTGCGACCAGTACAGCGCGTCGGGGCGTGGCAAGGCTGCGGCCGAGGTGCTGCAGCGTATCGTGGACAGCTTTGGCAACAAGCGCACGAAAGAGCTTGGTGAAATTCACCGGCGCCTGGCGGCGGCATACCTGGCGGACGGCGTCGTACCGAAAGCCCTCGAAGAGCTCGACAAGGCGTTCCGGATCGAGCCGGGCAACGTCCAGGTGCTCACGCTCTTGGGTGACGTCGCGATGCAGGTCGGCGACCACAAGAAAGCCCAGCAAATGTACCGCGCGCTCTTGCTGCAGAAGCTCGACGAGGTGAACGGCCCGATCAAGAAGAGCATGGTCTTCTTCCGGCTCGGCCAGGTCCACGAGCAGCTCGACGAAAAACCGAAGGCTTTGCAGATGTACGAGCGCGCCGTGCAAACCGACGGCCTCGAAGCGGCCAAAGCGCGCCTGGCTGCGCTCAAGGGCTAGGTCGAACTAGTGCGCTCCACCCTGCCTTACGACCCGAGATCGGCTGCATTTCGGGAAACTAGCTGGGTCGAGCGAATCGGGCGGCGCGCCATCTCCGGCTTGTCGGAGACATGGGCGCTTTTCGGCACACTGAAGGACGCGTTCGCCTCCGACTTTGCGCCGGGCGTCGCCGCCAAGCGGCTCGTCCGCGGCATCATGCTGGCGCAGGTGATGTTCACCGGCGTCCAGGCGCTGTCGCTCGTGAGTGCGATCGGGCTCTTGATCGGCGCGAGCATCATCATCCAGACGAACATGATGATGCCCGCCGATGGCGAGCTGATCGGCCGAGTGCTGGTGGCGGTGGTGCTGCGCGAGCTGGCGCCGCTGATCACGGCGATCGTGGTAGCCGGGCGCTCCGGCACCGCGATCGCGACCGAGCTCGGTAACATGAAGGTCAACTCGGAGGTGCTCGCGCTGTCCTCGCTGGGCATCGACCCGCTGCGTTACGTGGTGTTGCCGCGCATGATCGGCTGCGTGGTCAGCGTGGTGGCGCTGATGATCTACTTCAGCATCGTCAGCTTGAGCGCGGCGTTCGCGATCGGCATCTTGGCGACCGGCGCCAGCCTGTCGAGTTTCCAGCAGGGTGTGTCCGGCAGCGTCATGCCCCACGACCTGGCGTTGTTTTTCGCCAAGGGGCTGGGCCTGGGCACGATTGTCGGCTGGCTGTCTTGTCACTTTGGGCTGCAGGTGAACAGCTCGCCCACGGAAGTGCCGCAGCAGGCCAGCCGCGCGGTGGTAATGAGCTTGCTCGGTTGCGTCGTTTACAACACCGCGCTCACGGCGGGCTTTTACTGGCTGGTCGGGCCACCCCTACCGGCGCCATGAAAGACGGCCTGTGGCTGGAGGACGCGTCGTTTCGTTACGGAGACCTTTGGGTGCTCCGCGAGACCGAGCTACACGTCCCGCCCGGTCGCACCCTGATCGTCACGGGTGACAACGGGGTTGGCAAGTCGACGCTGCTCTACGTTTGCGCTGGGCTCCTGCACGCGACCAGCGGGCACGTCTGGCTCGACGGTCACTTAGCGGCTGCTAAGAAGCCGAGCGAGCTGATGCGCCAGGGGGTGCGACGCGGCTTCTTGTTCGGGCAGGGCGGCCTGCTTTCCAACCTGAGCGCGCTGGGCAACGTGACGCTCGCGTTGCGCTACCACGCCGATCTTTTCGGCATGGAAGAAGGGGACCTGAATCTGCGCGCGCGCGAGGCTTTGGGCCAGCTGCGCGTCGCGCAGACCGACTTTCACGCGCTGCCCGCGCACCTCTCGCTCGGCGTGCGCAAGCGGGTCGCGCTCGCCCGCGCCCTGGCATTGAATCCGAACTTCGTCTTTCTCGACGACCCGGACGGCGGGCTGGACTCGGCGACCCGCAACCTGGTTTACGAACGCCTCGAAGGCTTTCGCGACGACTCGGGGATTACCGTCATGATCGCGACCAACAGCCGCCCGCTGATCGACCGCCTGGGCATTCACGCTATGGAACTTGCTCACGGGCATCTGTTGCCTGAAGACGAGAGTCGGCGCTCACGCCGCGCCTGAGCTTACTTTTCAATAGCCAGCAGCTCGACGTCGAAGGTGAGCTGGCCGGAGGGCGAGCCGGGGCGCTTCGGCTCGTCGCCGTAAGCGAGCTTGCCGGGGATCCAGAAGCGCGTCTTTTCGCCGACGACCATCAGCTGCACGCCCTCGGTCCAGCCGGGGATCACCTGATTGAGGCCGAAGCTGGTCGGCTCACCGCGCGTGACCGAGCTATCGAACATTTTTCCGTCCCGGGTCCAGCCGGAATAGTGCACGCGCACGCGGCTAGTGGCGGTCGGATGCTCCTTGCCGGTGCCCTTCTTGACCACACGGTACGTCAGACCCGAGGCGGTCTTTTTGGCGTCGGCTGGCGGCGCCGCCACGTCCTTGGGCGTCTCGGGCGGCTTGGGCGGCGCGGTGATCTCGATCAGCTCGACGTCGAACGTGAGCTGGCCGGCGGGGTAACCGGGGCGCGCCGTCTCGCCGTAGGCGATCTTGGCCGGGATCCACATGCGGCGCTTCTCTCCGACGACCATGAGCTTTAACGCTTCGGTCCAGCCGGCGATGACTTGTGTCACACCGAAGCTGGTCGGCTCACCGCGCGCGACCGAGCTGTCGAACATCTTTCCATCACTGGTCCAGCCCGTGTAGTGCACCTTGACGGAGTCAGCGTCTTGCGGATGCTCCTTGCCCTTGCCGGGCGTCAAGACCTTCGTCGCCAAGCCGGACGCGGTCTTCCTCGCGTCGCCGGGCGGGGTAGCGACATCGGCCGGGGCCGGGATAGCCTTCGGATCGGTGGTCGGGGCAGCGGCGGCAGTCGGGGTCGCCGCCGCGGGGGTTGCCGCGGGCGTCGGGGCGGCCGCCGGCTTCTCGGGCTCGCTCTTGGTCGCCGGCTCTGCCGGCTTGGTGTTGCAAGCACCGAGGCCGAAAATCACGGCGGAAAGGGACAGGTAAGAAACGACAGTACGGCTGGACCGGGTACGCATGGCGGGGCGCAGCATAGTCCGATTTGGGGCCTGGTTCGTAGAGGCTTGCGCAGATGCGACGGCTTCGATTCTACTCGGCGTCGATGGCCCGTTTCTGGCGCAATTTCGCCGTTTCCGCGTTGGTTTTGGCGGCCGTGCCGACGGCCGGCTGTAAGCGCAGGGCGATCGAGGACGACTCCCGCGCCGAGGCCAAGCACCTGTTCGATTCGACCTGTGGCAAGTGCCACGGCAGCGATGGCCGCGGTGGTGTGCCGGCCGCCGAGGGCCAGCCTGCGCCGCAGAACTTTTGTGACGCCGCATTTCAAGCGAGTCGAACCGACGAGGACTTGAAGAAGGTCATCCGCGAAGGCAAGGGACCGATGCCGCCCTTCGGGGCGCTGTTCGATGATACGCAGCTCACGGTGCTGGTCGCGTACCTGCGCGGCTTCAAACCGACGAAGTAAGCCGATGAACATGGACAAGCCCGCAGTCAAAATTCCGAAACCCTGATGCAAGGCGATCGGCACCCCGCACGGCTTGCTGTCACCCTCGCGCGTGAGCACATCCTCGAACAACTCTCGGACGCGTTCGCGAAGGATCAGCTTTCGCTCGACGAGTTCGAAGCACGCGTGGACAGCGCCTACCAGGCTTCGACCGAGGTCGGGCTGCAGACATTGGTCAGAGATCTCGCGCTTCCAGACGCTGCCGGTCGGACCGAGCTTACGACGACGTCACGACAGGGGACGGCCACGACCAACGCGCTTGCCGTGACCGGGGCGCGAGCGCCGCGGATCTTGGCGGTGCTGGGCAATGTCGAGCGGCGCGGGCGTTTTGCAGTGCCTGACGGCTACCGCGCAACTTCGGTGCTGGGCAACATCGAGCTCGATCTACGCGACGCGGTGCTGCCCGATGGCGTGACGCAAATTAACGTGCGCGCGGTGTTGGGCAACATCGAAATCATCGTGCCGCCCCAGCTGCCGGTGGAGTGCGAAGGCACGGGCATCCTAGCGTCGTTTGCCGAGCTGAACCGCGTGCCCGCCGAAGGTGGAGGAGCGGGTCCGGTCCTGCGCATCGTCGGTACGGCCGTGCTGGGGAACGTCGAGATTCGCACGCTGCCGCGCGGTCTCCAGGTGCAGGGTGGGCGTGCCCTGCCGCCGTCACCGAAGGTGCCAGGCCTGCCGCCGAAACGTGAGGACGAGCCGTGACCACGCTGTCACGTCGCGCGTCGCGCCTCGGCCCGGTCGGCCTGGCCATCTACAATGTTTTCTATTGGCCGTACTTGGTGCTGACGTGCGCTGTGCTGTTCGTGCCAGCGCTGGCGCTGTTCGCACTGACCGCGTGGTGGGATCCGAAGCGACGTTGGTTGCGTCGCTACACCACCTATTGGGGCGCCCACTACCTGACCTGGGCGCCATTCGCCGGCGTGCGCGTCACGGGTCGCGAGCACCTGCGTGGGGTCACTGGCTGCATCTACGTCGTGAACCACCAGTCGATGTGCGACATCCTGGCCGTCTACGGCACGTATTTGGATTTGGTCTGGGTGAGCAAGGTCGAGAATTTCTACGCGCCGTTTTTGGGTTGGAACATGTGGCTCAACGGCTACGTCGCGCTCCGGCGCGGCCACCTCGCCAGCATCCGCCGCATGCTGCGCCGCAGCGAAAAGATGCTGCGTTCTGGGCAAGCGCTGTGCGTGTTCCCTGAGGGGACGCGCTCACCCGACGGTCAATTGATTCCGTTTTTCCGTGGCGCCTTCTGGCTCGCTGCACGGGCCGGCGTGCCGATCGTGCCGCTGGTCATCGACGGCACCCAAGAAGTCATCGCCAAGCACCGCGCCCGGATCGTTCCGCTCGAGGTCGACGTGCGCATCTTGCCGCCCGTTTATGCGACGGAAGCCGGCGGAGATTCACGCCGGCTGCGTGATTTGGTCCGGGAGCGCATGGCTGAAGAGCTGGTGCGGATGCGCCGCTAGTCCGGCGTGCGGAAACAACAGGAAGTCGGCTGAGCATTGGTCTCATCTCGGTTGGCTGCCGAAATGCAGCCTGCTTGCAGAAGCTTCTGTAGCGGAGCTCGGTGATTCCGGGCGCGCGGGCGGGCAGCGTGCAGCGCTCAGCGTTTGCGCGGGCGGATGGCCGGTTTCGCGGTCGCGCGTCCGCCAGGCGCAAACCGCGCCCGGGGTCCGGCAGCGGGATCGGGATCGGTCTCGGCAGGGGCTTCGGGCAAGCCAGAGGCGGGGCCGGGCTCGGGCAGGGCCTTTCTCGGACTCGACGCGGAGCCGGGTATTTCGGTATCGGTTGCGGGCTTCGGCCCTGGGT
>JBBRMI010000074.1:0-32619 GCA_038230915.1 Polyangiales bacterium | reverse complement strand
TCCAGTCGGACGCAAAGTCTCAGCTCAGGAGATGCGCGCGCTCAAGATCGACTCCGGTAGCTTTCGCGGCGATTGGAACTACGTCGTCCGTCCCCGCGCCCAGGAGCCTTGACCAGTCGACTTGTTCTTACGCGGGCCCTTAGTTCAGTAGTCATGCCCATTCGCACGGCGCTTTGGAAGGTCGGGGGCCTCCCCACACTGCTGGGTGGATGTTCACTGGCGCGGGAGCAGCAGCTCGAGGACATGATCGTGGCAGCGCCTGGACTCTTGTCCAACGAATGGATGCTGATCGGACGCCAGGAAGACACGGGATTTGGAGGCCGCATCGACCTTCTCGCCATCGCTCCCGACGCGTCGTTGGTGCTGATCGAACTGAAGCGAGATCGAACCCCGCGTGACGTCGTCGCACAAGCGCTCGACTACGCGGGCTCCCCGTCGACTGGATCCAAACAGTACCCCTCGAACAAGCAGTCCAAGAAGTCGGCATGTTCGGAAACCAGAATACGGTCTGCAAGCCGACGACGCCCAAATGGCGCTCCACCGTTGAACGTCTCAAGCACCACTTCCCGAAAGCTGTCCTGCCGACGGCCCCGTGAGGAGGCCGCTAGGCCTTGCCAGCCTCGATCAGCGCGCGGAACGGTTCACCGCCGCTGCGAGCTCGGTGGCACTTTGTCGAGCTGCCCGGTCTTCATCTGGGCCACAAGCAAGTCGAACACGATGCGGCCGAAGTCAGCCGCGACGTTCTTGTTGGCCAGGACTTGGTTCATCTGGTTCTGGTGCGCGTCGGCGGATTCCATGACGGCGTTGTCGACGGCGCTGGCAAAGTCGCCGAGCATGGCTTGTTCGGCTGAATTATTGCGGATCTGCTGCATCACGGCCTCGTTTTCGCTCACCTTGTTGGTAATGGTGCGGGCGTAGTCGAGCAGATCGTTCTCCGTCAGGCCGTCGGACACGAACACGTCGTTCAAGCGGGCGATGATTTGAGAGAGGAACTCTTCTTTCTTGTCGCGCGCTTTGCGGGTGCCCACGTCGGAGCCGGCCTGTAGACCTTGCTGGCCGTCACGCACCAGGAGCAGGTCCTGTTGCCGGAGAACGCTCAGCCGGTAGTGGCTCAGCTCGACAGAAGATAGGTCGATCGGATCGTCTTCGGGGGTGCTCTCGCGTAGCAACGGGTAGAGGTGCCGTGCGTACAGGCTGAGCTTCTCGAGATCGGTACTGTCGTAGTCCACGATCTGGCTCATGAACTCGTAGTAGCGCGTGAAGCTCCGTAGATCGGCCTTGAATCCGCCCAGAAAATCGAGCTCCTTGCGTGCCTCTTTCAGCTCGCCCTCGGCGTTGGCGATCAGCACGGGGTCGTTCGTTTTTTTGGTGCGCTCAAAGATGACGCGCGCCTTTTCGGCGTCTTGCTGCGCTTGTTTGTAACGGCCTTCCCAGCGTTCGCGCGCCGGTTTCATCACATTGCTGAGCGCCGCCTGGCTCTTGCTCTTCATGTAGAAGACTTCGGCAAAGTGAGTCACCTCGGTCATCGTGAAGATGTTCGACTGCTTCAGCTTCTCTTCCAGCAACCAGATGTGCTCAGGATCACTGATGTCGAGCAACGTGGCGGTTTGGTAGTACTCCTGAAAAGCCTCGAGGATTTCTTCGGTGTGGTTAACGAAATCGAGGACGTAGGTCGCGCTCTTGCCGGGGTGGGTGCGGTTCAGGCGCGAGAGCGTCTGCACGCATTCGACGCCGCCCAACGGCTTGTCCACGTACATGGCGCACAGCTTGGGCTGGTCAAAACCGGTCTGGAATTTCTGCGCGACGATCATGACTTGGTACTCAGGCTGTGCTTGGCCAGCACCTCGCGCCACAGGTAGTCGGTGGCGTAGCGCGTTTCGTCCTCAGCCGCGTCGTTGCCGGCCGCGCCCGCCCTCGTGCCTTTGTTGAATGGCAGAAAGTGGCTGTCGTCGCCTTCGAGACGCGTCGTCATCCAGACTTCGTACTGGCTGACCGCAAAGTGAACGAGCGCGCCGCGCTTGAAGGTGAGCAGCGGCTCCGGCTTGTTGGTCGCCGGATCTTTGGGCAGGCGCGTCTTTTTGTACTGCTTGATGGCGTTTTCAATGGCCTGCTTGAACTCGCTCTTCAGCTCCATCGTCGCGACGGGGAGCCCGTTGACGAACAGCACGAGATCAATGCGCCAGCTCTTGGCCTGCGTGCCCGTAGCGGCCAGATGCGCGGCGCTCGCCCACGGGCTGTACGTCACCTCGGGCACGACGCGCAGAATGTTCGCCTCGTAGGCGGGCAAGCGTGTCCGGATTCAGCCCGTGGTCAGGCTTGAACTGGCACAGCTTGAACGTGCAAGACTTGTCCTTGAGCCCATGACGCAGCACGCCCAGCGTGCCAAACAGCCGCAGGTGCTTCTCGGAAGCCTGTGGGTCGGCCTTGTCCAGCTGAGCCGCCAGCCGATCGAGAAACGCCTTGTCTGGATTGACCGCGTTGAGCGCAACGAACTTCTCCCAGACCGTCGGCTGCGTCTGCTTCACGAAGGTCAAGCAGTCCTCGGTATACAGAGCCCGCTCGCGATCGTAGCCAGCCGCGCTGCCCAACACCCAGCCGCCCTCGACCAGCTCGCGGATGATGTCCTGCTGAAAGGCGGATTCGGAGGCGGAGGCGGTCATGGGGCCCCCAGCGCGAGGCAGGCAGAGCGCAGCGTGGGCACAATGGCGGACAGGTTAGCGAACTCCGCGGGCGGCCGACAATCTATCTGCGTCGGGTGGGCTCGGCGGGCTAGTACACGTCGAAGAGGGCATCTTCGGAAACTCCGGCAGCCTTGAGGATCCCTCGCGCTGTTCCCTCTTTGAGTGCTTTGCCGCGATGCACAGGCACGCTGATGGAATTCTTTCCGGGACGAGTGAGCACAACGTGGCTGCCCGACTGTCGAGCTGCCGTCCAGCCCAGTCGGACCAAAGCCCGAACGAGGCGTTCGCCGGTGAGCTGCGATAGTCGCCCCATGGCGCTAACGGGCGCGTCGCTTGGCCGCCGGCGCAGTCAGGCTCTGCCAGAGCCGAATCGCATCGGCGACCATCCTCCGCGCTTCCGGCAAACTGTCTGCCTCGGTGATGACGCCCGGGAGTTCGGGTACTTCGATGCTGTAGCCTCCGGCCGCAAGATCCGGGGTCAACACCGCAACGAATGCGCGAGAGCCGACGCGAACCGACAGTTGCCGAGGCGCGAGGAGCGCGGTCACCTTCTCGCGGACTGCTTCCGCGATCGGAGCTACTGCGAAGTTGATGACCATCTGTCCGTCATCGGTCGCGTCAATCAAGTGCTTCGCATTGACGGCACGGACCAGAATGCTCTTTCCGTCGACGACGAGGGCAAGGCGAGCCAGCGGACGCAGCACGTTGGCAAAGTGCTGACGAACATAGCGGGCCGCCTTGCGTACCGCGGGCAAGGACAGCCCAATGCCGAGCAATCGACCAATGACGCGGAGCTCGACGAGATCCTCGAACGAGTAAACGCGACGCGAGCCTTTGCCCCGCGCCTGCTTGATCGATGGACGCAGAAGCGCTGTCTTGTCCCAATAATCCAGCTGCCGATAGCTGATGCCAACGATGCGTCGCGCGCTTTCGGCGCTGAATCCCGGAGTAACGATGCTCACGGGGGAAGGATGACACAGGTGTAATGCGATGGAAAGATAGCTCGGGCTGGCTCTGCGGATGGGTCAGCGGGCGGCGCGCATGATGTCCTGCTGAAAGGCGGATTCGGCAGCGGAGGCGGTCATTGGTCGTCCTTTCCAGTAAGGCGGGCCTGCGTCGCCTGGTAGCTGTTGACCCGGTAGCCGACCGCAATGATCGCATCCAAGCTGTAGTGCTTGGTTCTGTAAGACTTGACATCAGTGGCAGTCGTTTCCAAAATGGAAACAACTGAAGCCTCCGATAACTCGCGGGAATCGAAGATGTTTTTCAGCTGCTTGGCGACGGCAGGGACCTGGACGCCAAAGAGCTCTGCCATGGTCTTCTGACTGAGCCAGACGGTCTCGCCCTCGAAATAGACGCTGACCCGCACTTCGCACTCGGAAGCTGTGTAGAGGAGGAACTCGCCCCCGGCACTGGCGACGTGCTGACTCACGCGACGGCGTTCTCCACCTTGGACTCAGGCGGCTGCCAGCCGCGCACGTCGATCTTGCCGGTGACGGCGGCGGAGATGAGAGCGGTGCGGCGTTCTTGGAGGAGGTCGATCTGAGCGGTCGCAGCCATCTCCAACGCGTTCATCAGTTCCTCTCTCACGACAAGCGCTTCTACAATGATGCGCTGTTCCTCAAGGGGAGGGAGAGCAATCGGCGCTTCCCCCACGTTGGTTAGGCTCAGTCCCTCTTTCAGTCCGTATTGCGCAACCGCGAAGTAAGACTTCAAGGCGCTCGCTGAAAGAATGGTGGCAAGGAAGCGAGGGACCACGCGTCTCGCCTTTGGGCGAACTAGGCTCAGGTGCTGATTTACATAGACGTTGGCGGGCAGTTCGTCAGCAACGGCAACTCGACCCGTGTTGGCACCCGTGATGCAGACGACGACATCACCAGGTTGCATACGGGTCCGGATGCCCTCGGCGTTCTGCGGTGGCGAGATTCTCTTGGCCGTCTTCAAACGTAGCCCCAACGTGTCGTTTAAGTCCCCACTCTGGAGGAAAATGTCAGCGCCTTCGTCGGTGATTAGGTCGGACCACCCGTGAGGACCGGATGTGATGAAGCTCGTGGCTTGCTTGACGCGACACACCTCCCAATGCGCCGGCACCGTTCCTAGCCATTCGACCCCGGAGTCCCGGAGCGGCGCGTTGGGGTTCAGGCCCTTGGTGACGGCGTGGCTGATGACGGCCTGACGCTTCTCATTGAGCAACGCGATGAGCTGCTGCTGCTTCTCGATCAGCGCATCAATCCTCGCGGTTTCGTAATCGAGGAAGCGGGCGATTTGGGTTTGTTCGTCAAGTGGCGGGAACGGAAACCTTTCCTGCCGAAGCGTCTCGGCAGGAAGATGCGCGATCGTTGCCTTGCCGCCGCCCGCCTCGAAACGGGCTTGGGCGACAGCGACGGCCAAGTTGTAGAACATGTACCGGGGCAGGTCAGATGCTGATTTGCGCGGACGAAGGCGATGGAGCGCCTTTTGGTAGAAGCAGGTATAGGCTCGATCCCAGATTGCACAACGACCGGGTTCCCCGCCCTCGCACACCACGAGGTCACCCTTGCGAACCGAATACCGCGCGACTTCGAGCGGCGCGAAATCCATTTCGGGGAGATCATCTTCGCTGATGCGATCCCATTGCACATCAACATTGCGAAGGTACCGACCGGAGTTCCTACCTGTCACCCGGGCCGCATCGAGCATCTTCCCGAGAAGCACCTCATAGTGGTGCCCGCACTTCGCCAGGGTCCACTGCTTGGGGATTGCCACCAGCCAAGCGTCACCCGTCGTTCGGTACTCGCTGTAAGAAGCCATACTCACGAATGCACCTCCCCCACCATCTCCATGATCTCGCGGCTCAGCACGTCGAGGTCCGCATCGATCTCTTCCAGGCTCCGCGGCGGCTCGTACTGGTAGAAGTGACGATTGAACGGGATCTCGTAGCCGACGTTGCCGACGCTTGCGTCGCGTTCGTCCTTTTCGCTGACGTCCATCCAGGCGTCTTTGACGTGAGGCACGACTTCTGGCCGGAAGTAAGCCTCGTTCTCGGCGGCGACGTTGGCTCCTGGAGCGGGACAGCGGCTCGCAATTTTTGGCATCAGCTCAAGCATCGGAGTCCGCCTTCTTCGCTTCGAGGAGCTTGCGTTCGTTTTCGAGCTCCCGCGCCAGCTCGGCTTCGGTGGGCAAGAACGGTAGGTATTTCGTCGCGAAGAGCTGCTCGCTTTCGCGCAGGACGGAGTATTTCGCCACCGCTTCGCTCTTGTCCGAACAGAGGATCAGCCCGACGGTGGGATTGTCTCCTGCGACTTTGAATCGCTCTTCGAAGAGGCGCACGTAGCCGTCCATCTGTCCGACGTCTCGGTGCGTTAGCTTTCCGATTTTGAGATCGACGAGGACGAAGCACTTAAGCAGGAAATTGTAGAAGACGAGGTCGATGTAGAAGTCGTCGTCATCAAAGCGGATGTGTTTCTGGCGCGCGACGAAGGCGAAGCCCTTGCCGAGCTCGAGCATGAAGCTCTGAAGGTTCTCGATGATGGCCTGTTCCAGAGCGCTCTCGTGGAGAACAGCGCTGTCGGGCAGGTCGAGGAACTCGAGAACGAGGGGCGAGCGCAGAACTTCGCGAGCCGAAACCGACTCTCCCGGGAGTCGCTCGCGCTCCGCAGCGACGAGGCCATCTTCGCCGCCATGAGCGAGGATGCGCTCGTAGTGAGACGACTGGATCTGGCGTTCGAGCTGCGCCTTCGTCCAGCCGCACTCGATAGCTTCGTTCTCGTAGAAGGCGCGGGCGCGTGCGTTCTCGACGTACATGAGCGCGCGGTAGTGCGACCAGGTGAGCTCCGGGGCGAACGGCTTGGCTTGATCGGTGGCTACGCTGGCGGTGAGGGTGACGGATGGTGACCCTGCCGGGTTCGTGATCCGGCTTGATTCGGTCCCTGACGGGGAGGAATTCTCAAGAGCTGGGGGGCCTAGAGATTTGGTCCCGGCTGGGGACCAAATCTCCCCGCGCCCCGAGTAGGTGAGAAAAAGCCGTCGAAATCGTTGAAGATTTGGGGACAGAAAACCCTCCGCCGTACTGGGCCTGAAGCCGCTTCGAAAGGTCGCTGAGCACCTGGCCGCCATACGCCGCTCGTTCTTCCCCCTCCTGAATCGTTTCGACAATCTCGCGTCCGATGAGCCAGTAGGCCAGGACCATGTTCGAGTTGACGGCGCGAACGACGTTGCCGCGTGCCTTGTCGAGGATGGCGGCCACTCGAGCGAACAACTCATCGTCGTGAGCGACGACATCGGGCTCACCTTTGCCGCTCACGAATGCACCTCGCGCAGCATCTCCATGATCTCGCGGCTCAGCACGTCGAGGTCGGCGTCGATCTCTTCCAGGCTGCGGGGCGGCTCGTACTGGTAGAAGTGGCGATTGAACGGGATCTCGTAGCCGACGCTGCCGACGCCTGCGTCGCGTTCGTCCTTTTTGCTGGCGTCGATCCAGGCGTCTTTCACGTGAGGCGCGACTTCTCGTTTGAAGTAAGCCTCGTTCTCCTGGTTGACCTCGGCGCCGCGCGCGGTCGCGGCGGTGAGCGGCACGTCCTCGTTGTCGCGCAGCGCCGAATCGGCTTGGAAGGTGACGACTTGGCCTTTGTATTCAAAGCTGCCGTACAGCGGGTCAGGCTTGCCTTTGACCAGCTTGTTGACGACGGGCTCCGCGTCGGGGTTGGTCCAACTGACAGCGGCCTCGAGCTGCTTTCGCTCTTTGGCGTCGAGGCTGAGCTTGGCCCTCTTCAGCGCCGCCTTCAACACGCCGTCAAAGGCGTTGTAGTCGTCGTGCTGCTCCGCGCCGATGACCTTGGCCAAAGCCTCGGCCTTTTCGAGCAGCGCCTTCTGCGTGGTCCACGTCTTGGCGCTCAGCACGTCCTTGAGCTGCTTCTCTTTCAAGTCGGAGAAGTCGGCCTTCAAAAGAGCGCGCGCTTCGGCCTCCACGGCCGACAGGTCGCCGTAGGTCTTCGCGGTCCAGTCGCCGCCGAACTGCTCATACAGGCGCTGCATCGCCGCGCCCAGGGCGCCGCCGTCAAAGCGCAGCGTCGCCAGCCGTTCTGGTGTGAACTGCACGCTGAGCCGCAGCGGGCGCTCGATGGTGATGCGGCGGTAGCCGAACTCGTGGCTGCGGAAGATCTTGCTGCCAAAGGTCTTGGTCTCGGCCTTCTTGGCCGAAGGGCGGCCGCGCGTGCCCTTGGCGTCGGGCTCTTTGTCGAGCTCGTAGGTCTCGACCGGTTCAAAGGCGCCAAAGGTCTTGGTGATGAGCGCAATGTCGGCCTCGCCGATCTCGAGGCGCTTGGAACCCAGCGATTTGCGCATCTTTTGGTACAGGTGCACCGCGTTGATGAGCTGAACCTTGCCCTTCTGCTCGGCCCGCTTTTTGTTCGACAGCACCCAGACGTAGGTCGAGATACCGGTGTTGTAGAACATGTCTGTTGGCAGGGCGACGATGGCCTCGAGCAGGTCATGCTCGAGAATGTGCCGGCGGATCTCACTCTCGCCGCTGCCCGCGCCGCCGGTAAAAAGTGGCGAGCCGTTCAGGATGATGCCGATGCGCCCGCCGTTCTTGTTTTTGTCTGCCGCGTCGTAGTCCCGCATCTTGCTCAAGAGGTGCAGCAGAAACAGCAACGAGCCGTCGCTGACTCGCGGCAAGCCGGGCCCGAAGCGGCCGTTGAAACCCTTCACCTTGTGTTCGGCGCTGACCGCCTCTTCAATCTTCTTCCAGTCCACGCCAAAGGGCGGATTGGACAGCATGTAGTCGAACTTCTCGCCGGCGAGCTGGTCGTCGCTCAGCGTGTTGCCCAGCTTGATGCGGCTCACGTCCTGACCCTTGACCAGCATGTCACCCTTGCAGATGGCGTAGCTCTCCGGGTTCAGCTCTTGCCCAAAGGCGCGCATCACGGCCCCGGCGTTGTGCTCAAACACATACTCCATGCCGCTGGACAGAAACCCGCCCGTGCCCGCCGTGGGGTCATAGATGGTGCGGATAATGCCTTGGTCGCGCAGCGCCTCGTCATCCTCCATGAACACGAGCGAAGTCGTCAGCCGCACGATGTCGCGCGGCGTAAAATGCTCACCAGCCGTCTCGTTGCTGCCTTCCGCGAACTTGCGGATCAGCTCCTCAAAGACGAGCCCCATCTCATGGTTGCTCACCTTTTCGGGGTGAAGATCCATGCCCGCGACCCGCTGCACAATCTTGAACAGCAGGTTCGCCTCGGCAAGCGAGCGCACGAACTCATCGAACTTGAAGTGCTCAAAAATCTCCCGCGCGTCCCGGCTAAAGCTCTGCACGTAGGTGCGCAGGTTGCTCTCAATGTCACTCGACCCAAGCTTCGACAAGTCCATCGGCGACGTGTTGTAAATAGACTGCCCCGCCGCCTTAAGCAGGAACTTCTCCCGCGCTTCCTCCGCCTTCCCCGCGTGCTTCTCCGCCTCCTTCAGGACCTTGCCCTTCGTCCCCTCAAGCACGCACTCCAGCCGGCGCAAAATGGTGAAGGGAAGAATGACGCGCCCGTACTGGGACTGCTTAAAGTCACCGCGCAGCAGATCAGCGAGGGACCAAATGTAAGCGGCGAGCTGGGAGGTGTTGGTAGACATGTATCGTGGAGCGCGCCCGACGCCGCAAGACGCGCGAATCTCCCCGCGTTATCCCCTCCCCGGTGGAAATTTTCTAGAATATTCCTCACATTTCCGCGGAGTCTTGTACGCGGCGCCAGACTTCTCGCCCGTAGATCCGGTGACGCGTACGAAACCCCCGGCGCCCGGCTACCTTCCCGGCCGCGGCGGGTGGGACTGAATTTTTGAGCGCGTGGCCGTAAAGTTGCGCCGCGCGGAAGCGCGGCGCAAACCGCCGAGAGACGCGCTAGCCGCGCGTCATCCCCCAAAGTATCGCAACAATCCGCTTCAGCAGCCGCATCGGCGCTTCCGCGTCGCCTGCCGATACGACGCGCCACGCGATCGCTTGCCGCAACGCATGCTGCGTCTCACCAGCGCTGCCCGCGGCCGTGAATAGCCGCGCTTTGCGATTGCCCGGATCCGAGAATTTTGCCTCAGCTAAGTTGAGGCCGAGGCTGCTTGCCGCCCGCCGCAGTTGGTCCTCGAGGCCTTTGTCCTTTTGCTTGATGCGCGGCATCAGCGGGACGAGTGCTTCGATCAGCTCCAGGCTCAGTTCTTCGACTTGGAATGGCATTGTGAGTCTCCTCTGTGATTCGGTCTCGCTGGCTTGCGAGCCATAAGCAGCCCATCAGCAGCGCGCGCAGACGCGGTCGAGGCTGCGAGCGCAGCGAGCACCGGCGCAGCCGGCTTGGCCTCGACGGCGGCGAGCACGCTGATAAAATCAAACTCACCCGAGCAAGCCACACCGTGCGTCGCCGTTCCGGCGCTCGTCGACGTCGAGCGCGAGAGGGTGAACCGCCTGCGGCGGGGCCGTGAACGCCTGCGGCGAGTGGGTGGACGCCTGCGGCGAGTGGGTGGACGCCTGCGGCGAGTGGGTGGACGCCTGCGGCGAGTGGGTGGACGCCTGCGGCGAGTGGGTGGACGCCTGCGGCGAGGCGGCTGCGCCGATCAGGTGAACCGCCTGCGGCGGTGAACCGGCTGCGCCGGATTCAGGTGAACCGCCCACGGCGGGCCCGCGAAGCGACTCGGGCGAAGCCCGCCCACCCTCTCGCGAAGCGTTCACCCCACTCGGGCGAAGCCCGCCCACCCTCTCGCCCGAAGGGCGTCCTCCCTCTCGCCCGAAGGGCGTCCTCCCCCTCCGCGCCGCAGGCGCGCTCACCGACTCGCCCGAAGGGCGCCCACCCCATCCGCGCCGCAGGCGCGTCCCCGCCGCAGGCGGCCCACCTTCCCGCCCGACCGCAGGTCGGCGCTCACCCGCTTCGAGCAACCAAAGTGGCCCGACTCCGACACGCAAGCTTCTGCAATTCAAGCTGCACTTCGGCAGCCCGCTCCTCCTCAGTGCGGGCCGGCGGCGAGCAGGTTCGCCAACAGCGTCGCCAACCCCAGAAAACTGAAAAACCCGCTCACGTCCGTCACAGTCGTCAGGATAATAGACGAAGCCGTCGCCGGATCGCGTTTGAGGGCGGTGAGGACGATCGGCACGGAGGCGCCGGAGATGGCGGCGATCACCATCGAACCGACCATCGAGACGCCGATCACGAGCGCGAGGCCGAAATTGTGGCTCCACAGGAAGGTGCACAGCGACGTCGCGAGCGCCACCGTGGAGCCGTTGATGAACGACGCCATGACCTCTTTGCGCGCGACGCGCCACCAATGGCCGACGCGGATTTCGCGCAGGGCAAGCCCGCGGCTGGTGACGGCGAGCGCCTGCGCGCCGGTGTTTCCGGCTTGACCGGCGACGACTGGCATCAGCACGGCGAGCGCCGTGAAGCGCGCGATCGTGGCATCGAACAGGCCGACCACGGCGGCCGCGATGAAGCCTGTCACCAGGTTGATGAGTAGCCAACCCAAGCGGCTTTTGACCGCGAGCAGTGGCGGCGAGAGCGCGCGTTCGTCTTTGCCGGCGCCGACCATCTGCTGCAAATCGTCGGTGGCGGCGTGCTGCGCGGCGCGCACCAGGGCGTCGTACGGCAAAATGCCGAGCACTTGGCCGTCGAGATCGACGACCGTGAGGCTGGCCAAGGCATGTCGGTTGAGTAGCTCAACGACTTCGTCGCGCGTGGCCATCGGGTTGACGACGGGACGATTGCGTTCAGCGAGGCTGCCCATCGAGGCGGCTTTGGGGGCGCCGACCAGGCTCTGCAGCGAGACGACGCCGGTCAAGCCACCGTCTTCGTCGATCAAGACGACGTCGGTGATGCGGCGATTTTTCGTCTTGCGAATGTGCTCGAGTGCTTCGTCGATCGTCGTGTCTTCGCGAAACGTGGTGACGCGCGGATCCATCAGTCGACCCGCGGTGTCCGGCGGAAATTCGAGCGCTTCCTTGATGTTGCGCTGGCTCTGCGCGGGCAGCTCCGCCAGGAGACGCGTGCTCGTCTCTTCGTCCAGATACGCCAGCCACCGCGCGGCTTGCACGAAGTCGGTCGCAACCAGCGTTTCGCGCGCCCACGAGTCGTCCATACAGCGCAGCGTGCGCGCCGCCGCGTCGACGTTCATGCGCGTCAGCACCTCTGAGGCGCGCCCCAAGGAGAGCGGCAAGAGCGCCCGCGCCGCGTCGTCTGCGTCGGCGCGCTCGAGCACCGCGCCCGCTTCGCTGGGGTGGACGTTCAGGAACACCAGCGACAAATCGGTCAGCGCGCTCACGTCATGCCTCCCGGCATCACGCTGCGGCGCGCGCTGGGTGGCGGCGGCTCGGGCCGCTCCGGTTGCGGGCCCTCGAGCGCCAACGTGGCACCGATGAAGCGCGTCATCGCCGACGCACCGAGCGCACACAGCTCGGCCAGCGCCGAGGCGGTTTGGTCAGCACTGGGTCCGGACGCCGCCTGCCCGAGCTCGGTTTCGATCGCGCGAAACGTGGAATAGCGGAGCGCGCCCAAGAAGCGCCGATCGCGGTCGATCACCGGCAGCGCGTGGTTGCGCTTCCAGCCAGCATGGCGGGCGATCACCTCCAACGGATCTTGCGCGAACAGCGCTTCCGGATCGCGCGTCACGATCGTGCCGAGCGGCGCCTCGGGCCGCGCCAACATCAGCTCGCGCATGTTGCAGACACCGGTCAGACGCCGCTCGGCGTCGATGGCGTAGACGTAGTACATGGCGCCGGCCGGGAAGGCGCGCAGCCGCTCGAAGACTTCCGACACGGAAAGGGTTTCGGGCAGCGCGGGCGCGCGCGGATCGAGGCGTCCGCCGGCACGGCGCGGGCCGAACTCGGTCATGCGCTTGAGATTTTCTGCGCGCTCCGCGCTGACGGCTTCCAGCAGCCGAGCGCGCGTCGGGCGATCCATTCGAAACAAGATGTCGGCGGCGAGCGTCGGGTGGCACGCCTCGAGCACGTCGCCGCCGGCCTTGGCTTCGAGCCGAGCCAGCGACGCCGCCGCGATTAAGGGTACGGTACGCGAAAGCACGTTGGCGGCGCTTTCGACGTCGAGCGCGCCCAGCACTTCAGCCGCTTGCTCGGGCGGCAAACGTTCGATGAAGCGCGCAACCTCGTCGGGGTGACTGGCCGCGAACGCCTGCACCAACAACAGCTCGGCGCTCATTGCCCGCCTCCGCGGCGCACGATCAGCGTCGACCGCGCGTCCGAGAACGTGCGCGCAGGGATCGCCACGTCGCCTTCGGCGCACTCCAAAATCACGGAGGTTTCGGTGATGCGAACGATGCGTCCCTCGACGCCGTCGACGCGCACGACCTGACCCACCTGGTAGAGCCGGTGCACGTAATGAGCGGACAAGATGTTCGCGACCAGATCCCGCCCGCCAAATCCGAACGCCAACGCGGCACCGAGCAGCATGCCGCCGAGCAAGATCAACAGCGTGGCCTTGAGGAACGAAATATCGATCCCGAGCTGCTCGATCGCGACCAGCGTCGTGCCCAGCAGCAGCACCATCTCCGTCACGCGGCCGAGCCGCTCGGCGGAGGTGACGTTGGCGGAGCCGGCGGCGCTCGAGACGATGTGCCGCGCCACACGCGCCGCGACGGTGCCGAGCGCCACGATCAGGATCGCGGCCGCCACGCGCGGCAGGAACGTCGCGACGCCGGACAGCCACGCCGTCACCACCGGCAAGCCGAGCGTTTCGGTCGCGGCCATCACCGCGCATACGACGACCAGCCAATAGACGGCGCGCCCCACGCCCTCTTGCACGCGCTCCAGGTGCGGCACCGTCATCGCACCTGGTTGCAAGCTGCCAATCCAGTTCGCGCTGCGCCCCACCATCCGTCGCGCCAGCCGGCTCAAGATCGCGGCCAAGACCAAGCCGACCAGCAAGATCAGTATCGCCACAATCGTGCTGCGCGCTAGCCCCGTGGCCATCGCGATGCGATCGGTCAGCGGCTTCGCTACTTCGAGCCAGGCTCGTGCGTCCATACCGCCACGCTAGCCCAATCTGCTAAGAATGCGCCCATGCGGAAGCACCTCCGATTCGGGTTAGCAGCGCTCGTCGGGCTCGGGCTGGCCGGCTGCCACGGAAAGCCCGACGCGCGGCTGGTTTACGTCAGCGCCGAGAGCAGCGGCGAAATCGTCGTCATTGACCCCGACGCCGCGTCGGTCGTCGCGCGCATCCCGGTCGGCAAACGGCCACGCGGGCTCAAGCTGTCACGCGACGGTCGCACCTTGTACGTCGCGCTCTCCGGCTCGCCGCGCGGCGGGCCGAACGTCGATGAGTCGACGCTACCCCCGGCGGATCGCGCAGCCGACGGCATCGGCGTGGTCGACGTCGTCGAGAAGAAGCTGCTCCGCATTTTGCCGAGCGGACAAGATCCTGAGTCGTTCGACCTCTCGCGCGACGGCAAGACGCTGTTCGTGTCGAACGAAGAAACCGCGGAGCTTAGCGTGCTCGATCTGGAGAGCGGCAAAATCATCCGCAGGGTGCCGGTCGGCAAAGAGCCGGAAGGCGTCGCGCTGCGGCCCGACGGCAAAGTCGTCTACGTCACCTCGGAGCAGGACAGCAAACTCACGGCGATCGACACGGTAAGCTTCGCGGTGGTCGGCGAGATCGCCGCTGGCAAGCGCCCGCGCGGCGTGGTGTTCACGCAGGATGGCAGTACGGCGTTCGTCAGCAACGAGTTCGACTCGACGCTGACGGTGTTCGACCCGCGCACGAACAAGGCCACCGCCACGATCAAGCTCGACGGCAAGCCGCCGTTCGGTGCTCGGCCGATGGGGCTGGTGCTTTCACCCGACGGCAAGCAGCTGTTCGTTTCGACCGGGCGCGGCGAAGCGATCGACGTCGTCGACGTCGCCAAGCGCGCCTTCGATCACTCGATCGAAGACGTCGGCGCGCGGCCTTGGGGCATCGCGGTCAGTGAAGACGGCAAGCGCGTCTTCAGCGCCAACGGCTCTTCCGAAGACGTGTCGATCGTGAACGTCGTCAGCGGCAAGGTCGAGAAGCGCATCAAAGTCACGGGCTTGCCGTGGGGCGCGATTACGGGCAAGCCGCCGGCAGGGCCTTGATCCAATCGCCCACGACCTTCGTGGCGTCGGGGTCGACGACGAAAGACGCGACCTGCGGCATGCGGCCCTTCATCGGGTCAGCCTCGTTCATTCGCAGCCACAACACGGAGTCGGTCTCCTTGCCGGGGACGAGAATCTGGGTCTTGCCGGGCGCGTTCGGGATCGCCCCCTTCTTGGCGTCCGCGTTGCAGATGTTCATGTCCTTGAACGCGGTGTCGTAGCGGAAGTCGAAGTTCGGGTAGTTGCCGCCCGTCCGATGACAGAAACCGCAGTTGGCGTGCAGATAGGAGCGCGCTCGTTGCTCGGTCGTGCCGCCAGCGGGCGCGCCACCTACGGCGTACGGCGCCACCAACGCGGCCTTGTACGGCTTGGCCGGCGGCGTCTCGAACAGGCCGAGCGTGGCGAGCTTGTCGATTTGATTCGTGGCGGCCACGCTGCGGTTCATCTGCGCAGTCTCCGGACCAATCGTCGAGCCGCCGGCCGCGTTGTGGCAGTTCGTGCAGTCCATCTGGCTCGGGTAATGCCAGGACACCGTGCGCGTGCCGGTGTTGAACATCACGCTGACGCCGTCGGATGAAACCAACGTGGCTTCCTTTTGAGCCTCGTCCCACTGGTAGCTGTAGCCAACCCAGTTGGTGGCATCGACGTGCATGAACAGCCGCGTCTCGACCAGCTTGGTGTCGAAGGCAAAAGTCTTGATCATCACTGAGCCGACCGGGAAATCCCAGCGGCCTTCATCGGCGGCCCCGTTCGGGCAATCTGCGGGTGTGGCGGTGCAGTTACGGACGTGAATTTTTGCACCTGCCGGCAGCACGAAAGCGCGCGTCTTCTCTGCCAAGTCGGACCACAGCGGGCTGTTGACCTCGTAGCTGAACGCCGTCGCCGTCGGCTTGGAGGGGTTTATTGGATCGACACAACCCGTCTCAGTCAACTTCATGATCGGGGAAAAAACATCGGCTGGTGGTGCGCACTTGCCTACATTGGCGGTGCCACCAACGGCGCCTGTGCCCGCGCTGCCGGCGGAACCGCTGGCGCCGCTTTGGCCGCCGCCACTGCCCGCAGCTCCACCGGCTCCGCTCGCGGCGACGCTGCCAGCCGTTCCGGCGGTGTTCGCGCCGCTTTGCCCAGCACCGCCTGAGGCAGGGACGGAGTGTGCTGGGTCGCCGCCGCACGCCATCACGACCCAAGCCAGCCCTAGAGGAAATCCGGTTTTCAGGTGAAGCATCGAGCCTTCCATCGCCATGCGCGCAGGCACGTCACTGAATCGTCGTGTCCGGCGCCGCGCGTTGCAGCCGCTAATATGCCTCAGTCGCGACGAAACGCGAACGTGAAGCGCGAGCAGCCGTCCTGCCATTTTTTCTCGTGGTTGCGCGCAGCGTTGCCGACCCGTCCAAAACTTCGACAAGAAAAGTCGAATGAAACGAACCTGAGCCGTCACGTACCCCACCGGGAACAGTGCCAGACGAGTGCAAACGAGACACCGTCGCGGAGCCGTGCCTTTCGCACCCCAGACAAGCATTGTAGAGTCGGAGACCCCCCGCGTGGGAACAGTGGGCCAGTGCGCGCGACACGCCCCGGAGAATCATTAATGTCCAAAGTCCTTTTGTTCGGTGCTCTTCTTGTGTCAGTGGCGTGCTCGGGTACGGATTCGAACCCTGGTGGAGGCGCCGGGGGCGCAGCATCGACCGCCGGCACGGGCACCAATCCGCAAGCCGGCACGTCGAACCCCGGCGGCGGCGCCGCCACGACCGGCGGTAGCACCGGAACGGCTGGCAACGCCGGCGCGGTGACCACGGGTGGCGTCGCGACGGGCGGCGGTGGTGCAGGCGCCGGCACGGCCGGCACGGCGGCGGGCACCGGTGGTACGCCGCCCGCCTCCGGCGACGGCTCGGTCACGCAGCGTGGCGCTGACGACGCGCGCACCGGCCACTGGCTCGCGCCGTCGCTCACCAAAACCAATGTGATGACGAAGATGCAGGGCGACGCCGAGTTCAAAGCCAACTTCGACGGTGAGCTCACCAGCTCGCCGCTGTTCCTGGCTGGCGCGACGGCCGGCACCGGCCACTTTTTCGCCGCGACGACCGAAAACGACGTCTACCAACTCGATGAGAAGACCGGCGTCATGGGTTGGAAACACAACATCGGCGGTTACCTCGCCAACGCGCCGGTCTGCGGTGGTGATCCCAAGAACCACGGCATCGTCAGCACGCCGGTGATCGACGCCACCGCCAAGCGGATTTACCTCGCGGCCGCCATGACCGACGGTCACCACGAGATCCACGCGCTGTCGACCGAGACCGGCATGGAGGTCGCGGGTTGGCCAATCAACGTCTCGCAGATCAAGGCCGGCAACCTGGCGTTCCCGTCCAACGTGCAAAACCAGCGCAGCGCGCTGTCACTGATCAAGGGCACCTTGAACGTCGCGTTCGGCGGCTACTGCGGTGACGCCGGCGACTACCACGGCTGGGTGATCGGCGTGGACACGGCCGATCCGACCAAGACCGGCGCGTGGGCGACCAAGGACAATCGTCAAGCGGGCATCTGGGCTGCTGGTGGCTTGGCTTCCGACGGCAACGGCGTGTTCGCCGTGACCGGCAACGCCCCCGAGCAGGGCAACCACGACAACAGCGACAGCGAAGAAATCATTCGTATCACTGGTTTGGGTGTCGGTAATCGCGACTCGAAGAACATGTTCTTCCCGACCGAGTGGGCGAACCCGATGAACTCGAGCGACAAGGACTTCGGCTCCGCGAGCCCGACCATCGTGTCGGTGCCGGGCGCGACCCCGTCGTCGATCATCGTCGCGCCGGCCAAGCCGGGCCGCGTCTACTTCCTCGACACCGCCAACCTCGGCGGCTCGCTCGGCCAGTTCGCGGACATGGTCGTCGCCGACACCAACGCGCAATCGGTGTACACGACGCCGACCGCTTACACGACCGCCACCGGCGTCCACGTGGCGATCTCGGCGGGCGGCGGCGCGCAGTGCCCGGGTGGCAACAAGGACAACGTGGTGATGTCGATTCTGCTCAAGCCGGCCGCGGCCGGCATGGCGCCGATGCCGTCGAAGGCGTGGTGCGGTGCGGTCGGCGGCGGCGACATCAGCAAGCGCTCGCCGATCTCCACCAACAGCAGCGGCGCGAATGATCCGGTCGTCTGGTTCTTGAACGGCAACAACCTGAACGGCTTCGACGGCGAAGACGGCACGTTGCTGTACGACAGCAGCAAGGGCACAGGGGCACTTGGCTGCCAAGGCGTGCACAAGTTCACGTCGCTTATCGCGGTCAATGGCCGGATCGTCGCCGGCGGTGACGTGGGCGGCAAAGCGCACTTGTGCTCGTGGTCGGTTCACTGAGCGACACCGCTTGAGAGCCATGGCGGCTAGCCTGTACGCCATGGCTCGGCTTCGAAACCTAACGCTGGGAATGTTGCTGCTCGGCGCAGGCTGTAGCTCGGGCGCGACCCACGACGAAAGCTGCACCCCGGGCGATGCCGACGGCGTGGTCGGCGGCACCATCAGGGTACTGCTCAACGTGAGCGACACCGGCTACGCGGTGGGCGGTGTCGACAGCCGCTCAACGCAGCCGAACATCGCCGTGCAGAATTCGAGCACGGTCAAGCTGACGATCACCAACGTCGGATCGAAAGCGCACGGCTTCCACATCGCGTGCATCCCGACCGATTTACCGGCGAAGTGCCCGCAGGAGTCGTGTTTCCCCGACGATACGACGATCGCGGCCATCGACGCCGGCGATAGCGTCACCATCACCTTCAAGACCCCGGCGGTTGAAGGCGCCTACTCTTTCACTTCCGACGCGGCGGGCGACGAAGACCTCCTCGGTCAGTTCGTGCTGACGTGATAAGGCGTCGGCTTTCGGCGTCGAGCAAGTCGCTCGTGCTCGCCGCGGCGCTGGCGACGCGCGCCGCTTACGCACAACTGATCGCGGCCGAGCCGGAGTCGGAGGTGGTGCCAGCTTTTCCGGCTGGCGCACCGGCGCTCGAAGTGCAGGTCGTGCTCGACTTGGTCGTCGACGTAAACGGGCACGTCGAATCGGCGATCGTCGCTTCGCGCGCGCCGGCCGACGCACCGGCGGCGTTCGACGCAGCGGCGTTGGCGGCGGTGCGCGACGCAGCGTTTCGCCCGTCGCGGCGCGACGACGCGCCGTTTCGTTCGCGGGTCGAGTACGTCGTGGTGTTTCACCCAGCCGCGGTCGCGCCGACGACCGCCACGGCGCCGAGAGCGGTCACGCCCGCCACGCCCGTCACGCCGGCGGCGACCGTGCCCGCCGCGTCGCTCTCGTCCGACGAGCAAGACGAGGACTACGCACTGACGATCGAAGTGCGCGGCCAGAGCTGGTCGGCCCCGCGCGGCGTGGGAGACATCCGCATCAAGCGTGAGCTGCTCGACGCCGCTCCCCACCAACAGACCAGCGAACTGCTGTCGGTCGCGCCCGGTTTCTTCGTCGATCACGAGGACGGCGAGGGCTTGGGCAACGACGTGTACCTGCGCGGATTCGACCTCGATCACGGCTCGGGCATCGAGATGCGCGTCGGCAATGTGCCCATCAACAGCCCAGTGCATGTACAAGGCCAGGGCTACGCGGACGCCAACTTCATCATCCCCGAAGTCGTGCGCAGCATCCGGGTGCTCGAAGGGCCGTATGACCCACGCCAAGGCGACACCGCGATCGTCGGCAGCGCGTATTTCGACTTGGCCGTGGAGCAGCGCAAGAACGAGCTGAAGGCGACGTACGGTTCGTTCAACCAAGCGCGCGTCGTCGGCGTGGCAGGGCCCGCTGGCTTCGATGATCAGACTTTCGCGGCGTTCGCGCTGCCCAAGTCCGACGGCTTTGGTTCGCGACGCGCTTCTCAATCGGGCAGCTTGAATGCGCAGTACGGCCTGGATTTGGGAAGAGACAGCCATCTACGGCTACTCGCGACTGCCTATGGCGCGCGCAGTGAGCTGTCCGGCGTGCTCCGCAAATCCGACGTGGATTCGGGAAAAATCGACTTTTACGATCGCTATCCGTTTTACACCGACAATCAGGGCGTGCAGTCGTCGCGCGTGATTGTCAGCGCCGATTCGACACCGTCACGGCGGGCGGCGCGCATTTCGAGCTCGCGCCGTGGGCGATGTGGACCGGCTTTCGCGCGCGGCAAAACTTCAGCGGCAACGTCTTCAGCTCGGCGATTGATCCCGAAGCGGCCGGCGGCGCCGGCGATCTGTGGCAGACGAGTGATCGAGAGTCGTCGGTCGGCATCGTATCGCGGCTGCACACCGAGCCTCGGCGGCTGAGCAGCTTCATGGAGCTCAGCGTCGAGCCAGGCGTCAGCTTTCGTGTCGGGCACACCGAGCAAAGCAAAAGCCTGCTCGATCCGAGCACGCTCGCGGTTTGGGATCGCAGGCTGAACGCAGCCCTCGACACGCTCGATGCCGCGGCCTACCTCGACGGCGCTTTGCGACTCTGGCGCCGCGCGCGCCTGTCGGGCGGGGTGCGAGCCGACCTGATCGGCGTGTCGGTCGATGATCGGCTGGGCTACGACGTACCGGTCGCGCAACGAACGCCGGGCGCGCTACCCGGTTCGAATCGTTCGGCACAAGGCGCGGCCGTGAGCCCGCGCGTGACCGCCGAATACGACTTCGTGCCCGAGCTGACGGCGGTGGCCTCCTACGGCGAAGGCTTTCGCTCGCTCGAGGCGACCGCCAACGTCGCGACTTCCGACGGCATCTCCGGCGCTGGGCCGAGCATCCGCGAAGGCGCCAAACCGTTTTCGAAGGTGCGCTCGTACGAAATTGGCTTACGCGCCAAAGCCCGCCGCGAGCGCTACGTCGCGACGCTCTCGGCCTTCGAAACCCGCGTCAGGAACGAGCTCGTGTTCGAGGCGACGTCAGGCGGCTTCTCGACCGAAGGCGCCAGCATTCGGCACGGCTTGGTCGCATCGCTCGTCGCCAAACCGTGGCCGTGGCTGCTGGCGTCGGTCGCAGGATCGCTTTCGAGCTCGACGTTCACGACGCTCGCGCCCGGCATCTCGCACTACGTGCCGAACATCCCACCGCTGCTGTTTCGCAGTGACGTGAGCGTCCACGGCCCGCTCGCTACCGTGCACGGCAAGTCACTAACGGGTCGTGTCGGTGTGGGCTACACATTTCTGGCCGGCCGCCACATCACCGACACCCTCACGGGCCCGGCCGATCACGTACTCAACGGCCACGCGGCGCTGCGCTACCAACAGGTCGAGCTCGGCCTCGAAGGCTACAACCTGCTCGCGCTCGAATACGCCGACGACCGTGAGCGCTACGTCTCCAATTGGAGCCTCGCCACCGGCACCGCGCTGGCGAGCCCCGCAACGCACCTGACGGCAGCCCCGCCGCTCAGCGTGCTCGCCACTTTGGGCGTGTTTTTCTAGAGCCTTCAGGATTTTTCACCGGTGGAATAAATATTCCACCAAATAAAATATTAGAATTTATGTTCGACCCGGGTTAGACTTGGGTCGTGACGTCGCTTCATCGAGGGTTGTTCCTGCGCGCCGCGGCGCTGGTGGCGTGCGCCGGTAGCGCAGCTGCCTGCTCATCTGATGGCGGTTCCTCGGCGGCGACGGGCGGCGCCAATGCGACGGGGGGCGCCGGCATCACGCAAGCCGGTGGCAGCTCCGGTGGCAGCGGCGGAGCTGCTGGCAACGCGAGCGGCGGAACCAGCAGCGCGGGACAAGCACCGAGCACGGCAGGCAGCGCAGGAATCAGCAACGGCGGCGCTGCGGGTGCGGGGGGCGCTGCTGCCGGTGCTGGTGGCACGGCGGGCGCGGGCGGCGCGGTCGTCCAACCAGGTCTCGTCGCTACGCCGAGTGAGGTGGTGTTCGGCGCCGTGCAGAAGACCACATCGGGTCCGCAAACGGTGATGCTGACGAATCCGTCGGCACAGCCGGTGCAGCTGATGTCGGCCATGCTCGATGCGACAGGCGCCGACGCCGCGAGGTTCGAGCTGGTGTCGGGGCCACAAGCCGGCACTCAGATTGCGCCCGGCAACAGCACGACCGTGCAGCTGCACTTTCTTCCGAGCGGCATCGCGACCTACAAGAGCAAGCTCGTGGTGCTGACGGCCAATCCCACTACCAAGCTCGAGATTGGGCTGTACGGTTTGGGTACGAAAGGCCTCGAAGGCGCAAACGAGCCGTTCTTGAAGCCGGTGCTCGACACGCTCGGCTTCAACATCAACATCGGTGGCGCCGGCCTGCTGAGCACGACCACGCCGCTGGTCGGTGACGAAGTCGCGGCTCCGCGCTTCAAGGCCGCTTCGGCGGCCGAGGTCGGGCTGGTGCCCGTCGCGCGTTATTCTCCGCAAGAGCCGATTCCGTACGGCTACTACGCCGGCGCGACCGAGACGCAGGTCGGGGTGATCTCCGACGACCAGTACCAGGCTCTGAACCCGAAGACCGACACCGGCTCGAAGAAGAGCTTCGCCGCTCCGAGCGGTGAGTTCGGCATCTTCACCACCAGCAAGACGCACAAGACGTACACCGAGGACGCGAAGAACGCGGGCAACGCCACCAAGCACGCCGTGCGTTCGTACCCGCTCAAAGATCGCGCTGGCGTCGCGATCCCAAACGCGTACTTGTTGTGCTTCGAAGAAGCCGCCAACGGCGACTACCAGGACTACGTCTTCACGCTGTCCAACGTCACGCCCGTCGCACCGTAAAAGCTCCGGTGGATTTTTCTGCCTACCCTGGCGCACAAGCCGCAACCGCGATCTAGCTACGGCGTGTCCCTAAATTGCTGTTCTCGGCGTCAAAGGTGCCTGGGGCGGTGAATGCTTGAGCCGTGACTGGTGCTGTTGGGAACAGAACCCAGAGTAGCTTGATGTTGGCCGCCCGACGCGGATCGATTCGAGCCGTTCGTCTCACTCACAGCTGAGGACGAATGCCTGTTCGCCCCGAACGGTAAAATGATTACTTCAATCCAGCGCTTCGGGAGAGCCCAGTCGATTCGCACGCTGCTCCTCAGCCTGGGGATCGTGGGCTGCACGGGCAATTTCAGCGGCGACGGCGTGGGCACCGGCCGCGGTCCGGATGGCAGCGTCGGGCCAGGCGGCGGCATTTCCGGTGGCGGCACGTCGGCCAACGGTCAACCCGGCGGACCCGCGACCGATCCGGGGAACGTGACCATGCACCGCCTCAACCTGGCGGAATACGACAATACGATGCGCGACCTGCTCGGGACCAAGAAGGTCGCTAGCGTCGAATACAAGTTCCCGCCCGACGACCGCGGCGCTGACTTCGACAACGCCTCCGACGTGCTGACGGTCTCGACCTTGCACCTGAGCGGCTACGATACCGCGGCCAGCGCGTTGATCAGCGAGGCGTTGAGCTCGCCCACGCAACGCGCGCAGCTCATCGGCTGTGACCTGGCGGCACAAGGCGCCGCGTGTGCGCGCTCGGCGCTCGAGGCATTCTTGCCCCGCGCGTGGCGTCGTGAGGTCACGGCGACCGAGGTCGACGGCTTGATGCCGCTCGTCGCCCTCGCCACCAGCCAGGGCGATTCCGCCGAGGTCGGCTTGAAGTTGGCGCTGCGCGCGGCGCTGTTGTCGCCCAACTTCATCTACCGGCCCGAAATCGATCCGATGCCCGCGTCGCTGACCCCGCACCCGCTCGGCGAGTACGAGCTGGCGTCGCGCGTGTCGTACTTCCTGTGGAGCTCGATGCCCGACGCCGGGCTTTTGGCGGCGGCCAAGGCCGGCAACCTGCACGACCCGGCGACGCTCACCACCCAAGTCTCACGTATGCTGGCGGATCCGCGGTCGCAAGCGCTGATCGACAACTTCGCCGGACAATGGCTGTTCATTCGCCTCTTCGACGAGGTGGCGCCGGACCCGACGCTGTTCCCAAAGTTCGACGCCAGCCTGCTGCCGGCCTTCAAGACTGAAACGGAGTCGCTCTTTCGCGAGTTCGCGTTCAACGGCATGCCGGCCGATCAGCTGCTAACGGCGAACTTCACGTTCGCCAACGACCGCCTGGCGCAGTTCTATGGCCTACCCGCCGTGACCGGCTCGGCGCCGCAGCGCGTGGACCTGAGCCTCAACACCCAGCGACGTGGCCTTTTGACGCAAGCCGGGTTGCTCGCGGCCAACGCTCACCCGGACATGACCTCGCCGGTCAAGCGCGGCAAGTACGTGCTCACGCAGCTGCTCTGCCAAGGCGTTCCGCCACCGCCACCCAACGTCAACACGGCGCTCGCGCCGGACCGCACCGGCGTCAAGACGCTACGCCAGACGCTCGAGTCGCACCTGCTCAACCCGACCTGCGCCTCGTGCCACTCGCTGATGGATCCAATCGGCTTCGGCATGGAGAACTACGACGCGATTGGCGCCTACCGCACGATCGACAACACGTTGCCGATCGATGCCACTGGCGCCGTGCCGACCGGCGAGAAGTTCAACGGCGCGCTCGAGCTGTCGCAGTTGATCGCCAAAAACCCCGAATTCCCTAAGTGTTTGGCGAGCAAGCTCTACACGTACGCGCTCGGGCGCAGCGTGGTGCCGGATCCCGCGCACATGGACGCCAGCACGCTGAGCGCGATCAGCGCGCAGTTTGCCAAGAGCGGGCTCAAGTTTTCAGACCTCGCGCTCAGCGTGGTCGAAAGCCGCCCCTTCTTGAATCGCCGTGGAGACGGAAGCTGACATGAAAAGCCATCAGCGAGGACGTAGCGCGCTGTCGCGCCGGCTGTTCCTGGGCGGCGGCGCCGTTGCGATCGGCCTGCCCTTTCTCGAGTCGCTCACGCCCAAGTTGGCGCTGGCGGACGCGGCGAGCGCGGCCAAACGCCTGCTCTACATGTGGATCCCGAACGGCGTCTGGATGGACAGCTTTCGTCCGACCACGACCGGCACCGGCTACCAGATGCCGCCGATCCTGTTGTCGCTCGAGCCGTATCGCGCGGACTTCTCGATCGTCACCGGCCTCGACAACAAGCCGGGGAACCCGGACCAAGGCGGCGATCACGCCGCCGGCACCAGCGCTTTTCTGACGTGCACTCACGCCTTCAAATCCGATTCGACGATCAAGATCGGGATCTCGGCCGACCAGGTCGCCGTCCAGGGCTTGATCAAAAATGGCATCAAAACACGGCTGCCTTCGCTGCAGCTCGGAATCGACGGGGGCAGCGGCGCTGGCGGTTGCGACAGCGGCTACAGCTGCGCCTACAGCCGTAATATCTCGTGGGCGGACGCGACGACGCCGCTGCCAAAAATCACCGACGCACTGCAGGCTTTCAATCAGATCTTCATGGGCTACGACCCGAGCGCATCGGTCGCCGACGTGGCAAAGCGCCAGGCCTACGACAAGAGCGTGCTCGATCACGTCATCACCGACATCGGCAGCCTGAACGCCAAGCTCGGCAAGCTCGACAAGCTCAAGCTCGACCAGTACTTGAACAGCGTGCGCGCGCTCGAGATGCAGCTGACCAGCTCCGCGTCGAATGCGTCGTGCATGAAGGGCGCGGTCCCACCGGACAAGGTCACCGACTACCGAGCCCACGTGAAGCTGATGCTCGACGTGATGGTGATGGCGTTCCAGTGTGACGCCACGCGCGTGGTCAGCTTCATGCTCGGCAACGCAGGCAGTAACCAGAGCTACCCATTCTTGATGGCCAACGGCGCGCCGATCACCGGTGCGCACCACGAGATTTCGCACCATGGCGGCAGCCAAACCAACATCGCGCAGCTGATCGCGATCAACACCTGGACGTTCGAGCAGATTGGCTACTTACTGGGTAAGCTGAAGGCGATTCCGGACGGCACCGACGGCTCGAACCTGCTGACCAACTCCGCGATCGTCGTGTCGAGTGACGTATCGGACGGCAACATGCACAACCACACCGACATGCCGGTGCTGCTCGCCGGTCACGGCGGCGGCATGCTCAAGCCGGGTCAACACGTCCGGTACGGCGCGGCCATCGCGACGCCGTCATACAAGTCAAAGCCAGCGTCGAGCGGTGTGCCGCTCTCCAACCTGATGCTGACCACGGTCGCAACGTTGGGCGTGACCGGTACGCCCGTTGGCGACAGCACGGGACTTCTACCAGACGTTTAGAGAAAGCCGCGCTGATTGAGGAGCTCGTAACTCCTACATCTTATGGCGATTCCGAGTGACGGATCGTGCCGATGCGCAGGGCGATGCCGGCGATGTTCGTCGGGAGAAAGCGGAAGAAGTCGCCGGGGTCGTCTTGGAGGACGAACCAGTGGCCGTACTCGGCGAGCAGGGCGAAGTAGCTCGACAGCTTGAGCTCAACCCCGAGGTTCAACTGCAGCAGCCCGTCGCCGGTGCCGCTTTTGCCGACCACGTTCGACGGCAGCATCCCTGGCGGGGGGTCGGGGGCGAGCCAGTGATTGGCGAACGTCAATCCCAAGTACGGCTCGAACGAGTTGGAGACGCGGTAGCTCGAGATGGCGCCGCCCTCCAACATCCAAACCTCACGACCTGACCAGCGGCCGCCGACACCGAGCCGCGGGGCCAGGGCGAATTTCCCGTGCGGCTCGAGCATGTTCACTTTCGCGTCCACCTTCACGCCCGTTAGCAGGAAAGTGCCAATTCCAGCGTCGACCCGCTGCGTGATTCCGACGCGCGCGCCGAGCTGCGCGCCCGTGTTGATCACGCCGCCGCGCCCTTGCTGGTCGTCGATGCGATTGAACACCTGGGCGACGCCCGGCGTAACGCTCAGCGTGGCCGGGGCCTGGGTGTGCGCTGTCTGGAACGAGCCAAAAGAGCAACCGCTGACGAACACCGCGCCCAGCCCCAAAAGACCGCGTGCGCTCATGGCGCGGACTCGAAGGCCGCCGCAATCGCGTCTGCGTTGTCATACTGATCGCACAGCGCCCGGAACTCTTCGCGCGTGAGCGGCGGCTGGTCGACCCGCCTTCGCACCTGGATGGTTTGCTCGACCAGCAGGTGAGGCTCGAACGACGCCCAGCCTTTCAGCGTGCAGTAAGGCTCGGTGCTCAGGATTTCTGGCCGGCGCGACTCCGGAAAGCTGGCTTTGAGGTGAATTACCTTCACACCCACGACGGCCCAGTAGATCGCGTAGTCGATTTGCGTTTGCGGATCGGTTTCGAGGGCGACTGGCAAGCTGACGCGAGGATCACGCGCGACGTCTGGGTCATCCGCCACGCTCGCCAGCCACGCACGCGCCGCCCCACGCGCTTCGTCGAGCGGGAAAGCCGCCAGCTCGTCCGCCGAAAGCTGCGTGCCCATGCCGATCGAATCCGCCGACACGGCGTGCAAGCCGTAGAGCAGCCGCTGCTTGTTCGCCAGCTCCCCCGCCAGCGTGAGCTCGAGCCGCGTGCCGTCTTCGACGAGCCGAGACGTGCCCTGGAGAAATTCGGGACCGAGCGCCGCGTTGAGCACCCCTTCCAGAAACCGATACGCGCGCGCCGTGCGAAGGTAGAAAGTCGGAAACGGCTCGACGACGAGCTTGGGGTACGCCGTGTATTCAATCGGGTCGACCGAAAGCGAAGCGAGGGTCGCGCTGACCACCGCAATCTGCTTGACGTGGGTTTCACGGGTTTGAATCAGCAGCGACTTGAACGTCTCGACCAGCTTCTCCTTATAAGCTCGCGTCAAAAGTAGATGCTCGGACTCGGTCGCTCGATCCGGCACTAGTAGCGTCTCGAGCGCGTACAGCTGCTGGTCGTAAAAGCCGGAGTTCGCGCGCGGCTTGAGATCGATCTCACCCGTTTGAATTTTCCGGATCAAGCCATCGAGCAAGGTTTCACCCTCGGCAAGCTCACCGCCGCAAAGGAGCTTGCGCATCACGCGGTTCTCGGCGCTTTCGGAGGCCGGGAAGGCCGCCACGCCGGGATTGCAGAAGGGAGAGTCCGGATACTCGACGGGTAGAGTGGCCGCGAAGCTCTGCTCGACCGATGCGAGTTGGCCCAGCGCCTTGGCGTCGGGCACGAGCGGGGCCAGCTCGAACGGGCTCGCATCGAAGAACGGATCGGTGAGGCCCGTATACAAATCCAGCGTGCGGCGGTAGGCGTCCGAGAGCGGACCTGGCTGTGCCGCCACCAAGCCCAGCGCGGCCAGCGCTGCGAACGGCGGCTCGACGGAAAGGCCGGGAATGTACCGGGCCTGAAGCCAGCGATCGCGCGTGAAGATGGCCTTGAGCTCGGGCGTCCAGGTGTAAAAGCCGATCGGTTTGGCATAGACGCCGGCCGCTTCGAACTTGGCTGCCGCCTGCGCGGCGTCCTGCGTCAGGCTGGGGTCGATCGCGCTGGTGTCGCCCGCCAGCGTCAGGGCCGTGGCGATGTGCTTCGCGGCGGCGAGTGCCGGCGCTTGCTCCGTCGCGGCTCCCTCGGTCGCCTTGGTCGTCATCTCCGCGAGCAGGTCGAGCAGTAGTTGGTGTTTGTTCACCTGGCTTCTGTCACCGTGCTCGGCCGCGAGCTCCACAGCAGCGTAGAGGCCGTCATTGAAAGGCTTGAGCGCGCCGTTCACGACCTCGATCGTCGGCAGCGTGGGCGCGCCATCGAGCGCCTCGAGCGCGGCCCGCCGCGACGGGAAGACCTTGCCGCGGACCGCCTTGTCGGTGGCGCCGCTCGACTGCAGCGTGAGGCGCGTCACGCTTGCGCTCTTGTTCAACGTGACCCTGCAACCGTCAAACTCTTCGACCACCGTGCGCGTCGCGTCGTACTTGGGGTCTTTGTCGGACAGTTGGTCGTCCTGAAGCGGCTCAATCTTGCGTGACTCGGTCACGACCTGTTGCACACCGACGACGTCGATCGGATCGACGCAACCCCAGAGCAGCAAAGAAAGCGGAAACAACGCAAATTTAGACATTAAGGTCCCCCCCCAAAACTAGCCGAAGCGCCTGGCAACGCAGGATCCAGCGCGTCGCAGTCGCCGGCGATCGTCCCGCCTGCAGCGACCTCACCGAGCGTCGCATCCAGCACGACGCGAGCGCTTTCGTAGTGGAGGTGCCCCACGCGCGCACCGGTCGAGGGCCAGATCGCCAGTGTCGCGTCTCCGCTCTCGGCGATGCCGCTGGCGCTAGTGCCGAGCGTCACTGTCACCGGAATACTCAGCATGCCATCGCACTTCTTGTTGGCATCCTCTCCGCCGTAGGTGACGGTGAGCTTCAGGCTGTCGGCAAGATCGACCGGCGTATGCGTCGCCTCCGCGCGGGGCTCGTTCTGCCAGCGCAGGTCTGTGTCGTACGATCCGGTGAACGCTTCGGTCGCCGCCCTCACGGTGGTGGTCTCCCAACGAGCCTCAGCCGACAACTCCGTGTCAGAGCAGCTGGCGGAAAGGGGTTGCCCGGTTTGGCCACCCAAACAGCCCGTCGCGAGCGCTGCCAAGAGCACCCCAATCGCACAGCGAAACGCCATCCGCACCATCGACAACCAAGATGCAGTGCCGGCGGCCAAGGGTCAATGCACGAGCTGCACATTCTGTGCTCACGATTGGCCCAGTATTGTGCGTATCATGAGTACATGAATTTCGCGCTCATTGCCGCGGATTGGCTACGTTCGATGCGGGGAAAGCGCTCGCAGCGTGGCTTCAGCAAGCGGCTGGGCTACGCCAGCAATATCGCGTACCGCTGGGAGACCGGCGTCTGCTACCCGTTGGCGCGTGAGGCGCTTGGCATCGCCAAGCGTGACGGCGCCGCGGGTCGGGTCGCGCTGGTCACGTTCATGGGCGGTGCGTTGCCGTCTCCGCTGCACGACGTCGACCTGGGCACTCGCGACGGAGTCGCTCAGCTGTTGCGCGCGTTGCGCGGCGACACCTCGCTGGTGGAGCTGGCGCGCCGTTCGGGCTACAGCCGCTTTTCGATCGCGCGCTGGCTGAGCGGTACGGCCGAGCCGCGCCTGCCGGAGCTACTCGCCGTGGTGGAGGCGGAGACCTTCCGCGTGCTCGATTTCTTAGCCTGCTTTGGCAGCATCGAACGGCTGCCGTCGGTTGCTGACGAGTATCGTGCCCTCGAAGCCGCGCGCAAGACGGCGTACGACGTACCGTGGTCACACGCCGTGCTCCGCGCCCTCGAGCTTTCGGAATACCGCGACTTGAAACGCCACCAGCCGGGTTGGCTTGCAAAAAGGCTGGGAATTTCGCGGAAAGAGGAGGAACAGTGCCTCGCGGCGCTGGCAACGGCTCGTCAAATCAGGCTCGAAGGCAAGCGCTGGGTCGTCGATGAGAGCAAGACCATCGATACCCGGGCACATGCCCAGCGTGGCCGGCGCTTGAAGGCCGAGTGGTTGAAGGTGACTCTCGAGCGGTTGGAGTCAGGCGTGAATGGCATCTTCGGCTACAACCTGATGGCCATTTCACGAGCCGACATGGCACGCCTGCGCGAGATGCACATCGCCTATTTCCGCAGCATGCAAGCGCTGGTGGCCGACTCCACCCCGAGTGAGTGCGTCGTTTTGTTCAACGCCGACCTATTCGCGCTGGACGAGCGAGCCGGCGGCTCCGACGTGTCCAACTAGACTCGAGTCCGTTTTTCCCGCGGTGCTCGGCACACGCCTGCGCTCCAGCCCCGTCACCGCGGCGCCCCAGAAGAGTTTACGGGTGGGGAGCCGAAAACCCCGACTTTCACAATTGCTGGAGAAGCGCCGCCCGGTTGCGTAAGCTCAGCCGGCTGTGAGTCTCGCTTTCCCCGTTCGCGCCACGCTGCTCGTCTGCCTTTTGGCTAGCTGCGGTGGGTCACACGCCTCGGGTCAGGCGCCGGCTCCAAAAACCGCAGCGGCGGCGGCCGACGCCAAACCCGCGCCGCAAGCGCTCTCGCCCGCACAAATTGCGGCGGCCGCTACGCCGGCGATCGTCTCGATTCGCACACCGATCGGGCTCGGCACCGGCTTCGTGGTTCGCGACTACGGCTGGATTGTCACCAACCTGCACGTGATCGCCGGCGCCGATCGCGCGCTCGTCACCTTCCCCAACAAGAAGAGCTACCCGGTGCTCGAGGTCTTGAACCTCAGCGCCGCGCATGATCTGGCGCTGCTGCGTGTGGAGGCGAAGGGCCTACCGGTGCTGAAGCTGGCGGACAGCGAGAAGGTACGCCCCGGCGACCCGATCGTCGCGATTGGTCATCCGCTGGGCCTGGAGGACACTGTGTCCAACGGCCTGGTCAGCGCCGTGCGCCAGATCGGCGACGTGACGGCGTTGCAAATTTCGGCGCCGATCGCGCCCGGCTCTTCGGGGGGTCCGCTCTTGGACGAGCGCGGTGAAGTGGTCGGCGTCGCCACCGCGATCCTGCGTGGCGGTCAGAACCTGAACCTCGGTGTGCCGGCCAAGTACGTCCAAGCGCTGCTCGAAAACCAAGCGCCCGTCACGCTGGCCAGCCTGGCCGCGAGCCAAGCTCCCGAAGCCAAACAACCGGAGCTGCCCAAGGTTGCCCGCCAAGTCCCGCACCATGAGCTCACGATTTGGACCGGTTGTGACGAACCGGCGCTGGCGCTGGTCGGTCATGGCATTGCGGATGCTATCGACGTCGGTGCGCCGCTGTACAACGACGGCAACTTCGCAGCCTGCTACCACGTCTACGAAGGCGCAGCGCTCGACATCGAGCGACGCTTGCCCAAAGCCTGCAAGGGTCCGAAGGCGGCGCTCGCCACCGGTCGCGGTCACGCCGACAAGCTCAACGACGCGAGCGCGCAGGCCTGGGCCATGCGCGACGCCTTCGACGGCTTGACCGAGGTGCTGATGCGCCAGCTGGCCGCTCATCCGCGCTGAATTCGATGAAGAAGGCGACCGTGCTGGAACAGGTCACGACGCCCGACGGCAGCACGCAGGCGCTGGTCGAGCGTGACGGCCACTACATGATCTGGGTCAACGGCCGCGAGCTGATGTCGACGCGTCACGCGTTTTCCGAGGAACAACTGGCCGTCGTCGGCTGCCAGCCGCTTCGCAAGCAGCCGCGCGCGCGCGTGTTGATCGGCGGCTTGGGCTTGGGGTTCACGCTGCGTGCGGCGCTCGAGCAGCTCGGCTCCGATGCGCAGGTCGTGGTGGCCGAGCTGATGCCGCAGGTGGTCGCGTGGAACCGCAATCCGGCGTATGCGCTGGCTAACACGGCGTTGGCCGATCGGCGTACCGAGGTCGTGCTCGGTGACGTGGCCGCGCTGATCGCCAAGAGCGTGGCGCGCTTCGACGCGATCTTGCTCGACGCCGACAACGAAACGACAGCGATGAACACGGCCGGCAACAGCAGCTTGTACCGCTCGGCGGGGCTCGGCAGCATCGCGCGCGCGCTAACGCCCGGCGGCACGGTCGTGTATTGGTCGGTCGGTGATGATCCGCAACTGGTCAGGCGGCTCGCGACGGCTGGCTTCGTCGTCGAAAGCCGTCGTGTCCGAAAGCACCCCAGCGCCAAAACCGGCGGCTACCACGTGCTGATCTCAGCGCGGCGAAGCCAAGCGGTGGCGCGATGAAGCCAAGCGGCTGCGCGATGACCGCGCGTGACCTCGTGGCGTCCAGCCTTGATTAGTGATCGGGCCGGGTTGGGGAGCGGGATCGGCTGATCGGCAGCGGGATCGGGGTCGGTCGGGGCAGCGGTTTCGGGTCAGCACAAGTTCGCAGTCGGCAGCAGTTTCGGTGACGGCAGCAGGTTCGGTCGGCTCGGGCCTGCTTGTCTTGGGGACTCATGCCGAGAGCGCGCACCCGGTGCGCCAGCGCCGGGCTATGCGGAGCCAAACGGTGGGGCGCTGGCACACCGGCTGCGCGTAGGGGGGCATGAGTCCCCAAGACAAGCAGGCCCTCCAACCCGCATTGCTTACACCCTGCTTTCGCTCTTCCGCAGCGTCACCCAGCGCTCCGACGAGCGCCGCGCCACGCCGTGCAAGACGTTGATGAGCGACTGCTTGTTCGCGCTCATCACGACCACCACCACCGAGCTTTCGCGGC
>JBBRMI010000073.1:0-32731 GCA_038230915.1 Polyangiales bacterium | reverse complement strand
GACCGACAAACCCAAGCCGGCACCCGAACCGAAGCCAATAGCCAAGGCCAGGCCGGCCGTGGCCGAGAAACCAGCTGCGATCGCCAAGCCAGCTGGGCGCGCCAAGTCCGCCACCGCCAAGCCCGCGGTCGTCAAGAAGGCACCAGCCAAGAAGGCCACAAAAGCGCCGAGGAAAGTGCCACGCAAGAGGCCGCGATGAACGGCGGCGCCGGCGTACGCCTCGAACGGCGCGGCAGCATCGCGCTCGTCACCCTCGATCGCCCTGAACGGATGAACGCGCTGTCGGTGGCGCTGGTGGCGCGCTTCGGTGAAATCGGTCGCGAAGTCGCGGCCCAAGGCGACGTGCGGCTGGTGATCGTCACCGGCGCTGGCGACAAGGCCTTCTGTGCCGGCGCTGATCTCAAAGAGCGCGCCGGCATGAGCCAAGACGACGTGCGGACGCTGCTGCTCGCTTACGACTCCGAGCTCGGCTGGCTCGAAACGATCAGCGTACCCACGATCGCCGCGATCAACGGCGCAGCGCTCGGCGGCGGCCTGGAGCTGGCGTTGCTGTGCGACTTGCGGCTCGCCGCGCACCACGCCGTGCTCGGCTTGCCCGAAACCAGCCTGGGCGTGATCCCCGGCGCTGGCGGCACGCAGCGGTTGCCGCGACTGCTCGGCGAGGCGCGCGCCAAAGAGCTGATCTTGCGCGCCGCGCGCCTGACCGCACCCGAAGCGCTGATCTTGGGCCTGGTCAACCAGGTGCTGCCGAAGAGCGATGACTTCGTGCTCGAGGTCATGAATTGGGCGCAGCCGATCCTGAACGGAGCGCCGCTGGCGATTCGCGCCGCGCTCGGCGCCATGCGTGGCGCCACCACGCGCGATCTCCGTGAAGGGCTCGCGCTCGAGCGCGCTGCCTACGAGCAATGCTTGAACAGCGAAGATCGCATCGAGGCGCTGGCCGCATTCTCCGAAAAGCGCCGGCCGAGCTTCAAAGGCCGCTAGCGGCACGGCGGCGGCTTACTTCGCGGCGGACGCCGGCGGCTCGACCGTGACCTTCGGCTTGCCCTTGTCGACCTTCATTTTGACGTGAAAGAACTGCTTCACCGGCCGGCGATCCTCGGCCGTGCCGCCGAGGCCCCACAGCGCCACTTCCATGTCGAGCGTCTCGCCGATCGCCAACACCCGACCGCCCTTCTCGGGAAATTGGCGCGAGAAGCTTTTCGGAGAGCTGGACAGCTTCACCTCGCCGTCGCCGGCGCGCGAATCGGGGATGCGCTCAGCCTCGCTGCTACCTTTTTTGAACACGGCGGCCGCAAACGCTATGGGACCGTTCTTGGGGTTCAGCAGCACGTGGTCTTTGCCGTCGAGGGCTTCGGCCTTGATCGTCACCTTCGCGCCCCAGCCTTGCGCGATCTGCTTGGCCTCGGCTGAAGCCACGAAGCGCACACCAGCCACCTCGATCTTCAAGCCCTCGGGCGTCACCACGTACTTCACCTCACGAACGGCATTCGGATCCTTTGTCGCCGGCTTGGCGTCGGCTTCCGATTTGGCGTCGGCTTCGGGTTTGGCGTCCGCCGCGGGCGCTGCGTCTGCAGGCGGACTCGCCGGTTCGGCTGACGCTGCGGGTGCAGGCGGCGCCGCGTCGCCGGTCTTGGGCTCGGGCGCCGGGCCACCGGCGCAACCCGCAATCGACGTCGCCGCGAACCAGGCTCCGAGCAAAATCTGAAAACCGACGCCTACGGCCGCGCAGCTCTTCATGCCCGAGACGATAGTCCGACGCGCGATTCGGGACAACCGACTCAGCGCGAGGGCCGAGCGCGACAAACGAATTGCTGACGGGGCGGCGCGTACCGCCCCCTCCAGGGCTAGTTGTGATGCGCGACGTCAGTGATACGGCGCACGGTCTCGGCGTGGAGCTCGAGGCCCTTCTTGCGAATGCCCAGCTTGCCAACGAACGAGAAAAGCCGCGGCAAATGCGTCCAAAACGGGCCCTTCCAGCCCAAAATGCGGAACGCCTGCTTCATCGTCGACGCCATCGCCGGGCTCATTACCGTCTCGGCGTTGGTCATCCAATTCGGGTGCACCTGCGCGGCCTTGACGAGCGTGCCGTAGAGCTCGTTTAGCTCGAGCTTCGGCGACAAGAACCAGGACGGTTCGAACAGCGGGTCGTCTTCAGCGAACCACCCCATGTCTTTGCAGGTACGCTCGAGCGGCGTGCCCGCGTAAACGCGAATCCCGGTCGAGAACAGCACCATGTCGGTCGGCGGGATGTGCTCTGCGCAGAAGGCCAGCGTCTCCTTCACCGTTTCCATCGTTTCTTCCGGCGCACCGAGCATAAAGAACCAATACGTGGGCATGCCGCCCTCGCGCAGCGCCTTGGCGGCGCGAATCACGGCCGGCTTCTGAAAGCCTTTGTTCAGCGTTTTCAGCGTCGTCTCCGACGCGCTCTCCGGCGTGCACATCACGTTCTTGAAGCCAGCCGCCTTCAGCATGCGGACCAGCTCTGGCGTCACCGCCGCCGGGTTCAGCCCCATCGTCGAGTACTGCGCTGGCAATTTGCGCTCCGCCAAGGCTTCACACAGCGCACGCGCGTGCGAAAGTGGCAGGTTGAAGGTGGAATCGACGAAGTCAACGGCCGTAACGCCGTGCCCGAGCACGGCTTGTTCGATCTCGTCGACGACCTCGCGCACTTCCCGCAACCGGTAAGCGTGACCCTCGATATTGTTGTAGACGCAGTACGAGCATTTCAGCGCGCAACCGCGCTTGGTTTGCACCGAGTACGGCGAGCCGGCCCGGGCGTAGCGCGCCAAATCCAGCCAGCGAAAGGCCTCGCTACGCGCCGACGTCTTCAAGTCGTGCACCACCGCGCGACCGCCGAGTGGCTCGCCCGTCAGCAGCCGCCCGGTATCGAGCACGGGTAGCGGCGAGGCGCTGCCGCCACCGCGCGGCAAGGCGCCGGGCAAGCGCTCGACCTTCTCACGCCGCCCGAGCGCGGCCAGCACGCCCGGGAATGCGTCCTCACCCTCACCCACCACCGCCAGATCAGCCTCGAGGTAAGTGAGCACGTCGCGCGGCGACACATTGACCGCCGCGCCACCGATCACGAGCTTGGCGTCTGGCGCGGCCTCGCGAATGCTCTTGACCACCTCGTCGCGGATTTCCGGCAGGTAAAAGTGCGGCAACTCGAAGTTGCAATTGTCGATGTTGCGGATGGTAAGACCGACGACGTCGGGCTGCTCCTTGCGCACGCGGAGCAACGTGTCTTTAGCCGGCTGCTTCGAGAACGCCAGGTCGAGCACGCTCACGTCGTGACCCGCACGCGCAGTCGCTGAAGCCACCGTGCACAATCCGACCGGAATCGCAGGCCATGGCACCTGCTCACGATTCGGATTGATGAGGAGCACCTTCATGCGTCGCGCCGCGCTCAGAATCGCAGCTTTATCGGAATCGCGAAAGCTCGCCGCCGCGGCGCGCGAATCTGGCGGCTTTCCGGGTCAGTAAACGCCCTACCGGTTCAGTTCGAGAACGTCGGCGCGTCGCGTAACAGCCGCGCCAGGCGCGTCGCCCAGGCGGCCTGGCCTTCGACGTTACTCAGCAAATCTTGGCGGATCTCCAGCTCGACGTGGAGCAGCCCGCGGCGCTCGCCGTGCTCGACCAGGCCGTAGTCGGTCTGGTCGCTGGCGGCGTACGGCTCGTTGTCGCCGATCACGAGCTCCGGTACTGCGCGCAGCGCCCGCAGCAGCGGCAGCGCGAGCCGTGTGTCTTTGTGGTGCAACACGGCGGCATGCCAAGGCCGCTCGACGCCGCGAAAGACCGGCGTAAACGAGTGCAGAAAGATCAAAACCGAAGCTTGTCCGCGCGCCGCTCGCTCGCTCAGCTCACGGCTGATGCGCGCGTGATACGGCCCGAAGATGCAATGCGCTCGCGCCTCGGCCTGCGCCGCGGAGATCGCCAGGTTGCCCGGAATGACCGTATCCTCGCTATCCTGCACAATCGAGCCGGGACTGGTAAGCGGTCGGTTGCAGTCGATCACCAGCCGCGAATACTCCTGCAAGATCACCCACGCGCCGAGCTCGGCGCCGAGCTGACGCGCCAGCGCCGCGGCGCCGATATCCCAGGCGATATGCCGATCGAGATCCGCGTCGGACAGGCCCAACGAGCCTAGGGCGCGCGGCACGCTGCGCCCGGCGTGATCGCAGATCACGATGTACGGCGACTCCGGCTCACCCTGGAGCACCCGAAACGGCGCAGGGTCGTACTCGCCAAGCAGCGCACGCAGCGAGTCTCTCACCGGAGCCCGAGCGCGTTCTTCCGTCGGCTGGTTCGCGCATTCGCGCGCTGCCGCGCGAAGATTCCGCCCTGGCCGATGCTTCTCAAGGCGAGCTTTTACGCTCGGGCCGGGGCTCTGTCAAACCAACGCACGCCCCAGAAACTGCAACAAATCGACAGATCCGGCCGCGCCGAGCAGATCTGATGAGGCTGTGACCAAGACGCGCGCCCGGTTGGACTACGTTCGATGCTGTGAATCTACGCACTGCCTCCAGCTATGCGCGTGAAATCCGTCCCCTGTTGAGTAAAGCAGCCTTTGTTCCGGCGCGTTCGCGCCTGCTCTGGATGCCAGTTCACTACGGCATCGTCGCGGTCTGCACGATTGCGATCGCGCGCGCCTGGGTGCCGTTGCCACTTCAGCTGATGCTGTCGTTGCTGATCGGCGCAAGCTTCGCGGGCCTAACGTTCGTCGGCCACGAAGCGTTGCACGGCGCGATCGTGCGCGGTCGCTCCGGGCGCCGCCTGATCGGCTGGCTCGCGTTCTTGCCGTTCGCGGTGTCGCCGCGGCTCTGGGAGGCCTGGCACAACCGCGTGCACCACGGAAACACCAACCACCCCGGCATCGACCCCGACGCCTACCCGACCCTCGCCGAGTACCGTGCCAGCCGCAACCTGCAGCGGATGACCGACTGGCTGTCGCCGGGACGCGGACGCGCAGCGGGCGTGGTAAGCTTGCTGATCGGCTTTACGGTGCAGAGTACGCACATGCTAGCCGTGGCTGGCCGTCAGAAGTTTCTGAGCGCACGCCACTACCGCATCGCGCTGTGCGAAGCGGGCGCCGGCTGGGCGCTGATCGCGCTCTTGGCGTTCACGCTCGGTCCGCTCCCGTTCCTGCTGGCGTTCGGCCTACCACTGCTGGTCGGTAACTCGATCATCATGAGCCTGATTCTGACGAATCACAGCCTCAGCCCGCACACCGACGTCAACGACCCGCTGATCAACTCATTGTCCGTTTCGGGTCCGCGCCTGCTGGAATGGGTGACGCTCGGCTTCGGGTACCACGTGGAGCACCACCTGTTTCCCGCGATGAGCGGCCGGCACGCGCGCGAGCTGCGCAGCATCGTGATCGCGCGTTGGCCAGAGCGCTACCAGGGCATGCCCTACCTGCGCGCACTGTGGCTGCTGCATCGTTCGCCGCGCGTCTATCGGAACGACACCACGCTGGTTGACCCGATCAAGGGCGACGTCTGGCCGACGCTGGCGCCGTCAGCGCCGACGATGGCACCGACGCTGACGCCCAGCATCGCGCCGACGCGGCCGACGGCTGTCGTGCCGTCGGGCGTGCCAAGCGGGTCGTAAAGGTCCGCGACTGACTTAGCCATTCGCGGGCCCCTAGAGCGTTTCCAAATAGGCGACTAGATCATCGCGCTGGGCGTTGGATAGCGTGGCGGTGTTGCCGTGGGCATTGCCGCCGCACGCCGGATCGAAGCGCGCGCTGAGCGTCTTGGCGCAGCCGTTGTGCATGAATGGAGCGCGGTAACCGACCGCGACCAGGGACGGCACCTGCAGCTTCGTCTTCGCGATGGTGTCGATGGCGACCGACTTGTTGTTGGTCAACTTGTCCCCGGAGTGACACGTCGTGCAGCCGACGTCAGCCGAGTGAAACAGGTCTTTGCCGCGCAGCGCAGCTTCGTCGGTCGCGTCGCGAATGGCGGGCGGTGCCTTGAGCGCAAACAGCCATTCCGACAGCGACGAGACGCGCGGTGTGCTTTCACGGACACCGCCCATGCGACCCACGAACACCTCGCTCATGAGCGCACCGACGTTGGGCAGATCACCTGCCCAGTGAAAGGGCGCGGTGTCGCGCAAGCCAACGTGTAGCGCCTGCGTCCGCCGCGCGCCCGTGTCGGCAAATTTCCAAGTGCGGCCGTCTTCGCCGCCTTCGGGATGGCAAGACGCGCAAGCGATACCTCCACCCGCGTCGCGGTGAAACAGCTCGTGCCCGGTGTCGAGGCGCGAATCACCGAGCAGCGGCACGTGGTCGGGCGGCCCAAACGGCAGCTGCGACACGACCAAGAGCTCGGCTGGCTCTCGCGTTTGGGCCAACAGCCGGCCGTCGGGAGTGAAGGCAACCGCCGTCACTTGGCCGCTGATCGAGCCGCCTTCGGTCATCGCGCAGGGAGTGCCGGGGTTGAGGTTCGCCATCGACATGATCGTCACCGACGACCCGGGCCCAAAACCGCCGAAGCCGGGGCCGACGCTCGGCGCGGCGTCTCCACCTTGTTGCGGGAACTCCACCGACGGGCGCGGGGCGCTCGGGTCCGCAGGCCCAGCGTGCGCGATCGCAATCCAGTTCTGATCGGCGGATAGGGCGACATCGACCGGGAGCGGCGCACCGCTGAACGGTGTCGTCACCGAGCTGCCGTCAGCTGAAACGGTGGTGATGGCGTTCTTGACGATGCCGTTGCAGTCGAACCCGCCCTGGCCGCCGCCGTACGCGCTGCCGGAGATGCTCGGCTTGGTGACCTTGATTTCATCGGCCACGCCTTGCTGATGCACGATCACCGCGCCACCGCTGGCGTTCGAGACCGCCCGCCACGCCGTACCGGCGTCGACGGTGACGTTCTTGAGATTGCTACCCGAGAACTGACTCTCGCTCGCCGGCTGAGTCAGGCTGCCGACGCCCTGCGGAATCGTCACCGTCCTATCGAGCACACCCGCACTGCTGACGCGCAGCACCTCGGCCGACTTGAAGCGCGTTACCCACAGCTCGCTGCCGCGCACCAGCACGTCACGCAGGTCCGCACCGAGCGAGAGCGTGCGCACCGCCGCGCCACCCGTCGCCAGCAGCGAGACGAGCTTGCCCTCGGCGCACGCAACATGGAGCAGGCCAGTCGACGGCTCGAAGCCAATACCGCGCGGCGCTTTGCAGACGTCGCGTCGATCGACGATGCTGCCAGTCGCCGGATCGATGGCGACGATCGCCCCGCCGCGTCGCAGTGCGACGTGGATGCGCTTCTGACCATCTTCGACGCTGCGACCTGGTTCGTCCCCCGGTTGCAACTGGATCGTGCTGCGCAGCGTGAGGCTCGAGAGATCGACGATTGAGACGCGGTCGCGATCGGGATCGGCGACGATGGCTGAGCGGCCGTCGGCCGTGACCATCAGCGTTCCACCGCTGATCGATGGCGGCGTCACCGCGGAAGCGACCGTCGCGCGCTCATCGAGCGGAATCACCAAGCGCCCGGCGCCTGCGTCCTTGTCGGGCGCCTTGTCAAACGAGTTGCAGCCCCCGAGCGCAAGCCCGAGCGCCATCCCACCGAATAACCCAGTTTGCCGCATGCTGATGATCCGCATTTGCTCTCCTCGCCTCTACCCAATCACGCCAACCACCTAGCCCGAGAATAACCCAACTGGCGACCATGCGCCCATGCAATCGCCGGTAGCCGCCCGCGTCGGGTCGCCGGTGTCGCGAAATGACGACACTTCCCTTTCCTGGCGCGGAATGCCATACCTGTCGGGGGTTTCGAGATGGCTTGGTGGTCGAAGCAGTTAGCGGCATTGGCGGTCTTGGCCGGCGTGATCACGCTCGGGAAAACCGCGCAGGCGGAAACGCCGCTGCCCTCCAATTGGCTGGACGCCAAGGTGAACGAGAGCGGGCAGCACTGCGAAAAACACGCGGAACAGCGCGAGGCCAAGCGACTGCTGGTCGCGTGCGGCGCTGCTGGCGTGTGGGAGTTCGCGCTCGACGAAGCGGCGCCGCGCCTGGTGCGCAGCTACGGATTCTCGGGTGACGTGGTCGGATTTTTCACCGAAGGTGACGGTCGGCTGTGGGTGAAGGTGCAGGTGCTCGAAGCTCGCCCCTTTGCCCCGTCAGGCACGTCCGGCGCGGTGCGTTTTCCTGACCCGGCAGTGGCCCCCTCCACTCCAAGTCCCGAAACGGCGCCGTGGCAGCCCGACAGTGCGACTCCGAGCCCCCCGCCCCCGCCTCGGACAATTGTCGTTCGCCCACACCCCCGGCGCGTCACACGCAGCATGCCCGGGGAGGTCGTGGTCTCGCTCGGTGCCATGGACGGCGTCATGCGCGGTGACCACATCGAGCTGGCCTTAGAGCATGCGGAAGACACGGCGGGCGATGACTTGGCGCTCAGCCGCGAAGCCGTCGCCATCGGGCTCGTCACGAACGTCAGCGAGCAGAGCGCTCGGGTTCGGCTCGGCCTGAACGAAAGCGTGCCGGTCGGCGCGCTGGCAACCTCGACGCGGTCTCCGCTGACGAGCAGCTTGTCGGCGCCACCGCGCGTGTCGGACATGTGGACGCTGGAGCTGATGGCTCGACCGTTCGCCGCGCTCAGCGAGCTGGGTGGCGGCGCGCTGATCAGCGGCGCGTTTGGGCGACGCCTCGGTCACCTGCACCTGCAAGGCGTCGTCGATCCGTTGGCGTTCGGCGACGTGAAGTCGAAAAACGCCGTCGGGGCAGCCAACACCGCGCTGATCGCCAGCTACGACTCGCAGTACTTCGAGATGGGCCTGGGCTTCGGCGCGCAGACCGTGAACGCAACGGATTTTTTCGTCGCTCCTGGTTCGGGGTTGGCGGCGTTGCAGCTGATCCGCTTGGGCGCGCAAGATGGGCTCAACATCAGCGCCCGCACCAACATCGTGCTCTTCCACAGCCAGTTTCAGTTCGGCGGCATGATGGCGAGCGGGCAGATTCCGGTCACGCGCGGCTACTGGCTGCTGCTCAACGGCGGCGGCGGCAACATCGGCTACGCCTACGGTGAATTCGGCCTGCGCGTCTTGCTCGCCGGTGACGGTCTCGCCGGTTCCAAGTACCTCACGGTCACGGCGGGCGGCGCCGCCGTCTTCAGCTCCGGCGCCTGCCCGCCCTCCGAGCCCTGCCAACAATCCGCCACCTACGGCGGCCCGATGGCAGGCATCGGCGGCGAATGGCGCTTTTAGCGCGCAGCTTCGGTCAGGTTTGTCGGGCGGCTGGCGCTACACACACGTATGTGTAACTACTCACACATGGCGACGAACCTAGCGATCGACGACGACCTTCTCGAAGAAGCGCGTCGGATCGGCGGCCAGAAGACAAAGCGTGCCACGGTGACCGAGGCGCTGAACGAGTACATCCAACGACGCAAGCAGCAGCAGGTTGTAGAGTTATTTGGAAAGATCGACATCGATCCAAAGTACGACCACAGGGCGCAGCGTCGACGTCGATGAACGTCCTAGTGGACACGTCGATTTGGTCACTTGCGTTGCGGCGGCGCGCGGCTCATGGCGAGGCCGAAACAGCGGAGCTGGTCGAACTGATTCGGGAAGGCAGAGTCGCGATGATGGGTGCGATCCGACAGGAGATCCTGTCGGGAATCCGGGCGGCGGAGCAATACAAGAAGTTACGCGACCGCTTGCGGGCGTTTGCCGACCTTGAGCTCGACGCAGCCGACTACGAGGAAGCCGCGCTGTGCTTCAACCGGTGCCGCGCGAGAGGTCTCCAAGGCTCGAATACCGATTTTCTGATCTGCGCGGTGAGCATGCGGAGGAACTTGGCGATCCTGACGACCGACCAGGACTTTGCCGGCTTCGCGCGCGTGCTCGATTTCGAACTGCACGCACCGCGCTAGCCGGCCCCGTGCAGCCAGTTCGGGGTTTTGAGGCTGCGCACTTGCTTGAAGTGCTTGGTGTTGTTGGTGACGAGAGTGAGATTGAAGCGAGGCAGCATCTTGGGGAACGATCCAGTCATGTCGAGCACGAAGGCAACGATGTCTACGTCGATCCCGAACGCAGCACCGCCCTTCGTGTATCCAGGGAGCCCCTGCTACCCGATCCGCTTTTGTTGACCGCGCTACAAGTGCTTCAACAGCTTTAGCCAGCATCGGTAGGGCGCCACTGGACGCGGAGTTCCTTTCGGTGTTCAGCGCAGTCGCGGAGGTACATGTTGATCAAGGTTTGATAAGGCATCCCCAGCCGTTCGCCGAGGTTCTTGAAATAGGTCAGCGTGGATTGGTCGAGGCGCAGAGTGATCTGCTTCTTCAGCCGCTTTGCGTAGGGGTTGGGGCGAGCGTTGGAGAAGTCGTACTTCTTCTTCATGTAGCGGTCCCTTTCGAGTAGGCGCTCTGCTCAGAACGGTCGGCCTTTCGCGCTGAGATGATGCGGATGACGTTTCCAGCCTCGCGGACGCAATGACAGACAACCAAAAGGCGAACGCTGGAGCTCAGGCCGAGCAAAAGGAAGCGGACCTCGTCGACGGAGTGGTGAGGGTCATCGATCAACAAGGCGTTGTCGTCGAGGAAGACGGTTTGCGCCTCCTCGAACGAGACACCGTGGCGCTTCCGATTCAGTCGGTTCTTGGTCTCGTCCCACTCGAATCGGAGTTCGCGCACACCTACAGTGTAACTACATCGTAGGTGTGGGCAAGCTCGGCTGTGCGTTGCCGAAAATGCGGCCGATTCAACGTCCGCATCGCCTGACTAGTCAGTATGGAACGACCGGCTCGAGTTCCCCAGGTCGTGGGTTACGCTTCGAGCTGTGAGACACGGAGTGCAGAGCCAGGAAGCTGGGCAAACCTGGTGAGCTGCGGGTCAGGCAGCAGTTTTCAGATTCTCGCGGAGAATACGAGGATGCCGAGCAGCGATTCGGAGCAATGCGAGTGCCGGTCCTTCGGGTGAACGGCGGTCCTGTTCCCAATTCCTGAGGGTATGGACGCTGATGCCCATGGCACGAGCGAAACGCGTTTGGGTTAAGCCGACAAAGCGTCGGAGGGCGGCGATGTCATCACCGGATTCGAATTGGCCGCGCATGAGGCGTCGGCGAACACTTGCTGGAATGGCTCGAGCGAAGTCGCGGCGGGTCAGCTCTGGCATGTCGGTCACGTCATCCTCCTGATGTGGGAACGGAAAAGAGCCTGCTCGTTGCGAGTCGCCCAGCGCGCTGAGATGATTCGCACGACATCGCCATCGCGCTCCGTCCAGACGACTATGACCAAGCCGTGGTTTTTCTGGTTGGCAAGATTCTTGGCGAGGTCCCAGCTGACCCTCACCGTGACAATGTAAGCCATTGGCGGAGTACGTCAATGGCGGACTACCAGATGCCCCGCGGCTTCTCTCTCGCCCGCCCAGTCAGTATGGAACGACCGGCTCGAGTTCACCAAGTCGTGGGTTACACTCCGAGCTGCGAGGCACGAAATGCAGAGCCACATGGTGAAAGGAGCCGGTCCTCGCTCGTTCTGGGCAAAGGCCTTCTACGAGTCCTGCCGAGCTCGCGGCGTCCGGCACCAAGCCGCGCTGCGTGCCCTCGCCTTCAAGTGGGTCCGCATCCTTCATCGCTGCTGGCTCGACCGCGTCCCGTACGACGAGTCTCGCTACCTGATGGCGCTGCAGAAGCGAGGTGCCCCGCTACTCAAGCACGCCGCTCGCAACGCTATCCGATTTTGTTAGCGGTCCGCCTCAGGACGTGAGTTGGGCGGCGTAGCTCGTCAACGCGATCTGGGCTGCGGAAGGGGTTAGGTAGATGGATCAGATGGACCGGTTGATTCTCGAAGAAGCGGGGGATGGACCAAGACTCGTCGCGAAGCTCCCACGAGCATTCACTCTCGCGGATGGCAGGCAGGATCTCGTTCGTGATGTCCAAGAACTCCAGAGGCAAACCCGCGAGTCCTCCCTTGAGTTTAACCGTCGCAAGCTGAACCCACTCAACTTGACGAATCGGTACGGGTCCTGGGCTAGCCTCAATATATCCACGGACCGGGAGGATGAGGAGCTGCCCCCAGTCAGTCGTCCATTCGACCTGTTCGTCACGTGCCGTCAGGCGCGACCAACAACGAAGCCGCATCGCGAGTGCGCAAATCGGAGCCCAATACTCGTCTCCGGTTTTCATGGGTCAAGTCGACGTGGCGTTGTCCGCCCTCGCGTTCGCATCCATGCCGCCATCTCGTCGTCCGCCCACCTTGTATTTATGCCGCGAGCTGGTTGCAAGGTTTGTCGCGGGGTAGCCGAACATTTGGGGCGGAATCGCGAGGTGGGCGTCGGGGGCGTGGTGTCCCCTCCCGTGGCGCGCGCAGGCCGGAGGCTGAGCACGACGCCGGGGAGGGGCCGCCGGAGCGCAGCGCGGTGACTGACAGGGTCGTCGGCAACACCGATTGGCGCGAGCGCGAGCACCGCCGGAGGGGTGGGCATCCACTGCGCGTTTTCAGGCGATCGGGGACGCGCTCGGGCGGCGACGGTGCGTCAGCTTTGCGCGAACTCGGCCTTGACGCCTTCGAGCAGCTTGGGGTCTTCGAGCAGGTCGAGCGTGGTGCGGGCCATGGCTTTGGCGGCGGTGAGCATGGTGGCGAAGCCGCGCTCGCTGGCGGCGCAGGCGGCGAACGCGTGCTGGTGGCAGAGCGTTTCGCCTTCGTCGCAGATCGCTAGGTACGGGTGGATCGAGGGGACGGCTTGCGAGAGATCGCCCATGTCGGTGGAGCCGGAGCCGACGCGCGGATCGGTTTCACGAGTGGGGCGGCCGAGGGCTTCCATGGCAGCGCCGAAGCGGCGGGCGATCGCCAGGTTGTTCTTCATTTCGCGGTAACCTTGGCGGATCGACAGATCGACTTCGACCGCGCAGGCGATCGCGGCGCCGCGCGCGCAGCGTTCGACGATTTCGGCGACGCGTTCGAGCTCGGCCTTGAACGGCGCTCGTACCGAGAACTCGCAGGCGGCGTGCTCGGGGATGACGTTGACGGCTTGGCCGCCGTTGGTGACGTAGCCGTGCACGCGCACGCCGTCGCGAAAGTGGACGCGCTGCGAGTCGATCAGCCGGAACGTTTCGAGGCACGCGGTCAGGGCCGATTTGCCGTCCCAGGGCGCGGCGGCGGCGTGCGCCGGCGTGCCCTGGTACTTGATGGTGAGCCAGCGGCTGGCTAGCGCGGGGTGCGCGAGGATGTCGCGATCGTAGGGGTGGAACATCATCGCCGCGTCGACGCCCTCGAAGATACCGGCGTGGAGCAGGCGAATTTTGCCGCCGCCGCCCTCTTCGGCGGGCGTGCCGATCAGGTCGACATTGCCGGGCAGCTTGCCCTGCTGGGCCAGCGCCAAGAATGCACCGAGCGCGCCACCGGCGATCAGGTTGTGGCCGCAGGCGTGACCGATTTCGGGCAAGGCGTCGTACTCGGCCAGGATCGCGATGCGGGGGCCGGCGCCCGAACCGAGCCGCGCGCGGAAGGCGGTCGGCAGGTCACCGACGCCGCGTTCGACCGCAATGCCGGCTTGTTCGAGGGTGTCGGCGAGCCAGCCGGCAGCGCGGTGCTCTTCGAAGCGCAGCTCGGGGTGGGCGTGGATCTGCTTCGAGAGCGCGATGACTTGGGGCGCGACGGCGTCCACGCTGCGGTCGATCTGTTCGCGGTCGATCATGGCTGTCTCCCTTCTGGCACGGAGGGGTGGTAAGCATACTGTGCATGGGCGCGAACGCGCGAACTTGGCGAAATGACGTGGGTTTCTGGCTGGCGCTGGGGCTCAGCGGCGCGCTTTTGTTGGGCGCCGGCTGCGACGGCGCCCATTCCAAGAGCGGATCTGTGGGCAGTGCGGCGCCGACTCATGGCGTGCCGCAAGCAGCGCCGGCCAATGCCGTCACGGCGATCACGCCGAGCGCGAGCGCCGTGACGGCTCCGAGCGCCCCCTTTCAACCGACCAAAGTCGAAGTGCAAGACGAGGCGATGGGCACCAGCTTGCACTTCATCGCCTACACGTCGCTGAAGACGGACGAAGCGCAAACCCGCGTCGCCATCGCCAAAGCGGTCGCCGAGATGCGCCGGCTCGAGGGCGTGCTGAGCGAATGGAAGCCGGACAGCCAGATCGGTCAGGTCAACGCACACGCCGGTGAGTGGGTGAGCATCGGGCCGGAAGCCGCGGAAGTGATCGAGCGCGGGCTGTGGGCGGGCAAGCTGAGCGGCGGCAGCTTCGACATCACGTTTCAGGCGCTGTCGAAGGTTTGGAAGTTTGGCAGCGCACAGGAGGAGAAGCCGAAGCTGCCGAGCCGCGCCGAGGTCGAAACGCTGCGCAAGCTCGTCGACTACCGGCGCGTGGAGCTCGACCAAGCCGGGCACCGCGTGCGCATCGGCAAGGGTCAACAGATGGGGCTGGGTGGAATCGCGAAGGGCTACATCGTAGACCGCGCGGCCAAGGTCCTTCATGAAAGCGGCGTGGAGGGATTTTTGGCTCAGGCGGGCGGCGATTTGTACGGCTCCGGGCGCAAGCCGGACGGCTCGCCCTGGGTGAGCGGGGTGCAGGACCCGCGCGGATCGCTGGGCGAATTCTTCGCGGTGCTGGAGCTGACCGACCACGCTTTTTCGACCGCGGGCGACTACGCGCGAGCGTATGTCGTCGGCGGTAAGCGCTACCACCACATCATCGATCCGAAGACCGGTTACCCGGCGACGGCGTGCCGGAGCGTGACGATTTGGGCGCCCGACGCGACGACCGCGGACGGCGTAGACGACGCCGTGTTCATTCTCGGTCCAGAGCGGGGGCTGAAGCTGGTGGAGTCGCTCGCCGGCGTCGGCGCGGTGATTGTCGACGCCCAAAACCGTGTCTTCATCAGTGAACGAGTGAAGGACAAGGTGAAGGTAATGAAGGCTCCCACCGACGCTCCGTGAACGTGAACGCGCCTAGACATTCAAGGCGTGTAGCAACTGATCCCAGGCACGTTGCCATTCGGAGGAGCCGCGAAACCCGCGAGCGAGACTGGACGCGGTCTGGCGCCCCCGGGCTGATCCCCGCAATTTTTCGCTGCGGTAGGCTTTTTTCAGGCAATATCTGAGGGTGCCCTCGTACACGCCCGTCGCTACTCCGGTAGTCCCCGCGCCCGAACGCAAGCAGGAGGACCGCGCGCGTGGTGGCCGGCCACGCCCTGAGTTGTGCGCACCGGTGACGGTTATCACTCCGCTCGGTGACATCGAGCTCGGCAGTGGCTCGCTATTGATTGGCAGGCTGCCGGAGTGTGACGTGCTGTTGAGTGACACGCTGGTCAGTCGCATGCACGCGCGTATCAGCGTGCAAGGTGACAGCGTCGTCGTCGAGGATTTGCACAGCACCAACGGCGTTTACGTCAATGGCCAGCGCGTCGGTCACAGCACCGTGCTGTGCGAAGGCGATCGGATCCTGATCGGCACGATCCAATTTTCGCTGTTCGAGTCGCGCGACTCGAGCCTGACGCGTCTACGCGCTGCGCGTCCGGTGTCGTCGGCGCCGGGCGAGCGCGCAACACCGCTGGCCAATCCGTCACAGCAGGCGGCCGCGACCAAGCCGGTGCCGAGAGCCGTGAGCAAGCCGGTGCCAGCCATACCGATGCGCGTGCCGAGCAAACCCGGGCAGATGCCGTCGACCGCACGCGCCGACGCGCTAAAGATGATCGGCGGCTTGGCCGATCGCTTGGCCGCGACGGGCAACCTGGAAGAAGCCGCGCAGGTCTTGTCCGGGCATTTACGGCGGATCTTGAAGGGCGCCAACGCCGGGCTATTGGTGCCGGCCGAGGTCGCCGGCTCGGCGTCGCACCACGCGCTCACGCTGGCGCGCTGGACGAAGCAGCCGTTGTGGGCCGACTACGTGGTCGAGCTGCACTTGTCGGCGCGGCTGGTGATGAGCGCGGTCACGCTGGCCTCGTTCGAAGACGCGATTTCCAAGCTCGACTACGACCGCATGCTGCTCGGCTACTACGTCGACGGCATGAAAGATCGACTGGATAAGCTGGACATGGACGAGCGTCGACGCGTCGAGCGACTCCGCTTCCTGGTCCAGGAACAGCGCTAAAACTTGGCGGACAGCGTGACGGCGTTCGGAGCGAGGCCGACGCTGGTATGCGGCTGGCCGCCGAAATCGACGAACCAGAGCCCGAGCACCGCGCTGCCGGCGCCGCACAGCAGGCTGCCAGTGAGTAGCAGGTTGGTGCGAAGCTCGCGCGAGTGACCGTTGCGCACGCGCTCGTCGGCCTGCGCCTGGCTCAGGTGCGGTAAATCGCGGTTGTAGTCGGAGAGCGCGCTGCGCGTGTCGAGCCCGCTCCAAACCGTGAGCCCAGTCAAGGCCACGGTGGCGCCAGCGCCGGCGTAAAACCAGACCGGGGAGAGCGTGGCGCGTGGCGGTGGCGGTGGCGGTGGCGGTGGCTGGTGTGGTTTGTCGGCGGGCCTCGGGTGCTGGGCGTCGGGGACGACGACAACGTCGATCCGGCGCGACCGCTCACCGACGCGCAGCTCGACGCGCTCGCCCGGCGCAAGCTCCAGCTCCTGATCGAGCACGACCGAGCTGCCGGAGATAACCCGCACGTGGTGGGTGCCGGGATCGATCGATAGCTCGCCCTCGCCTGCCAATTGCACGGCCGCGCCGTCCAGCTCGACCTGTTCGCGCGTCGGATCGGAGAGGCGAAAGGTGACGCGAGCCAACGCTTGCGCGGCGCTGCGTTGCTCGCGTTCGGCGCGCCCACGCAGATCCTTGTCAGCGGCCGGATCGCTCTGCACCTGCTTGAGCTGTTCGATCGCGGCGCTCGGTCGACCGAGGCGCGCGAACGAGAGCCCCAAGTTGAAGCGGATCACCGGGTGCGGTCGCTCGGCCAACGCGTGCTGAAACGCTGCGGCTGCGCTCGCGAAGTCGCCGTTCTCGAAGGCTTGCGTGCCGACCGCAAAATGACGCCGGCCGCAGACGGTCGCGTCCTGCTCCGGGCAATCGGACGCGGGATCTGCCGCTGCCGCTGGCTCCGGGGTTTGCGCGCGGGCCGGGGTCGCCAGGAGCAGCGGCAAAATCAGCCCGCTCACGCGTCGACACCAGGCGGCCTGCACCTGCCGATCTGTACCACAAAGTGCGGGCAAGACGCGGTCGGCGTGCAGTGCGAGGACACGGCCGTCAGAACGGGTAGCGATGGATCACGCCGCTCTTGGCCGGCGCGGGGGCGCGCGACGAGGCACTGCGGCTAGGCTCCGTGTCGTTCACCGCGGCCGGAGCCGCTACTAGCGTCACCATCAAGGTTCGGTCGCGATCCGGCACCACCGGCAGCTCGACACTTCGATAACCAGGAGCAGTCACCCTTACGACCAGCGGTCCGGTCGCTCGCGGTACCACGCGATGCGGCGTTTGCGACGTGACCGGTACGCCGCCGATCGACACCGCGAGGCCCGCGACCGCGGCTGGGCTGACCTGCACGCCAATCTCGACGGTGGTGCGCGGCTCCGCGACCTTGGCGACGGCGGCGCGCGGAGCCGGTGCTGGCGCTGCCGGGCGATTGGCAAGCAGCGCGACGACGACGCCCAGCAACGCCAAACCCGCCACCAGAGCCAACCCGCGCGCGCGCGGTCGCGGCTCTTCGCGCGTGACGCGGCTGACGACGTGACCCTGCGCGGTCGGCTCTTCGGCGGGACGGCTCAAGCGGCGCAGCTCGGCGATATCGCTCGACTCGGCGCCCATCTCGTCGGGAAACAGCCGGCGCATGGCGCTGCTGAGTAGCGCGCGACCTTGCGCGGGCGTGACGCCGGCGACGCCATCGAGCGCGCGCGCGAGTTGAGCTGCAGAGGCGGGACGAGCTTCGGGTCGGGACGCGAGCGCTTGCTCGAGCACCTTCCAAAACGGCGGCGGAAAATCGGGGCGAACTTGGCGTGGATCTGCTAGCTCGCCCGCCACGATCTTGCGCAACGCGACCTGTTCGTCACCGCCGAACGCCGGGATGCCGAGCGCGGCTTCGTACAAGGTGGCGCCGAGCGCGAAGATGTCGAGCGAGCCGTCGAAGTCGAGCCCCATCGCGTACTCGGGCGCCATGTAGCGGTACTTGCCCTTGAGCTGACCCAGGTTGGTCTGGGAACGCCGGCCGGCGGCGCGCGCAATGCCGAAGTCGAGCAGCTTCACCTGCCCGTCGTAGGTGATGAAGATATTGTCGGGACTGACGTCGCGGTGCACGATGCCAAGCGCGTTGCCAGCGTCGTCACGCAGCTCGTGCGCGTAACCGAGCGCGTCGGCGGCGCGCGCGCCAATCCACGCTACCAGCGCGTACTGCAGCGGCTGCCGCCACTCTTGCGCGCGCTGGTACAGCCGCGAAAGCGGCTGCCCCTGCAAGTATTCCATCGCCAAGTACAGGTTCTGCTCTTCTTCGCAGAGCTCGAAGCAGTGCGCGATGTTCGGATGCTGAAGCCGGCACGCCAGGCTCGCCTCGTCGAGGAACATCGCGACGAAATCGCGATCGGTCATCAGGTGCTCGTGGACGAGCTTGATCGCGACCACGCGATCGAAACCGTGCGGACCGTCGAGCCGCGCCATGTACACCGAAGCCGCGCCGCCCGCGCCGAGCAGCGTGCCGAGCACGTAGCGCCCGAGCGGCTGCCCCAAGCGTCGACGACGCATCCAATCGCTCGGCGGCCCACTGGGCTCGTCGACGGCGAGAGGTGGCGTAGCGGTGTCCGTCATGGCTCGCAGTACTCGAGGATCAGCGCCGGGATAGCCGAAGCATCCCCCTCACGCGATGCGAAGGCCAGCTCCGCCGGAAGCGGAGGGGGCGCGCCGCTTTCCAGAATGATCAGTGCGAACGGAACGGGCTGGGCCGATAGCGCCGCGCGCGCGGCGGCGGTGACATCGAACGTCAGCGTGCCGCCGGAAGTGCCGGCCGGTATCGCGGCCTGCGCCAGCGGGGGGCCGAAATCGCCGCCGGGCTTGGTCCAAGCGCGGTTGCCCTGCGCCCAGGCGTTCCACGTCGTGCGACTCTCGTCGACCGTGTGCTCGAGCCGGTGCACGCTGAGCTGGCGTAGGGCCAGACCCGCGTCCCGGTTGGCCTGCAATTGGAGCGCTAGAGTAGCTTTGAGCAACACCGCACCGGGTAAAGCGGCCGGCAACGTGAGCTGCAATAGGGCGCGCCGTTCCTGCGCGCCCCCAACGACCGACAGCGTTTTGTCGTTACCGTGACCGGTAGTTGGCTTGACCGCTTCAATCCACGTGTCGGCGGCAACGGTCACGACCTGCCCCTGCGGGCTGAGGCACCCCGAGGGAGCGCCGCCCGCGCCACCGGGCGCGTCGACCACACCACCGGTACCGACCATGCTCGGCGCACCCGCGACGGCGCCCGGCGCGCCACCTTCGAGCGCTCCAGTCCCCGCACCCGCACCGACGCCCGACATCCCGTCGCTACTCGAACCACCGAGACCAGCTTGTGAGGTTGTCGCCTCGCCTCCGATTCCAGCGTTGGAGAACGAGCTCGGCAGCACCGCCGCATCGGGGAAGACCGAACAGCTGAAGGCGCCTGCTAAGGCAATTATTGACAGCCAGCCGATGCGCGGACGTCGCGAAGACACGAGCACAAACGTAGCATGCAACTCGCGCCGGATTGACCTTCCGCGTTCCTGCCCGTAGACTCGGCTTACTTTCGTCGTGAATAGCTCAAATCGTCGAATGCCAGCCATGCCCAGCGCAAAGCGCCGGGTAGCCGTGTATTCGATGCGTTGAGCGACAGCAGTCGACGTCCCACCGAAGAACAACACGAGCCGCCCGCGGGTGGCTCGTTTGGTTTTGTCTGACGAGTCCTCGCGTGCGGTTCCACCGCAAGCCGAAACCGAGGTCCGTCATGAACAATCCGCAATTTCCCCTATTTCTGAGCACCGCTATCCCGTACGTCAACGCCGCGCCCCATGTCGGGCACGCGCTCGAGCTCCTGATCGGAGACGCGCTGGCGCGACACCACCGCCAGCGCGGCCGCAGCGTGCGCTTTACCGGCGGCACCGACGACCACAGCCTGAAAAATGCGCGGGCCGCTGCCGCGCTCGGCGTCTCGACGCTGGAGCTCGTCACCGCGCACGGCGCCACCTTCCGGCGCCTTCAACCCACGCTCGGCGTCGAGCTCGACGACTACCTGCACACGTCGCGTGATCCGCGGCACGTGCCGGCAGTCCGCGCGCTGTGGCAACGTTGCGCCGACGCCGGCGATCTTTACACGAAGGCCTACTCCGGTCGCTACTGCACCGGCTGCGAAGCTTTCTTGAACGACGCCGACTCAGTCGACGGACATTGCCCCACCCACCACGAGCCGCTCGAAGACGTCACGGAGACGAACTGGTTCTTCCGGCTCTCGCGTTACCAAGCGCCGTTGCTCGATGCCCTCACCACGGGCGCGCTCTGCATCGAGCCACGCGAGCGCCAGAATGAGGTCGAGAGCTTCATCCGCGGCGGCCTGCAGGATTTCAGCGTCTCGCGCAGTCGGGCACGCGCCCGCGATTGGGGCATTGGCGTGCCCAACGACCCCGCACAGGTGATTTACGTGTGGTTCGACGCGCTCACCAACTACCTGGCTTTGCTGGGATTTCCCGATCAAACCCCCGACACCAGCCGCTACTGGAGCCAGGCGCCCGCTGCGCGTGAGCACCTGATCGGCAAGGACATCTTGCGCTTCCACGCCGTGTATTGGCCGGCAATCTTGCTCAGCGCCGGCCTCTCGCTGCCGACGGCGATCAAGGTTCACGGCTTCGTGACGCTGGAGGGCAACAAGATTGGGAAATCGCTCGGCAACGCCGTCGATCCGTTTGCGCTGGTCGAGCGCTACGGCGTGAACGCGGTGCGCTTCTATTTCTTGCGCCATCTGCACACCACCAAAGACAGCGATTTTCGCGTCGAGCGGCTGATCGAAGCGCACGACTCCGAGCTGGCCGGAAAAGTCGGCAACCTGCTGCAGCGCGTGACGGCGCTCGCCCTCCGCCACCCTACCCTAGCGCTCTCGAAAGGGGCTGCAGCGCCAAGCGACGCTGATCGCGAGTTGGAAGACGCGGCAGCGCGCGCCGTCACGGAAACGCAAAAAGCCTTCGCCGACTTCGCGCTCCATCAAGCGCTCACCAGCATCTTGGAGCTCGCAACAGCCGCGAACCGTTACGCCGATCAGCAAGAGCCGTGGACGCTCTCGCGGCGCGCGAAAGCCGCGAAAACACCGCAGGCTGCCAGCGATCTGCTGGCGCAGCTAGCGCACGTGTTGTGGCGCTTGACGGAGGCGTTGCGGGTTACGGCGATCTTGCTCGCGCCGTTCTTGCCGGAAGCAGCCCGCGACATCGCGCGGCGCATCGGTGCGCCAGAAGCCGACCTCGGCGAGCTCACTTGCGCACACTTCGGAGCCGGCAAGCGCTTCACGCCGTGCGCCGGCCCGCCGCTCTTTCCGCGGCTCCAAAGCCCTTCGGAGCCTCAAGAACGCCTTCGACCTCGCGAGCCACTCGCTCCCGATGAAATTTGAATCCCGAGCCCGAGCGAACAGGGAGTCGGGGAGCCGGGGAGGCTCAGCGAAGAGGTTTCTTGGTGGGTGGTGCGGGTAAGGTCGACGCAGCGGGATCGGCGGGGCTCTCAGTCGCTTGCTCGAACAACGAAACCTTCCCGCCAGCGCTTGGCCGTTCGGGTACACGCCGGTGCCGGCTAGCATGATGTACGTCGCCAGATCTTTGGCGCTCTCGTCCCAGCGCGCCCAGCGCGCGGAACGCGCGAAGCCGTCCTCATCTTGCTCGAGCCAGACGACGACGGCTTCTTCACGCCCCCCAAAGATTCAAGCTAGCGCTGTAAGAGCAGTTTCGCGCTTGCAAAGGCAGCGCGGAACTCTTCGCGTTCGGCGATGCCGTCGTGGAGCGGCTGACCGATGATGTTGCCAATCGTGGTCAGCCCACTCTTGGGGGCGTACGGGCTGTTCTTCAGGATCTCCGCGAATGAAGCGACGGCGTAAGCCCACTGAAAATCGCCATCGAGGTTGGACCAGCTGTCCGCGACGCCGTCGGCCGCCAGCGTTTGGTTGACCTCGAAGGCTGCGTCTGCGGTCTTGGCGTCGGGTGCCTTGTAGCGCACCTTCACCAACGCATAGTCCTCAGCCCCGACCTCGGTCGGTCCCGAATACAGCGCGCCGTCTTGCGGCGCCAGCGCGATGCTCGACTCCGGCAGCGCGCCGCCGGCCAGCACCAGCTGATACAGCGCAGTCACGCGGTGGCCAGCGCCGACCTCGCCCGCGTCGACCACGTCGTTGCGGAAGTCCGCGTCGGCAATGTCACGATCTTCGTAACCCAAGAGCCGATACGCGTAGACCTTCGCCGGGTTGAACTCGACCTGGATCTTCATGTCCTTGGCGATGTAGTCGAGCCCCGAGAGCAGCCGATCTTTCACGTAGCTCGTAGCCGAAGCCTGGCTGTAGATGACCGAATAGGTGCCGTTGCCGGCGTCGCTCACGCGCTCCATCATCGCGTCGTTGGGTTGCGATCCGTAGCCGAGCGCTGTGAACGTGATGCCGCTCTCGCGCTTTTTGGTGATTAGCTGAACCAGCTCGTCGTTCGAGGTGACACCCAGATTGAAATCGCCGTCGGTGCACAGCAGCACGTGGTTGATGCCACCGGTGATGAAGCCATTTTGCGCCTGGTCGTAGGCCAGATTGATGCCAGCGCCGCCGTTGGTACCGCCGCCTACAGTCAGCCCGTCTATCACGTGCTCGATCGTCGCGGCCTGCGACACCGGCGTGGGCGGCAGTCTCACCGCCGTCGAGCCCGCGTACGAAACGATCGAAATCTTGTCGGTCGGATCGAGCACCGTCAACGCTTGCGTCAACGTGTACTGCACCAGCGGCAGCTTGTCCGCCGACGCCATGCTGCCGGACGTGTCGACCAAGAACACCAGGTTCGCAGCACGCTTCTCGGCCAACGGTAGCCGCCCCTGAATGCCGATCCGCAGCAGCAACGTGCTCGGATTGAGGGCAGGTGCTGCCGCCAGCGAAATGCTGAACGGCTGCGTCGCGTCGGCGGCCGGCGCCGCGTAGCCGTAGTGAAAGAAGTTGACAAACTCCTCCAGCCGCACGGTCGCAGCCGGCGGCAAAGAGCCCTTCGCCACGCTGTTGGTGAAGATGTCGTAGCTCGCGGTGTCGACGTCGGCGGCGAAGGTCGACAACGGATCGTGCGCCGTAATCACGAATGGATTGGCCGGCAACATCTGCTTCGGCTTGGCGGGCACGGCGCGGGGTGCACCGCTGCTGGCCCCGCCCGTGGCACTGGGCGCGTTGAGGGGCGCGCCCATCGCCGTCGTGCCGCCAGTGGTGGTAGAGCTGCCGATGGTGAGGTTACCGGTACCGCCTCCACCGTTAAAGGACTTACCGGTGTCGTGCCCGGCCGGCGCCGACGCGTCGAAGGCACTCGAGTCACCCGCTGATGTGCTGCAGCCAAGCAGCGTCCCCACGAGAGCTGGACCTACCGCCAGCCAAACGAAATGCTTCATGCGCTTCTCCTCTCCATCCCCAAGGCCAAGCCAAGGTGGTGCGCATTCAGCAAGTTGCGTGCCGCGCCCGAACGCGACGCCGAATCCAGAGTTTTGCCAATCAGCCTGCAGAACTGGCCCGAACGCGCTGCTGCGGTCGCCGCGCCACCCGCGACATTCCGATCAGGTAGACGTGTGCCGGCCTGTGTCACGACTCGGGTTGCATCCGTCCCCCAATCCGACTTCAGGAGTCTCGATCTCGGCGCTCGGGCAGGCCGGCATCAATGAAGCCAAGGGCATCAATTCGCTCTGCAGCTCGGACGCGCTCGCGCCGTATGCGTTCGCTGCTACGGGCGAGACGCGTGTGGTCAACGCCCACCTCAGCCGCGCCGCCGAAGTAACTTAGCTTACCGCCCCCTCGTCGTCTTCGTCGCCGAACTCGGCCGAGTCGGGCAGCTCGTCCAGACCGGCGCCGCCGCGCACCGGGATCGCGCGGGCGTGCGCCACCTTTTCGAGCGTGGCCGACAGCGTGGGGCGGTCCGAGACCTCCGGCAAAAACGCGCGCGTGCCATCCCAAAGATCGAGCGCCGCGCTGCGCGGCGCATCGAGAATCATCCGGTCGATTTGCGCCCATCTGAAGCGGCGCAGGCGCGGAACGAGCGAGACGATGTCGCGGTACTCCACGCCGTCGGCACGAATGCGCACGCCGCGCATGTTGGCGCGCAGCAGCGACGCCGCCGCGCCGATCACCAAACAGCCAGCGAACACGCGCGCGCTCATGATGCCGCGCACACCGCGTTCGATGACGTTCATGTAAAGCCAACTGCCCGAAGGGCTCGACTCCGCCACCAGCACCACGATCACCGCCACCCCCGCCAGCACCGCGTACAAGATTGACGGAATACGAATCGACAGCGGCGGACCGAAATTGGTTTCGGTCGGACGGTACGTCATGTCGAAGCCCGGAGGACGAGACGCGCGAGCCATCGTTGATTGAACGTACCGGACGCCCGGAGGCTTGGAAAGTCGTGTAAGAAAAGCGTTCCAGCCTTGCCTCGCCAGAAACCAGGCTGGGCGGGCGGGCAGCTGAAAGGTCTGCCTAAAGGTCAGGAGAAAGCCGAACACACAGCCATGCCGACGCTCGTCACCCGGAAGAGAAATTTGAAGCACAGCGTGCCCGCACGCCTGATCACGCGGCTCGGCAACGCCATGCTCGACGCGCTCGAGTTGCCGGACGCCGAGCTCAGCGTGCTGCTCACCGACGACGTCGGCATTCAGGAGCTGAACCGCGAGCATCGGCAAAAGGACAAACCCACCGACGTGCTGGCGTTCGCGATGGACGAAAGCGTGGCCGATCCGGCCGGGATCTTGGGGGATGTGGTGATTTCGCTCGACACCGCCGAGCGTCAGGCGCGCGCGCGCCGCCGCCCATTGCTGGAGGAGGTGCGCTTCCTGCTCGCCCACGGCGTCCTACATCTCGTGGGCTACGATCACGCTGAGCCGGCTGAAAAACGCGAGATGGTCGACATGACGCGGCGACTGGTGCGACTCGCGCCCCTTCCACAAGCGTCGAAACGCCGGCCCAAGCCGCGCCGCAAACTCAAAAATGGCTCGAAATAGTGAGCCTAACCGCGGGGGTTTGCTGGGAAAATCGGGCCGCCGCACATCCACAGCCACCGCCACCGCATAGAACAAGGCAACCGGTGCCGAGCGGTGACGAAACGGGCCTCCTGCCCGCGACCCCGTGACCCGGTCTGTGCTGACCCGCAGAAAAAAAGCACTATTTCGCGCCGGGGTTGTTTCTTTCCCCTTGATTGCGCTGTTCCATCCCTGTTATCGGTTCGCGCGTGCCTTGTTTGGCGGCCTACGGGAATTAGTCCCGTGGGAATGAGCCCGAGGCCGACAAAAACGGCAAAAGATTCTGGGAATCAGAGACTAGGAGGTCGCATGGCTGGGAAAAGACTGACGAAGGCGCAGGTTGTTGCTGAGATCGCGAACGCTTCGGATCTTGATAAAAAGAGCGTGGGTCGTTGCTTCGAGTCGCTGCAGGAGCTCATCCGCAAGCAACTCTCGGCACGTGGCCCGGGCGAGTTCGTGGTTCCGGGGCTCGTGAAGCTCCGCGTGGTGAAGAAACCGGCGACCAAAGAGCGCCAGGGTATCAACCCGTTCACCAAGGAGCCGATCACCATTCCGGCGAAGCCCGCGAGCAAGAAGGTCCGCGCGACCGCTCTCAAGGCTCTCAAAGATCTGGTTCAGTAAGACCCTGCGTCTTCGCGCGTGCGTCCCCGGTTCTTGATTGGACCGGGGACGTTCGCGTTTTGTGGGTCACCAGTAGAACGTCGCGCCGAGCCGCAGCAGACCGCCGGTCGACGTGTTGCTGGTGCGATGCGTGACGGGGTCGACGAACTCGGGCTGACTGGCCCGGCCGCCATCGCTCCGCCAGCGCATAAATCCGATTAAATCAGCCCCGAGCGCGAAATGGCGGGTGACCCGGCCCTCGACGCCGACACCGAGTTGGCCGCCGCGATAAGCGTAGTTTTCGTCGCGCAACACCGGCTGTCCGTCGGCGGCCACGCCACTGTCGAGCACCGCAGCACCGAACCCGAAGCCCAAGAGGCCGTAGAGCTGCACCGCGCCGCGCGGGTTCGCATAGAACAGCCCGTTGACGAGCAACGCCTGCTCGAAGCGCTGAAAGCCGTTGTAGTCGGTGCCCCACAACAGCTCGACCGCGCCCTCGATGGCGATGTGCGGGATCGGACGAAAGCGCAGCGCACCGCCGACGCCGTTCATGTCGGCGTTCGGCGACATCGCGTCGTCGTTGCCCATCAAGCCAATATTGGCGTGCAGGTTCACGCCCCATTCACGAAAGCCGCGCCGATGACGCGGACGCGGCGGCGGCATCGGCTCGACGTCGATGTGCATCTGCGGGTCGTCTTCGAAACCCGGCGGCGGTGGTGGCGGCGACTCGAAGTGCGGTGGCGGGCCGTGACGTCGCCCTGGGCGTCGCGCTGCGTCGGGCGCGGCCGGCGTGGGGGCTCCCCCGGGCTCGCTCGGCGTGGGCTCGGGAGCGGACGCCGGGGCGGGCTCACAAAACCAATCCCCGTCCGGGCAGTCCCCGGCGGCCCAGGCCCGGGCCGTGAAGGTGCCCAGGAGCGACGCAGTGACGGCAAACGCGGCGAGGCGGCGCATGGTCTCGGCCGAGCCTAGCAGCTCCCCGCGCGGGCGCCCTGGGGCGCCGAGCCACCTTGCGCCTTCGGACGTGGAGCCGGGCGGGGACGCTTCCGGGCCAAAGTGCTAGGACCGCGCCCGTGGCGAGCGTCGTGCTGAAGCCGGGACACGTCCAGCCAGTCTGGGCGGGGCACCCGTGGGTGTTTGCGCAGGCCGTGGAACGCATCGAAGGCGGCGCCCAGGGCGGCGACGAGGTCGAGGTCAAAGACACGCGCGGCAACTTCCTGGGCCGCGGGCTGTACTCGCCCGGCTCGGCCATCCCGGTCCGGATCCTGACCCGCGAGCGCGACCGCCACATCGACGCCAAGCTGCTGACCGGAAGGCTCGAGGCGGCGATCGAACGGCGCCGGCACCTGGGTTTACCGTCAGCCTTGACCAACGCCGTGCGGCTGGTCCACGCCGAGGGCGACGAATTGCCGGGGCTAGTCGTGGACCAACTGGGGGACGTGCTGTCCGTGCAGTTCGGGACCCTGGGCATGAAGCGGCGCGAAGCGACGATTTTGGACGCGCTCGAGCGGCTGGTCGGACCGCGCGCGATCGTGGACCGGACCTCCGAGCGCGCCGCGAAGAGTGAGAACTTCACGGCGGGTCTTGGCGTGGTGCGCGGCGACACGGCGCTCAGCCATTTCGACGTATCGGAGCGCGGCCTGCGCTTCCGCATCCCGCTCGAGCTCGGGCAGAAGACCGGCTTCTACGTCGACCAGCGCGACCTGCGCGGCCGCGTGGAGCAGCTTTCGAGTGGTCGGCGCGTGCTCGACACGTACGCTTTCGTCGGCGCCTTCGCGCTCGGCGCGGCGCGCGCTGGAGCGACCGAAGTGGTGGCTGTCGATCAAAGCTCGCTCGCGCTCACCGTCGCGGCTGACGCGGCCAGGCTCAACGGCCTCGACGGCAAGGTCCGCTTCGAGTGTGAAGACTCGCTCGTAGCGCTCGACCGCGCCGGCAAGCACGGCGGCTACGATTTGGTGATCTGCGATCCGCCGAAGCTGGCGCCGACGCGCGCCGCGCGCGCCCGAGCGTTGGGCATGATGCGCAAGCTCGCCGGACAAGCGGCGCGTGCCACCAAGCCGGGCGGCCTCTTGGTGCTGTGCAGCTGCTCGGCCGCGATTGGCCTTCCGGAGCTGACGCGCGCGCTGTCGCTCGGCTCGACCGACGTCGGCCTGCGCGCAATCGTGCTCGAGCGCTTCTTTCAAGGCGCCGATCACCCGGTGCCGGCCGCGTTCCCGGAAGGCTTGTACCTGTCGTCGCTGATCGCCGAGGTCGGCCAAGGTTAGTCGCGATGAAGCCAATTTCCGCGCTGACCAAACAAGAAGCCGCCAAGCTACGCGGTGTCGCCTTCGATCTCGACGACACCTTGCTCGACCACGGGCGACTGGCGGATGCGACGTACTCAGCGCTGTTTCGTTTGGTCGAAGCCGGGTTATCACTCTACGGCGTGACGGGACGCCCGGCGGGTTGGGCCGAGGTCTTGGCGCGCGTGTTTCCGGTGCAGGCGATCGTCGCCGAGAACGGCGCCGTAGTGTGCGCGCGGCGCGGTGAGCGCGTGCTGCTGGCCGACTCGGTCGATGCGGACGAGCGCCGGGTGCGCGACCTGAAGCTTGCGGAGTTGCTGGCGCGCTTCCGACAGAGCTTTCCCGACTTCGAGCCGGCCGACGACGTCAGGGCACGCATCTCCGATCGCACCTTCGACATCGGTGAATTTCGGCAGGTGGCGCCCGAACGCGTGGCGGAAGCGTCTACGTTCCTACGCGAACAGGGCGCACGCGTTTTCGTCTCGAGCGTGCACCTGCACGCCACCTTCGACTACGCCGACAAAGCCAGCGGCGCCGTGCGGCTCTTGGCAGCAGACTCCGGGCTCGACGCCACCGCCGTGCGCCACGCCTACGCCTACCTGGGCGACAGCGAGAACGACGCCTCGTGCTTCGCGGCGTTCGCGGTCAGCATCGGCGTCGCGAACCTACGCGGGCGCGCCACCTTGCGGCCGCGCTACATCACTTCAGAGCCGATGGGCAAAGGCGTCGCCGAAGCCGCGCGGGTGATTCTGAATCTTCGAAGGGGTTAGGGGTCGGGGGTCGGGGGTCGGGAGGTTAGTCAGCGGAGAGAGAGAGGGCGAGAAGGGACGAGACTGAACTGCGGGGTATGATAAAAGACCCCTCCCCGACGATGTCCCAAGACGATCTCGTAAAGCTCGGCCAAGCCCACCTGTACCCGAACTACCGGCAGCCGCCGCTCGTGCTCACACGCGGCGAAGGCTCGCGGGTTTGGGATGCCGCCGGCAAGCAGTACTTCGACTTGTTCGCGGGCATCGCGGTCAGCACGCTCGGTCACGCTCACCCGGTGTTGGCCGCCGCGATCGCCGCGCAAGCCAAGCAGCTGATCCACCTGTCAAATTATTTTTACAACCAGCCCAACGTCGAGCTGGCCGCCAAGCTGACCCGGCTCACGGGCATGGATCGCGTCTTTTTCTGCAACTCGGGTACTGAAGCCAACGAGGCGTTGCTCAAGCTCGCGCGACGCCACTTCTACAACAAGGGCCAAGCCGAGCGCCTGCGCATCATCGCGTTCGACAACGCTTTCCACGGCCGCACGTTGGGTGCGCTCGCCGCGACCGGCACGCCCAAGTACCGCGAGGGCTTCGGTCCGATGCTGGGCGTCACGCACGTGCCGTACGGCGACGTCGCGCGGGTGCGGCAGGAAATGGGTCCGGACGTGGCCGCGATCTTGGTCGAATCGATCCAGGGCGAGGGCGGCGTTTTACCCGCGCCGCCCGGATTTTTGCAAGCGCTGCGCGACGTCGTCGACGAGGCCGGCGCGCTGCTGCTAGCCGACGAGATCCAAACCGGCATCGGTCGCACGGGCAAATTCCTGGGTTTCGAGCAGTACGGGGTCAAAGCCGACGCGCTGTCGTTGGCCAAAGGCCTGGCCGGCGGCGTGCCGATCGGCGCGATGCTGTGCCGTGCGTCGCTGTCGGAAGCGCTCCCGGCCGGTAGCCACGGCTCCACCTTCGGCGGTAGCCCGCTGGCGTCGGCAGCGGCGCTCGCCGTGCTCGACACGATCGAGAAAGAGCATTTGCTCGAAGCTGCCCAAGCGCGCGGTGCCCAGCTTGCAGAGCGTCTGGTCGGGCTCACTCAAAAGTACCCCAAGCTCATCGCCGGGTCACGCGGCGTAGGCCTCTTGCAAGCTTTGGTATTGAAAGACGACGTCGACGCGCGCGCCGTGCTCGGCAAGCTGCAAGACGCTGGCGTGCTGGTGACGATCGCCGGCGGCCAGGCGTTGCGCTTCACGCCAGCGCTCACCATCACCTCGGCTGAGCTCGGCGACGCGCTCGACGTGCTCGACCGCGTGCTCGGCACGTTTCCATGAGCGCCGCTGCGGAGACGCTGCCGTGCTCGAGCTGTCGAGCACCAGTCGATCCGCTGCGGGCGCCGCGCGTCGCGCATTTCGACGAGCATTTCCGCTATTTTTGCAGTTTAGCCTGCGAGGAAAAATACCGCAGCGGCGAGCCTGAACGCTCGCAAGCTCGCCCCAAACACGCCACAACGCCGCCGTCGACGACGCCGCCGGTCGAGCCGCCGCTACCGTCGTTCGACAACCCGAGCTGGCAGAGCGACGCCGTCAGCACCGCGGCCGCCGACGAAGCCGCGCTCACCGACAGCCAAGCCGCGAAAAGCGCCGACAGCGCGCTCGCGCTCGGCTTGCACGAGCCGGCAGGCGACGCTCACGCGGCCGTTGCCCACCCGGGCGTCGAAGATCCGTCGCTCTCGGTCGACGCCGGCACGCTCCTGCTCTCGCTTTCGGTGCTGGGCGCCACGCTCTCGCTCGTGCTGTCGCTGACCGGCAGCTCGGAGCTGTCGCTGGCCGCGCGACTCGTCGTGGCGGCGGTCGCGACAGCCGCGTTGGTCGCCGAGTGCGCGATGGGGCAGCGCAGCGTGACGGAGCTGCATCCGCTCGCCACGCTGTGCGGCCCCGTAGTGGCGGTGGCGGCCGCGATCGGCTTGCGGCTCTCGGAACAAGCCGAAGCCGAGAGCGCGATCGGCCTGTCGGGCGTGGTCACGCTGTGCGCGGCGATGAGTCTGCTGCTGGTTCGCCGTGCGCGGCGCCCGCTCGAGCTCGAACGCGAGCAGCTGTTGGCCGAGCTCGGCCACGCCGGGCGGCGCATCGTGGCCGGCGGCGAGCTCGAGACCACCAACGCCGCCGATTTGCGGCCCGGGGAAGAAATCGTGGTCGAAGCCGGCGACGTCTTGCCGGTCGACGCCACGGTGACGGCCGGCACCGCGCGTGTCTTGCCGTGGCTCGGCGCAAAGACGCAGGTCGAGCGCCGCGAGGGCGACAGCTTGGTCGCCGGCGCCTCGATCGTCGAAGGCACACTGCGCGCGATCGTCGGCTGGGCCGGCTACGACCGCGCCTGGATCCGGCTGACGCACGACCCGCGGCGCCGCGCCGATTTGCACGGCAAGTCCGCGCGTCTCGGCCGCAACCTAGCCGAGAAAGCGGCAGCGTTCGTGGCCGGTTTCGCGGCGCTGTTGGCGTTCGCCGGCGCCGGCAATAGCCCGACCGTGCTCTTGCTCGGCATCGCCAGCTTCGCCGCGCTGGCGCAAGCCGGCGTGTGCGAAATCGGCTCGATGCACTTGATGCGCGCGGTCTTGGCGGCGCTGCGGCGCGGCGTCGCGTTTCGTTCGGCCGACGCGCTCGAACGCGCCGGCCGCGTATCGAGCGTCGCGTTTTGCGCGCGCGGAACGCTGCTGCTCGGCGAGCCGGAGGTGACGAGCATCGACGCGCTTGCGGGGCACGACGCCGAGGGCGTGCTGTCATTCGCGGCCGGCGCCGAGGCGAGCACCGAGCATCCGTCCGCCAACGCGGTCCTGCGCGCCGCCCGCGCGCGCAACATTCGTCCCGACGCCGTGCGTAGCCCCACGCCACTGCCCGGGCTCGGCATCACGGCCGTCGCCGGCAGCGGCCAGTCGTTGGCCGTCGGCAGCCGGGCGCTGATGCTGCGCGAGCGCATCGGGGTCGCCGGCGCCGAGGCGCGCATCAGCGATCTGGAGGCGATGGGCCGCAGCGTGCTCTTGGTGGCGCTCGGCGGCCGCTTGATCGGCGTTATCGGCCTGCAAGACGGGCTACGCCCTGGCGCTCGCGCCGCCGTTCAGCACGTGATGGACGTTGGGGTCGAGCCCATCCTGCTGTCCGGTGACGCGCGTGACACTTGCGAAGCGCTCGGACGGGCGCTCGACATCGACCACCTGCGCCCGGAAGTCCCGCCAAGCGAGCGCGGTGACGAGGTCCGGCGCCTGCGCGACGGCGGCGCGGTCGTGGCCGTCGTCGGCCGCACCCCCAACGACGACGGGGCGCTCGGCGCCGCCGACGTCTCGATCGCGTTGTCGGTAGCCGGCTCCGGCTCCTCCGAGTGGAGCGTGCAGCTGGCGTCCGACGACGTGCGCGACGCCGCCTATTCGCTCCGAGTCGCGCACACCGCCCGACGCGAAGCGCAGCTCGGCCTGACGTTGATCCTCGCGCCCGCCGTGTGCGGCATCGTGGTCGCCGCCTTCGGCTTCACGCCCGCCGCGCTCGCACCGCTCGCCACTTGCCTCGGCACCGCCCTCGCCGTCTCGCGCTTGCGTGCCGAGCGCTGACGACCCCGAGAACACAGGCCCGCACTGCCCCCTCAGCGCGAGTAGCCCCCGGGCAATCGATTTTTTGTTCGGTCCCCGAACAAAAAAATGCGTCATCCTGCTCACCCTCCCAGCCTCCCCGCCTCCCTGTTTGCTCGCCTGCTCGCCTGCTCGTCTGCTCAGCCTTGATTGGTGATCGGGCCGGGTTGGGGAGCGGGATCGGCTGATCGGCTGCGGGATCGGGGTCGGTCGGGGCAGCGGTTTCGGGTCAGCACAAATTCGCAGTCGGCAGCGGTTTCGGTGACGGCAGCAGGTTCAGTCGGCTCGGGCCTGCTTGTCTTGGGGACTCATGCCGAGAGCGCGCACCCGGTGCGCCAGCGCCGGGTTATGCGGAGCCAAACGGCGGGGCGCTGGCACACCGGCTGGGCGTAGGGGGGCATGAGTCCCCAAGACAAGCAG
>JBBRMI010000072.1:0-32893 GCA_038230915.1 Polyangiales bacterium | reverse complement strand
TGCATTGCGAACCCCAAAAATCTCCCGATCTCCCGATCTCCCTGTAAAAAAATCTCGCTCGCGCGTGGTGGCCCGGCGACGCACGGCAGTTTCTGCAGGGAAGGCTGCGGCGTGGCAGCCCAAGATGTGACGAATCCTGAGTCCCGGCTGGCTTCGTTGCTCCTCAGTTACATACCGCAGTTATGCGCCTTCGTCACGCCTCGCCAACCGGGCGCCTCGGCCGCGATCATCGACCCACTTAGCCGTTCGCGGGCCCTAGCCGCGCAGGAGCGCGAGCTCGCCGCCGTATTGCTGGTCGCCGAAAAATTCGAGGTGGGGGCAGCCGGCGCCGTTGATGATCGACGTCAAGATTTGGTTTTGGGGGATCGACGTGCCGTCTGTGCCGCTCGGCCAGCGCAGGTAGCGGCCGGTCTTGAAGTAGTTGTCGTAGTTGCCGCCCATCAGCCAAAACAAGTCTTGGGTTTGGTGGCCGGCGCCACTGCGCTGCATATTGCAGTACAGCACGACCGTGGTCTCGATCAGCGGGCGGCCATCGGCGTCGGTGGCTTCGGCGAGCCGATCCATCAAGTATGCGTACTGTTCGATGAACCACTGGTCGGAGTAGTTCTTCAGCTCGCCGGTGTTGTGGTGGGCCAAGTTGTGATGGCTGCGGATCTGCCCGCCGCCCAACTCTCCGGCCGGCGCCTGGCCGGAAAATTCGGCGCTTTTGTCCTGCAACCAAGGAAACGAGATGTTGTCGTTGGCCCCGTCGCTCCACAGCATGCTGGCCGAACGGGTGAGATCGCACGCCATCGCCACGACCGCCAAATCAATCTGCGCCTTGATAATGCCGTTGTACTGCGGGTTGTGATCGCCATCCAGGTACTTGATGCTCGGATCGGGCGCTGCGGGCGTCTTGCAGCTGGCGACGATCGCCACGCTCTCTGCGGCTTTGGCCACTGCGTCGAGGTGCGCGTCGATGCGCGCCTGGTTTTGCGCGCCGAAGCGCTGACGCATTTCGGTCAGGTGGCCCTTGGTGAAGTCGAGGATGTGCTTCTTGCCGGCGATCACCCGCTTTATCTCGTCCTGGTTCAACGTGCCGTCGCCGAACATGTCCTTGAACAGCGCGATCGGATCGTCGTGCACGCCACTGGTGTTCTGCACGCCCGGCGTTACCGGCGCACCTTTGAACGAGATGTACGAGCTTGCCGATTCTCGGCGCGTGGCACGCAGCGCTAGCGGCTTGAACTTCACGTTGTCGGCGCCTGGCTGATTGATCGCGATGTGGGCGTCCACCGACGGGCCACCGGCGGTCATTTCCCAGCCGTCGAACTGCGCGGGTCCACTCTTGCCGACCGCCCCCGAGAGCAAGATGGGCGGCGCGGCGTGACCACCGATGCTGCCCGGCTTGAAATTGCGCGGGTCGTGGTTGGCGACCACGTACGTCGTGTCCCAGCCGTTTTTTAGCCACAAACCGCCCAACACGTTGACGCGCGCCTTGTGCCGCTCGAGCGGCTTCAACGGCGAATCAGCGTCGGGATTGATCGTCCAATTCGTCTCGCCACCTACCGGCAACCACTTGTCGGTGTGGCCGTTGGGCACGCCAATCGCGATGAAGCGCTTGATCGGCGACGCGGCTTGGGCGCGCCCGAAGCTTGGCATCAGCGGCAGCATCGCGGCTCCTAATCCGCTGGCGGCCAAGAAATTGCGCCGCGAAAAGTAACGCCGATTCATTGCAGTACCTCTCCTGGTTCCACGCTGCGATTCAGGAACGACTTGGTCGTGACCAGCGCGACCAGCAGCTCGCGCAGATCGAACTGTGCGCCTTCGAAGGCGGTGTACGCGGTCTGGAGCGAATTCGTGTCGGCCTCGCTCTCGGCGTGGCCGAAACCAAAACGGAACCACTGCTTGGTCAAGCACGCGCGCACGTCGACGTTCTTGCCCAGCGCCGCGCCGAGCTCGCCCGGCGTCGTGAAGGTCGAGCCGTCCGCCAATTTGCCGGAAGCGTCGACCGCGAAACCGGCTTCATCCTTGGCGCTGTACTGGCCAATCGCGTCGAAGTTGCCCAGCCCGAAGCCGAGCGGATTGAGCAGCTGGTGGCACGCGTTGCACGGCGGCCCGCCGGTCAACGTCTCCAGCACCTGGCGAACCGGCTGCGGATTCGTCGCATCCGGAGTTGGCAGTGGCGGCACGACCGGCGGCGGCTCGAGCTTCTGACACAGCATTTTTTGGTAGATCAGCTTGCCGCGCTTGAACGGGTTCGAAATGCTCGGCTCCGCAGCTGCCGCCAGCAAGCCGGGCATGGTGAGCAGACCCGCGCGCTGGGTCGGATCCAAATCGACGCGCCGCAGCTGGTCGCCGGTGACGCCATTGACGCCGTAGATCTTGGCCAAATCGGCGTTCAGGAACGAATACGGCGCGCTGAACAACGTGCTGACCTTGCCGTCACCCTCGAGGATGACGTTGCGCGTGAAGGCTTGGACCTCGCGCTGCATCGACGTTGCCAGCTGCCCTGTCCATTGTGGGAAGCGCGCCGGATCCTTGAATAGCGTGTCGAGGCTCGACAGGCCGAGCCATTGGCGATGAAACGAATCGAGCGCTTGCGCGGCGCGCGGGCTCTTCAGCATCGCGCGGGCTTGCATGGCGATGCCGGCATCGGTGCCGAGCTGGCCATCACGGGCCGCCGCCAAGAGCGCGCGGTCCGGGCCCGAGCTCCAAAACAGGAAGGCCAAACGCGACGCCACTTGGTACGGATTCAAGTGCGCCGAGGTCGCGGTGTGCTGCGGCGCCTTCCAACCCTGCTCCCAGCGGTACAAGAAGTAGGGCGACTGCAGCATGGCCTGGATGAGCTGCGTGGCCGCCGCAGACTTCGTGCGCTGCAATTGGCTCTGCTCTTCGGCGTAGAACGCCAGGTGCTTGTCGACCTCGGCCGTTTCGAGCGGGCGCCGATATAAAAGCTCGCCGAAGCTGGTCACGAACGTGCGCACGCAAGCCACGTCGTCGGCGGTCGTCGCCAAGTCACAGCCTACGAGCTTGGTCAGCGAGCCCGCGACGGCGTCGGTCACGGCCTTGGCTGCGTCCATGTAGCGAAGCACGTTGACCTCGCTCACCTCGCCGACGTTCAAAAAGCCAGATTGGTCGATGGTCTCGCCCTGAAGCACCGCCGCTGGGCTGATCGGGGCGGCCAAAACCGCGTATTGTTCGCCGAATACCAGCGCGATCGTATTGTTGTATTGCTCGCGGGTGATTAACGCGAGCGGCAGCGCGCCGACCGCGTTCGGATCGCCGAGCACACCAGGCTGCCAGCTGCTCGGCATCGAGGCGGCCCCTCCGATGGGTGCGGCGCCGCCAGTCGCGGGGCTGCTGCCAGCCGTTCCGGTTGCAGCGCCGCCGGGCGCTTTCAGCTCGGCCGTACAAGCCAAAAGCGGCGCGCAAACCAGCGCGGCTCGCGCGAAGCGTGATGCGAAGCTCGCCATGAAGAAGGTGAGTGCCCGCCGTTTCATCGACCGGGTGCAAAAAGGAGGTAACCCGAGGAGGTCGAGCCGGGTCACCAAATTTCAGTGCTGGCACCGCTTTCGGTCGTTCAGTCGCTGAGCTCGAGTAGGAGCGGGTAGTCGTACAAGGCGACGCTGAGCACAATGTCGTCGCCTCTACGACGAAGTGTTACCGGCCGCGTCGTATTCGCCACCGGGTCGAACGCGCTGGCGTGTGCCGTCGCTGCCGCGAGCCCGTGCAGCGTGAGCTCGAAGTCTTCCGGCGGCAGATCGAAGCGACTCGGCGCGCTGCCGCTGGCGTAGACTTTCAGCAAGTTGCGGGTCATCACGTAGATCGGTGCGACGAAATCGTGCGCGCCGCGCTGAAACGGGAAAAAAGCCACCAATCTGCGGTGATCGAGATCGGGTCGCGCCGCTGTGCCGGCGCCCTCGAACTCGTAGCCAGGCATGCAAGCGCCCACGCTCAGCAGGTCGAGCTGGCGCGCCGCCGCCGCGTCGCCGTTGAAGCGCGCGAAGAAGCGCTGCGACGCCGCCAGCGCTTCACCGCCTGCGGGCTCGCTGAGGTCGAAGTAGCGCACCGTGTCCAGATCGGGGCCGTAGATCGAGACCAGCCCGGCGCCGGCACCGACGTAGGCCGAGAACGAACGCAGCAGCGCTTTGGCCTGCAAGTGCAGGCGATCGGCGGGCGTGAGCGTGAGACCGAGACTGTCCGAAAACCCGAGACTGGTCGACAACGCGGTCAGCCAAACGTCGGGCAGCGGTACCCCGTCGCTCAAAGCCGCCCGCACATGCTCGGCGCCGCGGGCGTCACTGCTGGCGATCGGCGAAAGATCGCGCACGAACTGGCCCGGACGCCGGGCGTCGGGCGGGAACAGAGCTGTCAACGATTGTTCTGGAAAGAGCGCGTCGTACGTCGGTGTGAACGACTCCACCCAGGCGTCGCCTTCGAGCGAGCCGTTGCTGACTCCGTTCGCGTCGACCGATGGCGTGGCGCCCAAGTTGGCGTCTTGGGGAAAGCGTTTGCCCTGAGCCGATACATGCCGGCTGAGCGCGGTCATGCCGTCGGGCTCGCTTGCGGCCGTCACCAAAAACCGCATGTTGGCCGAGCCGTCGCTCACGCCCATCCCGCCCAAGTTACGCTCGGGCGCGCGTAACCAAGCGCTGCTGCGCGCGCGGATTTCAAACAAATTTTCGTCGAAGCTTTGCGGCCGATCTGCCTCGAGTGGCGGATCGTAGAGCGTGTTGATGTCGAAGGTCTCGTAGTTGTTGCCGGCGCTGGTTTCGTTCCATAGCTCGACATCGAACAGCTGATTGCTCAGAGCATCGCGCATCTTGCTGGAGACGGCGGTGATGTACGACAGCCAGCCGCTGAGCGTCTCTTCGAACTCCGGATTGTCGCCGCCGTCGGCCAAGCGGGGGCGCGTGAACGGCGCGTAGCGCAGCAGCCTGAACTGCGCCGCGCCGGTTGGTAGCGCGCGGGGCAGGGGACGCGACAGCTGCACGGTGCCGTCGGTCGCCACGCTGTCGACCAGCGGCGGCGCATCGCCGGTCAGCAGCGCCTTGTGCGGCGTGAGTTGCCGCGCATCTTGGGGAGAAACTCGCAGCGTGCGCGCTCCGACCGCCGCGGCTTCGGTGAGCGTGACCGTAATCTGTTTACTCGGACCCGAGGTACCGGGCGCGTCCAACAGCAGCATCGGGCGGAATCCGCCTTGCCTCGCTTGGGCGGCCAGGTCTTGCAGCGCGGTCGCGGCAGCGGCGCTGAGCGCGTCGGCGGCTCCGTCGTAGCTGATCCGGCTCCACCCGACTTCCATCGTCGCGTGCCGAAAACCGCCCGCCGCGAACGGACCAACCCAGGCCGGATCTGGCGGCAATGCGACCTGGTAACCCGCAGCGTTCCGCATCCGTGAGGCCGGCCAGGTGTCGCGGTAGGCGCGCCACGGCTGCAGCCAATGACTGCGGTCGCTCGGGCCCAACAGCGTGAGCTCGAGCGGTTCGACGCCGGCTACCTCACAGCTCGGAGCCGGCGTCGCTGGCTGATTGTCGCGGCCGATCGGCACCCGCTCATGGCTGCCGCAGCCCGCCGAGAGCAGCGTTGCCACAAGCCAGAGCACCCGCATCGCTTGCGACCTTACGCTCTCCGCGGCATCGCGAGAAGCCCACCCGCGCTGGGCCCAGTCTCGGTCTCGGTCTCGGTCTCGGTCTTGGTCTCGGTCTCGGCCCCGGGCACTGCGCCCCTCGCAGGTGTGTCATCATCGCGTCTCCGAACGTGAAGCGCCGTCTCGAGTCGTTTACTCTCCGCTTCGCGCTGGCTCTAGCGAGTTCGAGCTTCGCTTTCTTGCCCGCGCGAGCCGCACGCGCCGAGGGTGACCGGCCGGCGCTGGCGTTGACCTGGTCGGCGCCGCGCGAGTGCCCCCAAGCGGCGGGCGCCCGCAAGCTGGTCGCCGACTACCTCCGTGAAGCGCGGCTCGCGGAGGCTTCGCCCAACGCGCGCGTGTTGCGCGCCACCGCTACCATTCGCCACCGCGGCGGTACCTGGGAGCTCAAGCTCGCGACCGAGCTCGACGGCGAGCCCGGCGAGCGCACGCTCGAAGCTGGCACCTGCGCCGACGTGGCCGCCGCGGGGGCGCTCGTGCTCGCTTTCGCGATCGACCCGACCGCCGCGCTCCGACACGCGAGCGCTAGCGAACCAGCGCCGCCCGTCGCTCCCGCGCCCGCGCCGCAAGCGGCGCCGGCGTTCGTGCTCGGCGCTGGCGCAGGCGTGCGCGGCGATCTCGGCGCGCTGCCTCGCTCGAGCGTGGGCGTCGCCTTGTCGCTGTTCGTCGAACGCGGAGTTTGGTCGGGCATGTTGTCGGGGTTCGCGTTTGCCGCACGTTCGCAAGCCACCGCGGCCAAACCGAGTGCCGGCGGTGAGCTCTCGCTGTGGTCGATGGCGGCGGCGCCGTGCGTCTCGCCGACGTACCGAGCAGAGCTACGCCTGCACGTCTGCTTGCCGCTCGAATGGCAACGCTTGCGGGCCCGCGGCTACGGGGTCGATCAGCCCGTAGTCGAGACCCGCAGTGAGCTTTTGGTCGGAGTCGAACTCAGCCCCGGATTGTGGCTCAGCCCTCATTTCGAGCTGGTCGCGCCGCTGCGGGTCGGGGTGGCGCTGCTCCGACCCGAGTTCTACCTGGTGGGCATCGACAGCGTGTTTCGCGCCTCGGCGGTTCAAGGCCGGGCCGGTGTAGGCATTTTGGCGCATTTCTGAGCGAAACTTTTCAGGCCGATTTGGCCAACCCCGGGGCACTCACTTGCGAGGCCCGATTTGAGCTCAGTCTCTGAACGCCTAGAAAACGCCGCCCCCGGCCCGGAAAGCGGGGAGCGGCTCAAAACCGCTGAGCAGGTGTGCGAGCGCTATTTCGCTTTCGTGTGGCGCAACGTGCGGCGCCTGGGGGTCGGCGACGAGTCGGTGGACGATGTCGTACAAGACGTACTGATCGTCGTACACCGTCGCTTCCCCGACTTTGAGTGGCGGTCGTCGCTCGAGACGTGGCTGTTCGGGATCCTGCTGCGCGTCATCTCCAAGCACCGCCGTGCGGTCAAGCGTCGGAACGAGCACGAGCCGCTGGACGAAAAGCTCGGCTTCGCGCTCGCGGCTGGTGACGCTGTGCGTGAGCTCGAGCATCGCGACGCCGCCCGGCTGTTGCAACGCCTGCTCGACAGCTTGTCGGACGAGAAGCGCGCGATGGTGGTCGCGGTGGAGGTCGAACAAATGACGATTCCGCAGGCGGCCGAGGCGCTCGGCATTCCGGTCACGACGGCACAGACGCGGCTGCGCACCGGGCGGCGCGAGCTCGCGCAAGCCGTCACGCGCCTCAAAGCGCAGAATCGATGGAGGCAACCATGAAGGCTGATGTGCCGGAGCTCGATGCGTTGTTCGAGGTTGCGCGTTGCGGCGACGAACCGTCGGATGCCGATCGGCATCGCGTTACGGCGCGGGTCGCCGAACGGCTGGCAGTCGGGGCAGGCGCCGGTGCAGCCGTTTTCTCGCTGTCACGCGTCGCGTGGGCGGCTTCGTTCAAGACCTGGGGCATCGTGGCCATGGCGGTGGCGGGCGCCGGTTCGGGCGCCTACTTGCTCAGTGATCCGAGCGCGGACGAGCATCACGCGCTCACGGCGCCGCCCGTCGCGCACCCGCCATCGGTCGCGCGTCCGCTGCCGCACGTCGTCGCCTCGTCGCCTGAGCTGCCAGTCGCCGCGGTGGAGCGCGAGCCGACCTTGCCACGGGCACAACCCCACCACGAGCGGCCGAGCCTGCCAGCTTCTGCCGAGCCTTCTGCGGCGCCGGAGCCGAGTCGTCTGGCGCGTGAGACGGCCGCGCTGCGCGACGCCAACGAGGCGCTCCGCTCAGGGGCCGCAGCGCGCGCGCTGGCTTTGCTCGACGACTTCGCCAAGCAGTTTCCGAATGGCATGCTCGCCGAAGAAGCCTTGGCCACGCGCATCTCGGCGTTGTGCAAGCTCGGGAGGGTGGCTGAAGCCCGAGCACTGGGCGTGCGCTTCATGCTGCGGTTCCCACGCTCGCCGGCGCTCGGCCGGGTGCGCGGCTCGTGCGCGGTTTCTAAAGAGTAACGATGGGCTCGCGGCGGGCCGGGCGGCCCTTGACGGTCCAGACTGTGGTCCCACATTCCTTTCATGTCAGCCGTGAAAAGCAGCGACCCAGGATTTTCGATGCTGCCGCTCCTCGTCCATAGCCAAGCTGTCTCGGCGAGCGCCCGCAGCGCGCTCCTGGCCGCTCAGGCCAGCCCGCCCGAAGGTCGCGTCGCTGCTCTCCAATCGGCTGCCCGCGTCTTGCACGGTGAAACCGGCCTCGAGTGCCGCGACGTTCTCGAAATCGTGGGTCTCGAGACCACCGGCGCCTGTTCCTGACCAACTCCGCGGAGATGCGTTTGTGGTTGCATCGGGGCTTGCCCTGGTCCGACGGCCGCTTGGCGGCCGGGCCGGCAGGTAGGCGCTTTATGGAACCGGTTCCACATGTCGATCGGTCCGGGCGCATGATGCTTGTCTGAGCGGTGCGAGTCGGGCGCGGAACCTGTAGCGCCGATGAAGGACATGCTCGAGCGCAGCCCGCGCTCAAGCTGCGCCTGACGTTGACAGCTGACCGCAAACAACGCGCGCAGCAGCAGCGCGGCCGACGACGCGTGAGCCGAAGCGCGTGCTTCGGTAGACTATATGCGCCGCTGCCGCCCGCAAGACCTTAGGCGGGCGCTTTCTAGCGGCGCACTCTCTTGCTCTTCTCCAAGGAAATAATTTTTGTTTTGGTCCTCCAAAACAAAAATTGCGTTCCCGCGCAGGACTCCCGATCTCCCCGGCTCTCTGTGAAATCTCGAGTCGTTACAGGGTGGAGGCCCAGTTTCCGTGTGGGTCGCCGGCGCGCCCACGCTGCCCGCCTTCACCAGGCCTACATGCGGACCCGCGCGTCGGTGTTAGGCTTGTGCCATGTGCCTGATCTGCATCGACTTCGACCGAGGGGCGCTGAAGCTAAATGAGGCGAAGCGGGCGCTGGGCGAGATGCGCACGAAGCTCGACGCCCAGCATCTGAAAGCGGTCGAGCAGAAGCTCGAGCTCGCCGAGCAGGCCGAGCGAGACAAAGGCTAGCCGCGCGCGACTGTGCAGCTGGCGTCACAGGTTCGTCGATACTTCGAGCCCGAGCGAGAGCACGCCGCCCGGAGCGCCCCACGTCGCGACCTCGCGGCGGTTGACCAAAATCGAAGCCGGTGTCGGCAGCACGATCCCGGTCGCGTCGAGATCGAGCCGCACGTCGCTCGAGAGGCGTAGGCCGACGCCGAGTAATCCGTAGCCGCCGCCGAGCCACGCGGCGGCCTGATGGCTGACCTTCGGATCATCGGCAATGCCGCGCGTCTCGACGCGCGCGCCGACGAAGCCCAAGCCGACGCGCGGCGTGAGCCAGCTCAAGCGGCGCTGGCTGCCGCAAGCTACCCCTGTGCCGACCAGCGTGGGTCGCACTTCGACTTCGCCTTCGGCCACGCGCGAGCGCTCGCTCGACAACGGCAAGGCCGTGAAGCCACGCAGCCCGAAACAGCCGCCGATCCGCAGCCACACCGACCACAGCGACGTCAACGACGGTCCGACGCTGCGCAGCCCCAGCTCCGCTCCGACTCCGCCCGTGAGCGAAAGCCGAGCAGGCTGATCGGTGACGATGCGGCTCGGCGCCGTTGAAGGAACCGGCGTGGGCGCGGCTACGGGGTGCGGCTCTGGTGCCGGCGGATGCAGCTCGAGCATGCTGGCGCGCAGTAGCTCGAGCGTGCCCAGTGCGATCTCGTTTGGGTCGGCGCTCGATGCTGTTGCAGCGCCGGCAAGCTCGCGCGTCACGCTGCGGCCGGACGCGGGCTCGAGCACCCATAGTGTGCTGCCCTGGCCGGCAGGCAGCACCCGCACCCCCGCCAATCCGCCCAAGCTGCGCGCGGCTCGCTCCAGCGCCGCGCGATCGCCGGAGTTTTCGGGCGTCGCGCTGAGCACCACGACACCGAAGCCCAATCCGCGCAGATCACGTTCCAGCCGACTGACGACGGGATCGCTCGGCTCATCGGCGATGAGTACGATCAGCGTCGCTGCCGGCTCGGCTCGCGCCGCGGGGCCGAACAGCAAACACGACGCGAGCAGCGCAGAGCCAAGCGCTGCCCTCCAATCAGTCCCGACTTTCACGCTGCGGCGTGAGCGCTTGACGAGCCAGAGAAGCGTGCGGACCATTCGGGTAGCGCGCAAGATATCGCGACGCCGCCGTTTGCGCAGCGCTCGTGTTGCCCGCAGCTCGGTAAGATTCGATCAGGCGGCCCGAAGCCTCGCGGGCCAAAAGCCCTTGCGGCTGTTCGCGAAGGTACGTCTCGAACCACTGCGCCGCTTCGGCGGCCGCTGACGCACGCCCCAGTAAATAGGCAGCTTGGGCGGCCGTCGGCTGGCCGGGGGCGCGCTTACGACATGCCAGCAGCGCCGCCCGTTCTTCGTTGGATCGGCCCGCCAGGCGCGCCACGCGAGCCGCTTCGAGCCACGACTCGGCCGATACGGCCCGCGAAATGACCGAGCTGCCGAGCGGCTGGGGCGCCGCCGACTCCGCGGGCTCTGCCCGCGGCAGAACGGGCGACTTCGCCGCGACCTCCGTTGCGGCGGATGCCGCTGGCTGCACGTTCTCGGCGGTGAGCTGCCCGAGCTCCATCAACCCTCGGTTCAGGTCGACGCGGCAGACTTGCCCGGCCCGGACTTCTTGCGGGCCTTGAATGAACGGCCCTTGCACGAGCACGGACCCGCGCGACACCGAAAGCTCGAACTTGCCCGCCTTGGGCGCCCACGACACGTCGAGGTGCGTGCCCGTCACCGCCACTTCGAACGGGCCGGCACCGAACGTCCAGCTCGCGTCCGGCAGGTGCGTGACCTCGGCGTCGAACGAGCCGTGCTCGAGCTCGAGGTGTGCTCCGCCGCGCGTGACCTGCGTGACGCGGCCGCGCGAACTCTTACCGAGCGCTACCAACGTGCCCTCCGAGAAGCGCACCAAAAGCTCGTGCCCGGGCTCGGCCGCGAGCCACGTCCCCACCTCTGCAGAGCGCCCCGCGACCTGGAAGCTGGGCGCCTCTGGCGCTCGCAAAAGCAGCATTACCGCGGCCGTGACGGCGACCGCGAAGCCGCCCAACGCCCAGCGGTACGGCGCCGGGAAGGCGCTCGGCCGCGTGACACGCGCGTGCGCCGCGAGCACGCGTTGGCGCACCCGCGGATCGAGCTCCGGTGTCGAGCGCAACATGGCGTCGGCCCAAGCCATGAACAGACGCTCTTCGGGCTCGGTCACGATGCGGGTCCCTTCAGCCAGCCAGCGATGCCCGGATGCTTCTCGGCGCGTGCGATGAAGCGCGCTTCACCTTTGGCCAAACGCCGCTTGAAGGTCGATAGCGACATGCTGCACGCCTTGGCGGCGTCGTGCAGCGAGAGGCCTTCGATACGGTGCACGACCAGCGCGATGCGCTCGTCGGCTGGCAGGTCATCGAGGATGCTGCACACGTCGCGCCCGAGCTCGGCTTCTGGATCGGTCACGGGCACCGGCGGCTCCGGCAGCTCGTCGTGCGGCAGGAAGCTGAGCCAGCGTCGCCGCGCGCGATAGCGCAGGTGGCTGCGCACCTTGCCGACGGCGATGCCGAGCAGCCAGCCCTTGAGCGCTGCGGGCTCGCGCAGCTTGTCGATCGAATACAGCGCGTAAATGAAGACCTCTTGAACGATGTCGTCGAGCTCTGATTGGCGGCCGAGCAAGCGGTACGCCATGCCGTGTACGCCGGAAGCGTGTCGGTCATAGAGCCGCCCAGCCGCCCCTGCCTCACCTAGTTTGACCGCCTGAACCAGTTCCGCGTCGGTCTCGGGAGCAGGCTCAGGACGGAGCTCCGCCAGTCGTCGGGCTCGTCCGGCGTCGGGCGTCGAGAGGCCGCTTGTGGCCATCTTCAATCTAGTGCCTGAGCCCGGGGTCGATTGGTCCAACAATGTGTAGCTCGTGCTAACTTTCTCCCCGATGGCGACTGCCGGCGGGACGCCCCAAGTCCGCTCTTGCGCTGGCATTTTAGCCCTCGGGCTGGCCGTTGCGGGCTGCGGCGACCGGCACCTGACGGCGATCTTGCCGCAGCCAGCCGACCACACCAGCGTACCTCCGGACAGGACGCCGCCAGAGCCGGATGCGTGCGCGGCGCCGCCCGGCGCTGCTCTGCCGCCGATGGGCTGGAACGGCTGGAACGCGTTTCGTTGCCGCCCCGAGCTCGACCAAACCAAATTCCTGGCTAACGTCGATGCGCTGGTCGCAAGCGGCATGAAAGGCGTTGGCTACGAATACGCCAACCTCGACGATTGCTGGCAGTCGCCGCGCGACCCGGACGGCGTGGTGAACGCCAACGCGCGCTTTCCCGACGGCGTCGCCGGGCTGGCTCGCTACGCCCATGCGCGCGGCTTGAAGGTCGGCCTCGACGCGCACGCATTCGTGTGCGACCGCGGCTCGGGCATCCTCACCCCCGGCTCGCTCGGCTACGAACAGCAGGACGCAGCATCGTTCGCCGATTGGGGCCTCGACTACCTGAAGTACGCGCGCTGTGGCGGCTCCGAAGTCGACGAACCGACTACCTTTGGCAACATGCGCGCAGCCGTCCTGCAAACGCGTCGACCGATGGTGTTCAGCATTGTCGCGTCGCCGTTCAAGTATTGGCAAGCCAGTGTCGGGCAGCTCTGGCGCACCCACGCCGATATCGAGCCGGGCTGGGACGCGATCCTCGACATCATCGACACCAACGAAAAGCTGGCTGGCTACGCTGGACAAGGCGGCTTCAACGATGCCGATATGCTGTGGGTCGGGTTCGCGGAGCTGAGCGAAGCCGAGAGCCGCGCGCATTTTTCGATGTGGGCGCTCATGGCGTCGCCGCTTTTAGCCGGCAATGATCTGAGCGGCATGTCGGCTACGACCGCCGCCATCTTGACCAATCGCGAGCTGATCGCGCTCGACCAAGACGGACTCGGTCTGCAAGGCGTGCTGCTCGACCAACAGGGCGAGGTCGGGGTATACGGTAAGCCGCTCGGTAGCTGTGGCGCGCGCGGTGTCGTGCTGCTCAATCGCGGTGCCCGAGCCGCCGACGCCAGCGTTACCTGGGCGGAGCTGGGGCTCGCCGCCGGTTCTGCCAGCGTGCGTGATCTGTGGGCTGCGCGCGACCTCGATTCGGCGACCGACACGCTGACGCTCACGGTGCCGCCGCACGATGTGCGCGCGCTGCGCATCACCGGCGCTGAACCGGCGCTGCCGCGCGGGACCGTGTACGTCAGTGATTTATCGTGGACCTACGCCGCCAATGGCTATGGACCGGTCGAGCGCGATCAAGAGCTAGGCGGTCAAGCAGCAGGTGACGGCCAAGCGCTCACGCTCGGCGGCAAGCGCTACGCCAAGGGGTTGGGCACCAACTCACCGGCGCTCGTGCGCTACCGGCTCGGCAAGGCCTGCCAGACTTTCAGCGCCGAAATCGGCATCGACGACCTGACCGGCGACGCTGGTAGCGCGGTGTTTCAAGTCTGGGCCGACGGCGAAAAGCTGTTCGACAGCGGCATCATGCTCGGCACCACCGCGCCTCGGCACATCGACGTCGACGTCTCGCGCAGGAACGAGCTCCGCCTCTTCGTCGGCGAAGTCGAGGACTACGGCATGGACCACGCCGACTGGGCCGACGCGCGTCTCACCTGCACCGAGTGAACGAGCTCGCAGCTCGAGAGGACTCAACAGCTCAGCATTGGTCTCATCTCGCGGGTTGAACACGCGCGCCGATCCTGGCTTCTGGCGGCGTTTTCGCTGTGCTCCGGTGCTCACGTACAGAAGTACGCTGTGCTCCGGTGCTCGCGAAAGCCTTGCCAGAAACCAGGCTTGGCGGGCGGCAGCTGAAAATGAGACCAATGGTCAGACTCAACAGGGAGTCGAGAAAGGCCTTCTTGTTCGAGCGCACGACTGAGGCCGGCACGCTGCGTGACGCGCCCGCGGGTTGGGCCGGACCGATGCTTGGACGCGGGTGGCGCCGTGTTAGGGCGCGCTATGCGACGATTCGCAGCACGCCCTGCGACGGCGGGCGGCGGGAGCTGAGCAGCTCGCGGAGCGTGGTCGTGCCGTCGCGGTGGGTGGAAACCAGCTCAGCGCTGCCTTCGCCGCCCAGCACCAGCAGGCGAACGCTGCCGAAGCGGGCGGTGGCGCGAGTCAGCGCAGCGTAGAAGGCGTTACGCTGCGCCTTTTGCTTTTGGCCCCGTTTGCCGACGACCGGCGTCTCGAGCAACGAGCACGAACAGCCTTCGAGCGTCACGCAAACGACGGTGTCCGCTTCGGGAAAGCGCTGGGCAGCCGCCTGGTCCGGAGGCACGTCGGTGTCGAGGATCCCGTCCGCCGACAGCGTGTCTCGAAGGTGGAATCCCTCGGCCTCAGCACCCACCAGCACGTAATAACACATGGTTTGGTCGCAGCTCCTCGGACCGCCTCTATAAGCAAGCCGCGTTCCCCGGCGAGACCCCCGACTTTCCGCGGGTTTCGCCCCTACCGGCGCGCCAGCAGGTGTTTCCCTTCGATACACCTGGTCCAAAGGGAATCATATTGCCGCGACCCGGCGGCTCTCCTGGCCGTGCCCGTGGGTCCGCTTTCTCTCCCTTTTTCATCCCTCCTCCGCATTCCCGCGCGGATCCTCCTCGGTTGGCCGAGGTCCTTGCTTACCGTCGTCGTACGGCGTTTTCAGGCGCCGGCACGGCCGCGGCCACGTTTACGGGGGGAATGTTTCGACTCGTGGAGGCGCTGTGACATGGTTTCGGCCTCGAGATCATGCGGGTCGCGCTCAAATTGGTCCTGGCGACCGTGCTCGGAACGCTCGCCGTGCTGATCATTTTCGGCTGGGTGCGGGCACGCCGCGAGGTCGAGCTGTTTGACTCGGACATGCGCCGCGACCACTTGCTCGTCGGCACGACCCTAGCGGTCTGCGTCGCGGACGAGTGGATGAACGCCGGGCAAGATCGCGCGCTCCAGCTCGTGAAACAGGCTGACGAAGAGCGGCCGCACATGCGGCTGGGCTTCGTTCATCCCGACGGCACGCAGAGCGACGTCGCGCCGGGGCGCGCCGTGATGCACCAGGTGGTCGACCACATGGAGCATTTCGTGACGAACGAGGCGGACGAGCCCGGAGAAGAGTTTCTCGTCACGCGCGTTCCCGTGCATGGTCGGGGGGACGAAGTGCTCGGTGCCATCGAAATCGCCGAACGTCTGAGCATTCGCGCAGAATACATTCGCGCGAACGTGTTCGGCACGCTGGCAGCCACGCTGGCGATGGTCGGCTTCTCCGGTGTGGTCGTCCTGGTGATGGGCGTCTGGCTCGTCGGCAGACCGCTCAACATGCTCGCGGCCAAGGCCAAACGCGTCGGTGAGGGCGATCTGAGCGGCCCGGTGTCGTTCCAGCAGCGCGATGAAATCGGGCAGCTGGGGCACGAGGTGAACGCGATGTGCGAGCGCCTTTCCGAGGCCAACGCGCGCAGTCAAGCCGAGACGACTGCCCGCCTTGACGCCTTGGATCAGCTGCGCCACGCGGATCGCCTGATCACGGTCGGGCGGCTCGCGGCCGGTATCGCCCACGAGCTCGGCACGCCGCTCAATGTGATCGCCGGGCGGGTCAAGATGCTCCGTCGTGGCAACGTCGAGCCGGAAGTCAGCGGCGAATACCTAGCAGCGGTCGCGGAACAGGCCGATCGGATGACGATCATCATCCGCCAATTGCTAGATTTCGCCGGTCGTCGCGAGCCGCGGCCGGTCGCCACGGATCTGCAGCTAATCGCGCGCGCGATCACCCGGCTGGTTGAGCCGATCGCGCGAAAATACAGCGTCGAGGTTGTGCTCAGGTCTGAGGGCAGCGCGATGGCCGTCGGTGATCCAGTTCAGCTCGAACAGGTTTTGTCGAACCTGGTGGTCAACGGCATCCACGCTTGCCAAAGTGGTGGCAAGGTCGAGATCTCCTGTGGCACTGAACCTGTCTCAGAACAAACCGCAGCTGGCGCCAAGCGCGCGTTCCTGCGGGTCACCGACGACGGACACGGCATGGACGAAACCACCAAAGCTCGAATCTTCGAGCCGTTCTTCACCACCAAAGATATCGGCCAAGGCACCGGCCTCGGCCTGAGCGTGGCTCACGGCATCGTGCTCGAGAACGGCGGCAGCATCTCGGTCCTCAGCCGGGTCGGGCAGGGCAGCACATTCTCGGTGTTCTTGCCGGCGGGGGTGAGTTGAAGCCGCGGGCGTTGATCGTCGACGACGAGCGGGCCGAGTGCGAAATGTTCGCCGACGCGCTGCGCGACGCCGGCTTTGACCCGAGCTGGGACGTCAGTCCGGTAGCGGCGCTGGCTCGGCTTGAGACCGAGCCGTTCGACGTAGTCGTCACCGATCTGAACATGCCCGGCCTCTCGGGCAGCGAGCTGTGCAGCCGGATCAAGCAGCTCAAGCCCAACCTGCCGGTGGTGGTGGTGACTGCATTTGGCAGCATCGATTCGGCCGTGGTGGCGATGCGGGCCGGCGCGTACGACTTCGTCACTAAGCCGTTTGACGTCGACACGATTGGCCTGGTCTTGAAGCGCGCCGTGGAAAATCACGAGCTGCGCGCCGAAGTCGACGCGCTGCGGCGCGTGGTCGACACTTCCCAACGCTACGGCCTCTTGATCGGCTCGAGCGAGCCGATGCGCCGGCTGTACGCGACGATCGACCATTTGCGGGCCGGCGACTCGACGGTGCTGGTCACCGGCGAGAGCGGTACTGGCAAAGAGCTGGTCGCCCGCGAAATCCACGCGCGAGGCTCGCGCAAAGGTCGGCCCTTCGTCGCCATCAGCTGCGCGGCCATGCCCGAGACCTTGCTCGAAAGCGAGCTGTTCGGTCACGAAAAAGGCGCCTTCACCGACGCTCGCTCGCGCCGTGACGGCCTGCTCGTGGCCGCTGAGGGCGGCTCGCTGTTGCTCGACGAGATCGGTGACATGCCGCTCGCGCTGCAGGGGAAATTGCTGCGCGCGCTCGAAGAGCGAACCGTGCGCATGCTTGGGTCGAATCGCGAAGTGCCGTTCGACGTGCGGATCATCGCCGCCACCAATCGTGACCTCGAAGCCGCCGTCGAGCAGGGCCGCTTTCGCGAAGACTTGTTTTATCGCGTCAACGTGATTCACCTGGAGCTGCCGCCGCTGCGCTCGCGGAGCGGCGACGTGCTGTTGTTGGCGCAGAATTTTTTGGCGGAGCTAGCCGTGCGCAGCGGGCGGCCGATCGCGAAATTCAGCGCGCCAGCGGCCGAGAGGCTGTCGGCGTACGACTGGCCTGGCAACGTGCGCGAGCTTCGAAACTGCGTCGAGCGTGCCGTGACGCTCAGCCATTCGACGCTGGTCGACTTGCAAGATCTGCCGCGCAAAGTCCGCGATTTTCAGCCCGGCCACGTGCTGGTCGCGGGCGACGACCCGAGCGAGCTCTTGCCGCTGGAGGAGGTAGAGCGTCGCTACATCACGCGGGTGATCGCGGCGTGCGCCGGCAATAAGAGCAAAGCGGCGCGCATCTTGGGCATTGGCCGCAAGACTTTGTACCGCCACCTCGACGGCGGCGTGCCGCCCCCGGGCGAGGACGAATGAAGCGCCGCTTGGCTGCCGCTGGTCGAGCAGGCGTGGCGTCTCACGCGCGCTGGTTTTCTGCGAGTTGTTGCCTGGCGCGCATGCGCAGCGCGAACAGCCAATAACTGACCGCGCTGGCCGCGATCCGCCCCAAGCGCTCGGCCTGGCCGTGCTCGATGGCCCGTGCCCAACCTTGAGCGAAACTGTACAGCTTGTCGCGCACTCAACCCGGAACGCGCCGAATCAGCAGCGCCGCTTTGTTCTCCAGCACGCGGAACGTGAACGATTCGGTGATGAATAGCTCGACGTCGTCGCTGCCGTGGCCGGCGTAACCGACCGACAGATCTTGTCCCACGGTAAGCTCGTAGTCGCCGCCACGGGTCGAAAGCAGCACAGCGCCCTCTTCCAACGCCGGCGCCCAGACCAGCGAGCCTTCGGCGACGCTCTCTTGCAGGCGCTTGCGTAGCGGGTAGCCGTCATCACCCGCGGAGGTGAGCTCGGCGTAGGCGGCGGGACCAGCTGCCAGCGCGTACGGTCCGTTGACACCAGAAAGCCGAAGCGCTTCTTTGGCGCGGCTGACGGCCTGCGGCCAGTCGCTGGGCGCTTTGACCTCGAGCGGCGTATGCGGGCTGGCTTCGATGATGCCGGTGATGCCGCCGGGCTTGAAACCGCGGAAAATCGCGGTATCTTCCGCGCGCGCGATGCGCTCCGCGGCGGCGATCACTGCATCCAAATCCAGATCATCCGCGCCGCGCGCGGCGTAGTCGAGCTCGAGCGTCTTCAGCTTGAAGGTGCTGCGTAGCTCGACCAACGGCCGCACGTCGCGGATCGCGTGCGCGACCTTGTCGGGTGTGGTCGGCTCGATGTGTTTCAAGCGACCGGTATTGACGGCTCCCAGCTGCCAGCCGTGTGGACCGGAAAAATCGACGAGCTTGCGACCGGCGAGGTGCAGCTTCAGCACGCGCCGCGCCTCGTCGTCGACTTGCTCCCAGGCTTCGCTCGTGATCGGCGCTAGCTCGCGTTTGAGGAGGTCCATCACTTCATTCCTTTTAAGCTGCCAACACCGAGCGAGACCGAAGCGGTCGTCGTCGTTTCGCCAACGCTGCCGGTCGCGCCTTTTTCGACTTCTGTAATTGGGCCGCTCGAGCCGATGTAGGTCCCGATGTTGGCAGCGAAGACTGGATCCTTTCGCCGCAGCCATTCCAGCGTCATCATCGCGTGCTCGATTTCTTCGTTCTTGTTGTGAACCAGGACCGTGCGCAGTTCGGCGTCACTACAAGCTTCGGCGCGCTGCTGGTACCAATCCACTGCCTCTAACTCTTCGCGGAGCGAGACGATGGCGCGGTGTTGGTTCTTCGTGTCTTCTGACAGAAGCTCGATTGGCTCGTGGAGGCTCTCGCTGCTCATCCACGGAACCTAACGCGGAATTCCTGCGCGTCACCCGAGGCATTCTGTGACAACTTGGGCGTTTGCCGGCGCGGCGGCCGGGTCGAGGCGAGCAACGGCCGTTGCGTCAGGCAGCGCGCGTCGCGGGCGGTGGCTGGCTGTGCGGCGGGGCATCTAGCTTCGCGACTACGCCCTGAAGGGCCGCGAAGCACTGCGGATCGAGCGCGGTTCCGACGGTCTCCGCTATGATCTCCAGCGTGCGCGGCACAGGCACTGAGGCGCGGTACGGGCGTTCGGCGGTGATCGCGTCGAAGATGTCGGCGGTCGTGATGATGCGCGTCTCGAGCGCAATATCGCCGGCGTGCAACCCGCGCGGGTAGCCGTTGCCGTCGAGCCGTTCGCCGCCGACATGCTCGCTAGCTCTCGGAACTGGGGGATGCGGCTCAAGATTTTCTGCCGCTACTTCGGGGTCGGCCGACCCGGCATCCCGAGGCACTCTTCCACACCGAGCGTCGTGGTTTGCATCGTGCGCCGGAAGTTACCGTGGTCGCGCGTCGCTGGACCCCATTCGAACGACACGGACCCGAGCGTCCCGAGCTCCGGCGCCGCTCCCTTCGCGCTCGCCACGTGGCGGTTGGGCAGCAGATCGTGAACCGCGACGGCCTGGGCGTCGGCGTCGCTCAAGTGACCTGAATCGACCAGACTTGCCAGCACTTCGCGCCCGATCGGCTCCAGCCGCACCCGCACCGTCACGCGCTCGGGGACCTGTTTCAGCTGGCCTTGGCTCGGAAACTGCCGCAACGCATGGCCGGCGACGAAACCCGGTGATAACGGATCGAGGCTGGTAGATACCGGTAAGGTGCCCTCCTTCAGCTCGGCGGCTTGCCAAAACTGGTGCACCTCGACACCGGCCGCGTCGTACAGACGATCGCGCAGCAGCCACAGATCGGGGTCGTCGAGACTGGCGACGCCTTGGCCGTCGGGCACGACGCCGGTTTCGTAAAACGGTAACTCCGTACCGGCCGCGAACGCTCGTACTTCGACGAACGCGCGCCGATCCTGCGCGGCGCCGGTCGGAAAGTGGTGTCCGGCAGTGGCGTTGTCGAGCGTCACCTTCAACGTGGCGTCACCGGTGAAGCGCTTGAGCACGCACACCTCGAGACGCAGCGTCGAATCGAGCAAGCGCTGGAGCTCGGTCCGCTGCTGCTCGGCGCTGGCCTGATCGAGATCGGCATCGCCGCTATCCGGAAACGCGCCGAGCGCGACGTCGACGCCAGCGAACGTGTGCGCATGTCGCGCGCGCAGCGGTGCCGCCGAAGCGAGCCCGTCGGCGATCGGCACGCCTGTCGTCGGCAGCATGTGGCAGCCGTTACACGACAGCGCGGCGGTGTCGTCGGCGGCCTGTGGCGGCGAGAAGATCGAGCCTTGCCATTGCTCGAACGTGCGCTCGAGGTGCAGCTCGGTCGGGCCGGGTGGTGACGGCACGGTCACGTCATGGCAGCTGCCGCACAGCGCGGCGCTCTCGACCTTGGGGCTCGAAAACAAGTCCGAATACACCGACGCATGCGCGGCGTTGTGGCGCGGATCTTTCACGCCGCCGCGCAGCGTGGCGTCGCCGCTGAGCTGGAGCGGATTGTTGTGCGAGCCCGCGACCGATTCGACGTTATGACAGAAGTAGCAATTGACGCCTTGCAGCCGTTTCGGCACGTCCGCCAGATTCAGGCCATCGGTCGTGGCACCGTCGCGTAACGCGAGCGGGGCGTGACAACCGACGCAGAAGGTCCCGAGCTCACCGTGCGTGTCCTCCTGACCGCGGCGGTTCATCGCCAGAAATACCGGATCTTGCGAGGCGTAGGCGTGCATGCTGCCGGCCCACTCGCGGTAGTGGTCGGAGTGGCAGTCGCGGCACGTCTCGGCGTCCAGCAGCTGCTCGCGGGTGAAGTGTCGGGATTCGACCGGCATGGCGCCGTGATCAGCGCAACCCGCTACGGCGCCGGCGAGGGCCAAGCAGCAAGCGCCGAGCGCTAGGCGACCGGCCATGGCTCAACGCTCGGCGATGCACAAGCGAAACAGCGCTTCGCTGGCAACGCCGCCCGCTGGCGTGACGCTCAGCGGTATCTCCCAAACTCCGGGCATGATGAGCTCGATCGGTGAGAGCTGGTATCCGCCCTCGCCCTGCTCTTGTACCACCACCTCCGCGCTGCCGTGTTGGTGCTTGGGCATGTACGGGCTGGCCACGAGCTCAGCGCCCGCGAGCCGATTGCCGTCGGCGTCGCTCAGCTTCAACCACCACACGTTGTCACTGCGCACCACTGGCGGGGACGGATCAGCGCGGGATAGCTCGATCTTGAGATTGCCGGGCAAGGCTTCGGTCGTCATGCCAGGCTCGAAGGTGTCGAAGTCGCCGCTGCACTCGGTGCCATCATCCGGCGTCGCGGAGCTGGCCGGGTCGCTCTTGTTGCCGCAGCCGACGAGCGCGAGCGCCGAGGCCAGCAGCAGTGGGCCGCGCCGGCGCCAAAATAGACCGAGCGCGAGCAACGCCAACGCCGCGAGCCCCGAGCTTGATGCCGAGTGCGCGGCGCGGCAGCCACAGCCCGAGCTTTCGCGGCCCTTCGAGCTGGCGTGGGGCGTCACGGGCAGCCGCGCCCCCGCTCGGCAACGGCGGGGCGCCCGCAGCATTGGCGGAGACGCTGGCGGACATTCCACTCGGGCCATCGGCCTCATTCATAGCACCACCAGCGCCGGCTGCGTCGCCAGCGCACTCCGACGCTCCACCATTCGCGGCGACCGGCGCCGTGCAATCGGTCCGGCCCCAAGCCGTGCAGGTCGCTTCCCAGAATTCGCCGCAGCGCGCGGCGCTGGCGCAGGCGGGGCAACTGAGCTGGCTGGCGCTGACAAACCGAGCGCGAAGCCCATGCCGGCCTGCGCCGTACAGGCGTAAACGCCCGCATCGGTCCAAGATAGACTCTTTGCCGTCGGGCGAGAGCGCGAAGCCGAACAATTTTCCGCCTTCGCGGATCAGCTCCGAGAAGTTTTTGCCAGCGTTGCTCGAGTAGAAGAGCGCGTCGGCGGCGTAAGAGCGCCAGCGTCGCGCCGCCGAGCGCGCGGGGCAGGGGCGAGCAGCGCGACGGTCGTCGTGTCGGCGGCCGCGCTCCGCGGCGCTGCAGGGAGGCTGCGGCCAAGCGCGAGCCAAGTCGCCGTCGATTGGCGTTGGCTCGGGTCGCCTCCGGGCACGCGTGCGAAAGCGAGGCGCTCGGAGTGGACAATCGGTCCGCACACCCAGCCTTCGATTGCCACGCTTCTTCCCGGCCGTGCTCGATTTTTCCAGATGCGAACGCTGTGTGATACGCCTAAGAAGGTGAACCGTGCGGCGGTAACTCAAGTCGACGCTGCGGCCGCGCGTGAGCCGCATCCGCTATCTGCGCCATCGCGCTCGACCGAGTTTCTGCTGACCGGCGGGGCCACGTTGCTGCTGCTGCCGCTGTGCTGGCTGCTCGAGCGTAGGTTGGGCCTCGACAGCGCCGACTTGGTGGTCGGCTTTCTCACGTTCCACGCCGCCCATGTGATCAACGATCCGCATTTTGCAGTCACGTATTTGCTCTTTTATCGCGACGTGAAAGCACGGCTCTTCGGCCCGCAATTGCCGCGCCTTCAGCGGCTGCGCTATTTCGTTGCTGGCTTCGTGGCGCCGCTCGCGCTGCTCGCATGGGCCGTGACGGCGCTCGTGACGCATTCGGCCCGCTCGCTCGGCGCGTTCACGCAGTTGATGTTTCTGCTCGTGGGCTGGCACTACGTGAAGCAAGGCTTCGGCGTCGTGACGGTGCTGTCCGGGCGGCGTGGGAAGAGCTACGCGCCGAACGAACGCCGGATTTTGCGCGCGCATTGCTTCGCCGGCTGGGCTTACGCCTGGGCGAGCCCGTTCGATCCGGGCCGCAGCGTCGAAGAGAAGGGCGTGATTTACACCACGTTCACGCATCCGCAATGGCTCGAGCCGCTGACGCGCGGCGCATTTTTCTTCAGTGTGCTGCCGCTGTTAGTGATGCTGGCGCGCAAATGGCGTCGAGAAGGCGGCTTGCCGCTAGCGCCGCTGGTCGGGCTCTTGTGCTCGGTGTGGCTGTGGACCGTGTACAGCGGCGTCGATCCGCTGTTCATGTACCTGATCCCGGCGCTGCACTCGGTGCAGTACTTGTATTTCGTGTGGCTATTGAAGCGCAATCAAGCCGGCGCTCACGAAGGCCCGCCGAGCTTTGGGCGACCGATCGCGGCGGTGCTCGGAGTCACCGCCGCCTCTGCAATCGGGCTCGGCCTGCTGCTGTTTCACCTGCTGCCGTCAGCGCTCGACAGCGCGCTCGTCGATGCGCGCGCCGCTCGGTTCTCCGACCTGGGTCCGACGCCGTACTTTGCCGCCCTGTTCACGTTCGTCAACCTGCATCACTACTTCATGGACTTCGTGATCTGGCGCCGCGAAAATCCGGAGACGCAGTACCTCCGCGCGTAGCGTTTGGAAACAACAGCAAGGCGGGAAGGCGGGAAGTTTCTTGGGGTGGGCAAGTCCGGTCGCGTCGACTCAACACGTCGCGCTAACGCTGCTGACTGCTGCTCGAACAATCAAGGTATCGAGTGCCCCGGTTCGCAGTCAGCGCAGGCGCGCGCCGACTACTACAAGAACAACTGCGGCTTGCTGAGCGTAATCCCGGGCAGCAACTTGGTCTGCTGAAGCCGAATTTACGGCTTTCGCAGGTGCGCCTCGATCATGCTGGCGATCAGATCCGGATAGTCGATTTCGAGGTCGTGCGTCGCGTCCGCGAGCACTTCAATCTCGGCGTTTTGAAGGTTTTGCTGCAGCAAGTGACCGACGGTCGGCGGCGCGATCAAGTCGGCGTCGCCGTAGATCAGCAGCGTTGGGTGCGCGATTCTGCCGAGCTGGTGGGTGACGTCGGTGCGATCGTCCAGGAACCAGCTCGGCACGTTGGGCTGGACGAGCCGGAAGCTGTCGCGCCAATCGATGCCGCCGAGCGCCGCCACGTCCACGCCGCCCGACGTCGCCATCAGCACTAATTTCCGCACGCGTTCGGGATGATCGAGCGCGATTCGCAGCGCGAGCACGCCGCCCATCGACATCGTCACGAGGTCGAATTGCTCGGGCAGCGACGCGAGCAGGTGATGTTGCAGGTCGTCCAAGGTTTGCAGGCGTGGGTCCGGGGGGACGCCGCCGAGGCCCGGGTACTCGCACAGCATCGCCGTGCGACGGTGAGCTAGCCGCTCGGCGATCGGCCGCAGATGCGCGACGCGACCGCCCGCGCCGGGAAAAAACACCAAGGGTAGGGCAGGCGCCGTCACGAGCATCGCGCGAATCCTGCCTCTTGCGCGCGTGGTTCGCCAGCTTTCTGGCGGCGAGGTAAGGTCGCGCCATGCGGATTCTGTACGGTGTCGTCGGCGAGGGAATGGGACATGCGACGCGCTCGAGCGTGATCTTGGAGCACCTCACGAAGGAGCATGAGGTGCACGTCGTGGTGTCGGGGCGCGCGCGCGACTATTTGGCGCAGCGCTTCGAGAACGTGCACAAAATTTGGGGACTGACGATTAAGTACGAGGGCAACTCGGTGCGCAAGCTCGGCACGTTGCTTGAGAACCTGAAGGGCGCCATCAGAGGATTCCCCGAGAACATCAAGGCGTACTTCGACTTGGTCGACGAGTTTAAGCCGGACGTGGTGGTGAGCGATTTCGAGTCGTTCAGCTACCTGTACGCGAAAAACTACATGCTGCCCTGCATCAGCGTCGACAACATGCAGATCATCAACCGCGCCAAGCACCCGCCCGAGCTGTTGGCCGGTCACGTCAAGGAGTTCGAGCTCACGAAGAGCATCGTCAAGGCCAAGTTGCCGGGCTGCTTTCATTACTTGGTGGCGACGTTCTTCTATCCTGAGCTCAGAAAAGACCGCACCACTCTTGTGCCGTCGATTTTGCGGCCCGAGATCTTGGGGGCGAAGTCCGAGCCAGGCGAGCACTTGCTCGTGTATCAAACGTCGACCACGAATACGGAATTGTTGGGCGCGCTGAAAAAGAGCGGCATTGCGTGCCGCGTGTACGGCGTACGGCGCGGCATCAAGGCGGACGAAGTCGAAGACAACCTGACGTTTCGTCCGTTCAGCGAAGCCGGCTTCATCGACGATTTGCGAACGTCGCGCGCGGTGGTGGCGGGCGGCGGCTATACGCTGATGAGCGAAGCCGTGTATTTGCGAAAGCCGCTTTTGTCGTTACCGGTGCAGGGGCAATTCGAGCAAACCCTGAACGCGCTCTACCTGCAGAAGCTCGGCTACGGTCAGCACGCCGAGGTTCTGGACACCCAGACCCTGGAAAAATTCCTCGCCGACGTCCCGCGCTGCGCCGAGGCGCTCAAAGGCTATTCCCAGGACGGCAATCGCCTCATGCTCGAAGCTTTGGACGAGCAGATCGCCCTCGCCACGCACAAGCAGTGATCGCGCCTGGCTCCTGCTTCTCGGCCAGGCTCTGCTGCCTCATCGCGTCTTTGGCTGCCTTTCTCGCCTCGCGTACCTGCCGTCCTCCCGCTGACCACTGGTCTCATTTCCCACCTGCCCGCTCGCCAAGCCTGGGTTCAACGGGCACGCCGTTTCGATAGCAGCGTCAGCGCCAGAATCTTCACAGGGAGGTCAGGAGATCAGGAGATCGGGAGATCTTTTTTGGTTCGAGACGAACGATGTCGAGCGGAGACTGCGCACACTCCGCCAGACTTCGGAAGTCTCGAACCCCCAAATTTCTCGGCTCCCAGACCTCCCGATCTCCTGAGCTCCCTGTGAGGACTCGGGAAACGACGTGGCGACCGCGGCGACGGAATGGTTGCGCTCGAGCCTGCGGGCCCGCCGCCGCGCAGAGCGACCTGGCGACCCACGGAAGCTTGTGCAGGTCGAGCTGCATTTCGGCAGCCCAAGATCTGTAGAATCGTTAGGGGGCTGCAGCTCGGCAGCCAAACATGCGATGAAGGCTCGGCGCCAGGCTGGGCCTACCCCCGATTGCGCTGGCCTCCTGCTGCTGCTCGTGAGAAGGCCAGGCCCCGATGGCTTCTGAACCGCCGCTTTATGCTTGCTTGCCGCCGCGCGGTTCGGACTCGGACGCGGTGCTGAACGGCTTTTTGAAGTACGTCGAGCAGCTGGGGCTGAGCCTGTATCCGCACCAAGAAGAAGCGGTGTTGGCGGTGATGACCGACAGCAACGTGATCGTGCACACGCCGACTGGCTCCGGAAAGTCGCTGATCGCTTCCGCGGTGCACTTCAAGGCGATCGCGGAAGGGCGGCGCTCATTCTACACATGCCCGATCAAGGCGCTGGTCTCCGAAAAGTTCTTCGATCTGTGCCGTGAGCTCGGGCCCGAGCACGTGGGCATGATGACGGGCGACGCAACCGTGAATCGCAATGCGCCGGTCATTTGCTGCACCGCCGAGATTCTCGCCAACATCGCGCTCGCCGAAGGCCAAGACGCCGATGTCGACTACGTGGTGATGGACGAGTTCCACTACTTCTCGGACAAAGAGCGCGGCGTCGCCTGGCAGGTGCCGCTGCTCACGCTCTGGCGCTGTCGTTTCGTCCTACTCAGCGCGACGCTCGGCGACGTGACGGCCTTCGAGCAGCTGCTGAAAAAGCATACCGGTGAAGAGGTCGTCACCGTTCGCTCCGGCACGCGCCCGGTGCCGTTGTCGTTCGATTACCAGGAAAAGCTACTGCAGGAAGCCGTGCAAACGCTGGTCGAGCAAGGCCGCGCGCCAGTCTACATCGTCAACTTCACGCAGCGCGGCGCCGCTGAAGCCGCGCAAAGCCTGCTGTCTGTCGACTTCTCCAGTAAAGACGAGAAGCGCACGCTCGCCGAGGCAATCAAAGGCGAAAGTTTCCGCAGCCCGCATGGCAAAGAGATGCAGAAACTCTTGCGCCACGGCATCGGCTTGCACCACGCTGGCTTGCTCCCGCGGTATCGTTTGCTGGTCGAGAAGATGGCGCAGCGCGGCCTCTTGAAAATCATCTGCGGCACCGACACGCTCGGCGTTGGCGTGAACGTGCCGATTCGCACGGTGCTGTTCACCAAGCTGTGTAAATACGACGGCGAAAAAGTGCGCCTGCTCACCGCGCGCGATTTTCATCAAATCTCCGGTCGCGCGGGGCGCAAAGGCTTCGACACCGAGGGCTTCGTGGTGGCGCTCGCGCCGGAGCACAGCGTCGAAAACCTGCGCCTTGAAGCCAAATCAGCCGCCCAAGGCCGCAAAAAGTTCGTGCGCAAGAAGCCGCCCGACTGGGGCTACGTGCATTGGGACAAACCGACGTTCGAAAAGCTGGTCGTCTCGCCGCCTGAGCCGTTGCAGTCGCGGTTTCAGGTCTCGCACGGCATGCTGCTGTCGGTGCTGGGTCGCCCACGAGGCGGCTGCCGAGCGATGAAGCAGCTGGTCAAAGACAGCCTCGAAACGCCGCAGCGGAAGCGCCACCACAAGGCGCAGGCGCTCGAGCTTTTGCGCTCGCTCTGGTCAGCCGGCATCATCGAATTTCGGAGCGCTGCCGACGGCGGCGGCGTTCGGCTCAACGCCGAGCTGCAGGCCAATTTTTCGCTGTTGCAGGCGCTCGGCTTGTTCATCGTCGACGCGGTCGAGCGGCTCGATCGCGAAAGCCCGACCTACGCGCTCGACGTGCTCACGCTGGTCGAATCGATCTGTGAAGATCCGGACGTCGTCTTGCGTCAGCAAGTCGACAAGCTCAAAGGCCAAAAAGTTGCCGAGCTGAAGGCCGCGGGCGTCGAATATGAGCAGCGCATGCTCGAGCTCGAAAAGGTCGAGCACCCGAAACCGAACCTCGAGTTTTTGACAGCTGCCTTCGAAGCCTTCGCGCTGCAGCACCCGTGGGTCGCGCGTGAAGTGCTGAAGCCGAAGTCGATCGCCCGCGAAATGATGGAAAATCTCCACTCTTTCAGCGGCTACATCAAGGAATACGGGCTCTCACGCTCGGAAGGCTTGCAGCTCCGCTACCTCTCGGAAGTCTACAAGACGCTCAATCAGACGATCCCCGCGCTGGCCCGGACCGAAGAGCTGGACGACATCATCTTGCACCTCGGCACCTTGATCCGTGGCGTCGACTCGAGCCTGCTCGACGAGTGGGAGCGCCTGCGCGATCCGGCGTATCAAGCCGCCGTCCAGGCTGACGAGCCCGTCGACGCACCAGCGCAAAACATCACCACTGACGTGCGCCGCTTCACCGCGTTGATCCGTAACCTGATGTTCGGCATCTTGCGCGCGATCGAATACGGCGACTACGAAACCATTCCGGATCTCGCCGAGCCGGGCGAGCTCGACCTCGCACCAGCCGAGCTGCAGCGTCGAATCAAGCCGTTTTACACGGATAGCCAGCACATTCAGCTCGATGCCAACGCGCGCAGTCCGAAAAATCTAACCGTTGAAGTCGTGCCCGACTTCTGGAAAGTCTCTCAAGCCATCCTGGCGAACGACGAAATCACCGAATACTCCGTGCGCGGCCGGATCGACATCGCCCGCTCGATTGCCGAACGCCGCCCGATCTTGCTGCTCGATCACCTCGGGGCTTAGCGTTCTTTGGGGGGAGGCCCAGCCTGGTGCGCGCGCAGCTGCGCGCGCCAACGCGACAGCCGTCCTGAGCGGCTCTGGACCACATCGGCGATCGGAGTTTGTGCCAGCGTTGTGCCAACGCCGCCGCGTGCGGTACCGGATTCCCCAAGCATTCCGTGACTTCGAGTCGGCACGACGTTTGCTGGAGTCTGGGGCATGGCGGCTTCCTTTCGCTCCGGGATACTCGGTGTGGGTCTGGCACTGTTGGCCATCCAGGCTTGCGGTGGAACTAGCGCTTCGGATGGCAATGCCGGCGCCGGCAAAGCGAGCACGGCGGGCTATGCCAGCAACGCCGGAGCCGATACATCCGGCGCTGGCACGTCGAGCCATGCTGGGAGCATCACGACGGGTGGTGGCGCCGGGAACAGCGGCGGCACCGGCAGTGGCGGAGGACTCGACACTGCTGGCAGCGCCGGTACCGTTAGCAGCGGCGGGATTGCAGGCAGCGCCGGCTCGGCAGCGGGCGGCGCCGCGAGCCATACGGCTTGTAAGACGGTCGATGATTGCGTGATTGCCAGCGTGTTCGGCAATAGCGGTTGTTGCACCCGCACCGATTGCGGCAGCGCCTTCAACCGCGATTGGGTGCTGAGCGAGCCGTGCGCGTCGTCCGACATGAGCAAAGACCCGGTGCCGGCGTCATGCAGCAAGGGCTGCAACTTGTGCCCAGCTTCTCACTGCACTGAGCCAGTTGGCGTGCAATGCAACGCCGGCACGTGCGAGACGGTCTCGATGGAAGGGCCGTGTGCGAGCGACGCTGATTGCGTCTTGGCGCTCGACTATACGACCCCGCAGGGAAGCTGTTGCAGTTGCACCGAGGTCGTTTCGAAGGCCTTCGAAGCGGCTGAGAGCTGCGTCGAGTTGGTGGGCGCCGCCAAACCCGCCAACTGCACGCTCGTCTCGGGTTCCTGTGCAACGATCGACTGCGCGCCGTGCGCCAAAGAAAAGCCGGTCTGCATGATGGGCCGCTGCGTCGCGGGTTGACGCGGTTACTCCTGGGCGCAGTTTTCGAACACGAAGTAGCCTTCGACTTTGCGTTATTTCGCCGGGCAGTGGATGCGCGCGTCGTTGATGACCACGTCGTCGATCCACATGTCACCGCCGGTGAAGAATTTGGCGCCGTCGTCGTGCCAGTATTGGAAGCCGAGCTCGACCTTCTGGAACTGCGGCGCCACGAATTTTTGATTGTCGCCGCGCACGGCTTTGCCGTTCACGACCGCGACGTCACTCACTTCGGTCTCGTCGATGAAGAAGTGCACGTTGGTCATCGCCGGGTTCTCGCCGTCCATCTGCCACTCCCAGCACGCCCATTTGTCGACCGGAATCACCTGCGTCGCCGAATAGCCGAACGAATCGGGCGGAAACTGATTGGTGTTCATGATGCCGGGCGCTTGGTTGCCGCCGCCGACACGCAGCAAATCGTAGCCCGGGTCGTTCTTGGTGCCCGAAGCCTGCACGTTCGCCCAATGCGTCTTGGGCAAGCCGGTCGTGGGATGGAAGAAGACCATCATCCGACCCCAGAACATGTTTTTGCTCGCCGGAAACGTCTTGGTCTCGGCGAGGTAGCCGGCGGTGCCATCTGGATCACCGTTGCCGTGATCGGGGATCTTAATGTGCACCGAGTGCGAGCCGTGCGCGAACTTGTCGCTCGCGACCTCCACCGAGGCAGAGTAGTGCATGACGATCTGAAAATCGCTGTCCTCAGTGCCCGGCACTGCGCCTTCGAAGCCGTCGCACAGCTTCCACTCGGGCTTGCACGCCGCCGGATTGGCGCCGCCCGCGCCCGCAGCACCACTTATGCCGCCAGCGCTCGTTACCGCTCCGCCAGCGCCGCCAGCGCCGGCCGTCGTCGCGGCGCCACCGCCGCCGCTGCTAGCGCCTGCCGTTCCACCGCTGCCGGCGGTGGCGTTGGTCGTGCCGCCCTCGGTTGCTTGGCCCGCGCTGCCGGCTTGCGCCGGAGCTGCACCGCCGCCGCCGGTCGCGGTCGTCGTTGCCGAGTTGTCACTGCAGCTCGCCAGCAGGGCACACAACAGCCCGAGCTGCGTCAAATTTCGAACGTAGCTTTTCATCTCGACTCCGATTGGGTGGCGTCGAGAACGGAGTCACTAGCTGGGCCCGAGATGGTTCAGAAAGCGTCGTCGGCGCAGCGCGAGCAGCGTCAGCCCCCCAGCTGCGACCCATCCGGTCCCCGAGCTGCGGCTTTCGGCCAGCTGACAAGCGCAGCCGGCTCTGGAACCGCTTTCATCGCTCGAAGCGTTGGTGCTCGTTTTGCCGGCGCCGGTCGGTGCCGCGCCGCTGCTGGTCGGGTTCGTCGCTCCGCCGGTTCCGGAAGGCGCGCCGCCTCCCGCACTCGCGCCAGCTCCGGAGGCCGTGCCGCCGCCGAGCGGTTCGCCGCCGGCGCTACCGTTTCCAGCAGTCGCGGCGCCACCGCTGCCAGGACTCGCGCCGGTGTTCGTCGCTCTGCCCGCTGATGTGCCGCCCGCGCCCCCTGCTCGGCGGAGGGCTCCACGGTGCCCGGCTCACCCCGTTTCTGGCCGCTGGCAACGGCGAAAACGCCAAACAGCGCGGGGGGTCGCGAGATCCGTCAGCCAGCGGCGCTCGTACTATCTAGGCAGCGGTAGACGAGCCTCGACGGCGTGCCATCATGGAGACTAACCCGGTGAAGGAGCACCTACATCCCGATTTTGCGCGAGAAGCGCTCGAAGGGACGGAGCCGGCCGAGCAGGACGAGCTGTTGGAAATGGTGCACCGGTTGCCCGAGGCGCTCCCGTTTGGAGGTGGCCCCGCCGCGCTCCGCGCCCGTTTGCTGGAAGAGACGTCGCGCGCCCCCGAGCGTTACGCGCCGTTCACCCGCACATTGAGCGAGCTGTACGACCTGCCGCGCGCCGATATTCGCGCGTTGCTCGAACGCAGCGCCGACCCAAACGCTTGGAAAATGTCCGGCCTGCCGGGCATAAAAAAACTGCAGGTCAAGGCGGGGGTGAGCTGCGGCGGCGCGCAGACCTACCTGGTGAAGTTTGCCGCCGGCGTGCACTACCCCGAGCACCGCCATGACGGACCGGAGACGGTGCTGATCATGGCCGGCTCGTACACCGAGAGCACCGGCAAGGAGTACGCCACCGGCGACGTTCACCGGATGGATGCCGGCAGCGCCCACTCCTTCACGATCGCCGAAGACGAAGACTGCATCGCCGCGACGCTGCTGCACGGCGGGCTCAACTTCCGCTCGTTGCCGCTGCGGTGGCTGGCGCGCCTGCTCGGGCACTGACGTGACGGGCAACGCTCAGTGCGCGGGCGCGTCTTGCGTCCGCGTGAAGCTGCAGTACGGCGCGATGCACTTGGCGCCCTGAGCCTGGCACTTGTCGTCGGCGTCGGTCGTGCACCAGCCGTCCCTCCCTTTGGTTTGAGTGCCGGCTGCGTTGCAGGAAAAAACTTTCTCGCCCATCGGCGCTACAGCGGTTCTAGTCCAATTGCAGACTTCATCACCGCACGCCCTGCCGGGACAGTCCGTATCGTTGTAGCAGGCGACCCCCGAATCCCTGTGCGGCTGCGGCGCCGTCATCGTCGCTCCACCAGTGACAATGCCCGTCACGGGTCCGCTGCCGCCCGCAGCCGTAGCCGGATTGCCGGCGTGGCTGCTCGCGCCACCGCGACCGGCGTGGTTCGTCGCTCCGCCACTCGACGTGCCTCCGGTCTCGTCGCTGACGCTACGCTCACTGATGCCGCCACACGCCAGCAAGCACCACCAACTCACGCCGATCCAGTTCCTGAGCTGCCCCATGTTCACGCCTGCAGCGTAACCCGCCGGAGCGAGTCACGTCCTGAAATTTAGCTATTTCATGCAGCGCCGGCGGACTCTTCTCACCTCGGATGATTAGGGTCCGCGAATGGCTAAGTACGTCGATGATCGCGGCCGAGGCGCCACGGTGACGTGGCAGGTGGTGCGTGGGCTCGTCACAGCCTTGATTGGTGATCGGGCCGGGTTCGGGGTCGGGATCGGCTGATCGGCAGCGGGATTGGGTTCGGCTGGGGCAGCGGCTTCGGGAATGCACAAAGTCGCAAACCGCAGCGGCTTCGGACGCGGCAGCGGTCGGCTCGGGCCTGCTTGTCTTGGGGACTCATGCCGAGAGCGCGCACCCGGTGCGCCAGCGCCGGGTCATGCGGAGCCAAACGGTTTGGCGCTGGCACACCGGCTGCGCGTAGGGGGGCATGAGTCCCCAAGACAAGCAGGCCCTCCAACTTCCTCATCACAAGC
>JBBRMI010000071.1:0-32940 GCA_038230915.1 Polyangiales bacterium | reverse complement strand
GCTCGGCCTTGTGCCTTCTCCACATCCAAGGGCCTGGTGCTCCAGGTCAAAGCTCTTGTCTCTTCGGTGTCGGGTTCCCTGCATTCGGGCCCCGGGTCGGTCTTCTCCTTCCTTTCTGTTGCGCCTGCCAGGCGCACTCCTACGGCTCAAGAATCTCTTGAGCCGGCTCATCCGCTAGGCCCGCTCGGGCCAAAGAAAAGCCTCGCATTCTGCTCGGCGGCGCGATCTGTTCGAGTTGCAGACACGAAGAGAAACGCAAAACCTGCAGCGCAAGGCCGACGCGAGATTGTTCGCCGACGCTGTGCGCTGCAACGAAAAAAGGAGTGAGCGATGGATGCGCGCATGAATCGTCGGATTTTCGGCCTGCTTTCTAAGCGCCTCGGCGAGCTTTTGCTCGACGAGATCGAGGACCGCCGTGACGACCGCGGCAAGCGGTGGCGACTCGGCTCGCTGCTCCGGGCGGTTGTCGGAGGCTTGCTGGTCGGCAGCAAGAGTCTCGCCGAAGTCGAGACCCTGAGCACTCGACTCAGCCGCCCGATGCGAGGCTTGCTGGGCGTCTCACGCCGGCTGCCTGACACGACCCTGCGCAGCGCGCTGTGCACGGTCGAGCCGTGGCAGCTGAGCCACCGCTGCACACGCTCGTCCGGCAAGCCCAGCGCCGAAAAGCGCTTGAGCCGGACGAGCTGCCGTTTGGGGTAGTGTCGCTCGACGGCAAAGGCTTCAGCATCCCTGCCACGGACGACTGGTACGCCCAGCGTCAAACGCACGGCGAAGACGCTGCGCTCTTGGGCGTCGTCCGAAGCGTGACGGCGACGCTGACTTCCTGTTCGGCGCGGCCCATCATCGACGTGACCCCCGTGCTCGGCTTTACCAACGAAATGGGCACTTTCGAGTCCGCGCTCGATTCGCTTTGCGGTGCTTACCGAGGCTTGTTTCAGCTCATCACGTACGAGACGACCGAAACCCAGGGCCGAAGCCCGCAACCGATACCGAAATACCCGGCTCCGCGTCGAGTCCGAGAAAGGCCCTGCGCGAGCCCGGCCCCGCCTCTGACTTGCCCGAAGCCCCTTCCCGAGACCGATCCCGATCCCGATCCCGATCCCGATCCCGGACCCCTTCCTGGGGCCGCCCTCGCGCAGGGCCCCGACAACGGATCAGGACTACAGCCCCCAAGCCCCCCTATCGTCGGGGCGAAAACGGCCGTATGTTTGAGGATCGGAAGGGATCGCTCATGCGTCGATTCGGTGCTTCAACGTTCGCGGCTTTCGCGCTGGTGACGGTCGGCTCGGTCTGGGCGTGCTCGAGCAACGATAAGGGCAAGCCGCCAAGCGCGAGCGGCGGCGATAGCTCCAATGCGGGCGCGGGTGACGGCAGGGCCGGTTCGAACACGACGAGTGACAGAAACGGCGGCGGCAGCACGCACGGCGGGAGCGCAAGCAACGCTGGCAATGCGAGCGACAACGGCGGCGCCGCGAACGATGCAGGCGCCAGCAGCCAACCGGGCGACGCGGGCGCGGGCCCTGAAGGCGGCGCAGGCCAACACCCCGCGGGCGGCGCTCCCGGCGTCGATCCCACGCCGGCGCCCGATTTGATCACGCTCACTGGCGGTCCGTGGCCGGACTCGCTCACCGGCTCGTGCTCGAACGCGACGAAGAACATCGTCTGCCCACAGAAGGACGACACCTTCTTCGGGCAGGATGGCACCTATCGCATCAACGTGCCCTCTTACGCCACGACCGCCACCACCATGAAAGATTCGGTCACGGGCCTGGTTTGGCAGATCGATCCCGAACAAGTCGCCAAGACCCAGGCGGACGCCGCCAAGTACTGCGACGACTTGAGCCTCGCCGGGCAGACCGACTGGCGTTTGCCGACGCGCTTGGAGTACGTGTCGGTGCTGGACGAAGGATTCGGCAACGGCGACGCGATGCCGCCCGGCGTGCCGATCGATTCGACCGGCATTTACTGGACCGCGTCTGCCACCGGGACGACGCCGGGCGCGTTCTTCGCGATGGACGACGCCGCAGGCGCCTGGAACGTCGCGACCGGCACCAGCCTGTCCTTGGCGCGCTGCGTACGCGGCGTCACCCCGATCGGTACATTGACCGTAGGGACCGACGTCGTCACCGACCGCATGACAAAGCTCGTCTGGCAGAGCACCGAGCTCGAAACCACTGCGCGCAATTGGCAAGAGGCGCTCGATTACTGCGAGGCGCTGAGCCACGCCGGCAAGGAAGACTGGCGCCTGCCAAACATCAAAGAGCTGGCGACGCTAGTCGACGAAGCCGTGGCGGTGGCGCCGGTGATCGCTGCGGATTTCGGCACTAGCGCCGCGCCCGTCTACTGGTCTTCGACGCCGGCACGCGCGTTCGGCACGGAACATTTCGCGTTTACGCTCGAAACCGCGTTCGGGATTTCGCCCAGCCTCAAGATGACCGACAAGGCCGCCGCCGCGCGCTGCGTGCGCAGCGCCGATTGAGCGCGAGGCGCGAGGCGTAGTATCGTTCCGGCCATGCTGGCAATGCGCACGTCCGCGGTGAGTCTGGTCACGCTCGCGCTCGGTCTGAGCGGCTGTTCGTCGGACGACGCCGGCAACAAGGCGAGCAACATGGCAGGCAACACAGGCGCCGGCGGCTACAGCGGCACGGCGGGCAGCACCAGCACCAGCACGGCGGGTAGCACCGGCACGCCGACGGTCATGGGCGACGTGTTCGGCGACGCGCATCAAGGCGTTTACCATTTGGGCCCAGTCGATTTTGCGGAGACGCAGTGGCACAACGCCTGCGCACCGGGCGGCGGCAAGTACCGTAAAGAGCTGCAGGCTAGCGTGGGCTTAGGTGGCGAGTTCATCGCCGGCGTCGCCAACGCGTTCAACGCCGGCGGTGGCGTCTGCGACGCGTGCATCTTGATCGAGACCGGCAAGGGCAAATCGATCATCGCGCGTGTCGTCACGTACGGCGTCGAGCACGCCGACGGTGACATCGACGTCAGCCCGAGCGTGTACGCCGCCATTCACCAAGGCGAAGACCCGCGCAGCCAGACGTGGCACTTTGCGCGCTGCCCAGACGCGGGCAACATGCAGTACGAGTTTCAAACCGCGGCCAATCCGTTTTGGACCAGCCTATGGGTGCGCAACCCGCGCACGCCGCTCACCAAGGCCGAAGTGAAGACGACGACTGGCAAGGACTTCGTTGCGCTGACGCGAGCCGGCGATGGCACGCTGACCGACGCTTCCGGCTTCGGCGACGGCCCGTTCACGTTGCGACTGACCAGCATGGACGGCCAAGTCGTCACCGACGACCAGCCAGGCTTCAAAGCCGGCTCGTTGGTGCAGTCGGCCAAGCAGTTCCGATAACCGCGCTCCGCGTCGCGCGGAATCAGTGAATCAGGCCGCTGTACGTCGCGTACAGGTAGACGATCGGCGAGACGACGATCAGCGCGTCGATGCGATCGAGCATCCCGCCGTGACCGGGAACGATGTCGCCCGAGTCCTTCACGCCGGTCGAGCGCTTGAGCAGCGACTCGACCAGATCGCCCATTTGGCCAGCCGCGCCGGCGAACAAGCCGAGCGGCAACGCATGAGCGAGCGGCAGCGCCGGCAAATACCAGAGGCTGGCCAACGCGGCCCCAGCTGCGGCGCCAACTAGCGCGCCGACGAAGCCCGCGCGTGTCTTCTTCGGGCTGACGGCCTCGTACAGCTTGGTCTTGCCCAAGAAGCGACCAAAAAAGTAGCCGCCTGTGTCGGCCAGCCACGAGAACGTCAACGACATGAAGACTAGCTTGGCACCAACGTAGTCGAGGTCACCGCCGTCGCGCCGGAGCAGCGCCAGCGTGGCGAGCAGCGAGCCGATGTAGAACGGACCGGCCACGCCCGCGAGCATGCGCATCGCCGCCGTTCGCATGTCGCCCAGCCGCCAGAGCGGCGTGAGCAGACCGACCACGGTGACGAGCGCGATCATCGCCAGCAGCGCGCGGGGATCGCTGGAGAGCTGGTACGTCGTCGCGCACGCGCCGAGCGTCGTGACCACGCCGAGACCGCGCGCCACGCCGTCGTCGGGATGAGTCATCCGAAACAGCTCGGAAGCCGCCAGCGCCACTGCCACCAGCACGAGCGCAAAGAAACCCCAGGCCGGCCCTTTGAAAAGCAGCCCCAGCAGCGGCGGCACGACCACTGCGGCTGTCAAAAGGCGAATGGCCAGGTTGCTTTTCACGCGCGCCACGGACGTATCAAGGCGCCCCCAAATGCACAAGCATTTCCAAAAATCCCGCGGCAGCGGAGCGTCTCTCCGAGCTTGACCGACACCGGGCGCGAGACTTGCGCCCATCGCCGGCCAAAGGTACGCGGGAGGAGTCGTGCCGCTTCCTTCCGTCCGCGCGCTGCCGGATCCCCGGCGTTTTCTCAAGAGCCGCGCGGCGCTGCTCGGTGTTTCGCTCGGGCTCGGCGCTGTCGCACACTGCGCCGCCCCCGCGCCGCCCGAAAAATCCTTGCACGGGCTGGCCCTGGCACTGGGCCGCGAAACCGGCGGCTTGGTCGAGGCTCACGACATCGCGTGGGAAAAGAGCCCCGGCTTTTTGACGGAGACGTTCGTCGGCCGGCACCTGTTGTTCCTGGCGCGCAGCTCGGTTGGCGCGCCGCGTGATCTGTACCGCGCGCGCGTACGCGTCACGCAAGGCGGGCAGATCATCGAGGTGCGCGACGTGCGCAACCTGACCGATACCCCACAGGGTGACGACGTCGGCCTGGAGGCGAGCGGCGAGCGCGCCAGCTTCGCGACGCTGGCCTACGGCAAGATCCAGGGCATCAGCGTCTTGGAGCTGCCCGGCATCCGCCGCGCCGATCGGCCCGAATCGCTGCTCGACCGCGCGATGTTGATGCTGACGTCGCTGCAGCAAACCGGTACCTGGCGCGGCATCGGCCGCACCGACATCGTGCTGGACGTACCGGTCGATCACGCGCGGCTGTCGCTGGAGCCCGAGAGACTGACGGTCGATTTCGGTGAGGCAGGGGCGGGCCTGAGCTTCGACGTCGCGTCGCGCAAGCTGTCGGCGCTCGAAGCGGGCGCCCAAGTTTGCGCCGCCCGCGCGATACCGCAGGTGCACCGCGGCAAGCCGCTCGCGCATTGGATCACCGATACCCTGCGCGCCGAGGTCGGACCGGAGCCGATCGCGTGGCTGGAAAACGTGGTGTTCGGCGCACAAGACGACGTGAAGCGCGCCGCCTACTCGCTGTTCGCAAACAAAGCCGGCAGTGAGCTGAAAGCCGACGACAAAACCGTGGTCGCGCGCGTGCTGGACGCGTCAGCGTTCGCGGACGCGGCCGACAGTTGGCCGCCGCCCAACGTGCCATCGATTTGGAAAGATTCGAAGCCGAGCGAAGGCGTCTGGAAACCGGTGACGTACGGCTTTTTGAAGCCGATGCAGGGCTTGCCCGCCGGTACCGAGAAGCCACCGGCGTATTTCTACCGCACCAACATCCGTCCGGATCCGAAGCGCCCGTATTCGGAGGTTCTGCTGATCGCGCTCGACATGCGCCAGCTCGAGCTTGGCATGCAGGCGGGCTTCGAGGATCCGAAGCCGACGATCGGCCCGCCTGGCGACGGCCGTTTGCCGGATGATCCGGCGACGTACCGCCGGATCGTCGCGACCTTCAACGGCGCGTTCAAGACCACGCACGGCGCGTACGGCATGATGGTGAATCACCGCGTGCTCTTGCCGCCGGTCAAAGGTGGCGCGAGCGTGGTCGTGACCGACACGGGCGAGGTCGGGCTCGGCAGTTGGCCGAACACCTTCGAAATCCCGAAGAATATCGTGTCCTTTCGGCAGAACCTCGACCCGCTGGTCGAAGACGGCGTCGCTAATCCGACCGGCCGCAACCTGTGGGGTTGGCAGCTCGAGGGCGAGAGCGTGATGACGCACCGCTCGGCGATTTGCGTCACCTCGGCGGGTCACCTGTACTACGCGTGGGGCGACGAGATCGACGGCGCCACGCTCGGTAAGGCGCTGCGCCAAGCTGGCTGCTCGTACGGTATTCACCTCGATATGAACCCGGCCCACACCGGCTTCATCTTCATGGACGTGCTCAACCCCTTCAAACAGAAGGCCGAGCTGCGGATCGCCGATCAAGGCATGAAGATCGCGATCGACAAGTACGTGCGCGGCGCGCCCAAAGACTTCTTTTACGTGATGGTGCGCGACGCGGCGCCGCCCAAGCAAGCCGGCATCGAGTGGACGCCCGACGCCGGCGCGCAGCCGCCGCCCGCGTGGATGACTGGGATTTTCGCGGCCAAGCTCGCGATCGGCAGCGTCGACGTAGCGTTGACGCGCTTCGAAAAGGGCCACGTGGCGCTGCGCGTGCGAGCGGGCTCGAAGGAGCCGGGGGCGTGGGGTGCCAAGGGCGTGAAGCTGTCGCTCGACGAGAAAGAAGCCCATGAGGTGCTGGCGGCGATCGGGCTCGGCCACACCACCGACTCGACGCGCTACGGGCTGTCGTTCGCCGGCGCGTCACCGATTCAGCTGCGCCGGAGCTATGCGACCTTGGTCGCCAATCAACGCGGCGAGATGCGCCTGTTAACCGGCGGCGTGCCGGAGCTGGGCGCGGACGAAGACGCCGTCCAGCTGCCGCTTTTGGTGCGCGACGGCGAGCTCGAGCCGCGCGCTCGCGAGCGCGGCGAGCTCCGGCAACGCGGCGCGCTGTGCTTGGCCAAAGATGGTTCGATCGTCGTCGCGGTCACCAAACACGACTCGAGCGACGCATTGGCGACCGCGCTCCTGCGCGCGGGTTGCCAAGACGTAGTCGAGCTCGATCGCGGCTCGCACCATCCGGCTTTCGTGCATCGCGCGGGCGGCACCGCCCCACCGATGGCCAGCTACGAAACGAGCGTGCTGTACGCGCTGGGCCGACCGATGCTGCCACGCGCCTTCCGCTGGAAGCCGGACGGCTCTGCGCCGTCGACCAAGGTGACGAGCTTCGACGTCGGCCACCCACCGCCCGACGACGAGCAGAGCCGTAAAAAGCGCAAACACGAACGCGAAGAGCGCGAACGGGAAAAAGCCGCTGGCGGCGACGAATCACCTGAAAAGTCCGGCAGGGCCGAAGGCAGCGCCCCGACGCGCCCGTAACACCGTCACGTCGGCAAGCGCTGGGCGACTTGGCGAAACGCCTCGACCCGCGCGATATTTCCGCGGGCGATGCGGCGAAAACCGGTCGACACCGTCGACTCTTCGGCAACCGCTTGCCAGAAGGCGTGGGCCGCGCGGCTGGCGACATCCCAGACGCCCGCGTCGGCTGGCGACACCGCTCGGAGTCGGAGCTGCGGATCATCGACGTCAGCCGCCGTCCCCGCGTAGGAGGCGGGCAACATGTCGTAGACGGGTGACAAACCGAGTACCTGCGCACCACGCGCCAAGAACGAGAGATTCCCCGGGTGCATGTCGGTGTTCCCGATCAAGGTTCCGAACAGCTCGCGCACTCGCGTTGAATCGACGCAGGCGCGAGGAACGTGACCGGCGTCAGCCAAGCGTGTCACCGAGTCAGTCCAGCTCTTCAGGCGGCCCAGGTACTCAGCATCGAGAGCGAGCAAGGAAATGACTCCGCGTCGGCCACCGCCCGGGAGGCGATCAAAGCGCTCTACCTCCAGAAAAACCTGCTCCGGCGTCAGCACGATCTGCGAGCGGGCCGCTTCTTCGCCGTGGTCAGCGAGTACCTCGAGCGCGAGGTGCTCGGCGATCAACAGATCTGCGTGGCGTCGGCTGCGCGCGTCAGTGCCGCGCGGCGAAAACTTCACCAATACGGCAGTTTCAGGCGCACGCGTCGTCAGAAACTTGGGCTGTTCCCCACCCGCCGACGACCCTGGAGCCCCGGCCTGCAGCACTTCAGTCGCCAGCCGGGGGTAGCGTCGCTTGCGTTCACGCGGCTCCACCGTCAATGCCGGTGATGCCGCGCTATCGAGGTACCGCTGCAGCGCCTGGTCACCGATGATCACGCTGCCAGGAAGATCCGACCCCCAAACCGACACATACCGAAGCACGTCATTCGAGGACCACAATCGGACATCGCTCGGTAGGTCGAGCTCCGGATGCTGGCGGGGCAAGAGGCGCCCCAGAAACCCGGCGGGTCGAAGGTCGTGCAAGAAGTAGGGCAAATCGCGATGAAAAGCGCTCACGCTGTCGGTGCTGCTCGACTCGACGTAGTAGCCCTCCGGCAGCACCGAATGAAGTTGGGCCAGACGCCGCGCGCGTCCGTCCTCGCCAATCTCGTAAACCTGCAGGCGCTCAGCGAGGTCTTGAGCCGTGCGTCGCGCGGCGTAGCGCGTCGCGCTGGCGCGCCCCGCTACCAACAGGCGCTCGCCCATCCTGCCAACCAGCCGAGAGAACGTTGGTTGGCTCACGCCGAGGCGGCTCCGCAGCTCAGCCGCAGTCGCCGAGCCGACCAAGGCCAGCTCTTGCACCAATCGTCGCTCGAGCGCCTGAAAATCAACGGCCACCCAGAATACATATCCGAATTGATATATATTGGCAAATACAGTTACTTATGATCCAAAGATAGCGATCATGGAATCGATCTAAGAATAGATAATCCCCAAAAATCACGGCGCTTCCGCACCGGCTTGCCCGCCCGCTCCGGCTTGCCCGCCCGCTCCGGCCTGTCCGCCGGCGCCACCATCCGCGCAGAGGACCTCAGCCGTGGCGCTGACGCGCGCGCACGGCTCCTTGCCATACGCGGACGCAAAAGACCTGCCGCCATTCTTGCACTCGCCGTCTACGTCGCTGCCGAGGACGGCTCCGATCAGCTTGCCTGTGCCGTCGAACTCCCAGGCTGAATCGTGCGTTCCGTAGCGCTGAACCAGCACGACTCCTCCGCACGCCGTCTCGAAGCGATCGACTTCGTCGGGAAAGCGGCACGGCTTGCCCTGCAACACGACGTCGGGGCTGACGGGACAAAAGTCCTTGCGTCCAGAGTGACACATTTCTTCGAGCGAAAAGAGACCGCACCACGGCACGTCGTTGCACACGTCGACGTCCGGCCCGGTGCGAGCGCAGCGCCTGCCATAGTAGACTTGTCCGCCACCGTCGCCACAGCCGGTGATGGTCGCATCGCTCGTGGTGACAGCGCCGATCAGCTGGCCCGCCGCGTCGAAGTGCCAGGTGGTGCTTCCGCCGTCCTGGCTTACGGCTAGGCTGACACCGCCGCAGCTCGACGGGTAACGCACGGTAGTCTGCTCGGGGACGCAACTGTTCTCCAAGTTCGCCGGAGCGTCCGGACACCGCCTCACGCGAGCGGCAGCGCCTACCCCGCCCACGCCGGTCTCGCTGCAAAGGCTCGCGAGGTCTCGAGCTGCGCAGGCGTCGCCCCCGGCTCCTGCGTCGCCCCCGGCTCCTGCGTCGCCCCCGCTACCGGAGGCGTTCCCAGAAGGCTTGGCGTCCGGCAACGTCGACTCGCTGTTGTTGCAGGCCCACATTATCAGCGAGGTCCCAACCAACGCCCAAGCCGCCAACCGCGTTCTTCCCAATTTCATTTGCTGCTCCCGTGAAAGCGTATCTGCAAACGCCGCGCCACACGTCGAACCGCGACCTTCCCGGCGTTTCGCGCGACCAACCGCCGTCGCATAAGAAAGCGTGGCGCACGTTGGCACAGCGCCCCGGCGGCTCGGTCGCGTGCGTTCGGCGGGAGGCTAGGCCCGTGTCCTTGAATTCGTTTGCTCGCGCGTGCCCGTAAGGCCCGTGCCCGAGGATACGTGAGGCTCGTCTTTACGCGCTCCTTGGTGTGGAGGCCTTGTCTGCGCGCCCAGCTGGGCGCGGCGCGCGCGGGCCACCGGCCCGCGCCAGGAACCTCGGCCTATCCAGGTGAACCTTCAGCGACAGGCCCTAGGCTAGAACGCGTACGACAGCGTGCCGCCGCCGCTGGCACCACCCTCGGTGAACAGCCGCGCTTGGTAGCCGCCGCGCGCCGCCACGCTGAAGCCGAAGCCGAGGTCGACGCCGAGCTCACCGAGCAGCCGCACTCCGAACTTGTTGGCGTGCGGCATGTCGGTGATCTCGATGATCGGCGAAAACGTCAGCCGGCTGCTGGCCGGAATGTCCATCCGGCTCCAGAAGCGCGTGCCAAAGGTCTTAATGCTCTCGAAGCCGAGCGTGAGCTTGCCGCCGTACGGGTCACCGATCAGCACGGCCGATCCGGCGCCGAGCGAGAAACCCTTCTCCGTCACGCTGGTCAAGAACTCACCTTCGACGTGGCAAATGTCGGCCAGGCGCAGCCGCACCGACGGCGCGCCGTAGTTCAAGCCGACCGCGAACGGGTCGCTCGGTTTCGCCGCGCCGGTGCCGCTGCTGTCGTCGAACGGCACCGGCGATTTGCCGCGTACGACGCCGAGCCGCAAGCTGAACTCCGTCACGAAGCGCAGCGGGCGGTAGGTGTAGCCGCCTTCCAGCCGAAAATAGTGATCGCGCACGTCGTGCCCGACGACCTTGCCCTGCGCGTCGGCGGTTTGCGCGTGGCTGGTCCCGAAGTCGACGTAGTCGGCCGAAGCCGAGAACACCGAGCGATGCCCACCCAAGCGCTGGTAAAGCGCACGCTCACGCGCATCCATCAGCTCTTCGGGCACCGCGACGCGATGCGGATTCTTGCGGCTGGCGAACACGATCTGACGTGTGCCGTCGAGCAGCTCGAGCTCGAGCGAGTACTCGAGCCAGCGCGGCGCCATTTGTTCCGCCGGCACCTCCGCGACGTAAGCCGTGGCGCCACGGCGAAACTCGACTTCACGCGGCTCCGGAGCCTGCTCGGTGGCGTAGACGAACAGCGCGCGCTTCACCAGCTCCGGATGCTCGATGCTGGCAGTCACGAACAACGGCTCGCGCGCCGCGACGGAGGTCAGCGGGCTATGGTGCAGCTTGCGCGGCGCCGTCGTAAGTGGCGCGGATTGCCCGGTGAAAGGCCTGGCCGCGTCGTCCTCGGCCCAGGCGACGCGGCCCAAGCTGAGCGTGAGTGAAAGGGCCGTCAAAGCGCTGCGGTATTTCACGATGATCACCATTGGTACGACACCGCCCCTCCGAAACCCGGCCCGGCGTGGTTGATCGTACGGCCCTGGTACGAGCCGCGCACCGCGATCACCAGCGTCGGCAAGAACCGATAGCCAACCTGGGCGATCGCGCGGGCGCCGACCTCGCCTTGATCGTGCGAAATCGACGTCTCGGGCAGCTTCGGGTCGCTGGGTCTGACTTGTTCGCCACGGCGGCTCGCGCCGGCAGGCTGATTGGTGACTTCGGTGCGGAACAGCACCGGCACCTTCGGGAAGCTGTTCAGCTCGAGCTGGGTGATGCCGCGCAGGCCGACGCTGCCCAGGACCTCGCCGCCAATTTGCAGGTTGGTCTCGCGATCGTTGCCCAAGCGCAGCATGGCTTGCGCGCCGCCCGAGACGCCGTTGTCTTCGAGCCCGACCACGACTCGCGCGATCACGCCGGCGAAGTGCGACACGCCGAACTCACCTTCCAAGTAGCCGTACGTGAGCCCGACCGCGCGGCCGCCGAGCTGCTGTTGGTCGAGCTCGTTGAGTGAGCCGCCGACCCCGCGAAAGACGCCAAATCCCGTGCGAACCGCGCGGATCCCGATGTCGTCGAGGCGCATGCCGACGAAGCCTTCAGTCTGCCAAACCTTGTCGTTGCCCTTCCAATTGTTCCAGTCGGCGTAGTCGGTGCTGATACTGACGACCGCGTCACGACGCTGCGCAGGCTTCGGCGCCGGCAACGAGTCAATCGGCAAGCGGAATGGCGAATCAGCACTAGCTACGACCTCGACGGCTTGGCCCGAAGGCGTCGTCGCTTCGATGAAGTATTCGAGCCGCGAGGGTCGCACGCGCTCGGCCGGCACGTGCACGACGAAGTAACCGTCGCCGGCCGGTTGCATCGGCGTCGATACGTACGCGACCTCACCCTGGTTGCGCGAGTGAAAGACCGCGCCCACGGCGTTGTCCAGCTCGACGCCGATGTCCAACGCCAGCCCGGCGAGCGCCCCGGCCGGCGCTTGAAAGCTGCGGCGCGTGGGCGCGACCTCGACGGGTTCGCCGTGCGACAACAGCCCGACTAGTTTCCGCAGCTGCTGCGCTTCCTCGTACAGAACGATCGCGTAACGGCCATTGGGGCGCCGTGTGACGTAGGCTTCGTAGGCTAAAATGCGGGTCCTGGGGCTTTGGCCGCGCAAGCCGTCGAACAATTTGCTGACCTCGAGCGTGTCGGGATCGCAGGCGGACTTCGCGGCGTCGTCGCACGGTGCGGCCGCCGTGGCAGATTCGGTCGCCGGCGTGGGCGCGACCGGCGCTGGCGGGACGCCCGCAGGGGTCGCGGCCGGCGGCGTGATCGGCATCGCTGTTGCGGGCTTCGTCGAGGGCGCGGCCGGTGCTTTAGGCAGACGCAGGATCACGACGTCACCGGCTTGCGCGGCGCGCGACAGCTTGCCGTCGGCGCGCGCCAACGACAGCGCATCGCGCACCTGCACCAGCTTCAGACGTCCAATCAGGAAGCGATCGTTGATCACCTGGCCGGTAACTGGGTGCTTCACGGCGAGCGGACGCCACAGCTCGACGATCGCCCCATCGCTCGCGCCGCGCTGGTGCGCGAGATCGACGACGATGTCCCCCTCCGATAGCTCGACGACGTGCCCTTCGACGGCCTCACGCTCTTGCTGCCCGAGCGCGACGGTTGGAGCGAGCAAGCTCGTGGCGAGCGCAGCAATCCAGACTCCCACTCTGTAGGTGTTGTGCGTCCTCACGGGGCGAGCTTTACAGCAACAACCTTGCCAGCGGCTAGTCTCCAGCAATTTCCAATATTTACTCGGCATATCCCGACTTTATCGAGGGGATGGCGGTGCGGGGGTGTAGTGGTCTGACCACTATGTGAAGTGGGCGCGACACGTACTCGCGCTCGGCTACCGCACAGGTTTGTGCGGCGAGGCGTCGAGCGCGCTTGCGTGAGCCTTCTCGAGCGCGGACCATCGTTCCATGGTTTTCACGTTGCTTGCTCGCGTTGGGCTACTGGGTCTGGTGTGCGGTCTGTCGTTGGGTTGCAGCGACGGCGGCGGCGGCCTCGACACGACCTCGACCACCGCCGGTAGCGGCGGCGTGGCGGGGGAAACCGGCGCTGGCGGCAGCAGCGCCGGCACCGCTCCCAGCACGGCCGGCAGTGCGACGACCGCCGGCAGCGGTGGCTTGGGCAGCGGCGGCATGGCGGGCATGAGCGCCGGCGGCACGGCTGGGCTCGGTGGCATGGCCGGCATGGCAGGCGTTGGCGGCATGATCGATGCCAACGGCGGAGCGTCCGCTGGGCCTGCGTCCGGGCGACACACCGCGCGACCGGTCGGCAGCTTTAAAAACAACACCGCCGGCTACTACGAGTACCTGCCACCGCACTACGGCAACGGCGCCCGCTACCCGCTGTTGGTGTTCCGCCACGGCGTCGGCGAAAACGGCAACGGCACGACCGAGCTCGACAAGGTGTTGGTGCACGGTCCGCCCAAGCTGATCAAAGCCAACCAATGGCCGGAAGACCGAAAGTTCGTCGTGCTGTCGGTACAGCACACCGGCGGCGGCTGCCCCTCGCCCGACGAGATGGATCAGTTCTTGACGTTCGCGCTCGCCAACTACGACATCGATCCGAAGCGCGTCTATCTGACCGGGCTCAGCTGCGGCTCAATCGGCAGCTGGAACTACCTCGGCGATCACACCAATGAGGACGTCGCTGCCGCCGTCTTGATCTGTGGCGACGGTCGCCCGGCATTTACCAAAGCCGGTTGCAACCTGGGCAAGGTTGCAATCTGGGCCTTCCACGGCGAAGCCGACGCTTCAGTCGATCCCAAGGGCTCGATCGAAACGATCGCCAGCCTGAAAGCCTGCACCAACCCGACCGCCGTCGACGTCAAGCTCACCACCTACCCCGGCGTCGGCCATGACTCGTGGACGATGACCTACGATCTCAGCAACCCGGCCAATGACATCTACGCCTGGCTGATGACGCACGAGAAAATGTAAGCCGCTGAACGATGCTGCCGCCTAGCTGACGATTTGCCGAATCCGGCGACGCTTGATCGCTTCATCGGGCAGGACGGTCAGGATCTCGTTCGTCTTTGCATCGCGCAGCCGGCTTTGCCGGAGCAGCTTACCGGAGCTGAACAAGCCACCCTCTTCGAAGAGCAAACGCACTTCACGCTTCTTGCCGTCCGCCGCGGCACGACGACCAGCGTCAGTGTCCCTGTCGGTTTGCCACTGGCCCAAGTTGGGCGGCAATGGCTCGAGCACGCCAAACCGCTCTTCCTTCAAGCCCGGGAACAGCCCGGCGATGAACAGGTAGATGACGCCGCCGGCCGCCGCGACACCGAGCAAAAAGACATAAAACACCGCACCTGCAGTCTAGCCCGTGGTTTCGGATTTGGCGCAGCGAAAGCTGCTAGCGCGGGTACCAAAGCTCGATGCCCGCAAAGCTAATCGAGCCGCTCGTCACAGCAACGGTCAGCTCGCCGGTCGTGACATCGACGCGAAACGGACCGAGTCGCGCCCAAGCTTGTCCGCCGTCGGCGGGTTGCGAGCGAAATTTACTCGAGATGTCCGGCTCCACATCCTGCACGGTGAACGTGCTCGGGTTAGCCTCGTTGCCGGGCGACGTCGCGTACAGGTAAACCAAGTAGATGCCGTTGTCGGTCGGCAGCGTTAGCTGTTTGCCGGTATCGAGCCGTGCCACGGTCTGGAGCAGCGTCGCGGCGGTGCCGGACACCGCCGGGAATTGCGCGCCGGCTTGGCTCACGCCCGAGCCGGTCGTGGTGACCAGTGCGTCCTGGGCGCCCTGCCAAGAGCTCCCGGCAATCACCAGCGCCGGACCATTCAGGTTCACGCCGCGCGCAAAGCAGGCCCGCGGATCCGCCGGGCGCGGCTCGAGCCCCCAGACCAGCTGCCCCTTGTAGAACAGGTTCAGGTGCAGCGACGGCGCGGCGGTTTGCTCGGTGAATGAGTAGTTCGCCCGTTGATCGAACGACGACGACGCCGGATCCCCCGTCAGCATCTGCTGGTACAGATCGATGCTGTCGCCAGGAAAAAACTGCCCCGCATCGCCAAAACCGACCTCGACGTAGGCGTCGTAGACCATATCGGCACCGTCCTCGACGCGCCCCACCAACCACGACGTTTGCTTCAGCGCACCACTTTCGCCGCCTGCCAGCCGCAAGTTGGACTGCGTGGCGCGCACCAGCAAAGGCTCGACGATGCCCTTACGCTCGAAGTAATAGCGCAGCTTCAGCTGCTTCAGATCGTACGCGGCGCCGCCGTCGGTTTCCGAGTTGTAAAGCGTCACCGACCAAGCGGTGCTGCCTACAGCCGAGTTCAGCTCGTGCATCGTGAGCTTGAGCGTCAACGGCGCGAAGCACGAAGTGTCGCCCGCCGCGTTCGCGACGCAGTGGCCGGACAGGCAGTCGTCGTCGGTCGTGCAGCTTTCCTGCGTGCAACGCTGGCAGCTGCCGCCGCAGTCGACGTCGACTTCGTCGCCGCTGCTCTTGCCGTCGTAGCAATGGTCGGGGTAGCGGCGCAGGCAGCCACTCGCGCAATGCTCGACCGGCCATTGCTCGGGTGCGCACTCGGGTGCGCCGCCCGTCTCTTGCTCGACACCGCCGGCACCGCCAAGCGCGGGCGCAGCCGCAGTGCCGCCGCCTGGAACCGCGCCGGCGCCGCCGCCAGTCGCTCCGCCCTTGGCCGCCGTGGTCGGCTCGCTATAGTTGTACTCGGGGAAGGTGCACTGAGCGCTGGCGACCGCCAGGTAGACGGCCAGCAACAACCCGAGTCGCGCGGCGCTTCGACCCATGCGCGGCACCCAGCGCCCGCACTCTTGCTCAGTCGGCTGCGACATTCCGAACACAAACAGCATAGTCGGACGCCGCGGCGGCGCCTGGGCTATTTCTCGCCAGGTTTCTCGTCAGAGCTGGCGGTCGCGGCCTGCGCGACCAGTGCGGCGGGCGCGACGGGTGCGAGCTGCGCGCTGAAATCGGGACCCCGCGCTTCGGCCTGAGCCACCGCCTCCGGGATCAGCTCCACCGGAATGCCGCGGAAATACACCTCCCAGGAGGCGCGCCGCACCATGGCGTCGCACACACTCAGATACCAGGAAGCGATCGGATTGTCGGCGCGGCTACGCCAGAACAGCTCTGCGTGGTGACGCACCAAGACTTCCCAGATGTCGCGCCCGATACCTTCGCCTTGCGCCTCGGGCTGCACGGCGAATTTGCTCAAATAGGGCGCCGGGTAGGCGTCGTGGACGATCGCGGCGCCACGGTAAGAGGCGTCGACGTACACCGCCAACGGAGGCAAATCGAAGAAGCCGGGTGAAAGCTCTTTGCCGAACGACGTCTCGAGCAGCTGCCGCAGGCGCGCGACGTCGACGGTCGCGTAGCTGGTGTGTCGCTCCACGGTGCTGCCACGCTTGATCAGCGTGCCGGCGCCTTTGACGGTGAACAGCTCCTTGAGCAGGTTCAACGGCGACGTGATGCTGATCAGCAGCGGGTTCGGCTCTGCCAATTGAATTAGCCGATCACTCGCAGCGAGCAGCTCCGTGTCGCGCTTCGAGAGCTGACCGGGCGCGATGCTATCGCGCTCGGTCGTCAAATTGATGATCGAGATGCGGCCGCCCTCGACGCTCAGTTGCGCGTCGGTGCGCTTGCCGGAAAGCGGACGAAAACCCCCGCGGCGGCGGAGCAGCGCCATCTTGCGCGTGCCCAGTTGTCGCGACAAATCGCCCAACTGCAGCAGCCGCTGTTCCAAGGTTTCGCCTTCGACCTTGCGAAAGTGCAGCACGGGAATGCGCTCGCGACGCAGATCTTCGCGCACGCCTTCGACCAAGTCGGGCTCTGACATCTCGTGCGGGCTCGGCGCCAGCGCCGACGCGGGCAAGCGCTTCGCCAGGCGCTCGGAGCTGGTGGCACCGCTCTCTGGATCGAACAAGCCAAGCACGACCGTCGCGTACAAGCCCAAGTCAGCCAGGAAGCGCAGCTGCTCGACGACCGAGCCGAGCGCCGAGCGCACGACCGGACCACCCGGCACGATCACCGCGAAGCTCTCTTTCGGGAGTCCGTGGAACATCCGCAAATAGAACTCGGCCTCGGAGCGGCGCCCGACGCTTTCGAGAAACGTGAGCACCGCTTCAGCAGCGGCAGAGCGGGGAGCGGGAGCGACCAATGCGAGTGGGGCGGCTGAGGCGCGGCCCGGCTAAGGCCGACGCGCGCCGCACTACTCTAGCGTCTCTGCCACGAATGCAATCAAATCCGGATTGCCAACGCTCGGAACGACGCCGGCCGGCAGCTTCCGGACGTACCACGAGACCTTCCAGCGCGCGGTCTGACCCGGCCCGATGCTGGCGTACGCACCCTGCTGCTCCACCTCCATGTAGCTGTGGTCGGGGTTCACATACAGCTCGATCTCGGCCTCGTTCGGCGCCATCGCGCTCGCCAGCTGATCCGGGAATTGCTTGATCAGCAGCCGGTCACCGACAGCGTACGCCAGGTAGCCGCCGGCGCCGTCAGCGAACAGCTTGCCCTCACCGTCGGTTTTGCTCGGGTCGCACCAGGTGTGCCCTGCGGCAGCTTGACTGACCATCGGCTGCGGGCCGAATGGCTCGCCACCGGTCGGCCAGAACGCGAGCCCAGTCGCCGGCATGCGCGTGATCTCCCACGGCGCCCACCTCACCGACTCGGTGCCGGTGTTGGTCATCGCGTACTGAAGCTCCAGCGCCTCGCGCTTCAGATCCGCCGAAAACGTCTTGCTGACCTTCAGGCTGGTGTCCGAATTCGGCGCGCCCTCAAGGGTGATGGCGAAGCCGGCGTCGATGCTCACGGCGTACTTTCCGGTGTCGATCTCGGCCGGCGGCGGCCACGGCCACGTCTGCGGGCTCGGCCAGAATGTCGAACCAACCGCGTCGGCGTAGTTCGAAGCGCCGGTCTGCGTGAGCAGCTCGACCCCCGCTTGCCGCAAGGACGTGATGCGCGCGCCGTGCCCCGGCGCGACCTCGAAATAGGTCGAACCGAATTCGAGCACCAACTTGCCGTCGCCTCGGTCGATGGGCTGCTTCAACGTGAGCATCGGGTGCGTTCCTCCAGTGCTGGGCGCGGCCGCTTGGTTACCATGGCCGCCCGCACCGCCGCCCGCGATCGCGGTCCCGGATTGGGGGGCCGCCCCAGCCGCGCCACTCGCAGCCGACGTGACGCTGCTGCCCGGCGCGGCGGGCCCGCCGCACGCCACCAGCACCACCAACAGGAGCGAAAGTCGCATCGCGGCGGAGCGTAGCGACGGAAATCAATGTAAAGACGCGTTCATTCGACGCGGCCGAGAGTTACCAGGAAGGAGTTGGCAGTTCCTCCGCTCCAGACCCCAACTGCCAACTGCTAACGCCTAACGCCTAACGACGCGGGAAACTTGCTTTTCTGACGCAACGTGAGTGCCGGCATGGCCAGTTTTTGGCCCGAAGCACGAGGCGCGTATACATTCGCGCACATGAAACGCCCCGTTGCCATCCTGCTGGGTCTCGCTGCGCTCGCTACGGGCGCGGTCGCGGTTGCTGAAGCCGAAGACGCCGTGCTCAAGCGCTACCCGTACGATCCCGCCTGCGCCTGGGGTCGCGTCGGCAACGGCAAGGGCATGGTCGTGCGCTGCATCTCCGAAGACGAGGCGAAAGCCCTGCGCATCGCCGCACCCGCGCCGGTCGCGGCGGGCGCCAAGCCGGCGGTGCCGTCACCCGGCGTCTCGTCCAGCAAACCGGGCCCCGACGCCGCTGCGGCCCCCGGCTCCGCCGCGCCCGAAACCGCGCCCGACGCTGCCGCCGAGCCCGAGCCCCCACCCGGGGCCGATGCCGATGCCGCGCTCGAGGTCACGGTCGGCCCAGTCGCCGCCGACGAAGGCACGCTCGGCGTCGGCAAGCTCGGCGCGCCGAAGGACAAATACCTCGCCTGCGTGCAGAAAAATGGCGGCCTCACCGGCAAGACGGCCGAAGTCTCGGTGCGATTTCTGGTGCGCGCCAAGGGCGTCGCCGAAGGCGTCAGCGTCGCCAAGCGCACGAACCTGAGCAAAGAGGCTGCGCAGTGCGTGGCCGAAGTCGTCGATCGCCGTCGCGTCGGTACCCCGGAGTCGCCGATGGTCGGCGCGACGCTGCTGGTGAAGTTCGCGAAGCTCGACAAGCTCGCGAAGTGAACAAAAGCCGGAATTTGGCGGGTAACGGTGCCTGCGCGTCGGGCAATGGGCTAGACGCTCCGACGTGACCGAAACACCCCGCCACGCTCTTTACGAGAGCCGCATCCAGAAGCTAACGCTGGAGGTCGAAACGTTGGCCGCGCGCTCGGCCCGCATCGGCAACCTGCGCGGCATCTCGTTCCTCGTCGCGTTTGGCTCGCTGATCTGGGGCGCAGCGGCGCGCGGCGGCACGCCATCGCTGATCCTGGGTGCGCTCAGCATCGCGGCGTTCATCTGGTTGGTGCGCTCGCACTCGGTGCTCAGCGGCGAAGAAGCGTACGCCCAGCGGCTTTTGGCCGTGAACCAACGCGCCCAGCAGCGCGTCACCGGTCACGCCCGCATTCTGCCCGACGACGGCACCGACCTGACCGAAGAACTGGCCGGTAAGGCGCCGAACGAAGCCGCCGCGCGCCGCATGCGCACGCTGGCTGACGACTTGGATCTGTTCGGCAAAGCTTCGCTATTCCAGCGCATCTCAGTGGCGCAGACGCGCTTTGGCCGGACGGCACTCGGCGAAGCGCTGCTGGCCGAGCCGGACCGAGCGCGCGTCAACGCCCGCCAGGCCGCGGTCAAAGCGCTCGCGCCGGAGCTCGAGCTCCGTCAACGCATTGAAGCCTTGGCTAGCGCGCTGACCAAGGGCAAGAGCGGCCCGACCGTGGCTGCCGCGCTCGATCCCGAACCACTGCTGAAATGGGCGGAAAGCGCGCCCAAGCTGCTGGCCAAGCCGGCGCTGATTTGGGCAGCGCGGGTGTTGGCGGCAGTCAACGTGTCGCTGGTCGGCGCGGCGTGGCTCGGCTTGTTGCCAGGCTCGTACGTGGTCGGTCCGCTCGCGCTGTCGTTGATCGTAATTTTCGCGACTCGGCGTGATGCGCAGACGGCGTTCGCGGCCGTCGCCACCCGCGAAGGCGCGCTGTCCGGCTACGACAGACTGCTCGAAGCCATCGAAACCTCGACCGCCGACGCTGAGCTCTTGAACGAGCTGCGCGCGCGCCTGCGCCAAGGCAACGCCACGCCGTCGCGCGCGATGGGCCAGCTGCGCAGCGCCGTCAGCTACTTCGAGCTGCGTTACCAAGGCTTGATCTACCCGTTCGCCAACATGTTCCTTTTATGGGACGTGCACTGCACGGTTCAACTGGAGCGCTGGCAGGAGCGTTTCGGCAAGGCCGCGCGCGATTGGTTCCGCGTGCTAGGCGAGATCGAAGGCTTGTCGTCGCTGGCGGGCCTCGCGTTCGACGAGCCCCAATTCTGCTTTCCCGAGCTGGTTACGGAAGCGCGCTTCTTGGCAGAGGGCTTGGCGCACCCGCTGATCCCGGCTTCCGCTCGCGTCGGCAACCACGTCGCACTGCCTGGCAAGAGCTCGGCGCTGTTGGTCACCGGCTCGAACATGTCGGGTAAGAGCACGCTCTTGCGCTCGCTCGGCGTCGCCTACGCGCTGGCGTACTCGGGCGGCCCAGTGTGCGCGACACGCTTTCAGATCGGTCGATTACGGCTCGCCACCAGCCTGCGCATCCGCGATTCGCTCGAGGAAGGTGTCAGTCATTTCTACGCCGAGCTGCACAAGCTGAAGGCAGTGCTGGACGCCACGACCGAGCCGCTGCCCGTCTTGTTCCTGCTCGACGAAATCCTGCACGGCACCAACTCGCGCGAACGGCAGATCGGCGCGCGCTGGATCCTGGGCGAGCTGCTCCAGCGCGGCGCGCTCGGCGCCGTCTCGACGCACGACATGGAGCTGTGCCGGCTCTCGCCGGAGTTGATGACGCACACCCGGCTCGTCCATCTGCGCGAAGACGTCAAAGATCAGGAAATGACGTTCGACTACCGGCTGCGCGAAGGCCCGGTCAGCGAAGGCAACGCGCTGCGCCTGATGCGCCGGATCGGCCTCGAAGTCCCGGCGTAGTTGGCAGTTTGGAGTTGGCCTCAACCTAACTCGAAGCAACGCTTCGAAAGCGACGCCTCGAAGCCCTGCACGGGCGACGTCACCGACGCGCGATTCGCGCCCATCGCCAGACCGAGCGCCGCCAACACGACGCGAAAATGCGCACCGTCGTCCGGATGCGCGAGCTGTGCGGCTGGCGCCCGGCGCCGCCAGTCGCACAGCGCATCGACATCGCGCTTGATGATCCGCTCGGTCGCCCACGCGTCGAACTCGGAGGCGAACGTGGGCGTCGGCCCTTCGAAATCGAGCGCCAAGTTGTGGGTGAGGCCACCGCTGGCCAGGAACAACACGCCCTCCGCAGCGAGCGGTCCGAGCTTTTGGCCCACCGCGAACGTCTGCGCTTCAGAAACGTACGGGTAGCACAGCTCGAGCACCGGCACGTCAGCCGCCGGCCGCAGGCAGAGCAACGGCATCCACGTCGTGTGATCGAAGCCACGCCGCGCTTCGACGACCGGCAAGCGCGAGCCCCAAACCGCCGCTAGCTGCGCCGCCAGCCCGTCGTTCGGCGGCGTCCGGTACTGCAAGTCCTGCGGCAGCTGGCGCTTCAAACCGCCGGGCAAATCGTACCAGGCGAAGCCTTCACCCAACTTGCCGATCGCCGGCGTGCGTGACGCAAAGTGCGGCGTCATCACGATCACGGCGCGCGGTTTCGCCAACTGCTGGCCCCACGCCGTGAGCTCGGCGCGCCGCGCGTCTTGGCCGGGCATGAACAGGGGCGCGCCATGACTCACGTACAACGCGACCGGCGAGCGCGCATCGGCCGCCGCAAAAACCCGCCCGGCGACTGAAAGCGCCGCCGCGCCGCTCAGCCAGGCGCGCCGCGTGATCATTCGCTGCCCATGCGCGGATGACACGTAAAACATGAGACGTCCGGCTTGCCCAGCAAGCGCGCGGTCGACGGTGTCACGTCTTCAATCATGAATCTCGCAAACCGCGCTTCCCGCGCGTTCTGGCTCTGCGGGTTCGGCAAGTGCCCGGGATCGAGCGCCGGCAAGCCGTTCGGCATCCTGTACAGCACGCGCTCGCCATCGGCGCCGTGGCAAGAGATGCACGAAAGCTCTGGATACGCCGTACCCGCAAACGCTTGAAATTTTCGCGCCATGTTCGGCAGTACCGACCAGGTCATCGTGTCGTGCCGCTGCTCCCAACTTGCCCTCGCCCAATCGTCGTCTGCGGCCGCCACAACCGGTGCAGGCTTCGCGGGCGCGTGCAAGGTCGTCGGCGCCGCGCACCCACCGAGCACGAGCAAAGCCAAAACCGCGCCGCGCGTCACCGATCCGGCTTAGCACGAACCCTGGGGGGCAAGCCCAGCTGGCTGTTGAGGGGCACTCTCGATCCATAGAAGAGGCACCGCGCTCGCGCGACCCCGGGGGCGGGGTCGGTTTCGGGAGCGGGAGCGGGCTCGGCTGGGGCTTCGGGCGAGGAAAAGGCGGGGCCGCGCTCGCTCGGGGCCTGGGCTCGGTCTCGGCGAGAAGCCGGTATGTGGGCTCGGTTTGCGGGCGTCGGCCCTGGGGGTTCAGTCGTAACGGTCAGCAGAGTCGGGGCTGTCGTCTGTCGGGGAGTTCGTCGTCCGTAGTCGTGACGAGCGCGAAAGCCAGGTCGGACATCAGTGCTTTCCAGGGCACAGCGCGGCGCTCGTCGCTGCGCTGGGTGACGCTCCGAAAGAGCGCGAGCAGCGGACTCATGCCCCCCTTCGCGCAGCCGGTGTGCCAGCGCCCCACCGTTTGGCTCCGCATGACCCGGCGCTGGCGCACCGGGTGCGCGTCTCGGCATGAGTCCCACCGAAAAGCGGGCCCGCTCGTCCGCAAACGCTCCCGCTACCGGCGCCTGCGAATTTGCGCTCGTCCGAACCCGATCCCCAGTCCGAGCCCGCTACCGCTCCCGCTCCCGATCAGCCGCGCCCGCGCCCGAGCCCGGCCCGATCAACAATCAAGGCTGTGTTGAGGGGAGGACGGGAGGGGGCCCGCACGTGTACCCAAAGTCATCGCGAACGCGCTACAAGAGAGCCATGGCTTCGAAACAAACCACCGTTGACTTCATCTTGGAGCAGATGACGGAGGCTGGTGACGTCTCGGCGCGCAAGATGTTCGGCGAGTACGGCGTGTACTGTGGCGGTAAGCTCGTGGCGCTGGTGTGTGACGATCAGTTGTTCGTGAAGCCGACCGCGGCGGGCCAGGCGTTCATCGGTAAAGTCACGGAAGGCTTGCCTTATCCTGGGGCAAAACCCTGGTTCGCAGTAGCCGGCAGCCGCTGGGAAAACAGCGAATGGCTCGCCGAGCTGATCCGCCTGACGGCGAACGAACTGCCGATGCCCAAGCCCAAGGTGAAGAAACCGAAGGCCGCTAAATCGAAGCTAGCGAAACCAAAGCCCGCCACGTTGAAGACAGCGAAGTCGAAGGCAAAACCAAAGCCGAGCCCACAGCCGAAAGCCAAACCGCGCCGACCGCCGCAACGGAAGAAGACGTCGCGTCGCGTCTGACATTTGACAAGTCGCGGAACGTGCCGTAAACATGGGACACACTACTGGGAGGCGCCGTATGAAAATGTTCGCAAACAAGAGCTCACTCGGAGCCCGCGATTCCGGCGCCTACCTGCTGCTTTGCCGTCCGCGCATCGCCTCACCCAAGGTGAGCGGTACACGGCACAAGCGCGGTTGATCCGCCCCTAAGCCCTATTCCGATGGCGATTCAGCTGCGCTGCAGTTGGGTCAACGGAGCCTAGCTCCACATCAGAAGTTGGTTTGGGATCCTCGCCGCAATCTGGCGAGCCGGATCGACTTGTCGCCGCCAACGCCCACGCTTCGCGCAGCCTTCAGGCGTGCGCGCGGCCCGGCGCTGGTCGTCGCCCATCCGAACGACACGCAAAGACGCGCAGCCGCGCTCGCCGCCCCGCACGGCCTTGATTCCTTGGCATTTTTGCCGGCTTTTCCGGCGCTTTTAGGCTTTTCACCATGACCGCTGAACAACGTTTCACTGACCGCGACATCATCGAGCGTTACACCGACCAACCCGCACGCCTGCCGGCGGAGTTGCGTTCGAGCATCACCGCGCTCAGCGCAGACGCCGAGCAGATCGTCTCCTACGCGCTGGCCGATCTCGACCAGCAGCTCGCGTTCCGCCAGACGTGGATCGTGTTGACCACGAGCAGGCTGCTGCTCGCCCACGAGCAACCGGACGGCTCCTTCGAGCTTTTGCGGTGGCCGCGCGACGGGCTCACGAAAGTCGAGCTGGCGCTGGGCTTGTCGTGTCACGTGGTGCGCGTCTACGGCAAGGCGACCGATGGCGTCGATGCGCAACCGCTGGCGGAGTGGCGTTTCACCCATCGTCAACGTCGCAGCATGGAGGGCTTGGCGTTCCTGCTCGAGCAAGTGACGAAGCGCATCCCGCTCGAGGCGCGCGAACCGGACCTCGCATACCTCGAGAGCGTCGCGCAGCCGATCCGCGAGGCGCAGGCGTTGGTGTCCACGCGGCGGCTAGCCGTCGTTTGGCGCCTGCTCAGTTACCTCAAACCGTACCAGACTCGCGTTATTTAGGGCATGTCGGCGGCAATTCTGGGCACTCTCCTGGCACTCGTGCCGCCGTTTCTGACCGGGCATTTGGTCGACCGGGTGATTCGCCCGGTACAGAGCGGCGAGCTCAAAGGCGCCGACGTCGTCCACCTGGCGTGGCTGGCGGTGCTGGGCATCGCGGTCGTGCACGCGGTCAGCAAGCTGTGCGTTTGGTTGCGGCTGCGCCTTCTGGCCGTCGTGGGCGAGCTAGTCGCGCGCGATTTGCGCGACGAGCTGTTCGCGCATCTGCAACGCCTCAGCATGAGCTTCTACTCACGCAAGAAGACTGGCTCCTTGATCACGCGCGTCAGCTCGGACACCGATCGACTGTGGGAGTTTTTAGCTTTCGGCGTGGTCGAAGCAACGCTCGCGCTCGTGTCGCTGGTCGGTTTGTCGGCGGTCTTGATCTCGCTCGACCTGCGGCTTGGTTTGGTGATGGCGCTACCAGTACCGCTGATGTGCTTGGCGATTCACCTGCACGGCAACGGCATGCAACGCATGTTCACGCGCGTGTGGCGTAAATGGTCACGGTTGACCGACGTACTGTCCGACACTATTCCGGGCATGCGCGTGGTGAAGGCCTTCAACCAAGGCTCGCGCGAGCGTGAGCGCTTCAGCGGGCGCAACCGCGACGTGGTCAACGAGTTCAATCGCGTTCACGCCTCGTGGACCGGGTTTTGGCCCGCCTTAATGCTGGCTTTGGAGGCGACCGTGCTGTGCGTGTGGGTGTTGGCGCTGCCGCGCCTGCTCGGGACTGGCCACGCTTTCGGCCCGGCGCTGACGCTCGGCAAGTTCGTGTCGTTCCTGCTGTACACGACGATGTTCGTCTACCCGGTCGAGATCATGGGCCAGGTAGCCCGCATCATGCACCGCGCGACCAGCTCGGCGCATCGCGTGTTCGAGGTGCTCGATACACAGCCGGAAGTGGTCGATGACCCGAACCCGGTGCGGCTCGATCCGCTACGCGGTCAGGTCGAATTCGAGCGCGTGACGTTCGCGTACGACGGCGTGCGCCAAGTCATCAAAGGCTTGTCGTTCAAAGTCGAGCCCGGCGAGCTGATCGGTCTCGTCGGCCCGTCCGGCGGCGGCAAGACGACGTTGATCAACCTGCTGACGCGGTTCTACGACGTGAGCGGCGGGCGAATCTCGGTCGACGGCGTGGATTTACGAAAATTGGAAAGCGGGCGATACCGCGAACAGGTGGGCATCGTGCTGCAAGAGCCTTACCTGTTTCAAGGCAGCCTGCTCGAAAACATCCGCTACGGCGCACCCGACGCCAGCTTCGACGAGGTGATCGCAGCAGCGCGTGTCGCCAACGCGCACGACTTCATCTCGCGCTTACCCCACGGCTACGACACCGTGGTCCGCGAGCGCGGGCACACCCTGTCGGGCGGTGAAAGGCAACGCGTGTCGATTGCGCGCGCAGTACTGAAAAACCCTCGGATTCTGATCCTGGACGAAGCCACCAGCAGCGTGGACACGGAGACCGAGCGCAAGATCCAAGAGGCGATGGATCGCTTGGTGGCTGGGCGCACGGTGTTCGCGATCGCGCATCGCCTTTCGACGTTGCGCAAAGCGAATCGTTTGCTGGTGATTCAAGACGGCAACCTGGTCGAGCACGGCACCCACGCCGAACTCTTGGCCAACCCCAACGGCATCTACGCCAAGCTGCATCGGCTCCAACAAGACCTGCATGAGGCAGCGTAATTCCATCCGCTCACGACGAAAGACCCGACCATGACCCAACACCTCGCTAGCGAGCCAAGCTCGCCCTACTGTTCCCCTGCTCTCGTTTCGGGATCGACAGCCGCCTGCGAATCCGCGTCCGCGTCAGTCGCAACGGACCTGCTCATGCTAGAGCAGCGCAGCGACGGGCGGCTATGGGCGCGACAAGCCGACCGAGCTGCGCCGGTCAGGCTGCGGCGCTGCTTCCCGTGGACGTTTCCTGAGCGCTACATTTCGCTCCAAACCGACGACAACGTCGAGCTGGCGTTCGTCTCCGATCCGGCCGAGCTGGATGCGGCTTCGCGGGCGGCGCTTGCACGCGCGCTATCCGAAGCCGGTTTCGTATTCCTGATCGAGCGCGTTTACTCGGTGCAAGAAGACTTCGAGCTGCGCTGCTTCAAGGTGGAGACCCCGCAAGGCCCGCGCGCGTTTCAAACCGCGCTCGATGCCTGGCCGCGCGAAACTCCGGACGGCGGCCTGTTGATCGAAGACGTCGCCGGCGATGTCTTCCGGATCGAAAACCCCGAATCACTCGACCCGCGCAGCCGCGAGCTAGTCTGGGAGCTCGTGGACTAGGACGCGACCACGGCAATATCAACCGCGCGTGATGAAGCTGCAGCGACCGGCGATTGGGTTGTAGAAATTGTCACCTTGGGCGAAGCGCAGGTACTGCACGGCGACCTGCGTCGCGGGCAAGAAACCGTACGTCTGCATTTGGGTCCAGTCGAAGCTGCTGCACAGCTGCGGCTTCGCCCGAATCGCCGTAAGCAGCTCGCCCGACGCCCAATCGAGCGCGCGTGGATCGAAAGCATTGCTACTGATCGCGACCTGCATGAACAGCGGAATCGCGCCCACGCCGGCACCTTTCAGCAGCTCGCGCGCCGAGTCGAGCGCCTTCAAATTGCGCGTGAGATTCTGTGTCGATTCGAGCTGCTTCCTGGCGAAAAATAGCTCCCAGAAGCGGGCCGAAGTCGCCTTGACCCGCGGGTCGTACCAGGCCAGCGCTCGCAACTTCTCGTATAGCTCGTAGCTGCGCTGAATATCCGGGCTGCTGAGATCCGCGCCTTTGGCGAGCAGCGCGTTCAGCTCGTCGATCATCCGCGCCGTGCCGGTTTCTAAGTCGCGCAGCGACGCCAGCGACAGCATGCCCACTTCCTGCGCCGGTTGGCCTTTCGGCCCGCGCACGCGCACCATCGCGTTGGCCGGCACCCCAACACCGAACAGCTTCTCGCGCAGCTCGGCGCTCAAGTTCACGCTGACGTAGCCATAAGCGTCAGTGGTTCCGAGCGTGTGAATGGCGTTGCCGATCACCAGCGTGACCTCGATGTCACGCGCGTAGCCTTGGTCGCAGGGCACTTCGTCGGTCGCCGGCTTGGCGATTTGCACGGGGCCTTGGTCGACGGAGCTGACCAAATGGTCCCCGTTCCACGTCTCGGTCCGTCGCGCGACGATATCGCTCGGGATCAGATCACAGCGCGCCGAGCGGTACACGTGCAGCCGCAGCTGGTCGAGCTCCGGCTCGGCTTCGAACGAGTACATCGGATTGCGCGGCGCGCCGTAGGCTGTCGTGGTGCCTTGTCGCGTGTCCACGACCTTCGTCGTCATGATGCCGCCGCCGCAACCGACGAGCGCGAACCCGAGTCCAACGACCCAGCCGTAGGCCAACTTTCCCATCGCCCCGAAGGTTAGGTCACGCTTCGAGGTCCGTCGAGCGACGCCCACGTAAGTCCCTGTACGTGCAAGACTTTGCTTGTCGGCGCCGGCCGCTCACTTGCGCTTGAGCGTCAGCCGTCAGGCTTCGGCTTTAGGCTTGGCCGGTCGAGGTTCGCGTGGCGCGGGTCTGCACGTCCTTACGATAGTTGCCGGGCGTGCTCTTGGTGACCTTCTTGAAGCTGCGAATCAGGTGGTGCTGCGATTGGAAGCCGCAGGCTTGGGCGACCTGTTCGGCCGACAGCGTCGTCGTGCGTAGCAGCATCTTGGCGTGCTCGACGCGGACGTTGCGCAGGTAGACCAGGAACGACGTGCCGGTGGCTTGCTTGAAGATGCGGCTGAAGGCCGGCACCGAGAAGCCGGCTTTGCGCGCCACGCTGGTCAGCCGCAGCGGCTCGGCGAAGTTGTCCTTCAGGTACTGCAGCGTCGTGTCGAGCCGCATGCTCTTCGGCCCTTCGAGCGCGCGCGAAGCGAACACGCTCAGCCGAGACAGCGCGTCTTTGAACGTCTCGATCACGCGGTAAACACTGGGTGCTTCTTCGATCTTCTGGCTCAAATCATCAGCCAAGTGCTCGGCGACTTCGTTCCTCAACAGGTGCCGCTTCTGGATGTTCTTGATCAGCGTGAACAGCATCGACAAGAATTGGCTGCGCACTACCTCAATCCGTTCGGTCGACCACACCAACACCAGGCGCACGTACTGATCGCTGGCCAGCTTGATCTCGTCCATCGCCACGCGGTCGAACGCGTCCGCCAGGTCGGCCGCAGCGCGGTTGAGCAGCGAGTAGCGCATCCCCTCTTTGGTGGTGGCCTTTTCGTCGTAGAAAAGGATGTCTTTCTCGAGCTGCACACACAAATGCAACGCCAAGACGGCATCGTGATGCGACGGGTACAGCGGCTCGCCAGGCGGCAGCGTGCGACCAATACCGACCACGGTGTTGACGTCGAACGTCTCTTTCACGAACGCTTGAAGCTTCTGCGCGCGCTCGCGCAGCTCGAGCTTGGCGCGCGCCGCGCTCTTGCCGGGCGCCGCCGACGTGAGGACCGACACGCCGTAGTCCCCCAAGCGGTTGGCGCCCGTCTCCGGCATCTGGCTCGCGAAGCGAATACACGCGCGCTGAATCTGCGCATTTTTCACCATCGTCTGCACCGGGTCGAGCGTCTGATTCTTCGGGTAGACTGGCATCAACGTCATGTTCGTGGTTGGCAGCCGACACACGCCCATTTCCTCGCTGCGCCATTCTTCCAACTTGCCCTCGTGGTACCAGGGCGTGAGCAGGAACTTTTCGGAGCTGGTCGCGCGATCGACCCAGTCGTTGTTGGGCCAAGCGCGGTCGAACACCTCGCGCTTCAGCTTCTTCACTCGCTCGTGCAGCTTCACGTCGGCGTGGTCGGTGGTGACCAGCTCGGAGAACAAACCCAAAAACTCTTCGAGCGCCTTCAACACCGGCGCTTCAATCACTGGAATGCGCAGCGCCATGCGCACGAAGCGCATGAAATCCGGGTTGGCGCTGGCCGGCAATTGCCCGGTCAGTTCGCGCCAGCGCCACGCGATACCGTCCCAGTCCAATTCCTCCGTGAGAAACTGGCCTCCGTAGAAGAAGGTGCGGCCCTTCGGATCAGCCGGCAGCGCATAGAAGAAGTCGTTGAAGCCCAGCAGCTCGCCGACGACGAAGTCGCGATCACGCCCGGCGCGCTTGAGCGACTCCCAGTAGTAGTCGTCGCGCCTGGCCTCTTTGCCGAAATGAATTTCGAAGTGGAACGGTTGAATGCGCCCGACCACCTCGTTCAGGTCCATCCAGGTCAGGCCCTTCTTGCCGTCCCAGTGCAGGATCCAAAACGGCAGCTCTTGATGCAGCCGCAGCAGGTTGTTGACCCAGTAGTAGTTGTTGATGCGCTCGAGCCAGTCGCCTTTGACCCGCGGTTTTCCCAAAAGCCCGCGCGCCGGATCGGCGCCACCCATGGCTGCATCGTGATCGAAGGCTTCGTTTTTCATGGCTCTCAACGCTTCTCTTCGGTGGTAGCGCGTCGCCGATCCCCCCAGGCAAAAAGGCCAGGGAACCGAGAAAGACTGGCCGCCAGGGCGCGACCGATTTGCTCAGAGGCGTACATGCTTTCAATCGTACCAACGGCCGGGCGATAAAAATGGACCGTTTCCTTCAATGCCGTGGACACTTCCGAACGGCTCAAACACTCTGGCCCTTAGGCCGCACTGCCCGGAAGTGGCGGATTTCCCTGATGTTTCCGAGCCAGCGGAAGCTAGGCCGCGAAATCGCGCTACAGCGTTCCGACGCCCGCAAACGCCGGACTTCAGCGGTGCGAACGCGCGCTACAGCCCCGAGTCGAGCAGGACGATCTCGTTGGCGTCCGGAGCTTTGTCGACGCTTAGGTGTAGGTGCGCAGCAATTAGGCCACGTTGTCAGTCTTGGAGCTCGGCCGCGACCAAGACCAGGTTTGCGTTGTAGTAGATGTCGGGTTCGGTCACTGCCCACCAACCAGGCGAGGTTTCACCCCGGCTGACGAACCCGCCGTCCCACAGGTCGCTCTGTTCGGCGTGCCACAAGCTGTGCGCCGGGAGGCCCGAGTGCAACGGCTCGGGGTTGTCCCAAAGCAGCGCTTTAGCGGGTGCCCCGGGCGCCAGAAATCCCAGCTCCGAGGCGTTCGGTCCGCCGAGCAGGTAGCCCGGGACAGGGCCTTTCACGTTGCCCCACTCGGTGTGATACAGCCGCTCGGGGCCTTTGCCGACGCGCGTCACCATCGAGTAACCATTCGGATTGCGTCCCAAAATCCAGTGCCATTGGTCGCGAGACGCCTCGCGCAGCCAAGCGCGCGACGGGTCGAGTTGGAGCGCGATCGCAAACTCGTACGCCTTCTCAAGCAGGTTGGAGTTGTGACCCCAGTAGTAGTCGGTGGGCGTGGACGCGCAGCGGTAGCCGTCGAGTGACTCGACTTGCGGACGGGCTAGCTCGACGGCTGCCAGCAGCCGCAGCTTCGCTTCGTGGCGGAGCGCTTCGGGCGTCTTGTCGTCGAACGCCAGCCCGGTGAGGCCCCAACGGCTGAGATCCGCCCAGGCGCCGTCGAAGAACTTCTTCGGCTGTGTTTCCGGATCTGCCAAGAGCTTTTTGGCGCTTTCGAGCGACGCAGGCAGGCGAAAGCTGCGCCAGACTTCGACGGCGGCGATCAGCCGTGCGCCGCCCTCTTGGTACTCGGTGCTGTCGTCCCACAGCGACTGCCCGCTGCCTTTGCCGTCGACCAAGATGCGCTCGGGATGTTGCTCCAGGAACCCCCACGCCGCGCGGCTGGATTTTTCGCAGCGCGCAGCGAACGCGGCATCCCATTTTTTGTAAACGCGCGCCGCCACCGCCAGCACACTGGCAGCCTTGGCGGTGCTGGCCGTACCGATCCCCGCGACCCAATGCGGTTTGCGATCTGCGTCGGGCTTGCCCTCGTCCCAATCGAATACCGCCTCGCGCGCACGGAAGGCGCCGGTCGCTGGCTCTTGCATCGACAGCACCCAGACCAAGCCCCATCTGGCTTCGTCCAAAATGTCGGGTACCTTGTTGCCCGACTCGGGCAGGTTGCCGTCGCTGTCGCCGAACAACTGCGGATGACGTTCGTAGGCGTAAAGCAACGCCTGCGCGGTCGGGGCGGTCGTGGGCACGTACTGTGAGTAGTTGCCGGCGTCGTGCCAGCCAGCTTCGACGTGCCAGCGGCGCTTCTTTTCGGGGTAGTCGCTGTAGTCCCAAGCGACGTCTTGGTGCACGTGACAGGGCGCGCTACGCGTGAAGGTGTCGCCGTTCCAAGTGGCGTACGGCGTCTCCAGCTTGGTGCGACAGCGCTGAAAATAGAAGTGCTTGAGCGCCGCTCGCAGTGCCTCATGATAGAGCCCTACGCCAATCGTGAACGCGTCCGACGTGGCGCTCGCGCTTTCGATCACGTAGCGACCCGGCGTTTTCAGCGGGCTGAAGTCGAGCTGCCACACCAGATCTTGCGATGAAGGATCTTTACCTTTGTCGACGACGTCGCCCGGCGCGAACGTGTACGCGACTTTGCCGGACAGGTCTTTCACGACCGCGCCGTTCGGCGCCACGCTGGAGATGGCGATCTTACGCCAATCGAGCGGATAACCAACCGTGTCGATCTTGATCGCTGGAACATTCTTGCCCGGCATCGCAGGCGCGGCGTGCGACGCGACCGGCAAGCTCGGCGCGGGTGCCGGCACCGAAGGCAACGGCGCCGAAGCCGACGGTGCGGGCGCGACGCCGGGGCCCGCGCGATCGCACGCGGACGGCAGAACCGCGAACACGAACGCGGCGCACGACGTGAGGCCGACCCAGCGACGTCGCGGAGACATGAGGCTAGGGCGTGCCGGAAGCGTGCGCGAACGTCAAGCTTCTGGGCGCAGTCTTGATCCGTTGTCTTGGCGCCTCGCGAGCGCAGCCCTCGGGAGGGGGTTCGGGAGCGGGGGCGGGTGCGGCCTCGCAAGGGTTTCGGGCAAGCCAGAGGCTGGGCCGCGCTCGCGAGGGGCCTTTCTCGGACTCGGCGCGGAGCCGGATATGTCGGTATCGGTTGCGGGCTTCGGCCCTGGGTTTCGGTCGCCTCTTTTCAGCGGACTGGTTTTGGGGGCCGCGAAAGCTCGGTACCTCGACGGCCGCGCAGCATTCGCAGCCCTCAGCCAGCGCGATGGCGTAGGCGCGGCTCTTGTCAGCGAGCGTTTGCCGAGCCGTACCCTCCGCGGTGTTGAGCAGCGCGCTCTTGGCGCTCTTGCGAGCCTGCTGCCG
>JBBRMI010000070.1:0-33422 GCA_038230915.1 Polyangiales bacterium | reverse complement strand
ACGAACAGAACACGCTCTATCAATCGCGTGCGATGGCTGCTGGCTACGTTGCCCCGTAGCCTGCGGATCGGGGGGTGCGACGAAGCGCGCGCCCCACCGGATTTCGTGAACCGGTAGCGGGTCGTGAAGGTACCAACTCACGCAGCACCACGGGGTGACTGCGTTCAGAAACTTCTCGTGACGGCAAAAACCGCTCCCGGTGCGTCGGTGCATGCCCGGCCGATTAGCGATCCCGGCGAAGGTGTGCCCGACGCTTCGTTGGTTGTGGCTGCCCGCGGCGGCAGCGCCTGGGCCAAAGAAGCGCTATTCCGTCGTCACTTCCGCTTCGCCTCGAACTTCGCGTTTCGGCTCATGGGCGGAGACGAGGATCTGTCCGACGTCGTCCAGGAGGCGATGGCGGCAGCCCTCGAGTCGTTGCCTTCGCTTCGCGATCCGTCGCTGTTCTCTAGCTGGCTGGGCAGAGTCGTCATCAACACGGTGCGGCACACCCTACGCCGCCGTCGGTTGTTGCAGCGAATCGGCCTTCGCTCCAAAACGCCCGCACAGTTCGATGCGTTGATCTCGCCGTCGGCGCCGCCCGACGTGGCTTTCGAGCTGCGGGTCATTTACCAAGCCCTGCAGCGGCTGCCCGAGAGACCCCGGATTGCGCTGGTGCTCAGACGCGTCGAAGCCTACTCGATTCCGGAGATCGCTTCGCAAATGAGTGCGTCGACGTCGAGCGTCAAGCGCTGGCTGGACCAGGCCGACGTGCAGCTGGCAAAGGAACTGAGACATCGAACGGGGACGGCATGAGCCGGAATTCACCACTCCGTGACTACGTCCGCGAGCCGGCGCTGTCGGAGCTCGACTGCGATCGCATTTGGCATCGCGTCGAACAAAACGGCACCCCGCGTGGCAACGGTCCACGCTTCTCCGCGATCGTTGTGCTCGGCATCGCGGGGGCGATCGCCGCAGGTTCGCTGGGTTGGCGATCACTCGACCGCGCCCGGCCAACGGCCAGCGTTGCGCAAGCCCCCGCGCCCGCGCCCGCGGAGGAGCGCGGCGTCACACTCCTGGCAGACGGCTCGCACGCGCGTCTTCTTCCGGGAGCGACGCTCAGAATTCTGGACACCGCCCCAGCGCACGCGCGCACGCGGCTCGTCGGCGGTTCCGCCGTGTTCGACGTCGTTCACGACCCCGCCCGGCTGTTCGTAGTCGAAGCTGGCGATTGCGAGATCCACGTGCTGGGGACTCGATTCGAGGTGACGGTCGATCACGAGGGTCCGGTCACGCATACCTCGGTCACGGTGTACCGCGGCGCGGTGCGCGTCGTTCAATCTGGCGAGACACAGGCGGTGCTACGCTCCGGCGAAACCTGGCGCCAGCCGCTAAACCCCACGCCTCCCGCTGACGCGCTGCCGTTTCGTCCCGTTGCGGACGCGACCGGCAAAGCATCCCCGCCACCGCCAGCGACGACTAGCAAACCCAACAAGGACTCCGCCTCGGCTCTCTTCGATCGTGCTGACGCGGCGCGCTTACGCGGCGAGCACGCGCAAGCGGCGGCGCTTTTCGATGAGCTGCGCCGGACTTATCCTGCGCACGCGCTGTCCGGTCTCGCAGCCTTCGAGCTCGGTCGCATCCGTCTCGACGCCTTGCATGATGCTCGCGGAGCAGCCGAGGCGCTGACCAGTGCGCTTACGCTAGCGCCGGGCGCCCCTTTCCGCGAGGACGTCGAGGCACGTCGCGTCGAGGCTTATCAGGCTTTGGGAGCGTTGGACGCGTGCCGAGCGGCGCAGGAGTCTTATCTGGCACGCTACCCACGTGGCCCGCACGCCGATGTCGTACGTCGGCGCTGCGCGACGAAGAGGTGAGCCGTGCGCCAGTCGCTGTCCGTGTTCCTGCTCGTGCTCGGGCTGTTGAAAGCAACAAGCGCCGCCGCAGCGACTCCCGCTGGCTGCAGCGGCTCGCGCCCGTACTTGCTGCTAGTGGCAAGCTTACTCCCTACGGACGCTCATCTCGCGTTGCAGCGCCACCTGGACGTCGAGCTATCGCCGAGGGGCATCGAGATCTGCGCTGATGCAACGAGTCGCTCAGCCCTCGCCACGTTGGAAGTGCGGCCCGGGCCCGGCGCTGGCGCGACGTTCGAGCTCGTTCTTCAGGATCAAGTCACCGGCAAGACGCTGCTGCGCACGCTGGACTTGGCGAGCATCCCTGAGAACGGCCGCGCGTTGGCACTGAGCATCTCGGCCGATGAGCTGATTCGCGCCAGCTGGGCCGAGCTCGGGCTAGCGCATGCGCCGAGCATGAGTCGGAAGCTGCCGATCGAAGTGCGTCGGAGCGAATCGCATGATCGTGAGCTCGATCGCCGGTCGCGTGCGGTTTGGTTGGACGCGGCGCTGTCTTCTCAGCTCTTCGCGAACCGAACGCTATTGTTCGGGGCAGATCTTGGTGCCGGATTGCGCGTGTTGGGACCGCTAGCGCTCGAAGCAAAGATCGGCCTCCGGCGCTCCGGCTCGGTTGCGGCACCCGATGGCACGATCCACTTCACGGTCGAGCGCGCGGAGCTCGCCCTCGGCGTCGTGCTCGTCGATTCCGTGTCGCTACGCTGGCTCGCATTGGCGGGGGGCGACGTCTCGCGTGTGGCTGTCGAGGGGAACGCCCTGGCTGGTGCGCTCGGGCGCTCGGGAACTGCCGTCGCTTCGAGCACATCGGTCGCAAGCTTGCTGCAATTGCCGTTCTCGGCCCGGACCGGCTTCGGCGTACTGCTGAACGCCGGGTACATGCTTCAGGAGGTTCATGCGCTCGACCACGCCACGCGCGAGGCGTCGCTGAGCGGGGCGTATATAGCGCTCAGCACCCAGCTGGTGATCGAGCTGTGAGCACGCGACTTCGTCACTGGGCCTGCCTGGTTACGGCCACCCTCAACCTGACCGCGATCGCGTGTGGAGAAACTTCGATCGTCGCGCTCGACCGTCAAAGCGCGGATTGCGCGCCACCGTCCAGCGGCGAACCTGCGCTACTGGCGGCCGATTTCAGCGACTTCGTGGGGGTGGGCCTCAGGCTGGGCTATGGCGCCACGGCCTACGCCGACGTGCACCAGGTTCAGGCCGCGCTGGTCGAGCTCGGCGTGCGTCACGTGGCCGACGTGGCCGACGACGCCGTGCAGCTCGACAGCATCACGGAAACTAACGTCTCCACTTTGCTGCTGGATGCGCGCGCAACGACGCCGCCAGCTCTGTCGCCGAGCGCAGCTCGAAAGCTGGACCTCGTGCAGCTGATGCAGCCGCGACTTTCAGCTCAGGCGCAGCTCGCTGACTGGCAGACGGCTATCGACCACGACATTGCGGCGTTACGCCAAGCCCTCCACGATCGCCCCGACCTCGCCGCCGTACGTCTGGTCGCCCCGGCGCTCCCCAAGTCAGTGCTGCACGGCGTTGCCACCGCGTTGGTAAATGAGGTCGACCTGGCGCTGGTGACCCAGTGGCCGGGCGCCTCGAATCCCGGAGATGCACAGCTCCAGGCAGCGATCGACGATACCGACCTACTTTTTGGTGGCCGCCCCCGGGTTATGACCCAAGTCGGCTACAGCACCAGCCTTGCGGGAGAGGTCGGCGCTCAGCCGAGTGTCGAAAGCGAGCTAGTGCAGGCCAAGTACACCGCGCGCTTGTTGCTCACCTTGTTCCGACGCGGCTGGGAGCGAGTGTACCTGGCGCAGCTCTGCGACTGGTCGCTCGCCGACTCGGCTTTTGAAGACCGCTTGGGCTTGGTTCGCGCCGATTTCACGCGCAAGCCTGCCTTCGTGGTGGTGCGCAACCTGCTGCAGTTGCTGTCCGGCCCACGGCCCGCGACGCTGGCGGGCAAGCTCAGTTATCGTTGGGTCGGCGACACCAGCGATTTGCGCCAACTGCTATTTCAGGACGGCGCCGGTCGATTCTACGTCATCGTTTGGCTAGAGGTGCCCAGCACCGACGCGACCCTCTCACGACAGCTCACCTTGGATTTACGGGACCCAGTCGACAGCGTCAACACCTATCATCCCGAGGTCAGCTCGTTTCCTCTGGAACGCAGCACAGCTCCGACGTTGGCGGTTACTGTGACCGACTGGCCCACAGTTCTGCAAATTACCCCGACTTGCCCGCCATGACCGACGCCAAGGCATCGAGCTCCCACGCTCAGCTAGCTCGTCAGCTCAGCCGCTTGACTGGGCCGTGCTGTGTCTTGCTCTCTTGTTCTACAGTCGCAGAAGTACTGACCGCACCCGCTCGGGACGGCTCGCCCGGGACCTCGGGCTCGGCAGGAAAAGTCTCGGTCCCCAGCGAGTCAGGCGCCAGTGGAGCGTCGAACGTGCGGAACGATGTTGGGGGCACAGGTGCCGGGGGCGTACCCTCCGCGCTTGGTCTGTCGCTCAGTGCAGGCCCAACCCACAGCTGCGTGGCGCGAACAGGCCTCGTCTACTGTTGGGGCAACAACCGAGACGGCCAGCTCGGTGTGGGCGATACCGCGCCCCATTTAACCCCAGTTTTGACGCTGAGCTCGGGCAATGTCGTTCAAGTGGCGGTCGGCGACGCTCACAGCTGTTGGCTCGACGCCGATGGCGGTGTCTCTTGCTTTGGGCGCAACAACTTGGGCCAGTTGGGCCAGGGCGATATCACGAGCTCGAGCGTGCCGCGGCCGGTAGCGCTCCCGGGTCCAGCGGCTTCAGTCGACGTGAGCTACGGACATAGCTGCGCGGTGCTGCGCAGCGGCGAGTTGTACTGCTGGGGCGAGAACACCGAAACCCAGCTGGGGCAAGGCGACGCACCGGACCAAAACCAGCCCACGCCCGTGCGCGTGGGCGATTTCGCGAACACGCTGCAGGTTGGCTGCGGGCAAGGGCATACGCTGGCTTTGCTGGCCAGTGGGGAGATTTACGCGTGGGGGCGAAATGTGGTCGGTGAAGCCGGTCTAGGAGAAGGCCAGCTTCAGCGGATCCGTACCCCCACGCTGATACCGACCGCGACTAACTTTCGAGCGATCGATGTCGGGCAAAGCTCAGCCTGCGCGCTACACGATGACAGCCAAATTTATTGTTGGGGCGCCGGTGATGAAACGCACCTCGGCACCGGCAACACAGCCACGGTCTGGAGCCCGCAACTGATTGCTTCTGATCGTCGCTGGACGCTCGTGTCGACGGACACCTTTCACACTTGCGCCCTCGACGACGGAGCCTCGCTTTGGTGCTGGGGGCGGGCGATCGAGGGGCAGCTGGGGCTGGGCGACTTTCGTGCCCGTCAGACGAAACCGCTCCAAGTTCCGGGCGGCGCCTGGCGCAGCGTCGCCGTGGGTCGCTTTCACACCTGTGCAGCTACGCAAGACGAACGGATCTGGTGCAGCGGCCTGAACGACGACGGTCAACTCGGCGTGGGGGACACCGCGAGACGCAACATTTTCGTCCAGCTGAACTTTCCGTGATTGCGCCCCTCAGCCGCGCAGCAGGCTGAGCTCGCCACCGTACTGAGCGTCACCGAAGAATTCGACCGGCGGACAGCCCGACGAGTTGATGACCGAAGTGAAGATCTGATTCTGCGGAATCGAGTCTTTGCCGCCACCGGCGTAGCGAAGAAACCGCCCCGTCTTGAAGTAGCCGTCGTGATTGCCGCCCAAGATCCATTTCAAGTCTTTGGTGCCGTGGCCGCCGCCGCTATCCTGCATGTTGCAAAACAACACGACGGTAGTCTCGATCAGCGGACGCCCGTCGGCGTCGGTCGTCTCGGCCAAGCGATCGAGCAGGTACGCATATTGGTCGACGAACCATTGATCGGAGTAGTTCTTAATTGGGCCGGTTTGGTGGTGCGCGATGTTGTGGTGGGTGCGGATCTGACCTCCGCCTAGCTCCTCCTTGGGCGCTATCCCATCGAACCCTGGGTCCTTGTCCTTCAACCACTGGAAGGTCACGTCGCCGTTGGCGCCGTCGCTGAGCAGCAGCGTCGACGAACGCGTCAGGTCACATGCCATCGCGACCACCATCAAGTCGATATGACTCTTGACGATCGCTGGATATTGAATGCCGGCTTTCAGGTAGTCGATCTTCGAGTCAGGCGCGGTCGGAGTTTGACAGCTTGCCACGACTTGAACGCTCTTCGCGGCCCTGGCGACGGCTTCGAGATGAGCCTCGATGCGAAGCTTGTTGGCGCTGCCGAAACGGTTGTGGAGCGCGTTCAACTGGCCGGAGACGAAGTCGAGAATGTGCTTTTTGCCGGCGATCACCCGCGACAGCTCGTCCGCGCCGAGCGAGCCGTTCTCGAACATGTCGCGAAACAGCGTTACGGGGTCGTCGTGAATGGCGGTGGTGTTCTGGACCCGTGGCGTCGTCGGCTTGCCTTGAAAAGAGATGAACGAGCTCGCGGAGTCGCGCCGCGTCGCCCGTAGCGCGAGCGGTCGGTACTTGACGTTCGCCGAGTCAGGCTGATTTTGGGCGATGTAGGTGTCGACAGATGGGCCTCCCGCCGTCATTTCCCAACCATCGAACTGCGCCGGTCCGTCGGTACCCACCGCGCCAGTCAACAGCACGGGTGGCGCCGCGTGACCGCCGATCGACCCTGGCTTGAACATGCGCTCGTCGTGGTTCTGCACGACATAGGTCGCGTCCCAGCCATTTTTCAACCAGACGCCGCCCATCACGATCAGGCGCTCGCGATGCCGCGCCACCAGGTTCTTGAGCGGCGCGTCATCCTCCGGGCTAATCGTCCAATCGGTAACGCCCCCGGTCGGCACCCACTTGTCGGTGTTACCGTTCGGAACTGCCAGAACGATGAAGCGTTTAATCGGCGCCGCCGTTTGCGTGCGCCCGACCTTGGACATCAACGGCAAGAGCGCCGCGCTGGTGCCAGTCGCCGCCAAAAACGCGCGCCTGGAGAAATAACGCCGGTTCATTGCAGCACCTCTCCGGCTTCAATCTGCCGATTCAAGAATGATCTACTCGTGACCAGAGATACCAACAGCTCACGCACGTTGAAACTCGCGCCTTGGAACGAAGCGTACGCCGTACCTAGCGAATACTTGTCCGCGGCATCCTCAGGGCGACCGAACCCGAAACGAAACCACTGTTTGGTTACGCAAGAAAGTACTTCCGGGTTTGCTGCCAAAGCAGCTGCCAACTCTCGCGGTGTCGAGAAGGCCTCACCGGTCGGTAGCTTGCCCGCTGCATCGATGGGAAATCCCGCTCGATCCTGGGTCTGAAACTGGCCGATCGCGTCGAAGTTGGAGAGGCCGAATCCGAGCGGATTGATCTGCTGATGGCAGGTCGCGCAAGGCTGTCCGGCGGTCATGGTCTCGAGCACCTGCCGCTCGGGCTGCGGATTGGTGGCATCCGGAACCGGCAACGCGGGCACCGTCGGCGGCGGCTCGAGCTTGCGGCACAGGATCTTTTCGAGCAGCAGCTTGCCACGCTTAAAAGGATTGGGCGTACTGGGCTCAGAAGTTGCCGCGAGCAGGGCCGGCATGGTCAGCAGGCCTGCGCGTTGGTTGGGGTCCAGGTCGACGCGGCGGAGCTCAGTGCCGGCAACCCCAGCGACTCCGTAGATCTTCGCCAGGGCCTCGTTCAAGAACGAGTAAGACCCACCCAGCAACGTCGCGACGGTGCCGTCGCCGTGCAGCAGCGTGTCGCGCGTGAAAGCTTGCACTTCGTCTTGCATCGACGCGCGCAGAGCGTCGTTCCACTGCGGAAACCGCGTCGGGTCTTTGAAGGTCATGTCGAGCGCATTCAGGCCGAGCCACTGGCTATGAAAAGAGGCCAAGGCCTGCTCGGCGCGCGGGCTTTGCAGCATGGCACGCGCTGAAGCGGCGATTTGCTCGGGCGTCGTCAACGTGCCGGCTTTAGCCTGGGCGAGCAGCGCTCGGTCCGGACCCGAGCCCCACAAGAAGAACGCGAGGCGCGAAGCCACCTGGTAGGAATTCAGGCGCGCAACCTTGGCGTCGTGCTCGGGCACAACCCAGCCCTGCTCCCAGCGATACAAGAAGTACGGCGCCTGCAGCATGGCCTTCAGCAGCCGCGCAGCAGCTGTGGGGGCGTCCGCGCCAAGCTCGGCCCGCTCCTTTTCGAAAAACGCGAGATGCTCGTTGACCTCGTCGTCAGCGAGCGGACGCCGGTACAACAGCGCACCGAAGGTCTGAACGAAACTCTTCACGCAAGCGCTCGCGTCCGCCGCTGCCACATCACAGCCCATCACCTTCGGCAACGCCGGGGCGACCTTCAGCACCACCTTGTCGGCTACGTCCATGTAGCGGAGCACGTTCTCTTCAGTGATTTCACCGACGTTTAGAAATCCGGTCAGGTCGACGACTTCGCCCGGCAGGCTCGCCGCAGCGTGAAGGTCACCAAGTGGCAGGCCGTACTCGTCCTGGAAAATCAGAGTGATAGTGTTATCGAGCTCGGCGCGTGTCAGGATTCGAAGCGGCAACACGCCCGCGGCTTGCGGGTCGCCGTTGTCGCCTGGCTGCCAAGGACCCGCGCCAGCACTCGCAGCGCCGCCCGTTCCAGTGGGTTGTCCAGGTTTGGCAGGGTCGTTCGTTCCGGTTAGCTGAGCGCTACACGCTGGGACGCATGCGAGAAAGAAAACAGCGAGGCCCGACGCCAAATGACGAGGCATGCCGGGTTAGTTGCAATGCCCACCCAAACGGGTCCGCACTATTTTGGATTTATTTGGGTGGCCCGGTGGCGCTTGTGACCTGAGCCATCCGTGGCACGTCCCGGCACGTAAACGCCAATGAGATATCAGGGCGCCGCGGCGACACTTGCAGTGACTGGGCTTTCGGCTCTGTTGGGCTGCGGCAGCGGTGGAAGCACAAGCAGCGCGGGTGCAGCCGCGGCATCCGGTGCGAGCGCAGGCTCTCTCACGATCGCCGGCAACGCAGGTGTGATAGGCGGCAATGGAGCTGGCGGAGGCGCCGCCTCCGTTGCCGGTGCAGCGCCCCACACCGGAGGTTCTGCCGGTGCTCCGGCGGCCAGCGGGGGCGCGAGTGCGAGCAGCGCCGCCACCGGCCTCACCCCGAGCCCACTCGGTTCGGGCGACCACACGCCCGGCTCGGTAAGCATCGGAACCGTCGCCACTGTTGCCGGCTGCTTGAACGAGCCGTGGGATCTAGCCTTCAATCCGAAACGCCCCACCGAGCTGTGGATTCCGAGCCACGGCGACGACGGCATGTGCATCGTGACCGCCGCGACCAGCGGCAGCCCGAAGAGTGAGCGCCGGTTGGAGCCGAGCCATTCGCACTTCATGGCGCGGCCCGCGGGCTTGGCTTTCGGTGGCGACGCAACCAGCTTCGGCATCCCAGGAACGTTTTCCACCGCCAACGACAGTGAAGGTGACGGCAACCCGTTGGATGGCCAGCTTTGGAACGGGATCGTGCTGTGGTCGTCGGACCTGCAAACGTTCGGCGTTTACCACGGCGCGGACGGCAACTCGCACCTGGACATGCTGCACGACAGTCCGGGAGCACGCGGCATCGCTTGGGAGAAAGACAACATCTACTGGGTCTTCGGCGCGTACCTGGGCGACATAACCCGCTACGATTTCGTTCAAGATCACGGTCGCGGCAACGCCGACCACAGCGACGGCAAGCAGTGGCACTACGTGGCCGGCAAGGTAAAGGCAGTGCCGGGTGCGCCGAGCCAGCTCGCCTACGACGCGACGAGCGGTGCCTTGTACATCGCCGATACTGGCAACGGGCGCGTCGCCAAACTCGACACCAAGAGCGGCACTCAGTCCCCCACGCGCCACACCAGACCCAGAGACAGAATCGAAACGCAAGTCGACGCCGTGCTGCTCGATGCCAACCTGGCCGACGTCGTGCCCGCCGGCGGCGAGCTGAAAGCCCCCGCAGGCTTGGAACTCTCCGACAACGTCCTCTATGTCTCGGATTGGAGCACAGGCGTGATCCATAGCTTTTCAGCCGACGGAAAGCACCTCAACTGGCTCGACACGGGGCTCGGAGCGGGCACCGTCGGCGGCGTCGCCATCGGCCCTGACGGACGCTTGTATTTCGTAGCGGCGAAGACCAATGCCGTCCACGTGATCACCCCGTGAGTCAGGGCGCGCGCCTGTGTCGAGTCGGAGCGTTCTTGACGTTGCTCGCACCGCTCACCGGATGCAGCGACGGCGCTGCCGACGGCCCAGGTCCGCAGAAGCCCTCAAGCACCCCACCCGCTTCGTTCATCGACGTGCAGATTGCCTTGCAAGCTTCGGGATGCACCGAAGGGGGCTGTCACAGCCCGCCTGGCCAGGCCGGTCTCGAGCTCGTCGACGCACCCTGGGACAACCTGGTCCACGCACCGGTCGCGGGCTGCGACGCCACGCTGCATAGGCAACGCGTCGTGCCCGGAGATCCCGAGCACAGCTATCTGCTGAACAAGCTGCGGGGCATGGGGCTCTGCAGCGGCACCCGCATGCCCAAAGGCTGCGACGACACGCTGGAAAAGCCGTGCATGAACCGGGAGCGGATCAGCCTGATCGACAGCTGGATCGCGGGGGGAGCAAGTCGCGAGTAACGTTCAGTTGGGTCGCCCTCACCATGAGACGGCAGACTGCGCTTCCGGCACAGCTCCGTCGAGCTACCGACAGGCACGGTGACGTGACGGCTCCGCAGAGACTTGGCGTGACCCCAAGCAACTCGTGGCGGCGCGAGCGGGCCCTACTCCCAGACGACGTCGTCGATGTAGAAGAGCAACGGTGCTTGGTTCTGCGCGATATCTATATACCAAATGAAGCCGGTCACGACTCCGGCTTCGTAGGCTACGCCGCTCACGTCGATGCTGTAGCTTTGCCAGGCATCGCTGAGCGTGATCTTGCTCTCGACGAGTAACGGGTCGGGAAACGTCGTGTTCTTGAGCCCACCCGCCTGGAAGCGAACCACTTCGCCGCCGTGCTCGCCGCGCGCCTTGAACGAGATCTTGGTGGCGCCGCTCGCCACCCGCAGCCCTGGAAAGTACCCCCAGTTGCCGTTGGGGTGGAGCCAGCTCGCTCCGGCGTACGTCGCGTCCTTGTCAAAGCTAAGCACCCGAACGACGTGGCAGACTCCACGACCGCCAGGCGCGCGATTTCCGGCACAGTCTGCGTTGCCGTCGCTGCTGCTGGGGCTCACGCTGGCTGGCGCGGTGCCGTTGCCCCCCCAGATGGTCGGTGCGAAGAAATCGTCGACCACGATCGGCAGTGGCTCTGCAATGAGCGAGGCAAGAACCCAGCGCTGGTTCGAACCGGTGTTGCACACCCATTCCTGAATGCTCGTGCCATCAGCGACCGACCCGTTAGCAACGTCCGCACACTTGCTTGAGCTGCGATTGACCAGCCAGTAAGAGCCGTCGTCCTGCTTCACGGGTAGCCATTGTTGGCTCAATTCCGCGCTGCAACGTGTCCGGCTCAGGGCGATGCCATTTTCCGTGGAACCGCCAGCGATGCAGTCGACTGAGCCAGTCACACCCAGTTCGTAGTAGCCCCCCTCGACGCTGGTCAGAGTCAACGACTCGGAGTCACGTCCGTCGCACGGGGCTTGGCTGAACCGAGCCTGCGTCGCCGGCGCGTCAAAACACTTCGAGCTATGCTCAGCAACCAGCCGATAGGTGCCGTCAAGCTCACGGGGAGCCAATATTGCGGTGCCCCCCGCACCAGCTAGGGATCCTCCGGCATCGGCGCCGCCGCCCGCTCCCGTGCCGGCGGCGACACCGCCAGTTCCCGGCATCTGGTTGCAGGTTGGGGCGTGATCCGGGCAGCTTGCGTCGAACGGCGCGCGGTAGTCGGGAAAGGAGCAGCCTTCCCAGCTCAAGCAAAGCAACGCAGTAAGCCGGATTCGCACGGAGACCAAGATCCTCCAGCTTACGCGACGCGCCACTCCAAGCGCCAGAGCGACCTGCGCCGCGGGATGCTCTCTGCTTCCAAACGCACGCAACTCGGCGACTAACCCGGGTGGGTGCAGGTGTGACCGCATACCACTCGTTTGCGGCTGGTAGCGGCGCGGGCGGCATGGCCGCCGAGACCGGTGGAGTTCACCCTAGCGGCGGGGTGACGACTGCAGGAGGAGCCGCCAGTGGCGGTCTGGGCTCAACGAGTTGGGGGGCCGCTCAGAGGGACGGACACGTTCGCCATCACTCGACGGGGTAAGGCAAGTTTGCCAGTGGCTATCCCGGCTCGTATCGCGACACCCTCACGTAGTCGATCAGCATCTGTTGTGGGAACGACGTCGACGCGTCGGGGTCGCCGTCGAACTGGCCGCCAATCGCGAGGTTGATGATCAAGTAGAACGCGTGATCGAAGACCCAGTCTCGCCCTGCGTCGGCGACTCCACTCGCGGTGCGAACATGAAACGGCTTCTCGTCGACGAGCCAACGCATGCCGTCGGGCGTCCACTCCAAGGCGAAGACGTGAAACCCGTCACCGAAGGCGTCGGCGTTCAAAGCGAACGAGCGAGTGAACGCGTTGCCGCCCGAGTAGCCGGGACCGTGCAGGCTGCCGGAGATCTGGTTCGGGCGGCTGCCTGCCATCTCGATGATGTCGACCTCGCCGCACTCCGGCCACCCCGCCTCGCCGACGTTCGAGCCAAGCAGCCAAAATGCCGGCCAAACACCGCGCCCCCCGCGCGGCAGCTGCATGCGAGCCTCGAACCGGCCGTAGGCTTGCTCGAGCTTACCCTTCGTGTCGAGTCGGGCGGAAGTGAACGGCTGGTCGCTGGTATGGCCCATCGCGTCGACGAAGCGTTCCTGCACGGCGCGCAGCGCAAGGTTGCCGTTGCCGTCCAAGAACGAATTTTGGCGACTGTCGGTGTCGTAATCTTGTTCCCCGTTTTGACCGTGCGGGCGAATCTCCAAAGTCCATTTGCTGACGTCGGGCGCGCTGCCCGCGGGGCCGTCGAAGTCGTCGCGCCAAACCTCAGCCCAATTGCCCTGGGGGGCGTGCCAAACGTCGCCCTCGCCCTTTTCGGGAAGTTGATTGCAGCCCAAGGCGGAGACCACCGCGGCCAGCGCGAGCTGACGCGGGCCACCGCGGCACCGCCGTTCAGCGAGCATGACGAGCATCGCTAGCCAAACTACGCGGCGCAACCGCGAGCACCACGCCGTCGGAAAACTTCACGCTGAGCCGCGTCGGGGTCGGATTGTAAGCCACATGCGTGACGCGACCTTCACGTTTGAACACCGCATAGGTCGGAGTATCGGCCGTCACACTCGTGTCGACCTGTCCAAGCACCTCGAGGTTGGTGATGAAGTGGTAGGTCATCGCGACCGAGTTACCGAACTCGGGCGTGAAGTATTTGTCAGCATCAAACAGCCGGTGCGCGCGCTCCGGCTCTGCGTAGGCAAGAAACATCCACATAGCGTCACGCCACGTGAGCGGCTCGCCGCGGTTGCGTTTCACCACCTCTGCGTAGTTTTTCCGCACGTAGTCGGGGTGCCGCCCGAGGTAGAGCGAAGCTGCCGTGTTGGGCAGAAGATTGATGCCGTGGATGTACTCGGGGCTATCGTCCCACCAGGTGTCGTAGCGACCACCGGCACCCCAAACCATCGCGACTGCGCTGTGGTCGAACGTCGGCGGAAAGACGGCGTCGTCGACGTCAAACCAGTACTGCTCGATGGCCTGCGCCTGCTGGGTGTACAGAAAGATGCCGAGGTCGCGAATCTGCCGGTTGCCGATCGCGCTGCCCCAGAGGATGGCAGCGGCGGCGAAGTTGGTATCCTCTGACGACGACTCCTCGTTGTTGCCCTCCGCAAACAAGGCTGGACCGTTGGCCCATGAATGGCCCGCGTACGCATCCATGTAACGCAGAAACGGAAAGCGCTCGTCATTGCGGTCCCAGTTGGCGGCGTCGCGCAGCAGCAACTCGACGAACGGCGCCCACTTCTCGGCCCACGCGGGATCGCGTTGCGCGACGAGAGCGGCCGCGAAGACGAAGTACCCGTAGTGGAAGTGATGATCGTTCATCTCCTCGCTCGAACCGAAATTGGTCGGCACGCCAATCAACGTGCGCCAAGTCGAGTCGTAAAAGAACTGGCTCGGCGCGCGGCCATCGAACCAATCCTCCAGCTCGTTCTTCAGCGCTTGCAGTAGGTAATCGCGCGCAGCCACATAGCCAATTTGGTCGGCGATCTCCATCGCTTGGCCGGCTTTCTGCAGACTCTTTCCCACCCAATACGGGTCCTTGCGCGGCGTGTCGCCGAGGCCCGGCGGAAACAACGGATCCTGCCAGTAGACTTGCTTGACGTAGTATTCGAGATCGGAAGTCGTGCCGGTCGCCACGTTGGGCAAGATCGGCAGGACGCCGTTGAAGCGCAGCTTGGTCGTAAAGCGCGCGCCCTCCAGCAGCTTCATTTCGCCGCGCGGGGACCGATACGACTTGGCACTGAGGCGTGCGTCCGTGTTCCGCCATTGGTGCCGATACAGCGCCTGCAGGGGTTCGTTGACACGCCCGGCACGCGGCTCCAAAAGCTCGCTCGCTACCTCGAACGTCGCCTGCGCATCGGCCTTCGCGTCGTCGTAACGCCACGACACCTTCGTGTCGGTCACGAAGGCATAGGCGTGCTTCTGAAACAGCTCGAGAGTTTCTGGCTCGGCGTCCGGCAACGCCGCCACCGAAAAGAAATTTTTCCCGGCCAAGTCCGAGACGAACGCAGCGTTGCGCTTACGCCAGCTGCAGCCGCTCGGACCATAGACGGCGTAGACGTGTCCGCCGACTTTGATACCGAGCCACTGATCGCCTTCGTGAAAAACCTCCGGCGCGCTGCCAGGCCGCGACGCGATCGAGATCGCAGCGGCGGCCTGGCCAGAAGTGCGCCGGAAATAGGCGAACGGCAGGCCATGGCCGAACGTCGCGCGCAGCTCGTTTTCTGCGGTTTTGAACGAGGCCGTTACCGCCCAGTCAGAGTAGCCGGCGACGCGGGCATCAGGAAACTCTACGCCATCGAGCCCCACCATCAGCTCTTCAACGTAGCGAAACATGTAGTCACGCCCGTCGACTGCGGGCTCGCTGACGTAAGCCAAGCCGAGCCCGCGCCGCGTCGCCTGCAGGCTCAGTGGATGTGCGTAGAGCGGCTCTGAGTACGGGTTCTTGCCGGCGCGGTCGAACTCCCAGATCAGTGACGACCACCAATCATTGCTCGTCGGCACGTTTTCGAAGTCGGCGGTCACCTTCGGAGTCACCGGCCGTTTGTGGGCGTCGCCCGGGAGCACCACGCCCGCAGGCGGGTCCAAGACGTAGAAACCAGGCCCCGCTTGCAGCGCCTTGCCAGGCGGCTTGGTTGGGGCGCCCCGCGGCCCCGGCAGGCTCGGGGCGCAGCCGAGCAGAAACGAAACGCCAACCACAGCCAATCCGCGCGCCATCGCCGACCCGGGACCGTTAGCCATCAGAGATCTCCCCAGCCGATGCGTACGGCCGCGCCGAAGTTGTGCACGTGCTTACCGAAACGATAGAAGTACTGATACTCGTAGCTCAGTGTGGTGAGCGCGGTCGTGCCCCCAACGCCTGTTCCAAACAGCTTGAACCAGAGCTGCGCGCCCACCCGGAAATTTTCGTAGTTGCTCGGGCCTTTTACGGCCTTGTCCCAGCTGGCGGGAAAGGCGACGCTGACCGAGTCCGAAGCAACCGGGCCAAAGCTTGGCGGGACGCCTGGCGTCTGGTCTGGATGCGCCAAATGCCGCACCAACGTGAACGACGAGCGCAGCGACGATGCGCTCAAGTCTTCGGCCGCGACCTCACCCTGCCCGGTGATGTCACGCCCGCGTCCGCGAAACCAAGACTCGTGCAGGCTGACGTCCCATTTGCCCGGTCCCTCGATGCGCACGCCGCCGTGGATCGTGTCGTTAATCACGCGACGATTGCCGTACAGCTCATTGTCGGTGACGTAGCCGGCGCTCAAATAAAGACCGCGCGTCGGCGTTCGAAACGGGCGGAGCGACGCCAACTGGAGCGCGGGTAAGAGCAGCGCCGAATAGAAGGCATACTCGACCTCGAAGCCTGCGATCAGCCGACCGCGCTTGAGCAAGTAGTCGCCGGCCGGTAGTGCGCCGCGAGCTGCTCCGTCCAAATCCGGAATGCTCATCAGCGCGTAAGTGCCCGAGATGGTGAGCTTGTCAGAGCCGACGAAGCGCGATAGCGCAGGGCGCACGAGGTAAACGGGAAAATCTTGCGCGTAGCTGGGCTGGTATTCCACCAGGCCGACACGGTGAACACGAACGTAATGCGCGCGCAGCCTCAGGTCGAAGAGCGGGTAGAGCGGCAACGTGCGGTCGAAGCCGACCGAGAGCTGGCGCACATCGACGTCGTGCAGGCGCGGCGTCTGCTGGCCAATTTGGCCGAAGTCGTCGAAGGCGGCCGCCTTGCCTTTTTCGAGCTCTACGCCGATTTGCAGTTCACCGACGAAGCGCTGGCGAAAGTTCAGTGTGTTTTCGGTCGAGTAGCGCAGTGGGTTCCGCGCGACGATGAAAAATTCGCGCTTACCCGCGGGCTCGGGTCCGCGTTCGTAGAGCTGTGTCTCGGCGGTAAATCCGCCCATGTCGTTGACGCCGACATCGTAGCGCGTGTCCGTCGAGATCTTGTTGACCGACGCGATCGATAGCCCGGGCGCTAGCGAGCCACTCGCTTCTTGCCGATAGGCCTTCCAAGGCAAGAGCGGCAATCCATCTTTTTGGTACAGAACGAGCAGCTGCTTTTGCGTGTGGTCTTCGATGATGCGATGAAAATCGCGAAACCGGCCAGCGTCGCGCAGCCTTTGCAGCTTGTCGAGCGCGCGATAGAGGTGCTTTTCGGCCAGCTCCACCACCGGGCCCTTCGCACCGCGGGCGCCCGCGTAGTAGCGGCCGGCGAAGAATTCGTAGCCGGGCTCCTGCGGATTTTCGCGGATGGCGCGCGCGTAGAAGTCGATCGCGTCGTCGTCACCAATCCGCTTCTTCAGCTCTGCCAGTGTGCAAAGCTTCAACGCTCGCACACTGGGCGCGTCGGTCGCGAGGTACGGTGGCTCGAGCCGTTTCTCTAGCTCGGCGCGGATCTGACCGATCGAGCGATCGGCCTCCAACGCCTCCGCCCGACCTTGGCAAGCGTACGGATTGAGCTCAGGGCCAGCTACGGGCGGTTCAAGGCTCACGCTTGGCCGCGCTTGCGCGGACGCCGCGTGAGGCACGGCGAGGCTAGCCACCAAGCGCAAGACGCCTAAAATTGGACGGAGCTCGCGACGACGCCGGAGCCTGGTGCAGGTGCTTGGCATCACACGGGCTATTCGTAGAAAAGGTCGTCGATGTAGAGCGTCTTCGTGACGGCATGCGAGGGGTCCGAATCGTCGTAGTGCAGCGACCAGGTGAAGGCTCCGAGCAGTTCCGTCGGCGTGGCGTTGAGCGGGATCTCGAGCCGCGTCCACTGGTCGTTAAGACCCACCGTCAGCGGCGCTCGAAAGCTGTCGTCGTGTGGATAGTTCGGCTGGTTCGGATCCTCGGACTTGGGAAAACCGATGCCGCCCGCGGCGAAGTCGGCCATATCGCTCTCACCTTCGCCGAGCGCTGCCTGGAACGTGACCTTGCTCAAGCCGGCCGGTAGAGAAAGCCCTGGTTCCTTGCCCCAGTTGTTCGCCGGATACTGCCAATACAGGCCCGCCCACATCACCGGCGCGACGCTGGGGGTCACGCTGGTCGAAAGTCGGGGGTCGTAGCTAAAGGCGAAGCAATTGCCGCGCGCGCCTGCTGGGCGGGGTTGTTTGCAGGCGCTGTTCTTTTCGTCGATCGAGAGCCGTGGCGGCGTAGCGCCGTCGCCCATCGCACCGCTAGCGGCGAAGTAGTCGGAGACGGCGAACGGGCCTTTCGGCGGACCTTTAGCTTCGCCTGCCGCAGGGGCGCAGCCGGCGATCAAAGCGGCTGCGGCTACCCCCGCTAGGATCGAGAGGAAGTGATAAGGGTTGGAAGGGTCCACGACGTCTCCTTTGCTGCGTGCTGGTGGTGAAGCCGTCGCGCTACTGAACCCACTGAATTTCGTCGATGTAGAAGCTGACGACCTGATCGACGCTGGTCACAGCCGCCGACCAGACGAAGCCGCCAATGATCCCGCTATCGTAGGTCTGCCCCAACAGATCGACGCTGTACTCGGTAGGCGTCGTCGTCAGCGTCGCAAGGGTGCCGCCTGCGGTACCCAAATTCACACCGTCCGCGCACGGCTTGTCGGGCGAGCCAATGCCGCCGGCGTTGAACTGCACTTTCTCGCCGCCTTCGGCGCTCGCGCTCCAGGCCTTGAAGGTTACCTTCGTCGCACCGGGCGCGACGCGCATGCCGGGAGCGTTGCCCCAGTTGTTGGCGCCATATTGCCAAAAAACGCCGCCATAAGCGCCTTCGGTCGTGGCGTCGAGCGCGCTGGCTTGGAAGGTGTACTTGAAGCACTTGCCGACCGTGTGGGCTGCGGGGCGGTTGGCGCAGGTGCCTTCGACAATGCCCTTGATGCTGGTTTCGGGGCCGCCGAAATAGCCGCTCGGCGCAAAGTGCGAAGTGACGACGAGTGGCAAGGGCGATTGCGCTCCCTGCGGCATCGAGCACACGAGCGGCACGGAGGCAGAGCCCCCAGTCGCGATATCTCCACCCGCGCTAGTTCCGCCACCCGTGCCGCCGCTACCGCTCGTGTCAACACTGGGTCCGACCCCAGCGCTGGCAATGCCGCCAGCTCCCGTCATGCTCGCGGGAGGCTTCACGTTCAGGCCCGATCCGCCCGAGCTCGTGTGACTCGCAGGCGTGCTCGAATCTCCCGCTGCGGGCGAGCACGCAGCCACTGCGACGCACGCAGCTATACCGACCACCGTTTCGATAGTGAAATGCGACATGGATTGTCTCCCGAATAAACGACTACTTCGAACACTCGGCGTTGCTGGGCAACGCCGCGTAAACCTTGCCGAGCGGAGTCAATGCTCCGCCGTCTTCGAGCAAACGCGCGCCCGCTAACTCGCCGCCGCCGCTAAACCAGGCGTAGCGAAACACGTGAGCATCGGCTTCGAGCAGCGGTACGGCCGCGCGCATGTAGCCTTCTTGCCCAGCGGCGCTGGTGTCCCCGCCGTACGCGCAGGCAAACTCAGTCAGCCAAATCGGCTTGTTGAAACGCCGGAATAGCCCCAAATAGAACTGCAGCTCCGTAACCGAGCAGTTGTACCAGTGCACGGCGACGTAATCGACGCGACAACCGTTGCACGCCGCAAAAAAGTTTTCGAGGTAGTGAACCGGATTCGTATCGTTGCACGGCCCGGTCTTGGCGGCGTCGTCTCCACAGTAGTTGACGGCCGGTGACACCAGCTCGAGGCCCCGCGCCTTAGCGACGGCTTCGACCTGGGGCCAGAGTTGCGCCGCCGCCGTAGCGCTCAAGTTGGCCTGCGCGAAAAAATTTGGCTCGTTGAAGCCGAGTAGATAGTGAGCGTCGGCGGGCAGCTTGGCGGCCAGACCGCTCAGCTGCGGGCCGCCCCACACCATCGGCGCGAATTCGAGCCCTGCGGCGGCGCTCTGGCGCGACCAGGTCCAGTTGTACCACCACGCAATTCCCGGTAACACCTGAGAGTTATTGAGACTCGGACCCGGTGCGCCAATGCCGCGTTTGCAGTGCTTGGTAGGCACGGGACCCGCCCCGCCGCCGGCGAAGCCACTCGGTCCTTTGCCACCTGCGCCCGCGCCAGCGCCTACAGCCGAACCCGCGGCGCCACCTGCGCCCGCAGCCATCACGCTGGTAAAGCCGCCTGCTGCAGCCTGCCCCGCCTGCGCCTGGCTTGGTCCGCCGGAGGTGGGCGGCGAGCCGTCCGCTGCCTGTCCATTGTCCGCCGCGCCCGAGCCGCAGCCCGCGCCGATCGCGAGCAGAGCACCGAGTAAAGTGAGCGGGTCGCAGCGACGAACGATGTCGGGTCCCGTTACTTGACGACGGTACATCGACCCGGATCTCCTGCCGCTGCCCCGAAGACACACTGTAATTGGGCGTTGCCGCCGCAGCCGCTCTCGAGCGAACAGATGACCTTTTCGGTCCAATAACCCAGGTGGTTGTTCTGATCGACCTGCTGGAAGGGCAGCCAAACCGGCGCGAACGACGGATCGCCGCTGGCGAGATTGCGGAGATCGATGCCAGCCATCCATAGCTGAGGTCGTTGCTGATCTTGCTGCTGCTCGGAGTTCTTGAGCGCCGCACCGTAGTCGAGCTTCGAGTTGAAGGTGATGTACATGACGTTCCCGGTCTTATCCAGGAACGGTGCGAATTTTGGCCAGGTCGACGTCAGGCCAGCTTTTTGCGTGGCGTGCCCTAGCTCGTAGATCTTCTTGTCTTCAAGCGACACCATGCGCAGGCGCGCCTGAGCTTGGTCGTAGCTTGCCCGCCCCATTCCGGCCGGCGCTGACGCGAAGGCCAACCACTTTCCGTCTGGCGACCACGACGGATAAAAATGCATTTCATTGCCACCCTCGACGATCACCTCCGGCGCACCGAAGGTGTCCGTCGCAGGGTCGAACGGCATGATGGCAATTGAGCCTTGCCGGACCGACCACTCGACGACCGGATCGCCCGAAAGTGTGAGCGCAAGGCTATGGCCATCGGGCGAGAACTCCGGAAAGAACGGCGCGCCTTTACCGCCCCAATCGGCCGCAGAGACGCTGCGAATGAGCCGACCGTTGGCCGTGTCGCGCAGCTCGAGCACTTGCTGCGTCATGTCCTTCTTGAAGGCGGTCACGGAGCGCTTGCCGTCGGGGCTGAGCGCGACCATCGAGCTGTCGTGTTTGGTCGTGGCTCCCGGCGCCACGCGCGGCGCGTCCGGCGTCAAAGTCGGAGCGACGGTGAGGTAGCCGCCGTCCGCGGTGCCTTGCGTGAAGGCAATCGTCGAACCGTCGCGACTCACGGCGTGGCAGCCACCGCACTCCGTCGGGTTCGCCTTGGTCAGAGGCTCGATGAACGGATCCGCTTGCTTGGCGCCAAAGACCAAGCGGTAGGTGCCACGGTTGGCGGTCGACCAGTAGTAGAGGCCGCCCGTGACGGGGTACTCGGACACGTGAAACGGGATCGCCGTGGTCTTGGCCAGAGCAGATTTTCCGCCGTCGGTCGCGGCGACCGTAATGTCGAGCTTGCTACCGCGACTGGCAAACGTGAGATCGAACCACTCGGCTTCGGGGATCGTGTAACCGCACTCGTCTGCCGTCGCGCCCGCGATCGGAACGCACGGCGTATAGAAACGATAGCTCACGGCGCCGCGCAGCAACTCGATCCGAAACAGGGTTTGAGCCGCCGACGCGCGCCGCCACTGGACGGTAATTTCAGGCAAATTAACCGGATAAAGTGCACCGGCCAGCGGATAAAGCAGAGTCGGTGGTGTGCCGCCGATCGCTGCCTTGTCGAAGGCCGCGGCGTCAGCCGACGTCAGTCCGGCGGCGGTGAAGCAGCCCTCGCCGCAATTCCAGGCCGGCGCCTCGACGGCGTGACCAATGACCTGCTCCTTCGTGACGGGGCCCGTGCCTCCGCCTGAGCTTGCGCTGCCAGCAGAACCTCCAACCGCGATCATCAGTGTGCCGGCCTGGCCCGTGCTTGGTCCCCGCCCCGAGCCAGTCCCGCCGTTGGGGTGCGGCGCGGTGTCGGTTCCGGCTTTGCCAGCGTCGGTTTGAGCGGCTGCGCAACCGAGCGCAGCCGACAAACCAAGAACGAAGAGGAGACTCGGCCATCGGCGATTCGCCATTGAGAAACTCCAGGCGTCGAAGATGCAGCGCAAGACGCGACGCATCGACCACACCGGCGGCGTGTGCGGCACGCGATCGCGTGATCACGAAATTCGATAGACCCCCGATGAGTTTCTGATTCGATAGGTGTCCCGTGGGAAATCGATCCATGAGATTATTTTTCGCGAACCGTTTGAGCACGCTCGCGGTACTCGCTCGCTCATCACCTCGATACGTCAGACGCAGTGCACGCGACCCCCATCCCGTCGCGACCATCGATTCATTGACCCGTTTCGGTGACCTCGAGGCACAGGCCAATTCTCAACGGCGTTGATGCGAGCCGGTTCATGCAGCTGTTGGCACTAAGGGGGGATGCGTTCATCTCGTGAGGCGTTGGCAGTGTCGTGCGTGCTATTCGCCCTATTTGGCTGCGGCTCGAGCACCGATCCGGCTGCCGTGCGTTCGGTACCGTCCGGAGGCGCAGCCGGGACCGGTGTCGCTGACGCTGCGCAGCCGTCGCTCGCCGGTGGCGGGGCGGCGGGCGATGGCGCCGGCGGCTCTTCCGGAGGCAGCGCGGCGATCGCTGGCAGCAATGTTGCGATCGCTGGTGGTGGTTTGGCGGCTGCATCAGGCGCGGCCGGAGCTGGAGGCGCCATCCCTGCGGAGCCGCGCCCTCAAGTCGATGGCGCCGTCCTTTGGGTCGAGGCGGGCGAGACCACGAGCCTCACGCTGGAAGGCGCGAGAGTCGCCAAGTGGCAGGATCTGACCAGCAGCCACAACGACGCGGCGCAAGCCAATGACGGCATGCGCCCGACGCTGGTCCAGGCGACCGCGGCAAAGCCCGCGGTGCTGCATTTCGAGGCCGCTCGCCGCACATTCCTCGGCGTGCCTGATGCGGCGTCGCTGCAATGGGGCACCGGCGACTTCAGCGTTGCGGTAGTATTCGCGTTCACCAACCAGCCGTTCGCACAAGGCGCGCCGGGCGTTCACCTCGGCGGGTGGGCTTTCACGGTCGACAAGATCACCCAGCCGAGTGGACCGCGTGTCGGCTGGGGAATTATGGGGAACTGGCCGAACGGTGAACAGGCACCCGTCCGCACGGCGGTTGGCTGCGAAACCACCGAGGCGGGCGGCGTCGTCTTGACGAAAGACAACGGCTACAACGACGGCGTCCTGCGTCTTTGGGTCATGCGTCGCGACACCGCCTCGGGCGTCGTCGAGCTTCGTTCGAATGGAGTCGTGACCAACAATGCCAAAGGTGGCGCCTATTTCGACAGTGTGGATACGGTTGGTACCGGGATCACCATCGGCGGCGCCCGCATGAATCCCGGTCAAAATATGGCTAATTTCAGCCTCGAAGGCGACGTTGCAGCCATCGTCGCCATCAAGGGCGCGGTATCGGACCCGGTGCTCGCCGAGCTCGAACAATACCTGATGAAAAAATACCAGGTGGTGGCGAAATAGCTCCGACCGACGGCAGGGCCGTCGCTGTCGAGCGCGCGAATACGATTCGGTCCGAAAAGCCGAACCGACTGGGCGTGTTGAAGGTACCGACCAGTCAGCGAAACATGAAACCAACTCTCGGCAGCAGCGCGCCGCACACTCACACAACGCTCATCGCATGGTGCAGCATGGCCTCGCTGGCGCTCGCCGCAACGGCGTGTGGCAGTGGCGCCGCTGATCCCGGCGGCGGAGCTGGCAACGCCGGCACGGCGTCGTCAGCCACTTCGGGCTCTGGCGGAGGCGGAGCGGGCTCCGCCACTGCCGGCGCCACGGGCGCGGCGGGTTCCGCGAGTGGCGGCTCGAGCGCCACGGCCGGCAGTGGCGGCAACGCCGGAGCAGCGACGGCGGGCAGCACCGCCGCTGGCGGCGTCTCGGGCGCTGGCGGCGTCAACGCAGGAAGCGGTGGTGGAGGCGCCAGCAGCGGAGCCGCAGGACACGCAGGCAGCGGCGGAAGCTCCGCCACCGATACCTGGGAGAGCTACGCCAAAGGCTTCATGTCGACCTATTGCGTCTCATGCCACAACGATGACAACCAAGGCAGCGCGACCCGCGATTACCACATGCTCGCGGTCGTGAAGGCGGAGGGCGCAGAAATCGCTTGTGGGGTGAGTAAATCGCAAGCCGACTGGAGCGCGCGAGGTTGCAAGGCGTTCCCCCCGGCAAGCCAATTCCCGGTCGGCAACGGACCCAAACCGGCCGCTGCCGATCGCGATCGCCTGATCAAGTGGATTGACGCGGGCATGCCGTAGCCAGCTTCGAGGCGACCTGACGACCAGCCCGCGAGCTCACGCTCAAGGTGCGATGGCGAAATGGCTCATCATCGCTTGCTCCGTCTTCGCGACGACGTCGGCCGCGACGGCGCCCTTCCAAGCGATGACGGTCAGAACATCGCCGTCGAGTGGGAACGTGCCGTTTGGCTTGGCTCCGATTCCGGCTGGCTGTGTACCGTCGACATCCCGAGCGGCATCGCGGTTAGTGCCACGAGCACTACAATCTAGGTCGCGCGCCTACAACGGGGTTGCTCACTGAAATCCGTCGAGCGGGCCCCGCCCCGAGTCCTGGATGCCCCAGGTCTCATCAGGCAAGCCCATCGCGTTGAGCAGCGAGACGAGGAGGCGATTGTGCTCGATGCCCATACCGGGTCGCGGCTCGCCCGCCTTGATGTAGCGGCCCGTCTTCACGCCCAAGTTCTTGCCGCCAATCGTGCAGAATTGCATCGGCCAGCCTGCGTGATCCTGCCCGTGCTCGGAAGCCATGACGATTAAGGTGTTGTCGAGCATCGTCCCGCCCGCCTCGGGAATCGACTTGAGTTTGTCTGCCAACGCGGCGACGTTTCCGCCCATCCAGACTTTTGCGCGCTTGTAGCTTTCGATGTCCGGATCGAGGTGGGAGAGCGAGTGCCACCCCTGCACCGTGTTGACGGGCTCGAACTGGCACGTCGTGTCGTGATCATCCCTACCCCAGTTCAGCCACTGGCAGACCCGCGACAGGTCGCACGCAAACGCTGTCGCGACGATGTCGGTCATCATCGAGAAAAGTTGCGGGACATCGACGGAGATGTGACTCTTCGACACGATACCCGGCGGCAGGATCGGCGCCGAGCACGCCGGTGCCGTCGTGCCGTTGGCAGCCGCCGATAGGCGTTGCTCCAGCGTGCGAATCGCGTCGAGCTGCACGTCTGCACGAGCACGGTCCTCGGCACCGAGCCGGGCCCTGAACGGAGCGATGTCCTTGGCGACGTAGTCGAGAACGCTTTTGCGATCGGCCAAGCGCTTCAGCAGAGCCGGATCGGGCCCGGTATTGCCGGTGACCAAATTCGAGAACAGCTTGGCGAACAAGACGTACGGATCCGCTTGGATCGAACCACGCACCTGGGTTCCGGCGTAGTCGTGCAAATGCGACTGATCAGGCTGGACGCCGACGCCCAAGAACGGGAACTGCGGCGTCACCACCTTGCCGATCTTCTCGGACATGTGAAAATCGATCGAAGCGTTGCGAGCCTTGCCCCACGACGGACGGTCCGGCCCTTCGCCTTCGGCAGAGCCAGTGTAAAGCTGAATCGAGTAGTTATTATGAGCGGACGTATCCTTGATCGGACGGTTCTTTTGCTCCAGATTCTGGATGACGACCATGTCCGCGGCGTGTCTGGCCAGGGGCTGCAACACGTAGCCCAGGGTGCCAGACGCGATGGTGTCGTCGGCCCCGCGCTTGAAGAACCACGAGTCGGGGATGCCGTTTCCGGCAGGCAGACCGTTCGGATTTTCAAACAGAATGATGCGTCGCGGTGCACCAGTTTCGGCAGCGTGCGCGTTCGACAACAGGTGCCGGCCGAGCCGCGGCAGTAGCGGCAGCGCACCGGCGCCGATCGCCAGCGTAGTAAGCACGGAGCGTCGCGAATAGCCTTGCATCACAGATTCCCACTTTCCATCGAAGAAGCATCCGTCGCCACTGGTAGGCCCGTCGCGTCGCGATACAGAAACGAAGGACTACCGACCAAAGCGACGATCAACTGTTTGACATCGACGCCGGCCTGGCCGGCCGAAACCGCGGCCAAGCTCTCGGTGTCCGCCGCCACGCGGAAGCTGGGGTCCGTGGTTTCACGACCCAGCATGAACCGCATGAGTTGAGCCCGGAAACAATCGTTCACCTCGTTACTTTGGGCCAGCAGCGCAGCCAACGCTGGTACGCCCGTGAACGCGCCGTCGACGTCGGTTTCGACCAAAGTACCTTCGCCTGTGAGCGGCACCTCGGCGCCAGAGACGCGCTCGGTTTGTCGGTACCGGCCCAGCGCGTCGTAGCGTTCGAATCCGAAACCGATCGGATCGATCAACCGATGGCAGCCCTGACACGACACGCTGTCGGAGTGCGTCGCAAAGCGTTGGCGTGCGGAGAGGGTAGGATCTTTCGAAGGTGCCGGCACACCGGGCGGTGGCGCGGGCAACGTTTGGCAAAACAACTTTCGACGTACGAATAGCCCAGGAAAGATCGGCGAGAAGCCCGAAGGCGATGACTGCGCGGCCAGGAAAGCCGGTTGAGTGAGCAGCCCCGCCCGTTGGGTTGGGTCGAGCTGCAGCTCAGTGAAGGCCGTGTCGGAAAGCCCGGACTTGCCGTACAAAGCTCCCACAGGGCCGTTGACGAAACTGCTCGTGCTCTTGAGCAAGGAGGCCAGCGAGCCATCGCCACTCCACAACACCTGATCGATGAAGCGCCGAGACTCCTCGAGCATCGCCGTAGCCAGCGCGGGCGTAAACGCTGGGTCCGCCTTCTGCACACCGGCGGCGACTTGATTCAGCTCGAGCCACTGAAAAAAGAAATCGTGGAGGGCGCCGCGAGCGCGCGGGGCAGCGAGCAGGCGAGTTGCCTCCTTTTGCAGATCAGCCGGCGCCGCGAGCTGACCTGCGCGCGCGGCCGCCAACAGCTGGTCATCGGGCGCGGACCGCCACACGAAGTACGACAACGCGGAAGCGGACTCGAATCGCCCGAGCCGCGAGCGAGCCTGCCCGGGCTGGCCCAGCTCCGTTCGATATAAGAATCCGGGGGCCTGCAGCATGGCCTCGGCCACGACGCCCAGTGCCTCGCCGAACGTGTGGCGCATCCTGGCGTCGACGAACACCGCCTTCAGGCCATCAGCTTCGCTCGCGAATAAGGGGCGCCGGTAGGTGCGTGTTCCGAATTGGTCGAGGAACGCGCTCAAACAGCTGGGCTCATTCGCCGGCTGAATCGCCAGGCTGCACGGAAGCATCGCTGTCAGGCGCGGCACCAACCCGGCCGAAGCACGCTCGGCCACAGCCTGCATGGTCTCTGCAAATCCGAGATCGACCTGTAGCCCAGCGATGGCGTTGTCGAAGTCGTGACGTGGAGCATCGTCCGGTAAGCTAAGCTCCGCGGAGCCGCCACCGAACCAAACGTCTTCGATCGAGTTGCGAACCTCGGTCGGGGTCAGGCGCCGCATGCGAGCAGGCGCGACGCGGCCCGGATCGCCATTTTGCGGACCGTTAACCGCTTCTGGAGTCGACACGGCTTCTCCGCCGGTCGGGAGGCCCGACGAGCCGCCAGCTGGCCCGTCGATGCGCGCCGTGCACGCGCCGAGAAGGATGCTGACACCGAACGCGGAAGCGCAGACACGCCAATAGTCGGTCACCGGTTCATTCCTCGGGCGGTTCGCTGAAGTCACGGTTGGCTATCCGCGCGGCAGCTCAACCCGCACGAAAGTTTCTGGGCGGATGAATCTTCCAGCGCGAAAGGACGCGGGCCGAGCAACAGATCAGTCTCTTAGGCGTGGGGGCGACTCGGTCCGTGATCGGTCGCCCGAGTGCAGCGCCGCGTAATCCAAGCGAGACGTTGCTGACAGCGCAGCCCGCTGTTCATTCTGAGGCGGGATTTTCTGGACCATCCTGACGGGCGCCGGGCACATCTCAGGGGCCCAGCGTGTGAATCCCCGCGGGAAATCCCGCGCAGTCAGTGTCACCATGCAACGACAAGCCCGCACGTTCACGCTTTCGGCCCGGTTGGCGGTTCGCTTGCTGGGCGCCCTCGCGGTCACTGCGGCGCTCGGCTGCCAAGGCAATATTGGCGGTTCAGGTGAGGGCTCGCCGTCGCGTGGCAGCGCAGGCACCTCCAACGGTGCTGGCGGCTCGGGCAACGGCGGCGCAGGTCCCACCTCGGTTCAAAGCGTCTTGACGGTGACGCGAGTCGCTCGCCTCACCCACACCCAATACGACAACACGGTCGAGGCGTTGCTGGGCGTTACAGATGCGCCCGGGACGTCGTTTGCGCCGGACGCCGCGGATGGTTACGCCTTCGACAACAGCATCGACCTGCGCGTCGACGGACGCTTGGGTCCCCAGTATCGGGCGGCGGCGGAGGAGCTCGCGGCCAAAGTAGCCAGCGATGCAACGTTCCCAGCCCGCTTCGTTGGCTGCGCCGCCGAGGCCGCGGGCTGCGCCGAGCAACTGATTGCCGAGCTGGGCAAACGTGCTTTCCGGCGCCCGTTGAAGGACGCCGAGCAGTCGCGCTTTGCGGCGCTGTTTGCGCGGGGGGCGGAGCTGGTCGGCTCCGGCAATCCTTTCAACGATGGCGTGCGCCTCGTCGTCGAAGCGATGCTTCAATCGCCCCAGTTCTTGTACCGTAGCGAGCTCGGCGCCCAGGTCGGCGCCGACGGACTGATCCCGGTCGACTCGTGGGAGATGGCGACGCGGTTGTCCTACTTCCTGTGGAGCTCGATGCCCGACGCTGAGCTGTTCAAAGCCGCCCAAGCTGGCAAGCTGGCGACGCCGGCCGATGTCACGGCGGCCGCGCAACGGCTGTTGACCGATCCGCGCGCGCAGCTGGCGATCGGCTCATTTCACGCGCAAATGCTACGCTTTGGGCGCTTCAACAAGGTAGCGCCCGACGCCACCAAGTTCCCGAATGTGCCGGCCGACATGGCGGTGAAGCTCGAGCAGGCGGCTACGCTTTTCGTGAAGGACGTGGTGTTCGACGGCCACGGCGGCATCGCCGAGCTGTTGAACGCGCCCTTCGCCTACGCTGATGCCGGCTTGGCGCCGCTTTACGGCAAGACGGTGACCGGCAGCGATTTTCAAAAGCTGGCATTTGCCGGCGGCGAACGCGCCGGTTACCTCATGCAAGCCGGATTTCTGGCTTCCAACGCTTATTCGATCCATACCGATCCGATCCACCGCGGTTTGTTCGTCGAACGCGACCTGTTGTGTCGAACCATCCCCGATCCGCCGCCAGGCGCGAGCATGACGCCGCTACCCCCGTTTTCGGATCAGATCAAGACGACGCGCCAACAGATCGAAGCACTGACCGCGCCGGCGACCTGCACCGGCTGTCACAAGGCTATCAACGCTCCCGGGTTTGCTTTCGAGCAGTTCGACGCCGCGGGTCAGCTGCGTGGCATGGAAAACGGAGTTCCGGTCGACGTCACGGGAGTCACCACCATCGACGGCCAAGAAGTGGCGTTCAACGGCGCGACGCAGTTGGTTCAAGCGTTGTCCGGCAGTGCCGAAGTGCGCGCTTGCTACGTCGGAAAAGTCCTCGAGTACGCCTATGGTCGTAGCAAGGCGGCAAGCGACGCTGGCTCGCAAGCCGCCTTAGCGCAGGCGGCGTTGCCAACCGTTTCGCTAATCGCCCAAATTACCAACACGCCGGCGTTTCGCTTTCGCGCCCCCAACGCAGTCGAGTGAGGAGAACCATCGTGGTACGCAAGACCGAGCTCAGAAGGCGCGCATTTTTGCGGGGTGTCGGCGGCGTGGTCGTCGGTCTGCCGTTTCTGGAAGCGCTGGCGCCGAAAGCCAACGCTCAAGCCGCCGCGCCGATCAAACGCTTTGGCGTTTTCTTCTGTTGCAACGGCGTCAACATGAAGACTTGGTTTCCGCAAGGCGGCTTCGGAGCGCTCGCGGCCAGCAGCTTGACGGGAACGGCCAATGAGCCCCTCGCCCCGCATGTCGCCAAGCTGCTCTACCCGCGCGGAGTACACATGAGCCCGCGGGGATTCGGTCAAGATGGCGGCGGCGGTGACGACCACGGCAAGGGCATGGCGCACAAGCTCACCGCGCAATTCGCAGACGAAGCGGCTGCGCTCGCGCAAGGCGAGTCGATCGACTACTTGCTCGCTCGCCAAGTCAATCCGGGGCCGGACGGCGCTCGCCGCCCACCTTTAAACTTGATGGTGGGTTACCCCGCCAACGTCAACGGCCTCGACTACATTTCGTATTCGGCGGCCCGCAAGGCCGTTCAGGCCATGAACAACCCCTGGACGGCTTACAAACAGTTCATGAATCTGGGAGTTACGAGCGGATCGCAAGAGGCCGAGATGCGCGTCGCTCAGCGTCGTCAAAGCGTGCTCGACCTAGTGACCGCGCAGTTCGATGACCTGAAGCGCGGGCCGCTCAGCAAGGACGACAAGCTCAAGCTAGACCAGCATTTCTCCTACATCCGCGAGCTTGAAATGGGCGTGACGAAAGGCGTTACCAGCTGCGGCGTGAGTAGCGTGACCAGCGCGGCTCAAGCGTACCAAACCCGCGGCGAAGGCAAGAGCTTCAAAGGCCAATACGACGAGTATGGCAAGCTCACAGAGCTTCAGCTCGACATCTACGCGCTAGCGCTCGCTTGCGACTACACACGCGTGGCAACGTTCCATTTCGACCGCGGCTCGGGTGGTCCAATCTTCAAGTGGGACGGGATGAATCACGAATACAACCACCACAAACTGTCCCACGGCACGACCTGTGACGGTGGTTGCACCGATCCAGTCAGCGGTTACGAAAGCATGCTGAGCGACATCGACCACTGGCACATGACCAAATACGCTTACCTGCTGAAGAAGCTCGACGGCTACACCGAGGAGAATGGCAAAACACTTCTCGACAACAGCGCCATCCTCTACACCAACGAGCTCTCCGATGGAAAAGCCCACAATTTCATGGATCTGCCGTACGTCGTGGCCGGCTCGGCCGGCGGCTATTTCAAGCAAGGTCAGTCCGTCAGGCTCGGTCCCGCCGACAACAAGAGCGCGCCCCACAACCGACTGCTCACGACGCTGATCAACGCCCTCGGCGTACCGCTCGATCGCTTTGGCACCACCGACTCCGCCGCGCAGACGATGCAAGCGGGGCAATACGAAGCGTTACTGGCTTGAGCCGACGCAGGCGATTCGCAGCGGTTTCACCGCAGACCTAACCCGCCCGTTTGGTGAGACGCCGCTTCCCAATCGCGCCTGCAGGAGTTCTCTCGTCGCTCGCATGCGGAGCGGGCTCGTAGCCACCGGCGATCGGCTCGCTGGCGTCGTGAGCAAGCGCGACAACCTGCGACGCGCCTGGTCCCGATAGTGCTGAGCCGCGCGTGCGTGGTCCATGCCGTTTGATGGATCTCAAGCGACCGCCGCCTGAAAGCTTGAGCTCATTTTCTGACCCATCTGACCTGCGTCGAGGTACCCGGCGCGCGACACCCGGTGTCGGTAAGGTGGCCGGATGTCCTAACCGCAAGGTGTGTGGAATCCTATTGCCCGCTTTGCTTCAATGAGGATAATCAACATCACATGACAGTGGTAGTGGCTCAGCCATGGCCTGCGGGTTGTTCTCGTTTGCGCGCCTCCGTCGCCCTCCTCGTCTTGGGCCTGGGATCCGCCTGTACAGGCGTGGTGAGTGGCGGCTCGCCCAATTCATACGCCGATCAACGGGGAGGCGGTGGTGCTTCCGGGCCCGCTGGAGAAGTGCCGCTGCCGAAGGGTGGCGCGGGCGGCGAGAGCCAAGCATCGATGCCCGGAGAGTTGCTTCCGGGCCAGCCCGCAGACGATGGAATCGAAGGCGGGCTCCGCCGATTGACCACCATTGAATTCCGAAACACGGCCGTCGATCTGCTGGGCTTGGCCGACTTCAACTTAGGTCCAACAGATGCATTTTTGCCCGACGGTCGCAACGGGCTATTCGTCAGCAACCTAAACCTCCCTACGGAAAATGCCATCGCCGCGGACTATCTGACCGCGGCGGAAGCCTTCGCGGAAGAACGGGTCAGTTCCAATTTCCAGGTGCTGTCGACGTGCGCTTTTGACAAGACGGAAGAGCCTTGTGCCAAAGAATTGATTGACCGCCTCGGCAAACGAGCCTGGAGACGGCCCCTTCTTCCGGCTGAAGCGGAGGAGCTGATGGCCTTGTACTCAGCGACAAGATCGGCAAGCGGCGGCACGTATCAGGATGGCGTTCGCGTCGTGCTCACAGCCCTTTTGCAGAGCCACGAGTTCCTTTACCACTTTGAGGTGGGAGACAACTCAAAGGCCGAACCAAACAAGGGCGGCAAGATCCCCTTAACAAATTATGAACTTGCCTCGCGCCTTTCATACATGTTCTGGGGTTCGATGCCGGACGACGAACTGTTCAGAGCGGCCGATAGTGGTGAGCTGCAGTCACCCAGCGGGTTGGCCAAGCAAGTTGAACGTATGATGTCGATGCCCAGAACGCGCGCCGGCCTCGTGGAGTTTTTTCGGGAATGGCTAGGCTTCGAATCAGCCAACGGCATCTACAACAATCCCCTGTATGACAATGCAAAGGATTATCTGCGGCCCGAGGTAGACGCGTTTATTTCGTCGGTACTATTCGACGGCGATGGAAAACTATCGACACTGCTCACGGCACCTTATTCGTTCATCAACGAACCATTAGCGGCTATCTATGGAATCGAAGGAATCGTTGGCAAAGACCTGCGCCGGCAGGACCTTGATCCACAGCAGCGCTCGGGCATCCTAACGATGCCGGTAATCATGGCGAACACATCATTCCCCGATGGTGGCATTCGGCCAGTAATTCGTGGCAAGTACATTCGCCAACGGTTGTTTTGCCAAGAGATGCCACCGCCGCCCCCCGAAGCCAACACCATGGCGCCCAAGGTCCAAGACGGAGCCACCGTGCGCCAACGGTTCGAGCAACACGCGGCGAACGCCTTCTGTGCGGGCTGCCACCGCTTGTTAGATCCGATTGGCCTCGTGTTCGACCGTTATGACGCCACCGGTGCCTATCGCGCCCTTGATGCAAGCAAGCCCAATCCTGATGGCAACGACGATGCGGGGGAAGTTGTCGGCACCGATGTTGACGGCACGATCAACGGGGTCGCCGAGCTTGCGAAGAAACTCGCGACAAGCAAGGACGTGCAAGCGTGTGCGGCTACCTCGTGGTTTCGATACGCCCTTGGTCGCAGTGGTGAAGCCAAAACGGATGCAGCGCCCCTGGCAGACTTCATTCAAAAGTTCACCGCGGCAAACGGCGACCTTCGACGTCTGTTCGTCGACTTAGTGCAAAGCGATGCATTCCGTTACCTCAACGCCCCCGCAAAAGAGGCTTGTCAGTGAATCACGACAGACACGATAGCCGAGGACGCCGCGCCTTTCTTCAAGCCGTGGGGCTTTCCGCGATGGCGTTGCCTTTGGTGTCGCTGCCGGGTCAGGCGCGAGCCGCCGCCGCGTATCCAAAGCGCTTGGTCATTGTGACGAGTTCGAACGGCACCTCGATGCCGCACTTTTGGCCACCAGACGCCGGAACCGCTGTGTCCGGTTCGGGCATCACGAGCAGCCGAATTCTCGAGCCGCTGACACCTTTGGCCGCGAAGTTGATCGTCATGCGCGGCCTTGATGCGGAGTCAGCATACACGTCGCCGGTGCCCCCAGACCATGCCCCCGACTATGCCAACCTACTGACCGGGCGCCAACCGGTGCTGCTCGGCACAAGCTACGTCACTTCAGGGATCTCAATTGATCAGCACATTGCCAATGTGGTGGGGCGAACCACTAAATTT
>JBBRMI010000069.1:0-33513 GCA_038230915.1 Polyangiales bacterium | reverse complement strand
CAGCGCGCTCTCGATCGACTGAGCAGACTCCGATCGCGGGGGTGGATTCTTTGCGGCAACTCGGGTCGCTCTCTTCGTCATCGGGGTGTCTCGGTTGGTTTTGGTGGAACAAAAACAACTCGGAACACTCCCGATTTATTTCCATCATCCCGCTACGTTGCGCCTAAAGGATCTGGGCATGCCCCCGCAGCACCGGCCATGCGCGCCGTGACGGCCTTGTACTCGAGATCGCCGTAGCGACGCTGATTCGTAGCTTCAGTGAACTTGTCGGTCTCGGGCACGAAGCGCCGAACCACGACGATTTTGCCCTTCACGTTGATGCTTCGGTAGTCGTCGACCTTCAACTCTTTGGCGACTACACCGTAGTTCGCCAGCGTGAGCTCGCCCTCGACTTTGCCTTGGGCCGAGAAAGCCAACGGCTGAAACGACTCTGCCGCAACCGCGCTGCCGCCGAGCGAAAGACTCGACTCCTTGCCGACCAGCACGTGTTTGGCGACCTCGAAGTTGTCGCGGTACGTGCCCTTCTCGCCTGCCGGCAATAGATCGAGCGCCGCGAAGCGTTGCTCGATGAATTCGCCCGAAGCGACCAGCCCCTTCGTGCCGAGGCCGCGCCCTTCGCGCGCCGGATCTGCCAGCCAGGCGATGTCTTTCTGGATGCGATCAGCGCCGGTCTCTTCGGTGATTTGGCCCTGCGGATCGTCGGACCAGTGCGCCAAAAATACGTTGGTGTCGTGCTGGCCCGGCGCGGTCGCGCGATTCGAAGAGAACGCCAGCGCCTTGCCGTCGGGTGAGAAGATTGGAAAGCCGTCGAAGCCGGCGGCGGTCGTGATCCGCTCGAGCCCGGTGCCGTTGGTGTTGATCGCCCACAGATCGAACTCGCGGCCCTTCGGATCGCCGTGGTTGCTCGAGAAAATCACGCGCCGTGAGCTCGGGTAGAAGAACGGCGCGAACGATGCCGCGTTCAAGTAGGTAACCTGCGTTGCGTTCGAGCCATCCGCGTCGCCCACGTACAGCTCGAGCTGCGTCGGTCGAACCAGCTGCTTGGCCAAGAGATCGCGAAATTCGTCTAGCGCGCGGCCTTTCGGGCGTGACGCACGCCAGACTAGCTTCGTGCAGTCGTCGTTGAAGAACGCGCCGCCGTCGTAGCCGGGTGTGTGCGTGAGGCGCTTCACGTTGCTGCCATCGGCGTTCATCCGATACAGCTCGATGTCGCCGTCGCGCACCGAGGTGAAGACGATCGAGCCGTCCTTCTTGCACACCGTCGCTTCGGCGTCGTAGCCGGGCGAATTGGTCAGCTGCCGAATGTTCGAGCCGTCGGCGTTTGCGCGAAAGATGTCGTAGGTCTCGTACAGAGCCCACACGTAGCCTTGGCTGTGATCAGGCTTGGTGGGGCAGGCGTCGCCGCCCAAGTGCGTGGAGGCGTAGATGACCTCTTGGTCGCCGGGCAAAAAATACGAGCAGGTGGTCGAACCCTTACCATTCGAGACGCGAAGCGGCGGGGTGCCCGGCTGCATGCGGTAGATTTGGTCGCAGCCTTCACCTTGGTGGGCCTGCATGATCAGCTGCTTGCCGTCGAACGACCAATACGCTTCGGCGTTTTCGCCGCCGAACGTGAGCTGCTTGATGTCTCGCAAGTGCGGCTCGGTCGACGCGGGTTGAGGCTTTGCGGACGCCGCAACGAAAGGAGCAGGCGGCGACGGCGGTTTCGCGGCGTCGCGGGCTTGTCCACAACCGGTGGCCAGTAGGTTGCCTACAGCGGCTCCGGTGATTGACGGCCACGAGCGGCGGAGCCCCAACATTGTCGAAAACATCGCCCTCCACCTATTCGATGCCTCGACCCGCCACAAAAAAATCTCCAACGTCCCAGTCTCCCTGTTGAATTTCCCATTTGTGGGTCCCGCTCCTACCGTCGTAGGGATGAATTTTGCGGGCTCCAGGCAATCACAAATGTGTCAGCCTTGTCGGTTATGCAAGCTATGCGTTTCGCCGCTAGCGCCCTCACATTTCTCGCTTGGAGCGGGGGGTGCGCCACCGCGACTCATCCCACCGACCCGCTGCTTGAAGGCAACACGGCGGGCACTGCCGGGACGGGCGGAGCCGACCCGGGCGGAACCGGCGGCGTGGCGACCGCGGGCGGTACGTCGCAGCCCGTCGCTGGGATGTCGGCGGCGGGCTCGGTCGCGGTCGCCGGTATGGGTGGCGGCGGCACCAGTTTTGGTGGCAGCGCTGGCGCGGGTGGTACCGGCGGCGCGGGTGGTACCGGCGGCGCGGGTGGTACTGGGGGGACGGCAGGCAGCGCAGGCACGGCTGGCGCTGGCGGCGCACCACCGGTTGGCTTTCGCTACGTCAAGCTCGTGGCCACGTCGGAGCAAGCGGGCAAGGAGTGGACCTCGATCGCCGAGCTGGAGATCCTGACCACGGGCAACACTCCGATCAGTCGCACCGGGTGGTTGGTGATGGCCGATTCGGAAGAGCTCAGCGGTGACCACAACCCAGCGACGTACGCCATCGACGGTGACGCAGCGACCTTCTGGCACACGTCGTGGGAGCCCGCGCCAAACGACGTCAACGACGCCAAGCTACCGCACTACATCAGCGTGGACATGACGAGCTCACACGCGGTCACTGGTTTCACCTACTTGCCCCGCCAAACGATCAAGAACGGCCACATCAAAGACTGGCAATTCTTTGTCAGCAAGGACGGCACCAATTGGGGCGCCGCGCTCAAGACCGGCACTTTTCCCGACGCGGACACCTTGCAGACGGTGGTTTTTTGATTTCCTTGGTGTCCCGCATTGGGCTGCGCGCGGAACCCGTTTGCGCCGCCCGCACGCGGACCCGCTAGCGCTGACGCTCGCGTTCGGCCCGCGCTCACCACTCCGCGAGCATGCCGGCGCTGATCGTGTTGGCCGTTTGGAGCTCGCCGTGGTGCCAAGTGTAACGTAGAGCCATGCCATCGATCGAGAAGACGACGGGTTCCAAGTGGTAGGCGATCTTGGCGCCGATGCCGCGCACTTCTTTGATCACACTAAGCTTGGCTGTCGGCGAGCGGTCCCAGGCGGTGTCTTTGACGTTGACGGAGCCGTACGACGCTGCGAGCTCGATAGCGCTGATGCGATAATTGGCGGCAGCCAAATAGCCAAAATGGGTGCGCAGCTCGCCAATGTTGTCGATCGCGGTGTTGCCGAGGGCCCACGCGGTGCCGAGGCCTTTGCCGTACCAGCCAGTCGCACCGAGGCCGACGCCGAAGTAACGCCCCCATGCGCCGCCGCCGACACCCCAGGCGGTGCGCACCGAGTCGGCCGGAATACCCGGATCAGGCGGGTTGCGCGTTGACTCGCCTACACGGCCGATCATCTGCATTAGGCCGTTGGCCCAAAGGTTGACTTCGTCCTTACCGACCGGGCGATCTTCCATCACCTTGTGGAAGGTGAGTTCACTTTCGACACGCGGGGCGACCGTTCGATTCCAAAACTGGTCGATCATAGCTGGATCGAGCGCCGCGACCGAGAGCTGCACGCCGGCCATCTCCGGCGTGGCGTAGCCAAGCTGCGCGTGGCGGGCCGGAAACATCGAGCCAACGCCGGTGTTGCCGCAGGTGGCCGAGGCGACCGAGTCGACATCGCACGGATGACCGACGCCGTGCTGGTGGATCAACCACCAGTCCATCTTCATCCCGCCGCGGTTGAACAGGCCGATGCGCCGACCACCCCAAACCGAGCCCCAGCTACCGGACAAGTCCATGTACTGCTCGCGGAAGTCGACCGACGCCTGGTCGTTGAACTGGCGAAAGTTCTGTGAGTTGAGGCCGTTCTGAATTCCCGCCCACAACGCCAGCTTTACCGTCAGTTTCACGTCGGGCAGAAACTGCTTGTACACGTTGAACGCGAGGATTGTGCTCGCGAACCCGCCGCGGACGCGGAAAGTGTTGAGCTTGGTCTGGTCGGTGAGGCTCTGCGTATTACCGTTCGGTGTCGGGTTGCCGCTGATGCCGATTTGCGGACCGACGAGAGAGTAGCGATCGATCGATGTTTTATCGGCCGGATTGATCAGGGCACCGCTCTTGCCGATGTTGATGCTGTCGCCGCTAATCCAGTTCAAGTAGGAGTCGACGCGGCCGTTGGTCGAGATTTCCCAGTCGTCCGGTTTTTGCTTTTTGACGAGGAAGATCTCGGCTTTGGCCGGCATGCCCGCGAGCAGCACGGCCGAAGCGACGCTGCCCAGTACGAAGTTTCGGAGGACTCTGGTGGAACTGAACACGTTGCGGATCTCCTCTGCCTGGATCGCACGAAAGCCGACCTCGGTCGGCCGCCAAAACACACCCGGCGCTTTCAGAACGAATAATCTAACCTTGGAATATTTGAAACACAAATTCTAAAAATTCTGAATATGGGTTCTATCGGTTGACGAAATAGAACAAATATTCTACGGTAGAAAAACCAAGCTCGCACGGCTGTTTCGCGAAAATCCGCGGCAAGCCTGCGTTGGTCGGCGAGCGCCGTCCCCGCAGTAGGAGTCATCATGGCAAAGAAGATCGGTTTCGTTGGAGTCGGATTGATGGGCCACGGCATGGCCAAGAACCTCCTCGCGAAGGGGTTCCCGGTCACGGTCATGGCGCACAAGAATCGGAAACCGATCGAGGACCTGCTGACGCAGGGCGCGGGCGAGGCCAAGACGCCGCGCGCGATCGCCGAAGCGTCGGATGTCGTCATCTTGTGTGTCACCGGGGCGCCGCAGGTCGAGCAAGTCGTCTACGGGGAAAACGGCGTGCTCGGTGCCTTCAAGAAGGGCATGGTGCTGCTCGACTGTTCGACCAGTGAGCCAGCGATGAGCGAGCGCGTCGCCAAAGACTTGGCGGCGGTTGGCGCGGCGTACGTCGACGCGCCGCTGGCGCGCAGCCCGGCCGACGCCGAGGCCGGCAAGCTGAACACGATGGTCGGCGCCGAAGAGCAAGTGTTCGGCGACATTCGCCCGGTGCTCGAAGCGTTCTGCGAGAACATCTTCTACATGGGCGGTGTCGGCGCCGGCGCGCGCACTAAGCTCATCTACAACCTGATCACGATGGGTCACGCCGCGCTGATCGCCGAGGCGCTGTGCGCCTGCGCAGCGACTGGCGTCGACCTTGGCAAGTTCGCCAAGGTGGTCGGCGGCGGCGGCGCAAATAGCGGCATTTTTCAGCTGATTGTGCCGAAAATCTTGGAGAGCAACGACTACTCCGGGTTGAAGTTCAGCCTCGCCAACGCCGCGAAGGACCTGCGTTACTACAACCGCATGGTCGCCGACGTGCCGCTGACCGCGCCGATCGGGCCGCAGGTGCTCAACTCGCTCGTCTCTGCGCTCGCGAGCAACCCGGATGGTCTGGTCGGAGACATGGTCGCCGCTCACTGCAAGCTCAACGGCGTCGAGCTAAAAAAATGAGCACGCCGATCCGCAACCTGGCGATCGCGGCAGCCATCGGGCTGCTCGGTACAGCGTGCAACAAGAAGACAGACCCGAGCGGCGGCACTTCGTCATCCGCCAAGCCCGCCGACGGCAAGACGCCGATCTTGATCGGCATCACCGCTGACGCGAGCGGCCAGTACGCTAACAGTGGCAACGCCGACAAGCGTGGCGTGATCATGGCGATTGAGGAGATGAACGCCAAGGGTGGCGCGATGGGCCGCCCGATCAAGTACGTGCACATGGACACGGAAACGACTCCCGCGACCGGCTCGCGCATCGCGGAGCGCATGATCAAGCAAGACAAGGTCGCCTTCATCATCGGCGGCGTGAGCTCGGGCGTCGCCAACGCAGTGTCGCAGGTAGCGCAGAAATACGGCGTTATTTACCTGAACACCAACAGCAGCTCGCCGTCGGAAGCCGGTGAAAACTGCCACCGGGTCAAGTTCGTTTGGGACGGCAACGGTAACAACTTCTCGCAAGCTGCGGTCAAAAGCGCGATCGGCACTTTCGGCAAGAAATGGCTGCTGGTCACCAACGACTACGTCTGGGGTCACGACACGGCCAAGGCGACGCGCAAGCAAGTCACCGAGGCCGGCGGTCAAATCATCGATGAAATCTTGGTGCCGCAGGGCACGCGCGACTTCAGCGCGATCTTGCTCAAGCTGCAGCAGAAGAAGCCCGACGTGGTCGCGGCGGCCGTCGGCGGCGACGACTTGAAGGCGCTGCGCGCGCAGGTCGCGCAGATGAAGCTGGGCGAGAAGTTCGCTTGGATCAATAACCAACAAGACTGGCCAGACATCTACGGCCTGCCGCGCGCCGACCTGTTCGGCGTGTTCGGTACCACGTGGTACCAGGGCCTCGATCTACCCGGTGTGAAGGAATTCAACGCCCGGTACCTGAAGGCCAACGGCGACTCGAAGATCAAGACGCCCGGTAACGTCTTTTACAACGGCTACTGGGCAACGCGCGCGTTGCTCGAAGCCGTCGACAAGCTGAAGACGACCAACAACCGCGCGATCATCAAAGAGCTCGAGCAGCTGAAAATCCCGGCTTCGGTGCGCATGCAGCACCACGACGCGTTCATGAATCCGGCCACCCACCAGCTGCAGCAAACGATCTACCTGGCGACCGCGGACCTGACCTCCACGGCGCCCGACGACCTGTTCAAGATCTTGAGCAACACCGAGCCGGCCCTTGTCGTCGACAAGGAAGCGGACGGCAAGTGCAAGCTGGAGCCGCTGGAGTCGACGCCCGTCTACGAGCCGTAACACCGTGCTGCCACACCTCATTAACGGCGTTTCTCTCGGGATCCTCTTCGGGCTCCTGGCGCTAGGGTTCATGCTGATTGTCGGCGTGATGGAGGTCATCAACCTCGCGCACGGCTCGCTGTTCGCGCTCGGCGCCTATGTGGCGGTCGAGATCATCAACCCGAGTTGGTTGGGTGACGCCGGGGCCGGCTACCTGGCCTTGCCGCTGGCGGTTCGTTACGGTCTCGCGCTCGTGATCGCACCGCTCGTCATCGGTGTGGTCGGGATGGGGCTCGAACGCTTGGTGCGACGCACGTACGGCAAGAAGGCCGAGTACGGCCTGCTCTTGACGTTCGGTGCGTCCTTGGTAATCGAAGAAGGCATTCGTATCGTCTGGGGTCCGGGCGAGAAGAGCCTGCCGGTGCCGGAGAGTGTCGACGGCGGTTTCATGGCCGGCGATCTCATCTACTCGAAATACCGATTTTTTGCGGCGTTTTTGGGCATGGTCCTGATGGCGCTGGTCTGGCTGTTCCTCGAGAAGACGCCGTACGGCGCGCGCGTCAAAGCCGGCGCTCACGACGCCGAGATGGTGCGTGCGCTCGGCATCAACATCAGTCGGCTGCGGCTGTTCGTGTTCGCGATGGGCGCGGCGCTGGCTGCAGCAGCCGGCATCATCTTGACTCCGATTTGGGGGCTGCGGCCGCACGTCGGCGTCGACGCGGTGATTCCGTCGTTCTTGATCATCGTGCTGGGCGGCGTCGGTAGCTTCTGGGGCGCCGTCATCGCAGGCCTCTTGGTTGGTGTCACGGTCGGGCTCACCGGTGGCTACGCCGCCGAGTGGTCGGTGATGTCGATGTACCTCCTTTTGATCTTGGTCCTGACCTTCCGCGCCCGCGGCCTGATGGGCAAGAAGAGCGCGCTCGAGGCCTGATGTCGCTTTACACGCCGATCACCGCACGAGGCCAGGGCACGGGCGCCAAAGGCCAGGCTTGGGTCACCAAGCCGATGCTGATCACGCTCGCCTTGCTCGCGAGCTTTCCGCTCTGGGCCGAGCACGTTGGTCTCTACCAATACCTGGGCATCGAAGTTGCGATTTGGATGCTGTACGCGCTCGGCTACAACCTCTTGCTCGGTTACACCGGGTTGCCGGCGTTCGGGCAGGGCGCGTTCTTCGGCGTGGGCGCGTATGCGTACGGGCTCTGCTACCTGCATTGGACGCAAAACCCGCTGATTTGCCTGCCGTGCGCGGTGCTGGCGTCAGCGGCGGCGGCTGGCCTGGTCGGCTGCTTAGTGGCGCATCGGCGCGGCATCTACTTTGCGCTTCTGACTATCGCTTGTGGCCAGGTGTTCTGGTTCTTGGCGATGAAAGTGACGTCGGTGACCGGTGGCGAAGACGGCATGCTCAATCTGCATCGTCCTGAGCTGCTGAAGAACAACGTCACGCTGTTCTACTTCGTGGTCGCGGTGCTGGCGGTCGCGATCGTGCTGCTCTGGCGGCTGGTGCACTCGCCGTTCGGCAAGGCCCTGCAAGCCATCCGCATGAACGAGACGCGCGCGCGCTTCGTTGGCTACAACGTCTGGCTCACCAAGTGGGCGGTCGTGACGCTGGCCGGTGCCTTCGCCGGTCTGTCCGGCGGGTTGATGGCATCAGCCCAAGAGAGCGCGTACCCGGACGTGATGAGCGTGCACAGCTCCGGCTTCATCGTGATGGCGGTGTTGATCGGCGGCGGCACGGTGAGCTTCTGGGGTCCCGTGCTCGGTGCGCTGGTGTTCATCGTCGCGCGCGACCTGCTCGGCGCCCTGACCGAGACCTGGCTGCTCTGGTACGGGCTCTTGTTCATGGGCGTCGTGCTGTTCCAGCCCGAAGGCATCGCGGGCGCGTTCCAACACTATCGAAGCAAGCTCGCGAATCGCGCCAAAGCGGCGGCGTCTGCGATCTCTCCGGAGGCTGAAAATGGCTCTGTTTGAGGCTAAGAACCTGAGCAAGCGCTTCGGCGACCGCGTCGTGCTCGAAGACATTTCGCTGTCGTTCGAGCAGGGCACTTTGTCGGGCATCATGGGCCCGAACGGCGCCGGCAAGTCGACCTGCTTCAACGTCTTGACCGGCCATTTCCCGCCCGACCGCGGACAAGTGCTGCTCGACGGCGAAGACATCACCGGTCTTTCGCCGCGTAAGATCGCGCAAAAAGGCGTGGCGCGTTCGTTTCAGATCATGAGCTTATTCGATGAGCTCACGGTGCTCGAAAACGTGGTCTTCGCGGTGCCGGAAATGCGCCGCTCGGGCATGAACCCGCTCAAGAGCGTGGCCGGCGATTCGGTCGCGATCGACAAGGCGATCAAGATCGTCGAGCAGGTTGGGTTGTCTTCGCACATCGACGCGCGCTCGATCAATCTGTCCTATGGCCAGCGGCGGGCGCTCGAAATTGCCGTGGCGCTTGCCGCTGAGCCGCGTGTCCTATTCCTCGATGAGCCGACGCAGGGCATGGGTGCGGAAGGTCGCGATCGACTGCTCGAGCTGATCCTCACGCTCAAGCGCAAATTTACGATCGTCATGATCGAGCACGACATGGACTTCTTGTTCAGGCTCGCGGATCGCGTTTCGGTCATTCATTGGGGCCAGGTCATCGCGCAAGGCACGCCGGACGAGCTGCGTTCGGACCCGTGGGTGCGCCGCGCCAAACTGGGGGCGCCCGCCGATGCTTGAGATCCAAGGTATCGAGACGTACTACGGCGAAACTCAGGCGCTTTTCGGCGTTTCGCTCGAGGTGCGCCAAGGTGAAGCGGTCGCGCTGTTGGGACCGAACGGCGCTGGTAAAACCACCGTGCTGCGCTCGATCTTGGGCCTGACGCCGGCGCGCCGCGGCAGCGTGCGCTTCACCGGCAAAGACATCACACGCGCGGCGACCAACGACATCGCCTGCGGCGGCATTGGCTGGGTGCCGGACGACCGACGGATCTTCCCCGCGCTCAAGGTCAAGACGAACCTGGCGCTCGGTAAGAAGAAGACCGCGTTCCGCAGCTGGACCGACAAGGAAGTCTACGGCTTGTTTCCGGCGCTCGAGTACTTGCTCGAACGCGATAGCGAGAACCTCTCGGGCGGTGAGATGCAAATGGTGGCGATCGGTCGCGCGCTCCTGGGCGGTCCCGGCCTCGTGCTGCTCGACGAGCCGTCGCAAGGTTTGGCCCCCAAGCTGGTGCAAGACGTGATGGGCACGATCGCGCGGCTCAAGAACGAGGGCATCGGCGTGTTGGTCGTCGAACAAAACGTGCGCAGCGTGCTGGCCGTCTGCGACCGCGCCTACGTCATCCGCCACGGCAAAGTCGTCTACAACGGCCCCGCCCAAGCCCTCTTAGACGACGCCAAGCTCCTGGGAGACCTGTCATGATCTCTACGGCTCGAGATTTTTTCACAGGGAGATCAGGAGATCGGGAGGCGAGAATTTGGGGGTTTCGAGACGCGAGACGCCGCACGTCGCCTCTAACGGTTCCGGGTGCTGTTTCCCATTTTGAAAACCCAAAAAATCTCCCGATCTCCCGATCTCCCTGTGAAAAAATCTCGGGACGCTCATTGGCGAACACAATCGTGACGGTTTGCGAGGTGATGTCATGACGCCTCCGATTCTCGAGGTGCGGAACCTCAAAAAGACGTATTCGCGTGGCTTCATTGCGAAGAAGCAGACGTTTAGTCTCGAGGGGTCGTTCAAGATCGACAAGCCCGAGATTGTCGGCGTGATGGGCCCGAACGGCGCGGGTAAGACGACCTTGTTCGAGCTGCTTTCGGGCAGCAACGTCCCGACCAGCGGGCAGATCTTGTGCGGCGGCCGCGATATCCAGACGGTGAAGTACCGCCAGCGCGACCGGATGGCGATTCACTACCACCAGTCTTATCAAGTACGCAGCGTCAAGAAGACAAAGCCGAACTTCATGCTGCAGCCGGCGGAGTCGACGTACCCGCTGGTCCACATCTTCGACGAGCCGCAGTTCAGCACGCAGGACGGTTACATCGGCTTCATGCTGAGCTTCTTCAAACAGCTGCGTGCCAACGGTCGCGTCGTCTTTCTATGCGTACACCCGTACGAGCCGTTCCACATCGACATCATGCGCGACAACTGTGAGCGCTTTCTATTCGTTGCCGGCGGCAAGGTGGCCGAGCTTCCGACTTACGACACGTTCCGAGAACACCCCGGCGTGCGCGGCTACCTGGGCGCGCTAGCCGATTGCTGAGCGGGTTGCGGGCCCTCTGTGCAAACCGAAAACGAGAATTTACATGACACCAAGAATCGAAACCAAGCCAAAATTAGCCGATCCGAAGCGGGTGGCGATGGTGACCGGCGTCGGCGGCGCGATGGGTGCGGCGATCGCTCGGTCCCTTCTGGCCGAAGGCCACACGGTGGTGCTGGCCGACTCCGATCGTCCGGCGCTCGAGGCCGTTACGGCCGCGCTGGGTGAGGGCACGTTCCCGATCTGCTTCGACCTCAGCGATCCGGCGCAGATTCACGCGGCCTGTGTCGACGTGCGCGAGAAGGTAGGCCCGGTCGATATCTTGGTCAACAACGCCGGCGTGCTCTCGAACCACAAGCTTGCCGAAACTAACCCGGAAGAGTGGCGCAAGATCATGGCCGTCAACCTCGACGGGCCGTACCACCTGAGTCGTGAGTGGGTGCCCAGCATGCGCGAGCACAGGTGGGGCCGGATCATCAACATGTGCTCGGTTGCGATGAAGACCGGTGGCCTCACCGCCGGCACCGCCTACACCGCATCGAAGGGCGCGCTCGGTGGCCTCACGTTCTCGCTGGCACGCGAGCTTGCGCCGCACGGCGTGACCGTGAACGCGATCGCCCCGGCGTACGTGAAAACGAAGATGATCACCGAGCAGCTGACCGAAGAGCAACGCCAACAAACGCTCAAGTCGATTCCGGTCGGCCGCTTCTGCGAACCGGAAGAGATCGCGCATGCGGTGGTGTTCCTGGCCTCGCCGTTGGCGGGCTTCATCACCGGTGAGTTGCTCGACATCAACGGTGGTCTCCACCTGGATTGATTGAATGACCGAACCAAACGCCTCTAGCTCTACTTGCGCGCCGTTGGCCGGCAAAGTCGCGTTCATCGCCGGCGGAACCGGCGTGATCGGCGAAGCGCTCTCGCTCGGGTTCGCCCAGGCGGGCGTGCGCGTGGCGGTGGGTGGTCCGGAGGACAAGCGACTGCACGAGGTGACGGACGCCGTGCGCAAAGCCGGCGGCGACGTGCACGCGGTGCCGTTCGACGCGCGGTCGGTGAAAGACATCGCCCGCGCCGTTGACGGCGTGTGTGACCACTTCGGGCGCTGCGACATCTTGGTCAACTCGGTCGGCATCCACCGCGAGCAGCTGCTGCTCGAAGCGACCGAAGACAGCTACGACAGCGTGATCGCGCTCAACCTCAAGGCAGCGATGTTCTTGGGGCAGGCTGTCGCGCGCCGTCAGGTTCAAGCGAAGCTTGGCGGTCGCCACGTCCATTTGCTGTCAGTGCGGGCCATGCTGGCGCTGCAAGGCAAAGGCTACTCGTCGTACACGGCGAGCAAGGGCGGTTTGGCGATGCTGGTGAAACAGCACGCGGTCGAGCTCGCTCCGCACGGCATCAACGTCAACGGCGTCGCGCCGACCTTCGTGAAGAGCGATATGGCGCAGCATTTGCTGGCAGATCCAGTCGCGAGCGCGAAACTGCTCGAGCGCATTCCGCTCGGACGCATCGCTGATCCCGAGGACGTCGTCGGTCCAACCTTGTTCTTTTGCGGACCCGGCGCCGCCTTCGTAACCGGCCAAATCCTGTACGTCGACGGAGGCCTAACGGCTTGCCAATGAGCGGTTCGAGATTTTTTCACAGGGAGATCGGGAGATCTCTTGGTTTCGAGCCGTACGTTGCCGTTCGGCGACTGCGCAGTCGAGGTGCCGCAACGCACGGCTCGAACCCCAAAAATTCTCGCCTCCCGATCTCTCGATCTCCCTGTGAAAAAATCTCGCTCGTTCGGAGTGGCCTGGCACCTAGGTAACAACTGACATGACCAAGAAATTGCAGAATTACGTCAACGGCAAGATGACCGACAGCGCGGGCGCCCGCTTTGGCAGCGTCTTCAACCCGGCGCTCGGCGCCGAGGCGAGCCAAGTGCCGATGTCCACGGCCGCCGACGTCGCTACCGCCGTTGCCGCCGCCAAGCAGGCGCTCGTTGGCTGGTCAGCGACGCCGTCGGTGCGCCGCGCGCGCGTGATGTTCAACCTCAAGGGCTTGATCGACAAGCACATGGACGAGCTGGCTGGGCTCGTCACCGCCGAGCACGGTAAGGTGCTCGACGACGCGCGCGGCTCGGTCACGCGCGGCATGGAAGTCGTCGAATTTGCTGCCGGAATTCCGCAGCTTTTGAAGGGCGAATACACCGAAGGCGTGGCGCGCGGCGTCGACAGCTGGTCGTTTCGCCAGCCGCTCGGCGTGTGCGCTGGCATCGGGCCGTTCAACTTCCCAGCGATGATCCCGATGTGGATGGCGCCGGTCGCGATCGCCTGTGGCAACACCTTCATCATGAAGCCGTCGGAGCGCGTGCCGTCGCTGTCGCTCAGGCTGGCCGAGCTTTGGACCGAAGCGGGGCTGCCGCCGGGCGTGTTCAACGTCGTCAACGGCGACAAAGAAGTCGTCGATGCGTTCATCGAGCATCCGGACATTTCCGCGATCAGCCTAGTCGGTTCCACGCCTGTCGCCGAGAACGTGTACCAACGCTCGACGCGCGCCGGTAAGCGCGTGCAGTGCTTGGGCGGCGCGAAAAATCACATGATCGTGATGCCCGACGCCGACTTGAACCACACCGTCGACGCGTTGATGGGCGCGGCGTACGGCTCGGCTGGCGAGCGCTGCATGGCGATCTCGGTCGCCGTCACGGTCGGTGCCGAGACCGGCGATCGCTTGGTCGAAGCCTTGATCCCCAAGGTCAAGGCGCTGAAGATCGGTCCCGGAACTGCTCCTGGCATGGACATGGGCCCGCTCGTGACCAAAGCCCACCTCGAAAAGGTGTCCGGCTACGTCGACCTCGGCGTGAAAGAAGGCGCCAAGCTGTTGGTCGACGGTCGTGGGCTACGCGTGGTTGGAGCCGAAAATGGCTTCTTTCTCGGCGGTTGCCTGTTCGACCACGTCACGGCCGAGATGAAAATCTATCAGGAAGAGATCTTCGGCCCGGTTTTGGCCATCGTGCGGGTCCCGACGCTGGACGCCGCCATCCAATTGGTGAATGCCCATCGCTATGGCAACGGCGGAGCGATCTTCACGACCAGCGGCGAAGCAGCTGATGAGTTCACCAAGAAGATCCAGATCGGTATGGTCGGCGTGAACGTGCCGATCCCGGTGCCGATGGCCTTTCACAGCTTCGGCGGTTGGAAGGGGTCGCTGTTCGGCGACCACTACATGCACGGCCCCGAGGGCGTGCGCTTCTTCACACGCATGAAGACCGTCACATCGCGCTGGCCGCGTGGTGCCAGCGCCGGGGCGAGCTTCTCCATGCCGACGGTGAAGTGATTCAATGAAAAAAGGCACCGCCCAATTTCCCGAGACTTACGACCAGCTGGAAAAGGCGATCATCGAGCAATTTCCCAGCTTGAGTAAGCGCTTGCAGCAGATTGCGAGCCATGCGCTCGACAATCCGAGTGAGCTGGCGCTCGAGACGATTGCGGCGGTGTCACAGCGCGCGGGCGTGCAGCCCTCGAGCTTGATTCGGTTTGCCAAGGTGTTCGGCTTCTCGGGCTACAGCGACATGCAGCGCGTGTTCCGGCTGCGCCTGACCGACGCGATGCCGGACTACAAGGAGCGGCTCAAATCGCTCAACGGCACCGAAGTGCAGGGCGAAGACGCCAAAGACGTCAACGCGCTGCTCGAGCAGTTCGTCGAAGCCGACGTCGTCGGTCTGCGGCGCTTGCAGCAAAACAAGCGGCTCGGCACGCTGCTCGACCAGTCGTTCAAGCTGATCACGGATTCTGAAACGGTGTACGTGGTGGCGCACCGCCGCTCGTTTCCAATTGCCTGTTATTTGGCGTATGCGCTCAGCCAAATGAACGTGCGCAACGTGCTGGTCGACGGCGTCGGCGGCATGTTCATGCAGCAGGTCGGCCACGCCACCAACCGCGACGTGATCATCGCGATCAGCTCCAAAGCTTATTCGCCCGACGTCGCCCAAGTCGTTCGCGAAGCCAAGCAGCGCGGCGTCAAGGTCATCGCCATGACCGACAGCCCGCTCAGCCCGCTCGCCGAGCACGCCGACGTCAGCCTCGAAGTCCAGCAAGCCGCGGTCGGCCTGTTCCGCTCGCTAGCCGTCACGATGACCCTGGCCGTGACGTTGATCGTCGGCTTGGGCCGCGCCGTGGAAGCGAAGCGGGCCGGCAACGGCAGGCGCTCGAAGCGAAACTAGCTACGTCTCTATGAGCAAGACCCAGGAAAGCCAGCTGTTGGCTGCGGCCAGGCAGCTCGATGATGACATTCGCCGCTTTCAGGTGCTCAGCAACGAGCTGAGCCGAACCGCTGTCAATTCGGAAAAGTCGTTGCAGCGAGCGCGACAAGCACTCGAGGAGTGTTCGGTTCACGAGAGCAAGCTTGCGGAGACCTTGAAGGCGTTCGCAAGCGCCATGCAATCGGTGCAAGCGGCCCAGCACTCCTGTATGGAGGCGACCGCACAAGCCGCCGAGCACATCGCGCGGCGAAACGCCGAGCGGCTCGAGCTGCAAGGTCGTCTGCAACGCTTGGGTGAAGCCGCTCGCGCCGCTAGCACGCCGGTCAGCGAGTTGCCTGAGCTGGACAGCGCGTCGTCCGCTCAAGCGCTCGGCCCACTTGCCGAGGTCGAGCGTCGACTCGACGCCACTATCACCGAGGCTACCGAGCTTCGTGCGCTCGCCGAACAGGGTGATTGGACTGACCTGCAGCGCGACACGCAATCACTGCGTGAGCAGCTGCAGACGCTGCGAAATCGCGTGCTCTTGATGCGACGCAAGCTGGGCAGCGAAGCGCCGTCGTGAGCCGTGATTGCCTGTGCGCGGCTTAACGACGAACGCTCGCAGCGAAGTTACCTCGCGACCGTTTTTGACCCGTTGGGGGTGACTTGGCGCGCGGCGATCGCGCGTGCGGCAATTTGCCTTAGCGGAAACCCCGGTCAATAACGCAATGGAGTCCGAGCCCCCGTAGGCCTCAAAATTGCACAACACCGATCGCTCGATCCCGGCCGTCACCTTGCCATCATGAAAAATCTGTCCAGCGCTTTTGCCCTAGTCCCCCTTACTCTGCTCCTGAGCGCGACTGCCTTCGCAGAACAGCCGGCGTCGTGCTCTTGGAAGGGGCCATGCCGCTACCCGCACCTGGTTCTCGGTGTCGATGCTGGCGTCTCGCATTACAACGAAGGCAACCCGTTTGGGTTCGGCACTGGCACCGGCTCGATCACGGGCCTCGGCCCAGCATGGGGATTGCGCGCGGGCGTCGAAATCACGCGCTGGTTCGCCGTCGAAGCGCACTACATCGGCATGTCCAACCCCGCCGACGATTCGGTCAGCACGGGTGGCAGCCGCGGCCTGTTCACGAACGCCATCGCAGCCGAGCTGCGTTTCACGGTGCCCACGCCTTACGTGCAACCGTATCTGTTCTTCGGTCCCGGCTGGTATTCAACGTCCGTGAGCGGTTCGTCCACCACCACGCAGCTCACCGGCAGCAGCGAATTCGGCGTACCGATCGGCATCGGCTTCCAGGTCCCGCTTCCGCGCGGACTCAGCCTCGGCGCCGAAATAACGTATCACCGCTTTTTCGGCGAGAGCTTCTCGAAAAACGAGGACATCGGCGGCGGCGAGCCGACCTCGTTCAACGCCGTGCTGCGCTTCCGGTTGTAAACGCGCGGCGGCGCGTCAGGGAAACAGCACCGATGCCGGCGACAGCGCGTCGCCGGTGGTGCCGTTGCCCAACGCGCCTAGGGCGCCGTAGCCCCAGACGCCGCCCGAGATGAGCACGCAGGTGTGGAAATCGCCGGTGTAGACCGCGGTAGCGCCGGAAACGCCCGGAACGACCGCCGGGACTTTCGTGAACGGGAAGTCATTGGCCACGGTCGAACCACTGCGAGCGCATCGGCTGCATTTTGTGTCACACGCCCGTGCGCGACGGCGCCGCGAAAGGAGAAATCGAGTGGTTTTTTCGCACAGTCAGAATGAGCTCCTGGACTTCCCACGCGGGCTCAGCGCGACGATGGCCCCGACGCTCAGCGGCTCAGAGCTTCGGTCCGCGGCGCCGACGAGCGCTCCAAATCGAAACGACCACGAGCAGCTCGTCAGATTTTCGCACGAGGTAGACGTGGTACTCGCTCTTCTCCATCCGCAGCCGCGTCACGCGGTGCTTGGTCTTGACGTTGTAGGGGGTGCCGAGCACTCCGGTGGTTTCGATCAGCTCGACGGTCTCGAGAAGCTCATCGAGAAACAGCTCGGGAAAATCCGCCTGTTTGCGCCATGACGCATTGATGCGCTGCATCTCGCGATGCGCGCGATCGGAAAGCTCGACCTTCACAGCCGCGAGCGTAGCTCAGCGATGGCTGTTTTGGCATCCACCGTGCGACCCGCTTCCATGTCCGCGATGCCCTCGCGGATGGACTCGTGGAGCGCCGCGCGTTCCTCGTCGTCAAGGTCGTCGCCGCCGGTCAGAAAGACCTCGTCGAGCAGCACCACGTCCACGAGCTTGCCCTCGGGCAGGTCGGTGGGCTCGTCAAGCTTGAGGCGACCGTTTTCGACGCGGGCCTTCATGGCGTGCATGTCGTGCATCCTATCTCGTTTCTCCTGGTTTCGCCCGTCGGGGCTCGTCGCAAAAAGCCGGGGCCGCTTCCGCCCGTAAAGTGCCGGGGTGGGTGGGAGCCGCCGAGCGTCGTGCCCGCGCCGCACGTAGCGCTGCACGTTCTGGGGTCAGCAGCTCGGGGGTCGGGCGTTCGCCGAAGGTCGTGAGGATGAGCCAGCCTTCATCGGGCGCCGCCGAGAGCTGCGGCCGCACCTCGTAGCCGCAAGCCGTTTGGTGGCTCGCTTCACCCGCCAAAGTTGCGACCATTTCGGTCGCGAATTGCGATGTCAGCCCGGCAAATCGGCCAAATCCCTACGACGTCAGTTTTGAAATCTCGTACGACATCAATTCGGCCGGCAACACATCAATTCGGCCGGCAACAACTATCCCGGGTCGGGTCTGCTCGAGAGATCCCCAAGCAGCCCGCTCGGTTGCGCCCCAAAAGGGTTGCCCAGCACAATGAGCCGCCGTTGAATGAGCCGGGTATGCCCGGACTTTGATCCCATAGCGCCGAGACGAGTTGATCCGCGTTGACAGACTCCGCCCGGTCAGGTCGCGGACGCTCCCCTCACTTATCCGGATTCGGAATCCGCATATCGCGCAAGAAGCTGAGCAGGCCGTAATACGAATCCAAGAACGCGCGCAGCGTGCGGCGGGTGGCGCCGAAGGTGTCGAACTCGGCGGGCTTCATGCCCTTCGGATCGTAGGCGCGACGGAAGTCTTCGAATTGTTCGGACAGCTCGGTCAATGCTTGGGCCGGCACCGGGTTGTCGATGCGCGACTCCACCTTGATGGTGGAGGCGTTGAACTTGCGCTGCCACTCGGGCGGGATGGTGAGGATGACGTCGCCGCCGATCAGCTCCGACCAGTGCAGGTGGTTGCGGTACGCGGCCGCGAGCAGGCGCGTGCGGTAGCCAGACTGCTTGAACGTTTTGAGTGCGTTCTTGAACGTGGCGACGCCGGCCCAATCGAGCGTGCCGGGCGTCGGCAGCTTGCCCTGCTTGTCGCTCACGACCTTCAACCAATCGTCGAGCCTGCCGACCATCAGCGTGCACACCGGCACCATGTTGGCCGTGGAATGCCCGGCCGCCTCGCGGCGCTTCAGCCCGCGCTCGACTGCGTCCGCGACCGCGACTGCCTGTGGGGCGGTGAACGACACCGTCGCGTTGATGTTGACGCCCTGCGCCGTCACTTCTTCGATTGCGATGACGCCGGCCGCCGTCGCGGGAATTTTCACCATTAAATTCGGAGCGAGTGACACGAAGTGCAGCGCTTGGCTCACTAACTGATCAGGGCTCCTGTGAAATTCCGCGTTCGTTTGAATCGACAGCCAACCCTTCTTGCCGCCGCTCGCTTCGAAGACCGGCATCAGCAATCCTGCGGCCTTCACCGCCATTTCCTCGATCAACTTCCAGGCAATCTGCGCTTCGGTCCAGGTCGGCTGTGTCTGAAAGAGCTCTTCGACACGGCCTTTCCAGTCCCCAAATTCTGTTTTCAGAACATTGGCGACGATCGTCGGGTTGCTCGTGGCGCCGACCGCGCCATGCTCAAGGGCGTACTTCAGCTCACCTACGGCGCAGGAGTCGTTCCAAAAGTCGGTCGGGGTCGTCGAGACCATTTCGTGGAGGGGGCTGCGGAACGTGGTGGACATAGTCACTAAGAGAACATATATTCTATTAAAAGCAAGACGTAGAATAAAAATTCTACAACCAGAAGTAGAACCTGGCCCCTTCCATTGGGGTGGCGTTGACCTCCCCATTCAAGGACTCGCACATGCAGACCATTCGTACCCCGCGCCGCGCGCTCACCGCTCTTACTGTCTCCCTTTCCGCGGCCATCGCCACGGCGGCCTCAATCGGTTGTTCGAGCAACGGCAGCAGCTTCGGCGACGCGGGCGGCTCAGGCAGCACGACGACCACGGGGGTCAACGGCGGCAACGCGAACGCCACGGCAGGGTCTGGCCAGACCAGCGCCGGTAACGGCTCTAACCCGACCAACGCGATGGGCGGCAGCTCGAACCCCGGTGGTGGTGCGAGCAACGCGGGCAGCGGGCCCACTACGGCCGGTACCGGACCCAACGGTGGCACGGGCACGACGGGTGGCGCGCCCGTCGGCGGCGCGGGTGGCGGCAGCGGTGGCGCTGACGTGGGTCCGGCGTGCCCCAAACCCGCTGGGCAGATCTGTCACGAGTTCTTCGCGAACGACAACTCGCGTCACCAAATGAACTACGTCAACGAGTTCACTTCGAAAAAGCCGGGAGGCGTCGAGTGGAGCACGGTGGTTACTGGCAGTGACGCCAACGCCCCGCGCACGATCGAGATCGTCGACAACGCGAAGGCCTCCAAGGGCAAGGCGCTGCTCGTCAGCATCAGTAAGGGCTGGGCCGAGATCGACATGGGGACCGGCGCGAAGCTTGCCGAGGTCGTCACTTCGCTCACGAGCGTCACGGGCGCTTGCCGATTGAACGATGGCACGACCGCGCTCGGCACCGACACCAACCCGGCCAAAATTACGTTCGTCAGCGCGACTGGGGCGCTGGGCAGCTCGTTCGCCTTGCCGGCTGGCGCGAACCTGCGCGCCATCAATCTCGATCGCGCGACCGGCCATTTCTGGCTGTCGCGCACCGAGACGGTGTACGAGCTCAGCGGTACCGGGCAGATCCTGTGGCAGGCGAGCATGGGCGCGGGCACCAAGGGCTATGCGGTTTGGTGGCGTGCAGGTGGCGGCGCTTACGCGACGACCGGCGAGCCCGCAACCGTCGTCGAGATCAACCAGGCCGGACAAATCCTGACCACGATTGGGGGTCGTGACAACCCCTTGTTCAACTCGTTGAAGCTCGACTTCTTCTCGGGTTTCGTGCGCACCGCCAACGGCAATTACATCGTGGCCAACTGGCTCGGCCATCTCGGCAACCCTGACCCCAACGCGCCCGAGGTGATCGAATTTCAGCCCGATGGCGCGTCCGGCAAAGCGGTGTGGCAGTGGGGCAATCAGACCCTCGCGCGCCAGATCACCAACGTGTTCGTCGTTCGCTGAAGGCGTCCGCATATGACCCGCGCTCCGCGTCGGCTGCTGCTCAATGACGAGGGCAGCTCAGCCGTTCACTATCTCGATCTCGACACGCCGACACGCGGCTGGACCTTCAGCGGCCCCGGGCGTGATCTGCAGCTGATCGGTGACGATCGCGTGCTGCGCAGCACGCCGACCGGTTTCGTCGAGCTCGCGCTCGGCGACGGCCGCCTCTTGCGCGAAGTCACCCTGTCGGGGCTGCCCGGAATCGAATCCGCGCGGCGTTTGCCGAATGGCAACACCGTGGTGCTCGGCAACGGCGACAACGGCATCTTCGTGTGCGAGCTCGATTCGCGCGCGGATCCAATCGCGGGGCGCGTGGTCGTCGGCGCTGGGTTGTTGAAGGGGCGGCTCGTTCGGCACACCAAAGAAGGCTCGCTGCTGTTCTGCTCCGAGACCGACGGCCAGCGGCTGATTCACGAAGCGACTTGGAAAGATGGCGTCAAGACGCTGTTCCAAATTCCGGAGGGCGTCGCCGCCGACAGCATGCTGAAGGCGCTGCGGGTTGCGCCGGATCGCATCGTCGTATCCGCCGGCTACTCGGCGAGCTTGCTGGTGATCGACAGCGCGCGCGGCGCCGTCGTGCAAACGATTGGCGGCAAGACGCAGCCGGAGCCGAAGGGCTTGCGGCGCTTGCTGTCACCGAATTTCTTCTCCGGCTACCAGCTCTTGCCTGGCGGCGGTTACTTGATCGCCAACTGGCAAGGCCACGGCCCTTCGCACGGCCCCGACGGTTACCAAGTGCTGATGTACTCGGCGACTGGCGAGCTCACCTGGACGTTCGATCAAACCGAGTACCCGCAAATGACCTCGCTCAACAACGTCATCGCGTTGGATGATTTGAATACTTCGTGCCTGAACGACGAGCTAGACGGCGTTATTGAAGTCGTGATCTGACGGATTTCCCTCGGGCTCGAAGGCCTGGAAAGATCCAGCGCGCCGCTTCGGAAAACCTTCTGCTAGCGTCATGGCCATGGCGATTCGCGAGCGGATTTGGGCCGTGGCGTTGGTGTCGTGGGTGCTCGTCGGAGCTACCGCGTGCGACGACGATAAAGAGCAAGCGGCGAAGCTGGCTGAAGTGCAGCGCATCGCCGACGAGAAGCTGAAGAAAGCCGAGCAAGCGGCGAACGACAAAGTCGCAGCGATTCAGAAGCAGCTCGATCAGATGAAGGCCGACGCGGAGACCAATGCCGCCAAGCTGAAGAGCGAAGCTGAGCAAGCCATCGGCAAAGCGCAGGCCGACACCGGAGAGGCGACTAAAGCTGCCGAAGAGGCGCTGAAGAAAGCGCGCGCTGCTTACAAAGCCGAAGGGCTGGCGGAGCTCGGCGCTCTGAACAAGCAGGTGCAAGAGCTTTCGGTGAAGTCGGCGAAGGCTTCGGCAAAGGTGAAGCCGCTGGTGCAAAAATCGATGAAAGACATCGTCCAAGAGCAGCAGCAGATCGCCAAAGACCTGGGCGCCTTCGATAAAGCCGCGCTCGACGGGTTGGGCGCCGCCAAAACCAAGCTCGTCCAAGATCTGGCAAAGATGAAGCAGACGATCGCCGGCATCAAAGCCAAAGTCGGCTAGTCGAGCGCGGCCTCGGCGGCGCCTGTCGCGGCTGGGGCCAATACTTCGGCGGGGTGCTGCGTCTAATCAGGATGAGCTTCCGTGCGCCGGCTTTTTCGCTGATGGTGCTGATGTGTGCGCTCCAGGCGCAGGCCGGAGTCAAGCCGGACGCCTCGGTGTCGCCGAGCCCGAGCTCAAAACTTAGTCCGCTCCGGATCCCGACCCCGACCCCGACCCCGACCCCGACCCCGATCCCGACCCCGACCCCGACCCCGAGCGTGCTGGCGGATGTGGATCCGAACAACGACTACGTTGTCGCGCCGCCGGAGCTGATCGTCGATTGCGAAGCGAAGTTGCGCGCGCTCGGCGTGGTGTTCGCGCCCGCCGAGCTGCCGGTCAAGGCCGGTAACGCCAAGCGGCCGACGTGCGGCGCGCCGCAGGCGGTGTTGTACCAACGCGGGCCGGCCAAGATTCGTTACAACTCGGCGCCGATCGTGAGCTGCGGCTTGGCGTTGGGCTTGGCGCGCTTCGAGCAAGTCTTGAACGAAGAAGCGACGCGTTACCTGGGGCAGCCGGTGGCGCGCGTCGAACAAGGCGGCACGTACAACTGCCGCAAGATGGCGCGCTTCAATTTGGTGAGTGAGCACGCGTACGCCAACGCGATCGACATCCGCAGCGTGACGCTCAAGAACGGTCGCAAGCTAAGCGTGCTGCAAAACTTCGGCAAGCTCGACAGCGAGCCCCAGCGACCCGCAGCGCGCTTCTGGCGCAGCGTCGCCAATCGCTTGTACGACGAAGGTACCTTCTCGGTCGTCATCACGCCGTTCTTCGACGCGCTCCACAAGGATCACATCCACCTGGATCAAGCACGCTACCGCGTCGACGGCTCGCGGCCGACGACGTGACCGTCGACTTCGCAGAGACCTTTTCACGAGGAGATCGCGAGATCGAGATCGAGAATTTGGGGGTTCGAGCCGTGAGACGTTTGAAGGCGACTTAACGATGTTTCGCGGTGCCGCGTGATTCTCAACCCAGAAAATTCCTGAGCTCTCGAGCTCTTGGTGAAAAATCTGGGCGTCGCGATTTGGCCAACGGTTTCGTCGGGGGGACGGCACTGGGTGTCGATGACGATCGCGGAGCGAAGCGTGCGCGCTGTGTTGATGGGATTTTTGGTGACGGTTGGTGGCTGCGGTGAAGGAACCGTGGGCGGAACTGCGGCCGCGGCAGCCGGGGCGAACGGCGCGGGAACGGCGGCGGGCGGCGCGTCGGCGCTGGGCGGAAGCGGCGCGAATGTGGCCGGCGCGAACCCGAATGGCGCGGGCACGGCAGCGGGCGGCGTCGCGACGAGCGCTGGCACGAATGCTGGCGGCGGCGGCAGCGCCGGAAATGGTGGCACCGGTGCGGGCACTGGCGGCGTGGCCGTGGTGCCCGACGCGGTCGTGTGCGGTGATGCGACGTGTGATTTGAGCGAGAGCTGCACGAGCTGCGCGCAGGACTGCGGCGCGTGCCCAAGCTTGCCGGCCTTCGGCAACACCGACATTCATCCGCAGAAGTTCGACATCTACATGTCGCCCGACATTGCTGCGGGCTGGTTGGTTTGGGAAACCACCGACCGCTCGCTCGCGAAGTACCACGAGCTCTTGCCCGATGCGTGGATCCGCTGGGACAACGAGACGGGGCACGGCACCAGCACGCCGGACAACGTCGAAAAGTTCGTGTCGCTCGCCGACAAGAACAACGTGCCGATGATCATCGCGGCGTCGGCGGTGCCGGGCTACGACAACTTCTGGGCGCTCAATTACGGCAAAATGGCGGGGCAGCCGGACAAGCAAGTCACGATCACGATCAAGAACATTGGCGATGGTCCGTACTTGGCGCACGCGTACGGCCTGCTCCAGAAGCACAAGAACGTGAAGTTCGTCGAGACAATCAACGAGCCGGACGGCGTGTGGTTCGTCGGTGACTACGACAACACCGATTCTTGGGATTACTATTTGAAGAAGCTCTACGCCGCCACGAACGACGACTACGATCACATCTTGGGGCCGGCGACGGCGTTCCAGAACGGCAAAATTTACAACTTTCACGCCGGGCGTGCCGAGCTGAAGAACTACTCGTACCACACGTACAGCGGCTGGGAGGGCTTGCACGAGATAGGCGACAAGGCCGTTTACATCACCGAGTACGGCTACAAGCTGTCGAATCACGCGACTGAGCTGCAAGCCCAATCGCCAGCCCTCAATTTGCAAGATCTCTGGCAAATCGAAAAGCACGCCAAGCTCGGCGGTAAAGTCGCGCGTATCTCTTACGTGTACTTGCACACGATGATGCTCGGCGACGTCATGGTCGGCGATCACCACGCATTCACCGGCTTCTTCTTGGCCATGGCCAGCTACAGCGCGCTCGGCAAGATCAGCAAGAACGCCTACCTCGACGACACTCACCCCGATTTCATCGCCAGCGACGACGGCGAGGGCCACTTCGGCGTCATGCTCTGGAACACGTCGGAGTCGCAGCCGATGAACGGCGAGAAACGCATCATCGCCAACGTGAGCGTCGGCGCCGGCGCCAAGCTGTACGCGTTACGCATGGCCGCCTGGGGCGCACCAGCTGGCGGCGAATGCAAGCCGCTCACCGAGCAAACCTGGGTCAGCGTCAACCAACAAGGCCACACCCTCGAGCTCACCGCCAACGCCATCCCCCCGCTCGAAGCCGTCTACCTCTCGTCGCAACCCTGTAAAAACTTCGTCAACTAACGCCAACGCCAACGCCAACGAGAACGAGAACGAGACAACAGGAAGGCGGGAAGGCGGGAAGGTTTGTTTGATCGCGCAGGCGGCTGAGACCACGACCCTGGCCTGATGCGTCGGGGCCAGCTGCACCACCCACCCAGAAATCTTCCTCTCGTCTTCCCGCCTTCCCGCCTTCCTGTTCGCTCGCTGCTCGACCTTTCGGTGACGCCAGTCGCTGGTTGGGGAGGCCCGGTTTCGTTTGGGGCGACGCGGCCCAGCTGGGCCGCTGAACTCGGCCTACACCCGAAGCGTGAACCGCTTGGCGGACACGGAGGTACGTACTCAGCGGCCAGCCATGAAGACGCGAAAACCTGCGCAAAGCCGGACTCTCCCCGTGATTCTTTGTGGCTTGGCGCTGAGTTGCACGTCGGGCGTCAGCGGGCCAGCGGCGGGTGCGGGCGGCATGGGCAACGCGGCGGGTGGTACGGGGCCCGGCGGCGTTCCGGTCGGGACGAATCCGGGCGGCGTGACGATCAAGTGCGACCAGGGTGTGGCGCCGGGCGTTTCGCCGCTGATGAAGCTGTCGACACTCGAGTACAAAAACACCGTCAAAGATCTGCTCACCAGCGTGGGCGCCGGCGCGGCGTTGCCCGGAATCGACGGCCTGCTGCAGTCGATCCCCGACGACAGCTTGGCTGACGGCTTTCGCGGTCGCGACAATCGCACGGCGCTTGAGCACGTGCAGGGCTATTTCAATGTCGGGCGCGCGGTCGGCGATGCGGTCATGAAAGATCCAGCGCTGCTCGCCGCGGTCGCCGGCGCTTGCGCCAGTGAAGCCGCGCTGAGCGCGACGTGCGTGAACGGCTTTCTGGATCGCTTCGTGCGCCTGGCCTACCGCCGCCCGCTGATCGACGCCGATCGCGCCGAATATGCCGCGCTGAACGACGGCAAGCGCAGCCCGGCCCAAGCGATTCGCGCGATGTTGATCGTGGCGCTGTCGTCGCCGCGCTTCGTGAATCAAGTCGAGGTCGACGGCACGCTGTTGGCGTCGTCGACCGACGTGCTGCAGCTCACTTCGTACGAGATTGCGTCACGGCTGTCGTACGCATTCTGGCAAAGCATGCCCGACACGGAGCTGTTGGCGGCCGCGGAAGACGGCTCGCTCGCGACGGATACCGGGTTCTCGAAGCAGCTCGATCGCGTGTTCGCCGATCCGCGCACGCAAGAGACGCTGTGGAGCTTTTGGAACGAGTGGTTCCGCTTCGAAAAATTCACCGGTTTTGAGACCACGCGGCCCGCCTTGCAAGCGCTGGCGACGGGTGAGTCGCTGGGCGTCGCCGGCCACGACCACTACCGCGACATGGTGCAAGAGGTGCGCGACCTCACGCAGCTGTTCACGTTTCAAAAGACTGGCACGGTCGCCGATCTGCTAACGACCGACGTGTCGGTGACGAAATCAGCCGATCTCGCGCATCTGTACGGCGTGCCGGTCTGGAGCGGCACTGGCGAATACCCCAAGTTGCCGTCGGGCACGCGCGCAGGCCTGCTGCAGCGCGCGGCGGTCTTGGTCTCGAACCTCGAGCAAACCAATCCGTTTCATCGCGGTGCCTTGATTCGCCGCAGTATACTATGCGACGCGCTGCCGCAGCCGGATCCGAACTCGTTGCCCCCTGGCTCGCTCGATCCGCCGCCGCCCAGCACCGCGCAAACCACGCGTCAGCGCTTTCAGGCCAAGGTCGATGGCAAGGCGCTGTGTCAGGCCTGTCACGGTGGTTTCAGCGACATGGGCTACGTGCTGGAGTCGTTCGACGCGCTCGGTCGCTACCGCACCACCGAACAGGTTTTCGACGAGAAGACGGGCGCCAAGGTCGCAGATCTGCCAATCGACACCAGCGCGACACCTAAAATCAAAGCCGACGACACGATGCCGGTCGCCAACGCTAACGAGCTGAACCAGCGCTTGCTCGCGAGCCAAAAAGTCGAAGCGTGCATGGCGCAGCGCTACTTCGAGTTCGCCGCGCGGCGTGCGGTCAGCGACGCCACGCTCGACACCTGCGTGGTGCAAGACTTGGCGGGGGGCCTGAAAGACCCGGCGGTCGGCCTGGCTGGTACGTTTCGGCGCTTGGCCAAGTACTCGAGTTTTTTCCAGCGAAAGGTGGGCCCACAATGAACGGCCTGGTCCGAGAAGGCGTGTCGCGACGGCTGTTTCTGCGCGGCGCGAGCGGCGCCTTGTTAGCGCTGCCGTTCTTGCAGTCGCTTCTGCCCAAAGCCGCCGAGGCGCAAGCGATGACGGCGCCGAAGCGCTTCATCGTCTTCAAGAGCTTCAGCACGCAGCTGATCAAGCAGTGGTACCCGACGTTCAGCGGCAACGGTTACGCGCTCAAAAACTCGAAGTACAGCGACAGCAAGGCCGACGGCTCGACGCTGCTGACGCAAAAGCTGGTGGCCGGCTCGCCGTACACGTGGGCCAAGCTGAGCGACCTGAAGACGGACAAAGGCATCTCCGGCATCTTGGGCGCCAAGCTGAATCCGTTCTTGGACAAGCTCACTCTGATTCGTGGCTTGGATTTCTTGCCGACCGTGAACCATAACTTTGGCGGCTTGCTCGGCAACTTCTCGTCGTGCACCAAGGCCACGCCGTGCGACGCCGATTCGCTGATGGACGTGCCCACCATCGATCAGGTGCTGGCGTATTCGCCGAAGTTTTACCAGACTACGCCGGGCCAGCGCTCACTGCACATCTCGCAGGGCGTGGTCGATGCCATGTCGTACTCGGACGGTGGTAAAGCCGGCGGCGCCGTCGAGCAGCTGAAGACGCGCACCAACCCGCGCGACGCATTCAACGACTTGTTCGCGGGCCTGATGGATACTGGCGCCGCCGGACCGCCGATGGCCGATCCGGACGCGCTCTTGGTCGACAAAGTGGTGGAGCAATACCGCGCGCTCAAAGCGAGTCCGCGCCTTTCAGCCGAAGACAAAGCCAAGGTCGAGCAGCACATCGGTTTTCTGGCTGAGGTGGAGGCCAAGCTCAGCACCACGACCAAGCTGAGCTGCGTCAAGCCAGCTGATCCGGGCTCGCTCGACAACAACAGCGCCACGGATCCGACGGACATTCAGAAGAAGTGGGACTTGTTCCTCGACCTCGTGGTCGCCGCCATCGCTTGCGACCGCACGCGCGTGATCACGATCGGCGTGCACAAGGCGCTCGGCCCCGGCCCTGATCCGAGCGACGCGAAGTTGATCGGCCACTACCACTCCGAGGACGCCAGCGGCGGCACCTGGCACGGCTTGGCGCACGACTTTGGCAACGAGAACTCGCGCCGTATGCTGGCCGGCATCAACAACTGGATCGCCGAAGAGCTATTCGCGAAATTGCTCGGCAAGCTCGACGTGCCCGAGAACGGCGACAAGACCCTGCTCGATAACTCACTCGTCTACTGGGGTAACGAGCTCGGCTTCAATCACATCGCCTACAGCGTGCCGTGTTTGCTCGCCGGCAGCGCGGGCGGCTTCATCAAGACCGGCCGCTACCTCGACTACATCGATTGGGACGGGCACGCCTACTTCTCGCAAGAAGACGGCAACGTCATCAAAGGCATTCCGCACAATCGCTTCTTGGCCACGGCGCTCCAAGCCATGGGTCTCGCGCCGGCCGACTACGAGCGCGGCGGCAAACCTGGCTACGGCGCGACCAGCACCAACGGCCGCGACCCCAACGCTTGGCCCACCGACTACGATCTGTCGAGCATCGGGCAAATTCTGCCCGGCATCCAAGGCTGACACGCGGTTACGTGCGGAGTTTAGCTTCGAGCTCGCTGACGCGGCGCTCGAGCTCGATACGCGCCGCCTGCTCGCGTTCTTTTTCGGCGCGCTCGCGTTCTTTTTCGGCGCGCTCGCGTTCGCTTGTCAGCACGCCCGCCGATCCTGCCTTCTGGCTTCGTTTTCGCTGCGGTCCGGTGCTCACGTACGCAAGTACGCTCCGCTCCGGTCCTCGCGAAAGCCTCGCCAGAAACCAGGCTTGGCGCGCGGGCAGCTGAAAGATTTGGGCGAAGGCCGGTCCTTAGCGACGTTCATGCCACGACCGGGCTCGCCGTGAAGCGCTGAGAATCATTCGGATTCCGAGAACCCTGCGCTGGCGGTTAGCGGCGAGTGGCCGCCACTCGACTCGAAGCGTTCGTCCGCGTTACGCGGAGTCGCCGATGCGACGACCGACGCTGCGCGACTTCTTCTTGTTGGCTACGCCAGCGAGCGAGCGCGCACGGCGCGGCACGTACGAGCGCGCACCGTGTTGTTCGCTGTACAGCTCGCGCAGCTCTTCGAACGTCGCGACGCCGGAGTTGTGCGCGATGCCCGCGTGCGCGCGGCACAGCAGCACGCGGCGCTTGCCGAACGTTACCTCTTCGAGCGTGCGGCCAGGCTTGAGGTCGCCTTCAGGCCGGAAATTTTCGCAGACTTCGCAGCGCTGTTGCATGGTGCGCAAGCGTGCGCCCGACCGAGCGGGGTGGGCCAACTTTTGGACGACGTTTTCGGCCCCGGCGGGGGGGGAATTGCCGCTCAGCGCGCAGCCGGCTGTAGACCACGCCCGCCGGCACCGAGCACCCACAGGCGGCTCGGCGTGGTCGGCGCGACCGGAAAGTACGGCCCGAGTGAACTTCTCGCGCTGAGCCGTGTACAGATCCGAATCAGGGTCGTGATTAGCGCTGTCGGACCGCATGAAAGGTGAAGGATTGCTCGGCTTACAGGCATTGATTCAGCTGCAAATGAGCCTATTTTGTCGCGCGCGAGTGACAGGTTTTGAGGCCTCGTTCGTGTTTTTCCTTGCATTCGCGGCGTGCGGCGGCGCGTGCAGCTCCAACGCGGGGACCGACGTGAACGGCGGCAGCGCTGGCGCGACCGTCGCTGGTGGGGGTGCATTACCCGGCGGAGCGAGCGGAAGCAGCCAGACGTCGGGCGGCGCATCGTCTGGCGGCGGCGCGGCGAATGGCGGCACCCCGAGCGCTGGCACGCCGAGCGGCGGCGCGACGACTGGCGGAAGCACCACCGGCGGCACGAGCGGAGCCGCAACTGGCGGCAGCGCGACCGGCGGCGCACCTGCGACTGATCCGAACAAGCGCAAGCTGCTCCTGCGCGATGAAGGCAACAGCGCCGTTCACTACGTCGACCTGGCGGACCCGAGCAAGAACTGGCACCAGATGGTGCCGACCGGCCGCGACCTGCAACTGATTGGCGCACAGAAATTTCTGATCGGCACCGACAACGGTTACCAGGAACGCAGCTTGGCCGACGGCAAGGTAGTCAAGGAGGTCACCACTTATCCGGGAACCTTGGCCGCGCATCGGCTGCACAACGGCAACACGTTGCTCAGCGGCGTCGACTTTCATGGTGGCAAAGGCATCGTGTTGTTTCAGCTCACGCCACAGGGTGGTGACGGACCGCAGATCGAATATCCGGGAACTTACGTGCGCATGGTGCGCGAAACCGGCACTGGCAACTTCCTGATGACCGCCGATACCCACGTTTTCGAGGGCGACGCGCAGGGCAAAGTGGTGTGGGACGTCACGGTGCAGGGTGGCCCCGCCTCGCCGCACGCGTGGGAAGCCGTGCGTTTGGCGTCGGGCGACGTGATGGTGTCGGCGGGCTACGCCGCCGCGCTCGAGATCTTCGGCGCCGACAAGCAGCTCAAGCAGACGATCACCGGCGGTGACGGCGTGATGCCCTTCTACTTTGCTGACTTTCAGGTCATGCCCGGCGGCCGCTACGTGGTCGTCAACTGGCAAGGGCACGGTGTTGGGAACGGAACGAAGGGCCTGCAGTTGGTCGAGTACGACGCCGCCGGCAAGCTTGTCTGGTCTTGGAAGCAGGACGCGAGCTTCGTGTCGTCGCTGCAAAACGTGCTCGTGCTCGATGGTTTGGATCTCGACAAGCTCCAGGTCGAAAACCCCCAGACTGGCGTGCTCGAAAGCGCCAACTAAAAGCGACCCTGTAGTCGTTCGGGCTTGTCGGTGTAAAAGCGCCATGGGGAAGATACGTTTAGGTCACGGCGGGGGTGCTTGCTGGGTGTTATCTCAGAGGATGTGGCGCAGCTTCTGGCGAGTCGCGGTGGTGCTCGGTCTGCTCGGCACGGCCACGGGCTGTGGCGGTGGCGAGAGCGGCCCGCGCGGTGCGGCCAGCGGTGGCGGTGGCAACGTCGGCGGCGGCTCGGGCATCGATCCGACGGATCGGCCCACGCTCCGAACTGTCGCGTACCTGCCGACCTATCACGGCGGACTGGCGACCTGGCTCCGTCAGCTGCGGTTCCAGAACGTCAGCTACATCAACCTCAGCTTCGTCGACATCGACGCCGCCGGCAGCGTTCGGTTTCCGGACGCCGCCTTGGCCGGTTTCGTCGAAACGGCGCACGCGGCGGGCGCCAAGGTTTGCGTGGCGCTCGGTGGCGCGACGACCATTGAAAACGGTGGCGTGTTCGCGACCCTGCTCGACGACGCGCGTCGGCCGGCGCTGATCGACAATTTAGTCAGCTTCGCCAAGACCAACCAGCTGGATTGCCTCGACGTCGATCTCGAAGGCAACGGCGTAAACGGCTTCTACGAAGCGTTCGTGACCGAGCTCAGCGCGCGACTCAAGAGCGACAACCGTGAGTTGACCGCGGCGATCGCCGATTGGTTCGGCAAGGACATCACCGACAAGGCCTTGCTCAGCTTCGATTTCGTGAACGTGATGGCGTACGACTTGTACTCGAACCCCAACACGCCGATGCAATGGTCGTCGATCGAGGCGTCGACCGCCGCGGTCGACAAGTGGGTGGCGCGCGGCATGCCGAAAGAGCGTGTGGTGTACGGCGTGCCGTTTTATGGCAAGCAGTGGCCGGCCGGTGGCGCAGGGAGTCCGGCTACGATCGCGTACGGCGAGCTTTTGCGCGGCAACACCGCGGCCGCGACCCAAGACCAAATCGAAGGCAACGGCACCGTCACCTTCCTGAACAGTCGCGCGACGATCCAAGCCAAGGCCAAGGTGGCCCAATCTTACGGCGGCATCATGGTTTGGGAAGCGGGCCAAGACGCCACCGGCGATGCGTCACTGCTGCAGGCGATCCGCGACGCGGTGCCGTGAGGCTAGTCATTCGATGGCCCTGCTGCTCAGCCGGCGCGCGCTGTCACACGCGGTAGCCGGACGCCGCGCTCCGGCAGCGGCACGGTGCCTTTGGCCTTGCCCGCGTTCGAGCGACCGACCGCCACGATCAAGGTCACGCTCAAGGTCATCAGCACGGCGAGCGAACGCGGCGTGCCCTTCTTCGACGGATGTGTCGCCAAACGCGCGTCGGCGTACTTTGACCAAGTGGACGGCGTGCTGCCGCTGAGCACGGCGACGGGCACACCGCGCTCGGAGGCCACGGCGATAGCTCGCGAGACGGCCGGCGGGCAAGCACCTGATTCGACGACGAACAGCAGATCTTTATCTGTCGTCGAGCTCAGCTGTTCGGCGAGCATGCCGCCGACGCCGCTGACCAGCACGTTGCGCACGCCCAAGCTGGTGAGCGCGTACGCGAGGTAACAGGCCACTGGAAATGCTGCCGCGGAGGCCAGCAGGTAGACCATGTTGGCCGCGCGCAGCAGGCTCGCGGCTTGGTTGAGCTGCTCGCCCTGTCCGCTCTGCCTCAGCTGCTCGAGCAGCGCGAGATCCTCGGCAACCAATTCCTCGAGGACGGACATTCGCCCTCTTCAGTTCCCGGCTCGCCCGGCCGCGGCTCATGAAGCAGCCGAGCCGCCCCAAGCCGCTAGATTACTGGCTTGGGTACAGCGGCTGGCCGGCGAGGTCGTCGATCCACAGATCGTACTTGGTGTTCGGCTCGATGATGAAATGGAAGGCGCCGAAAAATTCCTCGTGCGGAGAGACGTGCTTCGTGTCGACCTGGAAGACGACTTCCTGCCAGGCGCTCGAGAGCGCGATGCGCCGCTCTGGCCACGCGACACCTTGAGCGCGATCCTTGAAGTACGAAGGCTCGGGCCCCGCCACCGCGACGGTGAGGGACGCGTTGGGTTCGTTACTTTGGGTCCAGAAGCGCACGCTGCTGAAGATTCGCTCGATCGGAATGCCGGTGTGGAAGTAGACGTCGAGGCCATCGGCGTTGGTCGTGCCGACGAGGTGGAGCGCCGAGCCGTCGTGTGGGTTCGGGGGCGTATCGATCGGAAGCTTGTCGTCGCGGAAGCCCATCCACAGGCCCAGGCTCACGAATACTGCTGCGGTGTCGAATGCGTCGAGCGTCATCAGGGCGGCTTGTCCGCCCGAGGCGACCGTCGCGCCGTCACCGGCGGAGCCCTGCGCCGTCGTGCCGCCCGCAGTGTTTTCGGACCCGCCCGCGCCATTGCTCCGATTGTGATCGGTCGTGCCGCCGCAGCCGACCAACATGCCCAGCGCGCTCGCCCACACGACCACCAGATTTAACGGTTCCATACTTCTCCAACCCTTAGGGCCCGCGTAAGAACAAGTCGACTGGTCAAGGCTCCTGGGCGCGGGGACGGACGACGTAGTTCCAATCGCCGCGAAAGCTACCGGAGTCGATCTTGAGCGCGCGCATCTCCTGAGCTGAGACTTTGCGTCCGACTGGATAGCTTCGTCGATCGAGTCGCGCGCGCACGACGAGTCCTCCGCGATTGGTCGTATTGCCGATAAGGTT
>JBBRMI010000068.1:0-33818 GCA_038230915.1 Polyangiales bacterium | reverse complement strand
TGCTGCGCGGCCTTTCGCGGCCACCAAGTCCTGTCTGCTAAGGAGGCGACCGAAACCCAGGGCCGAAGCCCGCAACCGATACCGAAATACCCGGCTCCGCGTCGAGTCCGAGAAAGGCCCTGCCCGAGCCCGGCCCCGCCGTTGGCTTGCCCGAAGCCCCTGCCGAGACCGATCCCGATCCCGCTGCCGGACCCCTTCCTGGGGCCGCCCTCGCGCAGGGCCCCGACGACGGATCAGGACTGAGATGGATGGCTGGCGAGTAGACGGGGCGGGGGTCTCGCGCTAAACGCGGGGCGGCGCTCACGAAAATCAGGGCGCAGAACCAAGCGAACAAGCATGTCGGCGGAAAGCTCAGAAGAGGCGTTGATGCAGCAGCGGCGCGAAAAAGCCGCGCGGCTGCGGGAACAGGGTCAGAACCCGTTTGCCAACGACGTGAAGCTCGACAAGCGGAGCACCGTCCACCAGCTGCGCGTGAAGTTCGCCCCCGCCTTGCTCGACCCGAAAGAGCTGCGTTACGACCCGGACAAGGTCGAGGCGCTCGGCAACCAAGAAGCCTTCCTCGTATTCGGGCGCATCGTGCTCCGCCGCGGCTTCGGCAAGGCCAGCTTCATCCGCCTTCGCGACGGCTCGGGTGAGCTGCAGTTATTCGCCAAGCAGGACATCTTGGGCACCGGCTTCGCGGCGCTCGAAACCATCGACCTCGCCGATCACGTCGAAGCGCGCGGTCGCGCGATGGTCACCAAAACCGGCGAGCTGAGCATCGAGCTGTCGTCGATTCGGCTGATCACTAAAGCGCTGCGTCCGCTGCCCGACAAGTGGCACGGCCTGACCGATACCGATATTCGTTACCGCCGCCGCTACGTCGACTTGGTCGCCAATCCAGAGGTCGCGGTCGCACTGCGCTCGCGCTCGCTAGTCGTGCAGGGTCTGCGAGACTTCTTGGATCGGCGTGATTTCCTCGAGGTGGAGACGCCGACGTTGCACACGCTGGTTGGCGGCGCGACGGCGCGGCCGTTCAAGACACACCACAACGCGCTCGACTTGAACCTGTTCCTGCGCATCGCGCCCGAGCTGTACCTCAAGCGCTTGCTCGTCGGCGGCTTCGAGCGCGTCTACGAAATTGGCCGTTGTTATCGCAACGAAGGCATCAGCACTCGCCACAACCCCGAGTTCACGATGCTCGAGTTCTACATGGCGTACGCCACGTACGAGACGCTGATGCCGATGGCCGAAGCGCTGTTCCGGCACGTCGACCAGTTCGTGCTGACGCGCCTGCAAGAGCTGGGGCTCGGTGAAGCGGCCGCCCAGCTACGCCTCGAGCGGCCGTTCACGTTGGACGAGCCGTTCGCGCGCGTGCCGATGCTGAAGGCAGTCGAGCAGGCGCTGACCTACGCCGGTCTGCCGACCAGCATCGTCGGCGAGCTCGAAGCGCTGGCGTTCGTGATCGGCGCCGACGGCAAGCGCCTGCCCAGCCCGCTCGACGCCGCCGTCGACGGCTACAAGCTCACGGGCGACCGCGCCGGCAAGATCGACTGGGGTAACCTGCGTCGCGCGCTCAGCCACTGCGCGCTCGCGGGCGAGCGCCTGTTCGTCGCCTACGAATACCTGGCGGAACCCTTCCTGATCGACGACTACCGCAGCCAAGACGGCCAAAAGAGCATTCCGGTCTTCATCACCGACTACCCGTTCGAGGTCTCGCCGCTGGCGCGCAAGAAAGACGCCGACGGCTCTTTGGTCGATCGCTTCGAACTATTCGTGCATGGCCGCGAGCTGTGCAACGCGTTCAGCGAGCTCAACGACCCCGAGGACCAAGCCGCCCGCTTCGCGGCGCAGCTCGAGGCCAAAGAGCGCGGCGCCGAAGAGACGATGGACTACGATCACGACTACGTGATGGCGCTCGAGCACGGTATGCCACCGGCGGCCGGCTTCGGTTTGGGCGTGGATCGACTGGTGATGGCGATCGCCGGCCAGGCGTCGATCCGCGACGTGATCGCCTTTCCGCTGGCTCGCCCCGAATGATGCTGCTGTCGATTCCAGCGGCGCTGCGCGTGCCCGCCCACGTCAGTGGGTTGCTTCGGGCTTGGAACGCGCTCGGCGTGTACGGGCGTATCGGCCTGATTTTGAGCGCTGTGCTGCTGGTCGTCGTCGGCGTGTTCGTCGGCTTGCGCTGGCTGTCACGCCGGCTCGGCGCGCGCGTCTGGCGGATGCTGCTGTTGACGTTCACCGGGGTCAGCGGCTCTGCGTTCGTGGGCCTCGGAACGTGGTCGCGCTTCCTGCCGCACGGCAAGGGCACGCCCTTCGTGATCGCGCACCAAGCCATCAACGTCGGCACGGTGGTTGGCGGCATGGGCCTGGTCGTCGGGTTGTCGGCGCTGGCGATCCCGTACGGGCTGGACGCGCTCGAGCGCGGCGGCTTCATGTCGTTCGTTGCCGCCCGGCATGTGCGCGCGACCAAGAGCGGATTTCTGACGGTCATTTCCGTGCTTTCGATCGTCGGCGTGGCGCTTTCGGCGCTGGCGCTGTGCGTCGTGGTGGCGGTGATGGGCGGCTTCGGTGCCGATCTGAAGCGCAAGATCTTGGGTAACAACGCGCACGTGCGCATCGAAACCAAGAAGGTCGGCGGTTTCACCAATTGGCGCGATCTGGCCGACGACCTGCGCCAGGTTCCGGGCGTGAAAGCCGTCACGCCGGTCGCCGGCGGCGAGTCAATGGCTTCGAGCGCGTCGAACACCGCTGGTGTGCTGCTGCGTGGCGTCGACACCGAGACGATCGGCACCGTCATCGACCTGTTGGGCAACATCGAGGTCGGCAAATTCAAGTACCTCGAAGACGCCAAGCGCCTGGCCAACCTGCCCGCGAACGAGCCGATCGGCCTCGGCCCCGGCGGCGAGGTGTACCTAAAAGGCCCCGATCTCAAGAGCTACACCAGCAAGCTCGACAGTGAGCTCGACCCGTCGGTGAAAGAAGCCGTCAGCGAGGTCGACGAGTTCCCCGGCATCGTGATCGGTCGCGAGTTGGCCAAATCGCTGCACGTGTATGTGGGCGACGAAATCACGTTGGTGTCGCCGATCGGCGACTTGGGCCCGATGGGCTTGATGCCCAAGAGCCGTCGCTTCCGGATCGCCGCCATTTTCTACAGCGGCATGTACGAGTACGACGCCAGCCAGGCGTACGTGAAGCTCGACGCAGGCCAGGATTTTCTCGATCTGAAGCAGAACATCACCGCGCTCGAAATCCGCCTCGACGATGCGGAAAAGGTCGACGCTGTGCGGCCGTTGATCGAAAAGCAAATCAAGCGCGACGACGTGCGCGTGCGCGACTGGAAGGAGCTAAACAAGAACCTGTTCAGCGCGCTGAAGCTCGAGAAAATCGCGACCTTCGTGATCTTGTCGCTGGCGATCTTGGTCGCCAGCTTCTGCATCTTGTGCACCTTGCTGTTGATGGTCACCGAGAAGAGCAAGGAAATCGCGATCATGAAATCGCTCGGCGCGAGCGACGGCTCAATCCTCACCATCTTCATGGGCGAGGGCATGCTGATCGGCTTCATCGGCACCTACTTCGGCGTCGCCACCGGCTACGCCGCGATCAGGGGCTTGACCGAGTTTGGACTGCGGCTCGATCCGGACGTGTACTACGTCGATCGCCTGCCGATCTCGGCTGACTGGGTCGATTTTTTGCTGGTCGCGCTGTCAGCGTTCGTCATCACCACCCTGGCCACCATTTATCCCGCGATCGCCGCGAGTCGTTTGCGACCGGTCGAGGGAATTCGCTACGAATGAGACGGTAAATGTCCGAAGCTCTCGTCATCGTCGAAGATCTCCAAAAGAGCTTCCTGCACATGGGGCGCCGGCTCGACGTGCTGCGCGGCATCGACCTGAACATCTACGCCGGGCAAGTCCTGGCGATCGTCGGCGCTTCCGGCGCCGGCAAGAGCACGCTCCTGCACTGCATCGGCACGCTCGATTTGCCGAGCGCGGGCCGCATCCGGCTGGGCGGTGAAGAGCTGACGACGATGAGCTCGTCGCGCTTGGCCGCGGTGCGCAATCGCAGCATTGGTTTCGTGTTTCAGTTTCATCACCTGCTACCCGAGTTCAACGCGGTCGAGAACGTGATGTTGCCGGGCCTGATACAGGGCCGTAGTCGCAAGGAAATGGAAAAGCGCGCGTCGGCCTTGCTGGAAGAGGTGGGGTTGTCGCACCGCGTGAGCCACCGCCCCGGCGAGCTGTCCGGCGGTGAGCAGCAGCGCGTCGCCGTGGCGCGGGCGTTGGTGCTCGATCCCAAGCTGCTGCTCGCCGACGAGCCGACCGGTAACCTCGACAGCGCCACCAGCGACGCGATTCACGATCTGTTTTTCCAGATCAATCGCCTGCATGGCACCACGATCGTGGTCGTGACGCACAACTCGGCGTTCGCCGAGAGCATGCCGCGCGTCGTGCGCATGCGCGACGGCAAGGTCGAAACCGACGACGTTGGTCGCAACCAACGCGCGTCGGTCGAGAAAGCGGCGGCTGTGCCGGCTGTCGACGCGCCGGCAACTTCTGGCGACCAACCGCCGCTGCCGCGTTAGGCTTCACGGGCCGCGCCGTCGCGGACTCTGCGCTACGACGCTGCCGGTTCGGCGTCGCCCGGCTCGTTCGTGCCCGGCGGAATCGAAGCTGAAGCCGTGCGACGCTCGCGCAGGTACAGCCAGGCAGGCAGCACCAGCGTCGCCGCTGCCAAGCAACCGATCTCGCCGACCACCGCGAGCAGGCCCAGCGAACGGATGGCTTGGTTCACGGAGGCCAACAGCGCGAGGTAGCCCAAGATCGTGGTCATGCTGCACAGCACGACCGCGCCGCCCGACCGCCGCAGAGCAGCCATCACGCCGCTTTTTGGCTCTGCAGCATAGCGCTGCATCAAGTTGACGGAGTAATCGACACCTATGCCAAAGCTGACCGGCAGCGCTACGAAGTTGAAGAAATTGATCTTGAGGTGCAAGAGCGTCATGCCGAACGCCACCCAGCCGACCCCGACCAGCAACGAAGCCAACACGAACGATGCATGCCACCCGCGCCGAAAAGCCAGCAGCACCGAAGCGACGGTTGCGAAGAAGGCCAGCGCCACCGTGCGCGGAATGTCGTGCAGCACGGTGCTCAGAATGTCGGCGAAAATCACGGCGCGGCCCGAGCCGCGGATGCTCTCGCCGCTCGGCAGCCTCACGCTCCGGAACGAGTCGGCCCAGCGCATTAGGTATTTCACGTCGGAGTCGCTTTGGCCCGCTGCGGGCTCGATCAGCGCCAAGCGTCCGACGACGCCCGCGCGGTCGGTGAACGGCCGCGTTAGCATCTCCGGTAAATCGGTCACGTGCCACGGCGTCAGCGTGTCTGGCGGTAGGAACGGTTCCAGCTGCTGAAAGTCGGCTTCGCTGACGAAACCGCGCGCGTGCGCCTTGTGGATGCGCCCGGCGAGCCGCTGGAGCAAAGGTAACTTTTCCGATTGGTGATCGGGCACGAAGTCGAACGCCGTGTGCACTGCCTCGAACGGCTTTTGCCCAGCCGGCGCGCGATCGCGCCGGGCCTCCAGCACGCGCTTGAGGTCGGGCACTTGGCCGGGGCGGTCGGCGAGCAGCAGCATCGCGCCGTCCAGTTTGGCGCCGACGATTTGCCCCGCAATTCTGGCCGCCCGATACATGTCGCCGCTGCCGCCCAGATTGTTTTGCATCTGGCGCATGTCGTATTCCATCGGATCGTGGCGCACGTACGGCACGAGCGTCGCGACGCCTGCCAACGCCAGACCGACCCCGCCGAATGCAATCCAGCGCGCGGCGCCGACCGGCGGCGTCCATTGGCCGACGCTCGCTGCGCGGGTGCTCGTTGCTGCTGCTTCGGGCGGTGAAAATGGCCGGAATCGCTCGCACAGGATCAGTAGCGCCGGCAGCAGCGAGTAGCTCACGAGCCAGCAGACGATCATGCCCATCGACCCGATCAGCGCGAAATCTCGAAACGCGCGAAACTCGCTAATGCCGAGCGAGCCATAGGCGGCGGCCGCGGCGAGCGCTGCTGTGGATGTGCCGAGCCAGGTGCCGGTGTGCGCGATCGCCAGCGCGCGCTGTGGATCGACGCCGCGTCGGCGTTCCTCGAAGAACCTCGCCAGGTAAATGATGCCGAAGTTGATCCCGCCGCCGGCCACGATGCTGACCAGGAAGCCCGTCGCAACGTTGAGATGCCCGATCAAGAGCTCGGTCAGGCCGAACGTCGCCGCCAATCCGACGCTGAGCGTGGCCGACAGTGCGACCAGCGCACGTAGTCGCCGGAAGTAGAGGAACAGCACGCCGAGCACCAGGCCGATACCCAGCAGTCCAACGCTCAGCAAGTCGCGGGTGACGGCGCCGTACTCCGCGAGCCCCGTTACGAGATCGCCGGCGAAGCTGACTTGGAACGCCTTCGGTTGATGTTGCCGGAGCGCGCGGGCCTCGCTTTGGATGAGTGACAGCGCGGCTTGCATTGTCGCGAGATCGCCGCCCTCGATGCTGGTGTTCACGACGACGACCAGAGCGCTCGGATTTTTTGCCTGAAAATAGCCGTCTGGATACTGCTCGGCGCCCGCTAGGCCAAGGCGTTGCTTCAGCTTGTCCCACGCTAGGTCGGGCGGTGGTTCATCGTCCAAATTAGTACCGGTCTGTTTGCCGACCTCCCAAGACCAGCGCGCTTCGACGTCGTCGTAAAGCCGCTGCAGCTCCGCCAAGCTGATGAACATGCCGGCGCGGGGTCGCAAGAAACGCCGGCCGTCCTGCACGCCGTCACTCACCTCGACGAGCCACAGCGGCGCGCGCGCGCGGATGCGTTCGACGAGCGCGTCGCCGAACGCGCGCTGCCCCGCTGCGTCTCCGCCCTCCACGAGCACGAATGCGTGCGAGCCAGCGCGCACGTTGGCCGAAAGCCGCGCCAGCTCCACCACACTGGGGCGCGTTTCCGGCAGCAACTGCTCGAACCGCAGCATCAACGAGAGCCGCGTCGCCAGTCCGCCGCCGACAGCGGTCAGCAGCAGCGCAATCGCGACGAACCACAACGGATGCCGCGCTTGAAGCCTAGCCAGGCCGCGAAACGCGCGTTCGGCGCGCGTGCTGTCGTGCGCGGTGTCGGGCGCCGAGCTCACGCTCTCCTCCTCATGCACGGAGGCGCATTTGTCCAGGTCAAACGTCCCCAAAACGCCACGAACGACGTGAAGAATCACAACGTTGTCTTCGTCCCGTTTTAGAGCCAGCGACCTGTCACCCATTCGTCGCGTCCGGGACACGCTGCCGCGTCGCGCCCGATGGTATGCGGCCTACATGTCGTTCCGATTCAACCGGCCGCTGGCGCTCGCCGCCCTGACGTTCTTTGCGTTTGCTTGCGCTAGCTTGCTCGCGCCGGCTGCGCGAGCCGAGGGCCGGGCGCGGCTGCTGTTCGAGCAGGGGCGGAAGCTCGCGCAGCAGGGCCGCTACGCTGAAGCATGTCCGAAGCTCGTGCAAAGCTTTCAGCTCGAGATCGCCACCGGCACGGAGTTCAATCTGGCAGACTGCTTGGAACATATCGGTGAGCGCGAGCGAGCGCGCACGCTGTTCATCGACGTCGTCCAGAAGAGCCTGGATGCCGGGCAGAAGGAGCGCGCCGCGGCGGCGCACGACCGCGCCGCCCGCTTGGCCTCGGCCCCGGCTCCCGAAACGCCTGAAGCCAAACTCGAGCCTGTGCCCGAGCTCGTCATCGAGGCGCCGAAGCCCGAGCAGCCAGTGGAGCCGCAGCCGGACGCGCGCTTGAGGCAGGTGGTCGCGGCTCGAGCCAAGCTTCGCGACGAGGCAAGCGCGCTCGCTGAAGCGACGGTCGAGCTCCGAACCTTGCGTGTGGCGCTTGCGCGGCTGGTCCGACGCGACGCCGACGACTCGCGCGCTCGCGAGGCCGAGCGGAAGCTTGCTGCCGTTAATCAGGAGCTCAGCCAGGCGTGGCAGCTCGCTGCGCACGTCGAAGCCCTGGCCGCGCGTAGCGTGCGCTGGCTGACTGTAAGCAAGCAGCCGGAGATTGAAAAGCGAGCCGAGTCGTCGACGCGTGACGCCAGCGGACTTGCGCGCATCGCGCTCGCGGTGCCGAGTATCTCCGTGCCGGGAGCGGAAATGGTGAGCGCCGCAGCAACTCGATAAATTCGACCAATTCGGGCGCGGCTTGACATCTCGGGCTCCGCGCCGCGTCATGGGTTGGTTGTCGCTACGGCTCGTGCGCCTCGCGCTGTTCGCCTCCGCTACGTCGCTCTACAGCTACGCGAGCGATGCGATCGCCCAAGTCCCTGTCCACTACCCGGAGCCCGCGCCGACCGCGCCGGATGCTCAAGCGCATGCGGCGGGGGATGCGCCGGTTGCGGTTGCACCGGCTGCTGCTGCGCCCGTCGCTTGGTCGCCCGCGCCCGCGGCGACTAGTGCCTCGGAGCTGCCGCCGTCGGACGCGCTCGCACCCGCCAAGGCCGATCGTATCACCGAACCGAATGCCCGGCGTGAGGCGGAGGTGGGCATCGAAGACGATGGCGATGACGACCAATTGGAGGACGCGCACGCACCAGCGGCGCGTTGGTACGGTTGGGAGACGCTCGTCGCCGACGGCGTGGACGTAGCGGCTTTTCTCGGAGGCGTAAAGCTCAGCAGCCAGCGCTCGGGTGGCGATAGTACTGGTTCTGCGTTGGCTTGGTTTGGCCTGCTCGGGTATGAGCTGGCGCCCGGGTTCGTCCACTTCGTGCATAGGAACCCAGGCCGCGGTTTCGCGAGCTTTGGGCTTCGGCTCGGGTTGCCGTTGGCGGGTGCGTTCATCGGCCTTGCGCTGGCGAGCGGCTGCAACCGTAGCTTGTGCGAGGCAAGCGGCGGAGGGGCTGGCATCTTGCTTGGCATGGGCGGAGCCGTCGCCATCGATGCGGCCGTTTTGGCCTACGAGGATCCGAAGCCTGCCGCGGGCCGTGGCCCGCGCATGATGCCGCTCGCCTCGGTGACACCGCACCAAGCCTGGATCGGCCTGGGCGGCGAGCTGTAGGGCCCGCCCGCCGATCCTGGCTTCGCCTTCGGCGCTCAGTTTCAGGGTAGCGGCAAGAGCTGCAGGCTTTCGCCCGGGGTCGCGCCGAGCAACTCGGCAAAGCTCGCCGCCAGACGCAGTTGACCAGCCTGCTCGGTGACGCGGCACGCGATGGCGCGGAAGTACGGCGACTGTTTCAGCTCGCGAGCAACGAGCACACGCGGGCCGCTCGCTGGCTCTTGCTCGTCGAGCGTGCCTGCGAAAATTGCTTGGCGGGCATTTTTAATCAGCGATACCTCGTCGGCGTTGGCCACGAAATGCGGCCCGCCGTCGAACGGATCGATGCGTTCGGCGTAGCGAAAGCCAATCCGCCGCAGCAAGCGCTCCACGCCGCGTGTTTGCGCGCCTACTTTGCCGATCACGCCCTGTGCATCTTGCGACAGCAAGCTCGCGTACACTTCGCCTCGCGGAAAGAGATCGCGAATGAACGTCTTGTCTTCGCTCGAGCGTAGATCGGCGTCGGCGTAGCTCATGCCGGTGAAGCGTCGACCGAAGGCTTCCCACAAGTGGCTCGTGCCGTCCGGCTCGAGCGGCGGCATCAGCTCCGCCAACAGCTCATCTTTGAACAACTCGCGGTGCGCCGCGATGAACAGAAAACGCACGTAGGAAATCAACAGCCCCAGCTTCTCGTCCGCGCGTCGGTGGTCGGGATGCACGACCAGCCCACCAAGCTCGGTCGGGCCGTCGTACGAGAAGCCGATGCGCAGTACCTGGTGGTGGAAATGCAGATCGGTCGAGCTGGAGTATTTTTCTTCGGTGCTGACGTCAAGGTAGATGTACGGCGCGTCGCGGCGCCCGAGCTGCGCGACGATCATCGACGTGCCCACGGCCTCGCCTCGCTCACAATCGCGGATCAGAAAGACGTATTTGCGCCGGCGCGGGTTCTCGATTTGACCGAGAAAGCTCTTCTCGGAGGCTTCCAGCAAGCGCGCAATGTGGCCCGGCTCGTCGGGCAGGTTCACGGAGTTGAGGTGGCGCGCCAGGCCCAGTAGCTCGGGCAGATCGCTCGGTACGGCCCCGCGGATCTCGTAGCGTGGAGGCCGCGCGGGGGGGGCGACAGACGATGCCGCAGAGCGCGCGGCAGGTCGAGGCGTAGAAACCGAGGACAAGGCGCCCAGAGCTAGCACGGCGCAGTATTTTCAGCCTGCTCGGACTTTCAAGTCGTGTTAAGGAGGGCCCCGCTCAGGATGACTTATCCGGAACCTAAGTGGCCTTTCCAGCGCGCCGACGCGCTGCCCCCGTACGCGTTCGTAACTACGGACGCCGCCAAGGCGAAAGTCGTCGCTACTGGTGCCGACTTGATCGATCTCGGACTGGGCAATCCCGATCACGCAACGCCGAAAGAGATCCTCGACGTGTTCCACGCGGCGGCGGACGTCGGCAAGAATCATCGCTACCACCCGGGGCGTGGTCTGCCCGAGTTGCGGCAGGCCTTCGCGGCTTGGTACGCGCGCCGCTACAGCGCCAAATTCGATCCGGATAGCGAGATCATCGTCACGATGGGCGCCAAGGAGGGCATGAGCCACTTGTGCTTCGCCATTCTGGGTCCGGGTGACGTGGCGATCGTGCCCGACCCTTGTTACCCGATTCACGCGGGCGCACCGCGCATCGCCGGCGCTGAGGTCGAGTTCTATTCGGCGCGTGAAGGGCTCGCGCCCGGAGCAGCGGTCGCCGACGCGATCAAGCGCGTGGAAGCTCGCGGCAAGAAGCCCAAGCTGGTGATCGCGAACTACCCGCAAAATCCGACGGGCCGGGTGATCACCCGCGACGAGATGACCGATCTGGTTCGCGTCGTGCAGGCCTCGGGCGCGCTGTTTTTGCACGACATGGCGTACGCGGATCTCGACTTCCGTTCGCGCTTCTCGCCCAGCATCTTCGACTGCGGTGTGGACCGCGAAGAAGTGAAGCGCTTCGCCGTCGAGGTGTTCTCGATGTCGAAGAGCTACAGCATGCCGGGCTGGCGCGTGGCGTTCATGGCCGGCAATCGGCGGATGATCTCAGCGCTGGCGCACATGAAGACGTACCTAGATTACGGCACGTTTGCGCCGCTTCAGTACGCGGCCGCTTGGGCGCTCACCCACGGCGACCACATCGCCGCCGAGCTGCGAGACCTGTACCGGGGGCGAGCCACGGCCTTGGTCCACGGCCTGCACGGCGCCGGCTGGAGCACGGTCGCCGAGCCGAGTGGCACGATGTTCGTGTGGTGCGAGCTACCGCCGGACAAGCGCGAAAAGGGCTCGATGGCGGCGGTGACCGATCTGATCGAGCGCGCACACGTCGCGGCCGCACCGGGTGTGGGCTTTGGGCCGGGCGGCGAGGGTTACCTGCGCTTCGCGTTGATCGAAGACCCGCCGCGCATCGCCGAAGCGTGCGAACGCATCGCTCGCTGGCTCAAGGGCTAGTAACACGAATGCCCGCCTCGCAAGCTTGGGTTCTGGCGAGGCTTTCGCGAGGACCGGAGCGGAGCGTACTTATGTACGTGAGCACCGGACCGCAGCGAAAACGATGCCAGAACCCAAGATCGCGCGGCGAGCTCAGGGTGCCGGGGGCGGCACGCTGGTCGGAACGGACCCGGGCACGATGCTGACGTGGTGCGACTCGATCGGTGTCCCCAAGCGTCGCACAAGCGTCAGCGCGCCGCGTACGACCAGCGCTGCGATGCCGCCTAGCGCGACCGCGTTGAGCAGCAAGAGCCCGACGGCGCCGTGATGCAGCAACCGTCCACCCCAGTCCCACAAATCTGTGAGTCGGGTCACGTCCGGCGTCAGCGTGAAGCTGGTCTCGAATGCTAGGTGCGGATTGAACCGCAGGTCGACCCAGGCGTAGCCGATGATCAGTAGCGCCGCTGCTAGCCAGGCCTTCAGAAAACTCGAAAGCGAGTCCACCTCGAAGTCTACCACGCGCGCCGAGGGCGGCCCGTCGCCAGCGAAAGTCGCCCGCAAATCGCCCGGGTTCTGCCCGTTTCCGCGCGCTTGGGGTTGGGTTGTCGCGGCGCCTCGAAACGTGCGCGTTTGAGCCCGAACCTGTCTAGACAGGTTCGCTGAGCTGACGCCGCTCGCGGACCACGCGCAAGCGTTGGCACTGACCCGTTTTCAACCAACGCTGAAGTGTCACAGCGTAGGCAGTCAGCTATCAGCAGTTCGAAACAGCGGAAATTCTGCACAGCCTTGAAGCACTAAGCTCAGTGTTTTCCAGCCGACACGCGAACCCAAGCGCGTCCTCAGTGGTGCCACGACGCCCGTTCCTTCCGTTCAGAGGTCGCGGCTCCGCGCGCGAAGTCAGCATGATTTGAGCGCTTTCCGACGTGTGAACGCAGCGACCCGTGGCATGATGAGTAGGAAATGTCTTTGTACGGAGCAATCGAAGCTGGTGGAACGAAGTTCGTATGTGCAGTCGGGACTGGCCCGGAGGATCTGAGAGCACAGGCTCGCTTTCCAACGACGACTCCTCAGGAGACCCTTGGCAGGTGCATCGATTTCTTTCGCGCGCAGCCGAAGATCGAAGCGCTCGGTATTGGTTGCTTCGGACCGCTCGACCTGCGTCGCGGCACGCCGAGCTACGGTCACGTCACCAGCACGCCGAAGGCTGGTTGGACGAACGCTGACGTCGTCGGTCCGCTGCGTCAAGCGCTCGGTGTACCGGTTGGCTTCGACACCGACGTGAACGGCGCCGTCCTGGGCGAGGCGCGCTGGGGTGCAGCCCAGGGGCTGGAAACCGCGATCTACGTGACGATCGGCACGGGCATCGGCGGCGGCGCGCTGATCGGCGGCAAGTTGGCTCATGGCCTGGTGCACCCCGAAATGGGTCACCTGCTGTTGCCGCGTGAGCCCGATGATCTCGACTTTGCCGGCGACTGCCCGTTTCACGGTGCGCGCTGCTGGGAGGGCGTCGCGTCCGGCCCGGCGATGGAGCGCCGTTGGGGCCGCCGCGCCGAGACGCTGCCGAGCAATCACCCGGCGTGGGACCTCGAGGCTCGCTACATCGCTTCGGCGCTGACGACGTTGGTGCTCGTGTTGTCGCCGGATCGCCTGATCTTGGGCGGCGGCGTCATGCAAGTCGAGCAGTTGTTCCCGCTCGTGCGCAAGCACTTGCAGAGTTCGCTCGGTGGCTACGTTCAGGCCGACGCCGTCATCACCGGCATCGACCAGTACGTGGTGCCGCCGATGCTCGGGCAGCAGGCGGGCATCGCCGGGGCGTTGGCGCTGGCCGAGCGCGCTGCACGCGAGCCGCACATGCTGCACGCGAGCGTCGCTCAGCTTTCGTAAGCGTCGTTCCGGCATAGCGCCGTTTAGTTATCGTAGCGCCGCTCCGGCACCGCTGCCGGAGCGTCGGCGTTCTTCTTGCAGCCGAAGAAGCCGCGGCGCTTGATGATCTCGGCGATCTCTGCCGGTACCATCTGCTCCCAGCTGGCGTCGCCGTCTTTGATTCGCTCCAGTACGTCACGCGAGAAGATCTTCAGGCACTCCGGGTCGTAGTTGTGTAGCTGCAAGATGCAGCCGCAATCGACCAGGTGGCCATAGAGCTTGGCGAGCTGCGGAGCGACTTCGAGGTTTTCGACGGTCGAGAGCCTCTGGGTCTGCGGATCGAGGTATGGGTAGACGTAAAGCTTGAGGTCATTCTTGAACAACCTGCCGAACGACTCGAGGATGCCGCCGTCCAAGTCGGCGTAGTATTTCTCCTCGAACAAAGTCAGCAAGCTGGCCGCGCCGAGCGTGATCGCGATCGGACGCGTCGTGTGTCTACGGAGGTAGGCGGCGAGCCGGTAGTACTCGAAATAGTCCGAGATCAGCACGGTCTTGCCGGCGGCCGCCAGCACGTCGGCGCGCGCCAGGAAATCGCGGTAGTCGATCTGGCCGCCGACGATCAGGTTGCGCATGGTGATCTCGGCTAGCTCGACGACTTCTTCTCCCGTGCCGAGCGACTTGGAAAACTCTTCCGACGCGCTTTGCAGCATGTCGATGTTCGGGTTGCAGACCGGCCGGAAGCTGCCGCGCTCGACCAGCACCGGCTTCTTGTACAAGACCTCCGACGGCTGTAGCACCTGGCCCTTCGGGCCGAACATGGCTGCGCCTGACAACCCGAGCTGTACCAGCTTCAGGCTCATCACGCGGTTGTCGACGTGCCGGAACTCGATGCCCGAGAACTCGATCATGTCGATCTCGATGCGCTGCGTGTTCAAGTTGTCGAGCAGCGACTCGACCAGGCGATCCGGGTCGTGGTGCATGAAGAAGGCGCCGTACAGCAGATTGACGCCGACGATGCCGAGCGCTTCCTGTTGCAGCGCGTTCTCGGTGTCGAGCATGCGCACGTGAACGATGATTTCGCTGTCTTGGTCGCGCGGGTGGGCCTGGAATTTCACGCCCATCCAGCCATGGCACTCATTGGTGCCCTTGAAGTTGCGCGCTGAAACGGTGTCGGCGAACACGAAGAACGAAGTGGTGTCGCCACGCGCGTCGCGCAGCCGCTTCAGGTTCAGGTCGTGCTCGTAGTCGAGCATGCTCTCCAGCCGCTGGCGCGCGACATAGCGGTGCGTTTGCCCATAGATGGCGTCGCTGACCGCCATGTCGTAGGCGGAGATGCTCTTGGCGATCGTGCCGGCGGCGGCGCCCACGCGGAAGAACCAGCGCACGACCTCTTGACCCGCGCCGATTTCGGCGAAGGTGCCGTAGCGCTTGGCGTCGAGGTTAACCGCCAACGCCTTCTGATGGGTGTCCAGCTTTTCTGGGTGGTTGGGGTCACGCTGAGTCAACATAACGGCCCCCCGTCGTAGCACGTCCGCCGGGGCCTTCCGTTACGGCTCTGTTTCGCAGCAAGCGAGAGAATGAAATTCAACAGGGAGACGGGGAGGGAGGGAGATCGAATCGAATTTGTTTGGGCAGCCCAAAGAAATTGCGCCCTTCAGTCCCAACGCAGCGAATTGCCGCGTGCGTCGCGTAAGTTTCCGGTGGCGACCAAGATCAGATCGACGATGTGCCAGATGCCGAACCCGCCGCAGGTCAAAAGCTTCAAGATGCCGAGACCGGTCTGGCCTAGCAGGAAGCGATCAACGCCCCAGCTACCGGCCAATACGCCCGCCAAGAGTACGTGACCGCCATTGACCGTCGGCGTGCCCTCGACGACTTGAGGCGGCGCGAGCGGCAAGCCCTCGCTATCCTTGAGCGCGCCGAGCGCGAACAGGATCGTATCGATGGCCCACCACAGTCCGACGCCGCCGCACGTGAGCAGCTTGATCACGCCGAGGCCGATCTGGCCGATGTAGAAACGATCGGCGCCGAGACCGCCCAAGAAAAGCGACAGCAAGAACGCGGTGCCGCGCGACTTCTCCGAGTACTGGACGATGTTGGTACCGTAGACCGAGCCGTACGGCATCGGCGGTAGCCCGTAGCTGCCGGCCGGGGGCGGACCGTAGCCGGTCGGACCGTAACCGCCGGGCGGGCCGCCATATCCCCCAGAACCAGGCGGCGGCGCTCCGTAAGACATACGCCAACCTATCAAACGAGAATTCGTGTGTAAATTGCCGCAATCACTGGATAGATCGCGCACGACCATCAGCTCGGCCAGCGCTTGTGGGGTACTGGGCTTGCGGCCAATGGCGCCGCCGCGTTAGCAAAGGATATGGCGTCCTTCGATTCCGAGCGGAAGTGCCACGTCGTGCGCATCGTTTACGACGGGCCAGGCTTCGCCGGTAAGACGACGAACCTCAAGCGCGTGCACGAGATCATTCCGCCGACCCGTCGCAGTGAGATCGTGACGCCGGCCGAGCTCAAAGGCCGCACGATGTTCTTCGATTGGCTCGAGATCCAAGGGCCGAGGCACGCCGGTGTCGGCCTCTATTTTCAGCTGATCACGGTGCCAGGGCAGATTGAGCGCAACTACCGGCGCCGCCCGCTGATCGCGATGGCCGACGTCGTTGTGTTCGTTTGCGACTCCAGCCCGGCGGCGATTCCGGACACGCAGCGAACTTTCGCGCGCCTGCGCGCGTCGATCAAGCGCCGCACCGAGCCGGTCAGCTTGATCGTGCAGGCGAATAAGCAGGACGTGGAAGGCGCGCTGACGCCGCCCGCGCTGCGCCGCAAGCTGAAGCTCGACGGCTCGGTGCCGATGATCGCCGCCAACGCCGCCACGGGCGACGGGGTGCGCGCCACCTTGAACGAAGCCATGCGGGTCGGCGTGCGCACGTTGAAGGGCGGTGACATCGGGCCGCTGGTCGCGGAGTTCGCCAACGCCGACAACTTGTTCGATCACGTGCTCACGTTCGAAGACACGCCCAACGACGGGCCGCTCGACGTCGAAGAGGTCAACGTGCGCGCCGAGGACGTCGACACCGAGGCGGCTGCGGCCACCGCGCACCTGGGCGCGTCCTCGCTCGATGCGTTGGAGGCGCGTGCGCGCCGCGCGGCCGCACGCGGCGCCGGCCAATCGCGCGACTCTTAGGGTCCGCGAAACGCCACGCGGCCGTAACGCGGCGTCAGCTGCTGGCGACTAGCGCGGCTGCGAAGCCGCCGGCGATCAGCAAGCTGGCCGACACAGCCAGCAAGGCGCGCAGGCGCAGATGTGCGCGGTCCTTCGGATCGAGGACGGCTTCACTGCCGTGATCATCGTGGCGTTGGCCGGTCATGCCGTTATAAACGCAAATCCCGAGCGTACCGGAGATGAGCAGGTAGGCCGACAAGGCGGCCGGCGCGGCCACGAGCCAGCCCAGCTGCCTGGTGACGCCAAGCTCCGACGACAACAGCGCCCAGCCAAGCGCGACGCCGCCCATGAGCACACCCATGCTGACGGCTTTGCCGCGGGCGCGTTCGCCGAGGTTCCTCTGCTGGTGGCACGCGAGCATCTGCCCTAAAAGTAAGCCCACGCGCTCGGGCCCGCAAGCCGTCCCGACCCCCAAAACCCCGCTAGTGACCAGGAATCTTTCGTGAGCAGCGTGAAAACCCTCAGCCTGAATCGCTTTGTCGATCTGCGGTCGGGCGAAGCGAGCGCGTTTTTTCGGGCGTTCGTGGTGCTCCTGGTAACCATCTCCGCGCACACCGTGCTCGAGACCGCGCGCGACGCGTTGTTCCTGGCCAAGCTGGCGCCGCGCAACCTGGCCCTGGTCTACGTCGCGACGGCGCTGTTCACGATCGCGTTCACGCCGCTCAGCGTGCGGTTGACGCGGTCGGCCGGTGCCAAGAACGCGCTGGTCGTGACGCTGCTGCTGACGGCGTTCGCGGCGGCGTGGTTCCGCATCCGTGCGCCTGGCGCTGCCAGCGTCTTCAGCCTGTACGTGTTCGGCACGCTGTCCGCGACGCTGTTGATCGGCCAGTTCTGGTTGGTCGCCGGCACGTTGTTTACAGCCGCGCAGAGTCGGCGGTTGTTCGGTCCGCTCGCTTCGGGTGGCGTGCTCGGCGGCGTGGGCGGCGCGGCATCAGCGGCGCTGCTGCTCAACGTGGTCCCGGTGCGCGCGCTGCTCGGCGTCGCCTCGCTGCTGTACTTCGGCGCGGCGTTTCTGGCGACGCGGCTGGTGGTGGAAGAGGTGGCCGCGCCGTCACGCGCGATCCAATCGAGCCCGGTTGTGAGCTCGGCGCCGCTACGTCCGCAACTGGCCAAGGTGCAGGGCGATCCGTTCCTGGCCCGACTGGCAATCATAGCGGTGCTCTCGATCGCAGTGTCGGTGGTGATCGACTACCTCTACAAGGCCAAGGTTTCGCGGACCATTCCGCACGAAGCGCTGGGCGCTTTCTTCGCGCGCTATCAGCTGGCGCTTAGCCTGGGCTCGCTGCTCTTGCAACTGACGATCACCGGGCCGGTCGTGCAGCGGATCGGCGTCGTCGGGTTGGCGCTGACTGGCCCGCTCTTGCTGACGTTTGGCGGAACCCTGACCGCGCTGTTGGCGGCGCCGTTCTGGCTGGTGGTCGCGCTGAAAGCCACCGACACGTCGCTGCGCAACTCGCTCGGCCGCGTCGCATCCGAGCTTTTGTGGGCGCCGGTCGAACAGCAGGCGCAAGCGCGCGGCTTCGTCGATTTGGTGGTGACGCGCGTGGCGCAGGCGCTGGCCGGTGGCGCGCTGCTGGCGGCGACCATGCAGCGCGAGTTCCGACCCGGCCACCTGGCGGCGACGGCCGCGGTGCTAGCGGCGCTGTGGCTGATGGTCGGCGCGGGCATCCGAAAGCCTTACATCGCGCTGTTTCGCAAGGCGCTCACCCGCGGTGGTGGCGAGCGCGAGTTCATGCCGACCGAGCTCGATCTGACTTCCGTCGAAACACTGGTGGAGGCGCTGGCACGCCCGCAGCCGAGCGAGGTGATCGCGGCCATGAACGTGCTGTCGGAACGCAAGCGCGAACGGCTGATTCCGGCGCTAATTCTGCTGCACGGCGACGAAGACGTGCTGTTGCGCGCGCTCGAGCTGCTCGGGCCGAGCGGTCGCACGGATTGGTATTCGCTGGGCGAGCGGCTGCTCGGCAAAGCGTCGCCGCGGGTGCAGCAAGCGGTCGTGCGCGCGTTCGCGCTGGCAGGTGAGGCGGACGTGCTGGGGCGCGCCGCGCAGCATCCGAGCGCCAGCCTGCGCACGTTCGCAGCGCTGTACCTGGCGCAGCTGGCGGGCGAGACGATGGAGGGCGACCCGCTCGGCTGGGAGTTGTTCGCCGACGACGACGAGGATCACACGCTGAAGCTGGCGTTCATCGAGGCTTTGGCGGCCCACCCCACGCCCGCAACGCCGCGAATCTTACTGGGTTTTGCGCGGTTGCCGGCGCTGGCGGGCGCGGTCACGCTGGCGCTAGAGGGGGCGGGCGACGCGTCGAGTATCGATTTTCTGATCAGCCGGCTGAAGTGGGCCGATGATCGGTTGTCGGCGCGGCGCGGCTTGAAGCATCTGGGTGAACCGGCGCTGGCCGCGCTCGATCGTGCGCTCTCGGACGAAGGTTTGGAACGGCGCGTGCGCATTCATGTGCCGCGCAGCATCTCGGCGTTCCTGTCAAAGGAGGCGCTCGATATCTTGCTCAGGGTCGTGGTCGAGCACGAAAATGGTTTGGTGCGCTACAAAGCCTTGCGCGGCCTCGAGCAGATCGCGCTCGAGACGTCGCTGCGCATCGCGTCGGGGCCGATTTTCCACGAGGTGACGCGCAACGCGCTCGAATACCTGCGGCTGTTCTCGGCCGAGCTGGCCGTGACGAGCGATCAGGCGGCGTCGGGCAGGCTCGAGAGTCAGCTGGTGATCGAGTTGCTCGACGACAAGATCGCCCAGTCACGCGACAGGCTCGCGCGCTTGCTGCAGGTCTTGCACCGCGGCGACGACATTCCGGCGATTTTCTCGGCTCTCACGTCGAGTGATGGCCGGCGGCGTGGTCGCGCGGTCGAGTTCTTGGACGCGCTGATTCGCGGCTTCGATCGCTCGTCGGATGAAGCGGCGATCCTGCTGCGGCTAATCGTCGATGACTTGCCGCCCGAGCTCCGCGCCGCACGCGCGCGCGAACGTGTCGGCGCCTTTCCCGATGCCCGCACGGCGCTCACGGCGTTGGCGCGCGATACCGATGAAAGCATGCGCTCGCTCTCGAGCCGCGCGCTCGCCACCCTGGGTTCGCTGGCGCCGCCGGCAGCAGTGCCGCTCGCGGTGCTTTCGGAGCGGTTGGTATGACGGTCGCGGACAACGCGCGCCTGAAGCGCGAAATCTTGGTGCGCTCGATGTTTCCGAGCATGCCGGTGGCCGCGCACCTACGCTTCACGGACCTGCTCGATGACCTGGAAGCCCGGTCCGGTGAGTTGGTGTTCGACCTCGGAGATCCGCCGGAGCGCTTCTTGTTCCTGACCGAAGGTCGGGTGGCGATGGAGCGCGAAGGCGAGCGCGCCTGGGAGTTCGAGCCGGTGGCGGTGGTGGGGGTGATCGACGCGATTTTGGAGCGCCCGCGCACGCGCAACTGTCGTGCGCTCGAGCCGAGCCGTTTCCTGTCGCTGCGGATGAGCGACTGGTTCGACATGATCGAAGACAACGGGCAGATTGCCCGGGCCGCGATCCGAAATTTCGCGACTCAGCTTCACGGCCGCTGGCGGAAGCTGGCGCCGCGTTTGGAACGGCACAGCGATCCGCCGCCGGCGGCTGGCGTCGCCCGGCTCGAAACTTACGATAAGATCTTGGCGCTGCGCCGCGCGAGCTTCCTCGGCTCGGCGGGCATGCAGGCGATCGTGAGCTTGGCGACGGTGGCCGAGCAACTCGACTTCAAGCAAGGCGAATCCTTGTTCGAGCTCGGCGCGCACGACGACAGCCTGCATGTGCTAGTGCGCGGCTCGGTCGAGCTGACGGCGCCGGGCGGGTTTCGGGTCTTGCACCGACGCGGCGATTTGATCGGCGGGGCGGCGGCGTTTTGTCGCGCGCTTCCCGGCTACGCCGCCCGCGCCACTACCGACGTGAGCGTGCTGCGCATCGCCGACCAAGACTTCTACGATCAAGCCGAAGAGCATGGGCGGCTCACGCGCGGCACCTTGAAATACCTGGTCACCGAGCTGGAGCCGTTACTGGAGCTGGACGAGTCGGCGCGGATCGTTCCGCCCGGGCGTGTCACTGCGGAGGGGTGAGCGCCTCCGGCCGTTCGACGCCGGCTAGTCGGTAGCCGACGCCTTCACCCAGGTCGTACAGGTGCACGCGCAGCGGGCCCGGCGCGTAGCCGTTGGTGATGTCGACGACCACGTAGCGCTCGGGCGCGTTGGGTGGCAGCCCGGGCGGAAAATCAGCGTGCGCGATATCGACGCAGACTTGCGGCGCCGGAACGTGGCGAAAGCTGGGCTCAGGTGCGGGTTTGAGCGCCGCTCCGCGATACAGGTAGGCGCGGAACGCCATGCCTTCGTTCGGCACGGTGCCGCTTTGGCGTGCCAGATCCACGGCACATACACCGGCGGGATTGGCTTGTAGCCGCGCGATCGGCGAAACCTTGCCCAAGTAGCGGTGCAAGATCGCGCGACGCCGCGCGATCAACGTCTCCGTCAGGTACCGTTCGCTGCTCGTGTCGTACTGCCCAACCTTGACGGCCGCGGTCACCAAGTCGTCGTTGAACCCCGCCAGGATACGCGCCATCCAAGCGCCGTCCTGCTCGCGCATGCGCATGAAAGCCGGGTTGGGGTACTCGCCCCGCCACGCGTCGGGCTCGAAATCGCGCGCGCTAAAATAGCCAAATATTCCGCCGGTCAGCTTGGCGCGCTCCCACGGCCTACGCAGCACCCCGAGCGTGACGAAGTCTTCGGCGATGTGACCGGCGTCGAGCACATAGGAATGGCCGAGCCGACGCGAGATGCCGTCGTTGGCCCACCGACTGCCGAAGCAGTCGCCCAGGTCGATGATGTAGTGGCGAACGTAGCCCGGGCCGTCTTTCTTGTCCTTGTCGACCGGCAGGAACACATCCATCGTGTTCTGTTCGCGCGAATCGAAATGGTTGAGCCAAGCGGCGACCAGGCGCGCGCCGCGAACCTCGCGCCGGTCTTCGTGAGGGATGACGTCGTTCGGGTCATCGTCGCGCGTGCCCTCGTAGCGGTACGGGCCGATGGTTTTGCCGGGTAGCCAGGCCGAGGCGACCATGCGGATGAGACCGTTGCGATGCGACGCCTGCGTCAGGACGTGATCGAGCGCAGCCTGGTCGAAAGGTTTGGTGACGCCTGAATTGTCCGTGACGGTGAGCCCGGGCTTCAGTTTGAGCAGCGCCGGGCGGAAATAAAGCACCGAGTCACACGGCGCGTAGTACCCGACCGCGTGGTAAATGCGAGAGGCGATCGCGGTGGCGCCAGTCGCGCGATCCGGCTCGGTCACGGGATCGGTCTTGAGCATGAACTTGCCCAAGCCTTTGATGTTGACGCGAAACCCCGGGTTGGCTCCGTTGTCTTTGCCCTTGTCGATCGTCCAGCTGCCGTCCGGCGCGTTCGGATCGAGCACCTTGTCGCTGCACGAGCCGCGCGCGACCTCGTCGGCCGTCATCTGGTGGATGCCCAAGCGGTTCTCGAACCAGCTCGAATTCGGCACTTCGTCCAAGGCATTGACGTTCGTCGCCGCCGCGGCCGGATCGACCGCGAACAGGCGCGCGACCGGGTGGAAAACCATGTAGTTGGCGCCGTCCCATGCGAAGGGGGAGTAGTACTCCTCCGGCGCTTTCGCGAAGGGGCGCTCGTCGTCGTCGCGCGTCAACGGTGCTGCGAGCGGAAAGTGAGCTGGCGCCGCGCAGCCAAAGAGCGCCAACGCCGCTAGGGTTTTGCCAAGGTCAAAAGCCACTGCGAGCTCCTACGGCGACGCGCAGCGAATCGAGCTTCGCGCCGCTCTCGAAGGTTTCAGTACCGAAGCCGACCAATGCCTGAAAGACGCTGTCACGCGAGCCCCTGCCTTCGATGCCGATCGCGGTCGAGAGTCGGCTGCGCTCCGCTCGGAAGCCGTCGAAGCGTGCGCCAAACACGTTGCCGGTGGCGACCTGCAGTGAGCCATCGAGCCAAATCCAGATCGGCCAAGAGTAGCGAAGCGTCGCGACCGCGGCACTGCGATCTACCAGCCTTCCAGCGCGGAACCCGGGCATCATCCCGGGCCCGCCGAGCGTGACCAGCTCGGTGAACGGCACCGGACGTTTGCCGAGCGGATCCGCCAGGAGCCCGGACAGCGAGAGGCTGACGATGCGACCGCTGTCGCCCAAGTCGACGAAGCCGCCGATCGTGCCGCCGTAGCGGAGCCAACCCGAGGTGGGCGCGTTCTTGAGATCGACGCCTTGCTCGGCCATCAGCTCGATGCGACCGCCGGTTGCCGACGCGGCCTTTCCGCGTGAATCGAGCACGAGGCGGCTGTGAGCGAACGGCGCGTGATAGCCGTCGTGGAAGCCTGCGGGCTCTGCCAGCTTGCCTTGCGCCGCTCGGTCATCGAGCGAAGCGCCGGGGGTGAAGTTACTGTGCCCGAACGATGCTCCGCGGTAGCCGGCCGACGTTTCGATCAAGCTGCCGCCAGCAAACGTCAGTCGCGATTCGGCGTGCGCGTCGACGGTGTCGGCCTGGTAGCGCACCAGAGCCGACTCGCGCGTATCCGGGCCGATGCCGTAAAACGCGTAGTCGGGGCGATGCGTCGCGGTGGCAGTCAAAGTGAGGTCGAGCCCTTCGGGAGCGAACTGGAAGCGCTCGGTGGCAGTGCCCGAGAGCCAATCCGCGCCCCACGTGGAGCCGTGCAGCGCTAACTGATGGCCCTTGAAGCCGGCGTCCTCCCAAAACGCGTACAGGCCCACGCTGGGCAGGAATCCAAAGTCGATAAAGGCGATGGGTATGACGCCGGCTTTGTGATCAGGGCCGAAAGCGAAGAAGTCGTACAGCTCTTTCGGAAGGTTGGCCTTCTCCGCCGCTCTGATCGTGAAACCGAGCGGGCGTCGGATCATGAACTCACTCACGAAGTACAGCGGCGAGAGGACGACGCGCGGTATCCAAAGCGCCTTCTGGCCGGGACTCAGCGGCTCGCCGCCGCGGCCGTCGTAGTCCGGAACAGCTCGCTTTTTGGGCTCTTCGGCGCGCGCAGCAGCCGAACCGAACGCGCAAGCGAGCAGCGTACACAGGCTGACGATGCGGCGGTTCATGCGCCGAGCTTTTCCTTCCGCTCTTCCAAGCCGTGATAGAGCCGCCCGATCGATATCGCCAAGAACAGCCACACGACGGCTAGCACGATGCTGATCCACGCGAAGCGAGGCACCGAAAACTGGAGTACGTCGACGGCCAGGTAGACCGAGAGCGCCGAGCATACGTCGCCGATGCGCACGCAGAACGTGTCCACGACCTGCTTAGCTTTGTATTTCATGTCCGGTGAGGTCACGAGCCACAGCATCTGTCGCAGCGTGTTGTTGAGCGAATAGTCGGTGGCGTTCTCGGCAGTCTTGCCGGCCTTGGCCAACGACACGATCGGTACGAAGGCGAACACGAAGGCGTTGCCGAGCGCCAATACCGGCAAGAACAAGAAGGCGGCTGGTAGCTTGAACCACCGGACCAGGCGCGACACGACGAAGGTCTGCAAGAGGACACCGGCCACGTTCACGTAGAAATAGAAGTCAGCATAGGCGCCGCCGATGGCGTGGCCTTTGTCTGATGCGGCCAGCTGTCCGTGCTGGATCAACGACTCGACGTTGTCGGTGATTAGCTTGCTGAGCATGTATTCGCCGTTGGTGTTCACCCAGTTGTAAACCAGCGAAAATAGCGCCAATAGCAGCAAATAGCGGTGGCTCATCACGAGCCCAAAGCCGCCGCGACGGCCCTTTGCGTGGGCGTCGGCCTCAGCGCCGGCGGCTGGCTCCTGGGCGGTAGGCGGCGTGCCTTCGCGCCGTTCGACCAGCCAAAACAATCCGGAGCAGAGCACCAGCAGGCCGGCCGCGACCAGCAACATCGACGGCTCGCCCAACCCCTTGATCAAGAACTTGGCGAGCTTGCTGCCAACCGCCGCGCCGACCGAGGCGCCGATCGCCACCATCGGAAATAGCCGGTCGCCTTGCTCCTTATCGTAGAGGTCGTTGGCGTAGCCCCAGAACTGCGCCACCACCATCACGTTGAAGATGCCGACCCACAGGAAAAATATGAGCCCGAGCTTGTCATGCCAGCTGGGCACGGCGATCGCCGCACGGAAGAGCAACAGCTGCAGCGCGAACGCCAGCGACACGCCAATCACGAGCTTGATGCGCGGCAGACGATCGACCAGTACGCCGTAAGCCGGAACGAGTCCGAATAGGAAGAGGGCGATGAAGCCGCTCATGTATGCCTTGTATTCGGCGCCTGAAGGCATCGCCAGGATCAGGTCTTCGCGCAGCGGCTTCAGCACGTAGTAGGCCGTGAGCAGGAAGAAGACGTTCGCCGTCATCAAAAGCGCAGTCACGGCCTCGCCCGGATGCACCTCGGTGATTGGCTTAAGCGCGCGTGCCAACCAGGTCGGTTCGGAGCTATCGGGCTTGGGCTCGGTCACGTCGCGGACCCTAACCCAGCCCCGGCGACGTGTAGATTTCGTTTCGCGGCACGGCTATGGCAGCGCCCAGCGATGACGAACGTCACGGATCCACCACCGAAGGCTGCCGAGTTCGACCCTGTGCCTGACGTCTGCAAGGAACTAGGCCTCCCTGCAAGCGGCGTGCGCGCCGTGGTCGCGTTGTTGGCCGAGGGGTCGACCGTGCCGTTCATCGCGCGCTACCGCAAGGAAGCCACGGGGGGCCTCGACGAGGTGGCGATTCGCAACATCGACGAACGCCGAACGTATTTGCTCGAGCTCGAGGCGCGGCGCGCCACCGTGCTCTCGGAAATCCGCAGCCAGGGCAAGCTGACCGCCGTGCTCGAAGGCAAGCTGAAGGCGGCCGGGACCAAGGCGGAGCTCGAGGATCTGTATCTGCCTTATAAGCCAAAACGCCGCACCCGGGCCATTATTGCCAAGGAGCGTGGCCTCGAGCCGCTGGCCGAATTGCTCTGGGCGCAAGCCGACGGGCAAGTGCCGGAGACGTCCGCGAGCGGCTTCGTGAGCGTCGAGAAAGAAGTGCCGGACGTCGCCGCGGCGCTGGCCGGCGCGCGCGACATCGTAGCCGAGCGCATCGCGGAAGACGCCGAGGTCAGGCGTCACGCGCGCGAGACGTATTTCAAGGAAGGCCAAATCGAGGTGTCGAAGGTCGGCGAGCACCAAGACAAGGTCACCAAATTCGATGCCTACGCCAATTTCGCCGAGCCGCTCGCGCAAATTCCGTCGCACCGCTACCTGGCGATTCGCCGTGGCGAAACCGAGGGCGTGCTGCGCGCCGCGCTCGGCATCGACAAGGAGGCGCTGACCGAGCGCGTCACCAAGCGGCGCGTGCGCGCGGCGTCGCCATGGGCGGGGCAGATGGCGCTAGCCGTCAAAGACGCAGTAGCGCGGCTGCTCGTGCATTCGGTCGAGGTCGACGTGCGCGTCGAGCTCAAGCTCGCGTCTGACAAAGCCGCGATCGACGTGTTCGCGAAGAACCTGCGCGAGCTATTGTTGGCGGCGCCGCTTGGCACTCGCTACGTGCTCGGTATCGATCCGGGTCAGCGCACCGGCTGCAAATGTGTGGTCGTCGACGGCACCGGCAAGCTGTTGGAGCACGAAACCGTGTATCTGGTGCAGGGTGACGCGTCGGTCGAGCGCGCCAAGCAGACCTTGAAAGGCATGCTGGCGCGGCATCCGGTGGTCGCGATCGCGGTCGGCAACGGCACGCATGGGCGTGAAACCGAGGCGTTCGCGCGCGACGTGCTGCGCGAAATCGGCGCGAAAGACGGCGAGCCTTGCGTGGTCAGCGTCAGCGAAGCCGGCGCCAGCATCTATTCGGCGAGCGATATCGCGCGCGAGGAGTTTCCGGACCTCGATTTGACGATCCGCGGGGCGGTTAGCATCGCGCGACGCCTGCAAGATCCCTTGGCCGAGCTGGTCAAGTTGGATCCGAAGAGCATCGGTGTCGGTCAGTACCAGCACGACGTGTTCCAAGCCTTCCTCGCCAAGAAGCTGGATGAGGTGGTGGAGAGCTGCGTGAACGGCGTCGGGGTGGAGCTGAACACGGCCAGCGCCTCGTTGCTGTCGCGCGTGGCTGGGCTCGGTGCCAGCGTCGCCAAGCGCATCGTCGCGTACCGTAACGAGAAGGGCGCGTTCAAGAGCCGTCGCGCGTTACTCGAGGTGCCGGGCATGGGACCGAAGACCTACGAGCAGGCGGCCGGCTTCGTCCGTGTGCGCGGCGGTGAACATCCGCTCGATGCCAGCGCGGTGCACCCCGAGCGCTACGAGCTGGTCGAGCGCATCGCTACCGATCTGGGCGTGCCGGTGGTCTCGCTGGTCGGCAATGTCGAGCTGTTGCGCCGCATCGACCGCGCTCGCTATCAAGCCGGTGACGTCGGCAGCTTCACGCTCGACGATATCTTCGCCGAGCTTTTACGGCCGGGGCGTGATCCGCGCGAGGAATTTCAGCCGCCGAAGTTCCGTGACGACGTGCGCACGATGGAGGATCTTCAGCCGGGCATGGCGCTCGAAGGCGTGGTCACCAACGTGACGGCGTTCGGCGCCTTCGTCGACGTGGGCGTGCACCAAGACGGCCTGGTGCACGTGTCGCAGCTCGCCGATCGCTTCGTCAAAGATCCGAGTGAGGTCGTGAAGGTCGGGGACAAGGTCAGCGTGCGCGTTCTGGAGGTCGACCTGGTGCGGAAGCGGATCGCCTTAACGCGTAAATCCGGGGTTGAACGGGCGAGGAGTGAGGGGCTAGGGGTTAGTCAGCAAAGGGAGCGGGGGGATACCGGGGGTCGTCAGAGCGGGAAGCCTCAGAATACCAAGCCGGCTTCTACGTCTAAGGAAGCCGAAACCTTCCGCAATAATCCGTTCGCCAAGCATTTTCGCAAATAGCCAAGCTTTCGCCCAAGCATTCGACAGCGGCGCCGTCACAGTTTTCGTCCCTCGCGCGATGGACAAAAGCCCCATGGTAATGTCCGCGGTTGCGACGGTAATGAAAACGAGGGTTGCGGATCCGGTATTGCGACGCGAGGTGGAGGCCGCCGTGCGTCGTCGCGTGCGCGGGGACGAAGCCGAGGACGTCGTCCAGGCAACGTTGGCTGATGTGCTGTCTGCGGGCGGGGTGCCGGAAGAGCCGGAAGAATTTCGGCGCTTCGTGTTCGGGGTCGCCCGCAATAAGGTGTCCGACCATTTTCGGCGACAGAAGCGTCACGCCCAGGGCCTCGGTGACGACGAAGTCTTGGCGCCCGAGCCGCCGCTTTCAGCGCGCGACATCTTGCGCTGGGCCGAGGGCGAGCTGCCCGATTCCGAGTCGCAGAGCACGCTGGAGTGGATGCTGCGCGAGGGCGACGGCGAGAAGCTGGAACACATCGCGCGTGACGCGCAGTTGCCGGCCACGCGCGTGCGCAAACGCGTCTCGCGCCTGCGCAAATTCTTGCGCGAGCGCTGGGCGGCCGAGTTGCTGCTGATCGGCGTTGTAGTGCTGCTCGGTGGTTTGGGCGCGGTGTGGTGGTTTGCGCGTGGGCGCAACCCGGATGATTTCGTGAAGCGTGAGCCGGTGCGGCCGATGCCGTCGGCGCCGCGCTCGCTTTCGCCGAGCCGGCCCGCCGGGAGCGCAGCTCCGATTCCGAGCTCGCTTTCGCCGCTGCCGAGTGCGGCTCCGTCGCCCAGCTCCGTGCCGCAGCATCCGCCCTTGAAGGGCACGCGCGTGCGCCCGCTTTCGACGGAAAATGGTCGCAATCTCCCGGCGCCGATCTTGCCCGGCAAACCGCAAAAGCAGCTGCTCGATGATTCGTTCACCACCGACAGCGAACCGTTGCCGGTGCAGAGCAAGTCGACACCGACGATCCCGCGCTCCAATGCCGATGCGACCGCTCCCAAGCCCGCTGCGCCCGCGAAGGCCAAGAACACCGAGACGCTGCTCGACTCAGCTAGCCTCCCGCAGCTGCCCGCCAAAAGTCAAAAGTAGCTTCGGCGCGCTGTCACACTAGGCACGCCTCCGGCGATGATCTTGGTGAAGCTACGCCGTGAGCTTAAGTAACCCAAAAGGGTTATCGGTGCTCTGGGCGTAGCGCTTCATCAATCTCGGCTCGGCCGAAGAAGGGCTCGTCATGGGGCATGGGTTTACGCGCCGTCGAGGCGCGAAGGCGAAAGTGTATTTGCGGTTGGCGTTCGCACTGGCGCATCTGATTTCGAAGCCGGCCGAGGCGGCGGCGACGCCGTTCGTGCTCAGCGAGACTACGACCGAGTCGGGTGTCGTGGTCTATCCCGCGCAAACGCCGGGCGTGCATCGGGTGACGGTACTGTTGCATGGCATGTGCGGCGAGCCTGCCAACGCATGTCGTTACTTCGCGAGCCAGGTGACGGCCGACGAGCACTTGATCTGTCCGCGCGCCAGCCGCCGCTGCGATGGCGGTGGCTGGACGTGGCCGCAAACCGGCTTCGAACAGCAGATCGAGCACGCGGTACAGCGTGCGGAAGCGGCGCTCGGTGAAGTCGATGAGACACACGGGCGCACGTTGATCGGCTACTCGTTGGGCGCATTTCGCGCGCTCGATCTCGCGCAACATGGCACCGGCAACTACCCCCGCGTGATGTTGATCGGTGCCAAGATTCTGCCGAGTCAGAAGCTGCTGCGGCAAAACGGCGTGGAGCGGCTGCTGATGAGCGCGGGCTCGTGGGACATGATGCACGAGCACATGCGTCGCGAGACCGAGCGCCTGACGCGCGCTGGGCTCACGACGCGCTTCCTCGGGCTCGGGCCGGTCGGGCATGCCTTCACGCCGAGCTTCGCCGAGTACCTGCCGGAGGCGTTGCGCTGGCTGAAAGAGCCCGGCACGGTCGGCAGCTAAGGGCCTGGGAATGGCGAAGTCAGTCGATGGGCCTCAAGTGCTTGCTCGGACAACCAGAATCTTCCCGCGTTCCTGTTCTCTCGCTGCTCGAATCGCGACTTCGGTGCCAGCGCACCCGGGGACACATCACTTCGAAATGGGTGAACTGAGTCGAGGGGGTGGCGGTACATGTCGACGTGGTCCCCGTTTCCGGCCGATTGTTCGTGGCGTTCGGGCTTGGGATCATCCTCGGGGGTTGTGGCGGTGAGCCGGCGGCGGATGGCGCGGCTGCGGGCAGCGCCAGCGGTGGCGCGGCGACAATTGACGGCGGTGCGGCGAATAGGGCCGGTGGGGTGACGGCGCTGGGCGTTGCCGGGGCGGGAATGAGCGGTGCTGGGGGAATGGGCGGTGCCGGGGGAATGGGAATGAGCGGTGCTGGCGCAGGGGGTGTGGGGCTGGTTGGGGTGTTCGTGGCGCAGGGGCACGAGGGGCGGATCACGCGGTCTTGCGACGATGGTCAGACGTTTCCCTACAACACGTCGGCCGACGATCAGTTTCGGTGCTTCGTCGACGCGGACCACGATTGCGATCACTCGGCGAACGCCGGACGTGGGCTGGCATTTGGCGCGGGCAGCTTCGTGGCGACTTGGGGCTGGGGGCACCCCGGCAAGCTTCAACGCTCGACCGACGGCAAAGGTTGGAGCGATGTGATGACCGAAACGCCGAACTTTGCCGACGTTGCTTACGGCAACTCGCTGTTCGTCGCTTGCGGCAATCCGACGCGCGTCTCGAGCGACGGCAAGACGTGGGACACGGGCGGCAAGCTGAGCTTCGACTTCAACTACCGCGGCATCGAGTTCGTACCGACGGCTGGCGGCACGTTCCTGGTCACCGGTGAGTCAGGCGCCCAGCGCGCCATCTCGTTTAGCCACGACGGCAAGACTTGGATGCCGGCCAGTGACCGCCCGGACTTGTGCGGTCAAGAGCTGCGCGGCATCGCCGGCTCTGACTCGGTGATGCTGGTGGTCGGCGCGCAGGGCGGCGTTTGCCGTTCGACCGACGGCAACGCCTGGACCTACGCGGCCATCAGCGACCGCTTCACGAGCCCGCCGATCTGGACAGGGACGGAGTTTTGGGTCTATTCCGGCGCCAAGCTCTACAGGAGCTCGAACGGCCAAACTTGGACCAATCAGGACATCGTGCCCGCCAACATCGCGATCGGCCCGCTCGCTCGCAGCCCCCAGGGCACGCTGGTGGCGGCTAACGACGGCTGGCAGGCCTGGTACGAAAAGCAGCATTTTTTCCGGTCGACCGACGGCGTGCATTGGGACGTGCTGCCGGCTGCGGCTTTCATCGGCAGCCACCCGATCAACTTCATCAGCTTTGGCTATGTGCCGCCGAGCGCGGGTTGTGGACTGCCATGAGCGCCGACGACTACGTCCTCTGGCGTGACGGCTCGCCGCAAGAGCAGGCGCGCCATTGGGAGGGGAAACTGGATCTGCTCCTCCGGCTGGAAGCCGAGGCGCTCGTAGAACGGCTGAGCATCCGCGGTCGCGAGCCGCACCAGGCCAGCGCCGCGCACGGCCGGATGGTCGAGAAGTAGCCGCACCAAGGCCGCGCCCAAACCGCAGCCGCGGTGTTCGGGCGCGACGCGGTTGGTTGCGGTCGAAGACTCCGCTTCGGTGCTCGCGAAAGCCTTTCCAGCAGCCAGGCTTGGCGGGTGGGCGGCTGAAAAATGAGACGAATGGTCAGACGAAGGCGGGAACGCGCGGCACACCACTACTTGGGACCGACGTTTCTGCTGCAGTCGGGGGAAGCCTGGTGGTCTGCCGGCGTTTATGCGCGGCTCGACCATTTGGGCGAAGCTGCCAAGGCCGAGGACCCTGATGGCAAGGTGTGGGTTCGCACGATGGTCGACGTCGGTTTTTGAAGGGGGCAGGGGCCGCAGACCGCGGGCCGGGGATTAGGGTCTGTTCCTGACCCCCCCCAGCCAGTTCGAGGCCCAAGCGAGCAGCCCACGCACGGCCCGACATGTTAGCTTCGGAAGCGCCGCCATGGGAGTAAACGCGTGAGCGACAACAACGACAGCAAAGACGCCGCCGAGCCCGTCTACGTCATCGAGGGCATTCCGGTCGGAGGGGAGCACGGCGTCAGTCCGGGTGAGATCGAGCGCGAAGCCATCCCAATCCCCGAGCACTTGCGGCTATTCCGCGAGATTGGTCGCGGCGGCATGGGCCGGATTCATCCCGCGACTGACCGCAACCTGCTCCGCCACGTGGCGCTGAAGCGGCTCGATCGCGAGCTAGCTAAAGTCCCGATGTACAAGGACGGCTTCATTGCCGAAGCGCAGATGACGGGGCAACTCGAGCACCCCAACATCGTGCCCGTGCACGAGCTGAACGTCTCCGACGTCGGCGTACCGTACTTCACGATGAAGCTGGTGCAAGGCCTCAACTTCGACGATTGGCTGCGCGATCCGTTTCGCTCGCCCGGCAGCACCGCGCGGCTCGAAGATGGGCTCGAGGTGTTTTTGAAGGTATGCGACGCCGTTGCGTACGCGCACCATCGCGGTGTCATTCATCGCGACTTGAAGCCTGAGAACGTGATGGTCGCCGACTTCGGTCAGACCTACTTGATGGACTGGGGCTTGGCGCGTCTGACGCGAACCAAGCCCGCGTCCGGCTCACGTGCGCAGATGGAGGCGCCGGGCCCGGTCGGAACGCCGACGCACATGGCGCCCGAACAAGCGCGCGGCAACCCGCACGAGATGGACGAGCGTAGCGACGTCTTCGGCCTGGGCGCGATTTTGTACGAGATTGTCAGCGGCAAGCTGCCTTACGGTGACGCGCGCGACGTCGACACGGTGCTCAAGCGAGCCGAGGCCGGCCAAGTCGTGCCGATCGACGTCGCTTGCATGGGTATCGGCGTCTCGAAGCGGATTCGTTCGATCGTCGAGCGAGCGGTCGCACCGAAGCCAGCAGATCGCTACCAGTCCGTGGTCGAGTTGCAGGCCGATGTAAGGAATTTCCTGCGTGGCGGTTTGCACCTACCGCGGCGGGTGTTTCCGCCAGGCAGCGTTATCATCCGTGAGGGTGATGTAGGTGACGCCGCGTACATGATCGTGAGCGGGCGCTGCAAAATCTCGCGGCGCGTGGGCAGCCAGCAAGAGCCGCTCGGCACGATGACCGCCGGTGACGTTTTCGGCGAGATGGCGCTGCTGCTCGAGGAGCCGCGCGCCGCCACGATCGAAGCGGAAGACAACGTGACAGTGTTGGTTTTGGATCAGCGCACGCTCAGCGCGGGCCTTGGGGCTGACGGCTGGACCGGCGCTTTGGTGCGGGCATTGGCGCAGCGCTTTCGCGATTTGGAGCAAAAAGTCCGCGAAACCGGCGTGCGTCGCGGCTAGTAGTTTTGTGCGCGCTTGAGCGGGGGGCCCCTCAAGACTAGGCTGAAGTGGCCGTTCGGGATTCGTGAGGCTGAGCGGGCGCCCACCGGTGCCCGCGTAACCGCCGGGGATGCGCTTGAAGAACAGGGCACGCGACACAAGCAGTGACGACTCTTTGGACGCTCAGGTCGAAAGCGACCCGAGCCGGCGGGCAAGCGGCGTTCAGGCGCGCGCCCAGCGCAGCGTCTCGGCGCCGCCGGAGGCTGGCGCTCAGTCGGGGGTGCGTCCGCTGATCTCGATTGGCTCACCGGCCGATCCCGCGCTGCTCGAGCCGACTTATGCGTATCTTTCGGCGTACGCCACCACCTGCCTGGAGCCGCGCGTGGCTCAGCGGCTCAATGTCGCCATCTACGAGCTGTTGGCGAACGCGCTCCGCTACGGCACCGACGCCGGTGAGGTGCGGCTCGAGATCGCGCGCACGCCACGCGGCGCCACGCTTAGCCTCGTGAACCGCGCGGAACCGGCGCGCGTGGCGCAGCTGCAGGCTCACATCGCGCGCGTCCAAGACGACCCAAACGCCGCTTTCATGGGCGAGATGAATCGCTTCGCCGGCGGCAGCCAGCCGCCGCCAATGCTCGGCATCGTGCGCGTCGCTCACGAGAGCGCGCTGTCGCTCAAGCTCGAGGTCGACGGTGACTGCGTCGCGATCTCGACCGTCTGCGAAGCCTAAGGGCGCGCGAATGGCTAAGCCAGTCGATGATCGCGGCCGAGGCGCCCGGATGGCGAGGCGCGACGAAGGCGCATACTGCAGGTATGTAACTGAGGAGCAACGAAGCCAGCCGGGACTGAGGATTCATCACATCTGTCGCCTCAATTCGGCCCTCAATTGGGCTGCCGCATCGCGGCTCACCTCGCAGAGGCTGTCGTGGCGACCTCAGGTCTCGCTTGGCGCCCAGATTTTTTCACAGGAGATGTGACCAAAAAACCATCAGGGATGGTTTTTTGGTCACTCGGGAGCCGGCAAAGGCGGACGGGACCGCGCCAGCTCCCGGCGAGAGCGGCCACCTCTTCGCTCTCGGCGCTGTGCCGATGGG
>JBBRMI010000067.1:0-34147 GCA_038230915.1 Polyangiales bacterium | reverse complement strand
TTCAACAACAAAGCCCGCGTCACGACCAAGTTGGCCTACGGATTCAGAAGCTACGACCACGCAGAGATCGCCTTGTTCCATCGCCTCGGCGCGCTACCCGAGCCGCACTGGCACGCCCACAGATTCGCGTAAGGAGGCCAAAATTCTCGCCCTCTCGATCTCCCGATCTCCTTGTGAAAAAATCTCGATCGCACAACGTGGCCCCGCGACGCCACGGCAGTTTCTGCAAGAGGGCTGCAGTTTGGCAGCAACAGATGTGACGAATCTTCAGAGTTAGGGTTGCCCAGCTGGGCTGCAAACTAGGCCTACGGTCAACCGCTATTTCGTGCCAAAAAGCCGGTCGCCGGCGTCGCCCAGGCCGGGGATGATGTAGCCGTGCTCGTCGAGATGGTCGTCGATCGCGGCGGTGAAGACGGCAACGTCGGGGTGCGATTCGGCCAGGTTGGCGAGCCCTTCCGGCGCCGCCAGTAGGCACACGAATTTAATCGAGCGCGGGCCGGAGGTTTTCACGCGCTCCACGGCCGCGACGGCGCTGTTACCGGTCGCGAGCATCGGATCGACGATGATCACGTCGCGGTCGGCCATCTCTCCCGGTAGCTTGAAGTAGTACTCGACGGCGCCGAGCGTCTCCGGGTCGCGATACAGACCGATTTGGCCGATGCGCGCGGCCGGCAAGATGCGCAGCATGCCTTCGACCATGCCGGTGCCGGCGCGCAGGATGTTCACCAGCACGACCTTCTTGCCCTCGATCAACGGCGCGCGCATCGTGGCGAGCGGCGTCTCGATCTCTTGGTAGACGAGCGGCAAATCGCGCGTCACTTCGTAGCCGAGCAGCATGCTGATCTCGCTCAACAGCGTGCGAAATGAGTTGGTGCTGCGGTCCTTTTGTCGGAGCAGTGTCAGCTTGTGCTGCACCATCGGGTGGTCGATGACCGTCACTTTTTGGCTCATGAAATCTCCGTCTGCAGGCTCGAATCGATCATCAAAACACCGTTCCGTCACTCTCGATGCAGAGCGGTGGTCCGCCGTCTTCGCGCAGCTCGCCGGCGATCACACGGCCAGCGCGCCAGCTGCCGCCTTCCAGAATGCGGGCCAGCGGCAGCTGTGCGCGACTTAGACCGAGTTTCGCGCGCACCGCGTCGGCCAGATGATCGAGCAGCACCACCGTCAAGGCGCGCCACTCGATCACCAGCTCCGACGAAACCGCGTGCGTCACCTCCCGCTCGCGCGGCTCCACCAGCTCCAGCACGCCCGCGTCGAGAAACAAGCCACCATTGCGGTACTCGGGCAATCCGGTCAGCTCTTCGACGTCGTCGATGACGAGACCCGCCGCCTCGAGCGGTTCGAGCAAGGAATAGCTGAGCCACTGCGACAGCTTGTGAAACGGCACCAGCCCGAACCGCGAATGCCGCCAAACGTCGCCGAGCGGAAGGCCCGCAAGCTTCTCGCGCCCTGGCCAAATCGGGCCGAGTGCGCGTAGCACGGCGTCGAGCACGGCCGTCGCTGGCAGTCGCCCCGCTTTGGCGGAGCCCTTCAACATCACGCCCAGATCGCCCAAGCGCGGGCGCACAGGGTCGAAGTATTCGGGCGTGTTTTGCACGACTTCGCCGAGCTTTTTCAGCAAGCCCGCGCGGCCCATGACACCGGTCAGCGGATTCGAATCGCTGACTTGAAACGCGCTCGCCAGGTGCAGGGCGTCGAACGCGAGTAGACCCGCGGCGTCGGCCGAGCTGCTGTGATCGCTCGCCAACGCGCCGCTCATGAACAAGTGATAGCTCGCCACGGCCAAGCCTTCGGAGCGCGAGAAGCTGCGTCCGTCAGGCTCGCGGTAACGCCACGCCATGCCGGCGCCGGCGTCGAGCAGGACGCTGGTGACGACCAGCTCGAAGCTGGCGCGCAGCCGATCGTCGGCGTCGAAGTCTGCCAAGCTGCGCTGAAAGCGCTCCAAGCGCGCGACCCCGCCGACATCGAAGTGGCGGTAGCGACCGTGGTACGGAATCGCCCGCACGTCCGGATAACTCTCGAGCGTTACCTTGATGACGCGGTCCGCCACCGCCGATAACCGCGCCTCATTTAGCCGAAAATGCGCGAGCGTGCCACGCCGCGCGGCTTCGAACACGGTGTTGCAGCGCGCCCGAATCGCGGACGTCGTCTGCAAAAAGTCGTGCTCCGCGACGGCGCGCGCCTGCGTCTCGACCGCTCGGTCGCCAGCCTCAGCCATCGATGCCGCGACCCTTGGCTTTCGCGAGCTCGTTCCCGTCCGGCACGGCGCCTTCGGTGAAGTAGCCAGCGGCCATCTTCGCGTCCATCTCCACTCGCGCATCGAGCGGAATCAGCTCGTCCGGGAGCGGCACGCGCTCGACGATTTGGATGCCGGCGCGCACGACGGCGTCGTGCTTCATGTTGCTCATCGACACGAATCGATCGATCTTGCTGATGCCGAGCCAGTGCAGCACGTCTGGCATCAGCTCTTGAAAGCGCATGTCCTGCACGCCCGCGACGCACTCAGTGCGGGCGAAGTATTGGTCCGCGCGGTCGCCGCCTTCTTGGCGTTTGCGCGCGTTGTACACCAAGAATTTCGTGACCTCGCCCAACGCGCGGCCTTCTTTGCGGTTGTAGACGATGACGCCGCTGCCGCCAGCCTGCGCCATCCTGACGGCTTCTTCGATGCCGTGCGTCAGGTAGGGCCGACACGTGCAGATGTCGGAGCCGAACACGTCGGAGCCGTTGCATTCGTCGTGAACTCGCACGGCCAGCGGCTTTTTCGCGTCCGGAATGCTGGTGATGTCACCGAACATGTACACGGTCGCGCCGCCGATCGGCGGCAAAAACACCTCCAAGTCGTTGCGCGTCACCAGCTCCGGGAACATGCCGGCGGTGTGTTCGAACAGCGTGCGCCGGAGGTCCGACTCGGAGCACCCGAAGCGCGCCGCCACGCCGGGCAAGTACCAAACCGGTTCGAGCGCGGCTTTCACGACCACGATCGCGCCGCCCGCTTTCAGGATCTTGCCGTCGACTTTGAGCCGCCCCGCTTCGACTGCGTCGGCCAACTCCGGCATCTGAATGTGCGCGCGCGTGATCGCGATCGTCGGGCGAATGTCGTAGCCCTGGTCGAAAAACGGCTTGAACACGTCGCTGACCAGCGCGCCCCACGGATCGAGCGCGACGATCTTGCTCGGATCGGACCACTGCGGGAACGGACCGATGACGTGCGTCGGTGCGGTGTTGGTAAGGTCCGGCTTGCGCAACGGATCCAAAGCGCCGGCCGCGACCGCGACCGCGCGGTACACCGAGTATGAACCCGCGTGCGTGCCGATCACGTTGCGCTGCGCCTTGTTCGTCACCGTGCCGATCAACGGCCCGCGCTCGAGCGCCGTCTTTGCCCCCCACACGATCGGAGCCGGCTTAGGTCCGTGGCCTCCAGGGTGAGATGTGAGGACGATCGCCTTGGGACGCTTGTTCTTCGCCTTGGGAGTTGTCATGGCAGAAATAGCAGATCCGCCAGGGTAATCCCGCTCGTGGTAGAAGTGAATGACCGCCCGCAAGTGCCGTCGTTAGTCAGTCCCGGTGTCGGCTCCGGCTGCGCCTGCGCCTCTGCCTCTGCCTCTGCGTCAGCCTCCTCATGCCTCCTCCGCCTTCTGTTTCGGTTCCGCCGCCGCCGGCGTCTCGCGCTGGTTATCGGTCGGCCAAGACTCGACACCCGCTTTCACTCCAGCGGGCGACCGGCCGCTTTTTCTTGTCGGTCGCGGTCGGTTTGGTGTCCGTGCTGCTCATACCCGGATCGCCCGCATGGCAGCTGCGCGCGATGGTCGGCTGGGACGCGACGGCGCTCACGTTGCTCGGCCTGTGCTGGCACATCTTCCGCAGTTCCGACGCGCGCATGACCGAGTTGCGCGCCGGTGATCAGGATCCGGGCCGCCGCGCGGTGTTCGTGATCGCCGTGCTGTCGAGCTTGTTTAGCTTGTTCGCGGCGACGCTGGTGCTGCGGATGATGCGCGGCCAAAGCTGCGGCAACTTTTGGGTCGTGTTGGCGCTGGTGTCGGTGGCGCTATCGTGGATCGTGACGCACACCGCGTACACGCTCCGCTACGCCCACTTGTACTACACGGGTGAAACCAACGGCGGCCTGGCATTCCCCGGCACCGAGGCACCGTGCGACATGGACTTTGCGTACTACGCGTTCACGCTCGGCATGTGCTTTCAGGTTTCTGACGTGCAATGCACGGCGTCCGACATCCGCCGCGCCACGCTCGGTCACGCGCTGATCTCCTTCGTCTTCAACACGACGATCGTCGCGCTCTCGCTGAACGTGATGTTCCAGGTGTTGAGCAGCTAGGGGCGCGCGGCAAAGGGCCGCCGCTGGTGTCTCGAAGCTTTTTCGTTGGGGACAATCGTGGTACGCCGTTCGAATATGAGGCGCGGGTGCGCGGTGGGGGCCACCTTGATGGCTTTGCTAGGCGGCAGCGGGGTGGCCTTTGCCCAATCAGTCGACGCCCCCGCTCGGCAGGCTTCCTCGCTCAGCTGGAGCAGGTTGGCCGGCGCGGAGAGCTGCCCCGCGCTGCGTGACGTCGCGCGAAGGGTCGACGCGCACCTGGGCGGTGCGGCGCTCGTCGCGCCGTCGGCCGCCAAAGCGTTCATCGATGCGTCGATCGAGCCGGTCTTGCCGCAAGGGTTTCGTGTGCGGATCACGCTGACCAGCGACGCCGACAGAGCGATGGGTGTGCGCGAGCTCGTGCAAGATACGGGCGATTGCGCCGAAGCAACCGACGCAGCCGCGCTGGCGATCGCGCTGATGATCGATCCGACAGCCGGGCAGCGGCCGGAAACCTCGCTCCCAGTCGCGGAGCCGCCTCCGGTTGCAGCGCCGCCAGCGGTGGCGCCCCGCCCACCAGCCGCGCCAGCTCAGCCCGAGTGTCCCCGACCGGTACCGCAGGCCGTCTCTCGATCGTGGCGTGCGCGCGTGGCGCTGGGCCCAGTGGGCGCTGTAGGACAGTTGCCGCACCTGGCATGGGGAGCGTTCGGCAGCGTTCGACTTTCGCCCGCTACCCGTCGGCTCGGTGTCGACGTGCTTGGCTTCTACCTCGGTCGCCAACGGGCCGAGCTGCGGACCGATGCGGGCGGGCATTTCACGGCTGCGGCGGCTGGCTTGGCGGGGTGGTGGGCGCCCTGGCGGCAGGGCTCGCTGGCGTTTTCGGTCGGCGCGGGCGCGCAAGTTGGCAGCATCGTCGGCACGGGCTTTGGGTTCACGGCTCGCACCAACTACGCCCAAAGTTGGCTGCTGAACGCGAGTCTTGACGCCGACCTAGCGTGGACGGCGCTCGAGCCGTGGGGCGTGCTGCTGCGCGGCAGCCTCGGCTTTCCGCTTTGGCGGGACACCTTCCAGGCTACTCAAGGGGGCCAGCCGTTCGTCATCTTCAAGCCAGCACCGGCCGTCGCATTTTTGACCCTCGGCGTCGCGTTCGAGCCATGAAAAATCTCGGCGCTCAGCTCAAAAAAGCGGCGACGAGCCGCCAATGGGTAGCGTTGAGCCCGCCTCAAGTCGCCGCCACCCTGCCCGTGCCGGAGCCCCCGCCGGTCGCGACGTTCAATGGAATTTTCGAACAATATAGCCGCTTTGCGTGGCGCGCCTTGGTGCGGCTCGGCGTTCAAAGCCGGGACGCCGCCGACGCTAGCCAAGAGGTTTTCTTGGTGGTGCACCGGCGGCTCGACGCCTTTGACGCGAGCCGCGGCTCGCCGAAGAGCTGGGTGTACGGCATCTGTGTGCGGGTCGCGTCCGACTACCGCCGCCGCCATCCGAATCGGAACGAGGTGTCGGCGGCCGCGCTGGCGCAGGTCGCCGTGCCTGGCGAGCAAGACAACCAGCTTCAGGACCGGCGCGCCCGGGAAAAGCTTTCGCGGTTGCTCGACGAGATGGACTCCGCCAAGCGCGAGGTGTTCGTGCTGTACGAGCTCGAAGCTCTACCGATGACCGACGTCGCGTCGATCCTCGAGTGTCCCCTGCAAACGGCGTACGCGCGGCTGCACGCTGCGCGGCGCCTGGTCCTGGCGGCCTTCGCCGGAAATGAGGCTCCGTGACTAGTGCCCCGCGTAGGCTGCTCGAAACACGATCGCTGCCGAGTGAGTTGACGCGCGCGCTTCACGCCGCACCAGGCGAGCCCGATCAGGCCGACCTGCAAGAGCTTGCGAGCCGACTCGGAGCGACGTTGGGGGTGCCGTTGGCCGCTCCGACGCTGGTGGCCGCGCCCAGCGCTTCGGGCATTACGTTGGTCGCGGCGTCGGCGGCCAAACCGTTCTCCGCCTTGGCGGTCTGGGTACTGGGTGGGGTGGCGCTCGGCGTGGGGTTGTCGGGTCTTGCGACGTATTCGGTCGCGCGGCTCGATGGCCCCACGCCGTCTTCTTCGCCTAGCGCGGAAACGCGGCAGGTCGTGCCGGCGCTCTCGCCCGCTGTAGCGGCGGCCCCGCCACTCGTGGCCGAACAGGAGCCGACCGTGGCGGTTGCGAGCGCGGGCTCGGCCAAGCCGAATCCATTTACTGTTGAGCGCGGCGTGACCGACACCGGGCTGGTCACGCCCTCCACTTCAGCGGACGCTGCGGTCGTCCTCGAACCGCAAGAGAGCGAGCTTTCTCTGCTGCGTCGCGCGCAACAAGTCGTGAGCACCAACCCGAGCCGCGCGCTCGCGCTCAGTGCGTTGCATGGCCGCGCGTTTCCAGAGGGCCTGCTCGCGCAGGAACGGGAAGTCCTAGCGATCGACGCGCTCACGCGCTTGGATCGGCTGCAGGAAGCGCAGGCGCGCGCCCGCGCGTTTGGCGAACGCTACCCGGGCTCAGCTCACGCTCCGCGTCTGCGCGCGTTGCTCCAGCGATAAGGATTTTGAGATGCGCGACTCCCATAAATCCAACACGCTCTCGCCAAGTAAACGCTGAGGAGCTGCAATGAACCAGTCGAAGCGTTATCGTTGGGGGAAATCCGGAGCGTTGACCGCGGCGCTCGCGCTGCTCGCGTGTGGGAGCACCAAGAGCTTGGGGGCGGACGCCAGCGCCGGTGGCAAACCCAACCCCGACATCCAAGGCGGCAAGTCCACGCCGCCGACGGATGGCGGAGTCGGCGACGCGGCGCCGGCCGTCACCGGCGGTGGGATGGCGGGCGTTGCCGTATTAGGTGGCGCAGCCGGCGCGGGTGTACCTGGCGCGGGCGGGGCGGGCGGCGACGGGGCGGGGGGCATCACGAACCCCGCCTACGGTTTTCAGGTCGTGGCCGGAGTCGCGCCGGCAAAGTTCGATCAACAAGGCGTCGACCGGCTTCAGGGCAATGTCGACGGGTCGATCTTCATCGGTAGCGCTTGGTGGCGTGTCAACGTTGATGCAACGGCAAGTTATGAGTTTGAGGCGTCGGCGATTGTGTGGACGCCGACAGCAGGGGCGCTCGCCTTGCCGATGATTTCCGCGGGTGGGGATTTGCTGACCGCTTCCAAAGACCGAATCGTGTTCGGAACCGGCGTCGGCGACGTTCAGCAGCTCGTGCGTTGGACGCCGGAAAACGGCGCCGAGTCGTTCGAGCTTCCGGCCATGTACCGAGTAGGGCCGCTCCGCGTCGCCAGCGTTTCGCCCGATGGCACGGCAGCGCTCCTGACTGTGGCCGCTACGGAGGCACCGTTTGAGTACACGCCGCTGCTGTGGCGCGAGCACGCAACCGTGGACAAGTTCGTCCGTCTACCCTTTTTCGCGGACTACTCCTTCAGCGACGACGGCGCGTTCGTCCTCGCGCAGCATTTGGGGCCGGGAGCTAGGCACCTCTACCTCTTCAACGTCGCCGCGGCGAACCTGCAGCCGGAGGAAATCAAGCAGCCAGCCGGTTATAGCGACTGCTCAACCGCGCTGTACGGGGCAATCAAGGCCAGCGTGCTTGTCGGCTCTTGTGGGGATAAGGCAGGCTCATCCGTCATGTTCCGTTGGAAGGTCGGCGACGCAGCCATGAGCCTCGTCCCCGACGGGCCACCTCAGCCTCAGTGGATGAGCGCCGACGGTTCTGATGTGCTTGGCAGCGGGACCCCCGGAGAGCACGTGGCCGAAAACGCCACGGCGACGGGCATGACGTGGTGGACCGCAGCCGGCTCCGTCCGGATCTCGGAACAGGGCAGCGTTGTCAGCCTAAGCCCAGACAAATCCGCCGCTTGGATGGGCACTGGGTCCGAAGGCGTTCCGATGCGTTGGACGCGCACAGGCGGCGCGGCTCGCCTAGCCGGAGCACCTGGCGCGCATTCCACCGCGATCGGGGGCGTCAGCGCCGATGGCTCGTTGGCATTCGGCTTCAGTGAGATGCCGCCTGATCCCGGTCGCGCGAACTATCGATATCACACGCTGCTTTGGGACGCGCAAGGCGTTCGTGATATTACCCAAGAGCTGCTCGACGCGGGTTTCGACCAACTCGGCGTCCCGAGTCAAGAGCTGGGTCAACATTTGGTGCCCGAGCGGGTTTGGCCCGGTGCGTCGATCCGCATTCAGGGTATCGACGTCGACAAACGCCAAACCTGGTTCGCCACCGTGCCCGCGCGCTGATGCCGTCTCGCTTCGCTTGCGCGGCTTACTCGTTCTCGCGCCCGTCGAGCGTCAGTCGCCATGCGACACCGCGCTGGCGTAGCTCGGCCGTGTAGATCGAGTCGCTGCGCAGCTGGCGCGAAGCGAACGTCGCCAAAGCGGTAGCCAGCACTAGCGGCAACGCGATCGCGTAGTCGCCGGATAGCTCGAACACCATCACCGCGGCCATCATGGGTGCGTGGGTGGTCGCGGCGGTGGCGGCGGCCATGCCGACCAGCGCGTAACCGCCGGCCGGACCGAGCCCGAGCCCGAGGTGTGAAAGCGCTGCCGCGTAAACGAAGCCGAGCCCGCCGCCGAGCAGCAGCGTGGGCGTGAACACACCGCCCGGGCTGCCCGACGAAACCGACGCCGTGGTGGCCAAGCACTTGCCGAGCAAGAGCCACAGCGTGAAGCCCACCGCGAACGAGCCGTTCAACAGAGCATTGAGCGGCTCGTAACCATTGCCGGCCACTTCCGGAAGCACCGCCACCAACCCACCCGCGAATAGCCCACCCACAGCGGAGCGCCACGGCGGCTTCAGCCACGGTTGCCGAAACAACACTTCGCCGAGCGAGAGCAGGCGCATGAACGCCTGCGCACCCAGCGCCGCGAATAACCCCAAGCCCCCGAACGCCAACAGCTCGGCCGGCGACGACAGATGAAACGCGCGCTGACCGTAGATTGGACCTTCGCCCACGACGGCGCGTGTCAGCGCCGTCGCGACCACGGTCGCAATCAAAACCGGCACCACGGTGTCGAGCGCCACGACACCGACCACCACTTCGAGCACGAACAGCACCGCCGCCAACGGCGTGTTGTACGCCGCCGTAAAGCCCGCCGCGGTGCCGGCCGCGATCAATACGCGCGTCCGCGTCATCGAAAGCTGGAGCCGATCGCTCAGCCATTTACCGGCCGCGCCGCCGAACTGGATCAGCGGACCCTCGCGCCCGAGCGAACCGCCCGACGCGATCGCCAGCCAAGACGACAGCGACTTCAGCAGCGTGACCCGCATCGACAGCCGTACGCGGCCGAGCACGACCGCTTCCATCACGTCGGCCACGCCCTGTCCGGCCGGCGCGCGCGCCACCAAGATCCCGAGCAACCCGGCGAGCAAGCCGCCAACGGCCGGCGCCACCAGCCGCAGCCAAATCGGCGCTGAGCGCGCCGCCGACACCACATCCGCCCCGTTACCCCAGCGGTGCACGACGAGCCCGAGCGCCGCCCGAAACGCGATCGCGAAGCCGGCCGCGAGCAGCGCGACCGCGACCACGCCGACACCAAAGCGCAGCGTGTCGTGGCGAGGCCTGACGGAGGTTGGTGGGACGGTGCTCAACGGCGGCGCCACACCCGAAATAGCGCCGCGCCGCCGCCAGCGTCAACCAAGCCGAGTCGCTCCAGTTGGTGGATCGACCGGGCGGAGTGCCGCTACTGCTGACCTTGATCTTTCAGCTAGCCCGCGCGCCAAGCCTGGTTTCTGGCGAGGCTTTCGCGTGTTTAACAGCTGAGATGTGATGAAAGCTCAGCCGCTACTGCCGTTCGAGCACGACCGTGCACAGGTCGCCCTGGCCGCCGCACTTGACCGTCATCCGGTCATTGGCCGCGTTCCAGGTACCGCTGCACGGGTTCCTTGGGGTCGCGTCCATGAACAGCATCGCGCCGGTGAAATTGCCGTCAGCGTCGAGCGCTGCGCCGCCGTTGACGCCCTTCGCCCCGTCCGGCGGCGTGGAAACGAAGTGCGCAAAGCAGGCGACGTCGGTGCCTTGAATCGTTTGCGGAGCATTCTTGTTCAGGGTGCCGCAGGTGCCGTCGCGACTCTTGATGGCGTACGTGCCGAAGATGTCGGGGCACTGCGCGCCGCCGGGAGCGCCGCCCGCGCCGGCGTTGCCAGGGCCCGCGCCCGCCATGTCCGCTGGAGCTCCGCCTGCGCCGCCCGTGCCCTGGTTCCCGGTACCTGCGGTGGCATTGTTGCCTGCGGTGGCGTTGTTGCCTGCGGTGGCGTTGTTGCCTGCGGTGGCGTTGTTGCCTGCGGTGGCGCGAGTGCCGCCACTGCCGTTGTTACCCGCCGTCGCGTTGCTTCCGCCTTGGGTTTGGCTGCCGCCCGTCGCGGCGCCGCTCATGCCGGCGCTGCCGGCCGTGACGTCATTGAACGACGACGATGAATCACCGCACGACACGACCGCAACAATCACGAACGGACTTGCAACTAAAAGAGCGCGCAGCATGAGATCCTCCTCGATAAGAAACTCTCAACGTAGCTGAGGTGAGTGGGACCCGCTGCCTCGAATTCTCAATCAATCGCGGCCGGCTGGAGGTTGGTCGGTGAAGGTGCGATAGGTAGTCACAGCGCGTTCGCCTGAATTGCCCCAGATATCGCGATGCGGCGCGGGCTAGTTGGGACCGATTGACAGCGCGGTCAGGCTGACCGCTGCGCCGGCTGCTGAGCCTTTGTCGATGCTAACGCTCACGCTGAGCGTCGTGTTCGGCAGGTCGGCGAAGCCATACTCGACGGTCACGACTTGCAACACCCAAGCGGCGGTGTCGCTGCTGACACGATCGACGAGCGTCGAGTTTGCTCGCGGATCCGACAGCGCGCCCTTGACCACCGCCGTACCGCCGAAAATGCCGACGTAAAGCCGCAGCTTGCGCACGTCGTTGCCAGCTGGAACCTTGAGCTGAAAACCCTCGCCCACGCCTGTCCAGCTGATCCCGTCGTTCGTGCTTGCGGATGCGGTCGGCTTTCCGTCGGACCACGCGAAGGTGGTGGGTCCGTCGAGATAACGCGTCATGGCCGCGGAGCCCGTCGGCTTGAAGTCTAACAGCTGTGACACGGCGATGGATTTTTGGTTGCGGTCGGTAACGAGCTTCAACCCCCAGTGTGCCCAGTCGAGAGAGCCCTCGAACGTGAGGCCCACGCTGATCGACGGCGCACCGATGATGCCGGTGACGTAAGGCAGCGTGTCCGGCATCGCCGGCTGCCCAGCATCGGGCGCGCCGGCTGCCGCGGTTCCGGCTGTACCGCCCGAAACTGCGTCGCCCGCCGTTCCGGCCACCGCCGCGTCCCCAGCGGTGCCGCCGCTGCTGCCGCTTTGGCCCGCGTTCCCGCTCGTCCCGCTTGACGCAGGCTGCAGCAAGCCGGGCTCGTAGGTCGAGCACGCAATCGCGATGATGGAGGCAGCAACCAGCGCCCGCCTCGGCTCGAACAGCGCGGCCATTTCGGCTGGAACGTAGCAGAAACTGCGGCTCGGGATCAGCTAGGCAAGTTGCGGCCGACAAACCCAGCGGCGCGGTAAGCAAACTACTTCGAATCGGGCCACCGTCAGGTTGAAGTTTGATAGCCCCGGCGGCCCTTCCGATACAGGTCCAGACGGCTGCCCGGAACGAGGGGCTAGAGTATTTGGTGGACCATGCCTCGCCGGAAGCACGTTGCCAAAGCGCTCGTTTACATCACGCACGCTACGAGCTTGTTGGTGTTTCGGCAGCCGGATCGGGGTGATGCCGGCGTGCAGGTGCCGGGGGGCAGCGTGGAAGCGGGGGAAGCTTTGGAGGCTGCGGCGCTGCGTGAGGCGCGCGAAGAGACGGGGTTGGAGCAGCTCGTGGTGCAGAGCTACCTTGGCAGCATCGAGTACGATTTGAAGGTGGACGTGGGCGCGCCGCACCTGCGGCACTTCTTCCACGTAGCGTACCCGGGGCCGATGCAGCCACGTTGGGAGCTGGTCGAGCACAAGGCGTCGAACGGCACGTCGACGCGCCGCGAGCTGTGGTGGGAGCCGTTGTCGAGCGTGGAGCTGGATTGGGAGATGGACGCGTACCTCGAGCTGTTGCAGCAACAGCTCGGGCTCCCGCCCACGTAGCCAGCCTGCGCTCAGGGAGGGGCGGCGGCGGGCGCCGCGGCGCTTGGCAAAGGGGTTGCGGTGCTGGTTGCGCCGATCGGCCCTGGATGAGTTACTGGTGGGGTCCCCGCCTTTGCATTTCATAGCGCCGACTCTCGGCTACGGATCAGCCTTGATTGGTGATCGGGCCGGGTTCGGGTTCGGAAGCGGGTGATCGGCAGCGGGATGGGGTTCGGCCGGGGCAGCGGCTTCGGGAATGCACAAATTCGCAAACGGCAGCGGTGTCGGACGCGGCAGCGGTGTGGAAGACTTTGATGAGCGACTGCTTCTTCGCGCTCATCACGACCACCGTCACCGAGCGCGGCCCAGCCTCTGGCTTGCCCGAAACCCTTGCCGAGGCCGTACCCACCCCCGCTCCCGAACCCCCTCCCGAGAGCCGCGCTCGCGAGGCGCCAAGACAACGGATCAAGACTCGGCTACGGATTGGGGAGGTAGTGCGGCGCCAGAATGGCGAGCAGGCTGGTGAAGCTGCCGTCCTTTGCGTCGAGCTCGCGCAACACGCAGCTGAGCTGGTCATCGCTCAGCCCTGCCGCAGCCAGGTGCTCGTTCAGTTGGGTGACGAGACAAGCCTTGACGCCGACGGATTGGCTGAGCTGGCTGCCCAAGTCTAGCGGGGTCGAAAACGCGATCTCGACAGGCTCGGCGCCCGCTTCTCTTTGCGCCGCCGGGATCTGTCGGGATGGCAGGAGAAAGCGATAACTCGTGTCGATGGGCGTGCCGTTGACAGTCTCGCTGTAGCGCCCCAAGCGATCATACCGAGCAAGCGCGATTCCAAACCCTATGTAGGGCCGGTGACATCCCCAACACGTGGGGCTGTCGTCACCGTACTTTTCGAGCACGATGTCCTTGGCGGCGCGCTCGGGCCATTGGTTCCAGACCGACACGCCAATCGGCGGCGGCGGCACGAGGTAGCAGGTCAGCATCTCCGCCAGGCGGGTGGCGCGCGACGGCGGCGACGGCCGACGGGTGAGAAACGCGCCCAGTGTCAGTATGCCGGCTCGTTGGTCCGCCGGGAGCTCGACCTCGCTCCACTTCCCGGAGGGCGGAGCCGCGAGCCCATAGTGAGCCGCGAGCTCCTGATTGACGAAGGTGGTGGGTGACGTGAGCAGGGCGTGCAGGGTCGCATCTTGGGCTGCGACCCAATGCTCCACGAAGCGGTCGAGCTCGCCTTGCATGGCCGCCGCCACCGAGTCGGGCAGGTCAAGCGGCGTCGGCGGATCGGACTCTCGGAGCACACGCGACACGAAGCCGCGCAGCACGTCGTGCGAGGCACTCGGGATCGAGGGTCCGTCAAGGGCCTGCTCGATAGCGGCCACCAATTGTTGCCCGCGGACGAGTGGGTTGGGCTCGCTGGGGTCGGGCACGTCAGCCGGCAAAGCAACGCCCAGCACACTCAACGCGCGCTGCTCGAGCTGGGAGCCGACCAGCTCGGTCCCGAGCCCAAAGCACGCCTCGGCAGGCTTTGGCGGGGTGACGGAATCAACCGGCGCAGCGTGACCGTCGCTGCGCGATTTACCGCCGCAGGCCACCAAGATGCAACACCCTGCCAGACTCGCCACCGACCAACGCATCTTGCAATCATGCCACAACCGGAACGCGGGTGCGTTCCATCTTCAGCGTTCGACGAGCTTGACCACCAAATCGACGAGCTCACTCGGATCGATCGGTTTGGAGATGTGTTCTTGAAAACCGGCGCGGAACGCCCGGACGCGATCTTCGTTGCGAGCGAACGCCGTGACGGCGACAGCCGGAATTTGCCGACCCTCGCCGCTGCCGCTGCGCAGCCGTCGCATGAAAGAGTAGCCGTCCTCGTCGGGCATCCCGATGTCCGAGATGACGACGTGGACTTCACTCTTGGACAGCACGAGCAGCGCCGCCTGCACCGTGCCCGCTTGGGTCACGACAGCGCCGGCGTCTTCCAATACGGTCGCCAACAGATCGCGTGCGTCGTCCTGATCATCGACGACCAGCGCGTGAACTCCGGTCAGCCGCAAACTCTTGACGCTGCCGGCGCTGCTGACCAGCTCTTTCGGCAAGGTCTCGTCCGACGGGTCGTGCGGGGTCGAAGCGCGAATCGGCAGCACCACCGCGAACCAGGAGCCTTGGCCGGGGCCATCACTCGCCGCGCTGACGCTGCCACCGTGAAGCTCGACCAAGTGTCGGACGATCGCCAAACCCAAGCCCAGGCCTGCCTGCTGCTTGGTCGTCGAGGTGTCGTCCTGCCGGAAGCGGTCGAAGACGAGCGGCAAGAACGCCGCCGAAATGCCCTTGCCGGTATCCTTGACGGCGATCGCGATCGTGTCGTCGGTGCGCCGAGCTTGCACGGTGATTTGTCCGTTTTCGGGCGTGAACTTCACGGCGTTCGATAGCAAATTCCACACCACCTGCTGCAGTCGGTCTTCGTCAGCGTTGATGTGCGGTAGGTCAGGCTGCAGCTCGACGACGAGCCGCAGGTTTTTGGCGCTGGCGAGCGGGCGCACGGTCTCGACCGCGGCCTGGACCGACGCCGCCGGGTCGACGCGGCGCATGTTCAACCGCACCTTGCCGGAGACGATCCGCGACACGTCGAGGATGTCTTCGATCAGCTTGGCTTGAGCCTTGGCATTGCGTTCGATTGCGGCCAGCCCCTTTTGAAGTCGCGCTGCGTCGGCGCCGTCGTTCAAAAGTCGCGCCCAACCCAAAATCGACGTCAGCGGTGTGCGCAGCTCGTGCGAAACGGTGGCGAGGAACTCGTCTTTGGCGTGTCCCGCCGCTTCGAGTTGGAGCAGCAGCTTCTCGCGTTCGGCGGCGGCTTTTTCCACCGTTCGGCGCGCCGTCACCTCCTGGGTGATGTCCAGGGCGAGCGCCATGATGCCGTAGATGGCGCCGCGCGCATCACGGATCGGCTCGAGGTTGAAGCGGAAGTACACGTCTTCGAGTGAGCCGTCGCCTCTCTTGTCGAGCGGGACGCTGTACTCCTCGGCCACAAACGGCTCGCCCGTCTGGTAAACGCGATCCATGATCCGCTCGAGCTCGGTGCCGGCTACCTCGGGAAATGCCTCGGCATAGGCCTTGCCGACCACGTCGCGCCCGCCAATCATTTCGAGGTAGAGCGGGTTGGCCAGCTCGTACACGTGGCGCGGCCCGGTGACGATCGCGGTCGCGATCGGCGCTTGCAGGATCAAGTTCCGGCGGTCCGCTTCCGCGACGGCGCGCGCCCGGAACGCCTCGATGCGCGCGGACGCTTGCTCGATTTCGTCGACGATCTGCCGAAATAAATCGCGATAAACGGCGTCGAGCGGCAGTCGCGGGCTGACACCGAACACGAGATGTTTGCCGGTGCTTGGGCAATGCAGCGCGACGGCTTGCGTGACCGGCTCAGGCCAAGCGTCGGTGGCACGCGGTTCGGCGAGCTCCACGATTTCCTCGGCGGCGCTGAAATCCCAGCCCGTTCTGCGCGCGTCCGATTCCACTTCGCTCGGGTGGGTTGCGAAGAATGGTACGTCGAGCTGTTCGGCCAGCACGGCCTCGCTGAGCGCAGGCAAGAGCTCGGCCTGAATGCTGCAGCGCGCCAAACGTTCACCGAGCTGACGCAAGAACGCCAGCCGGCGGGCGCCGACGACGCGCCTCGTCGTCTCGGTGCAAACGACCAGCGTGCCTCTCACGCTGCCGTGATCGTCGAACGCCGGTGAATAGCCGTAGGTCCAGTACACTTCTTCGATCCGCCCGTTGCGGAAGATTGGCACCAGCGCGTCCTCGTTCCAGCTCGCCTCGCCGCGCTCCATCACGGCCTCGATCTGTGGCCCGATGATCGGCCAGATCTCCTGCCAACAGTCGCGCCCGCGCTGACCCATGGCGGCCGGGTGCTTGCCCGCCCCGAAGCTCGGCAAATAGGCGTCGTTGTAAAACTGAATCAACTCCGGACCCCACCACAAGAACATCGGGTGACGGGAGTGCAGCATCACCCCGATCAGCGATACCAAACTGCGCGGCCATTCGCGGATGCTGCCGAGCGGGCTCTCCGACCAGTTGAGCGCGCGAATCAAGTTCGACGTCACGCTGTCGTGAAGCAACAGCGCCGCGACTCCCGTCGCCGAATCGGGCGGCTGTGATGGGCGGCGGGGGCTGTCGGGCATTGGCGGCACGCAGCGTAGCGCCGCTCGACGCGCTCGGCTGTGGCAAAGAGCTACGCTTGGTGGATACTCGGTGAGGGTCAGGCGAGTGATCGCAGTGTGTCCGGCTGCAGATCGTGCGGCGCAAACGCGATCCCCGCCACATCGCTGACGTCGAGCGGTGCGCCGAGCTTGGCGTCGGGGCGCTGAAAGTAGGGGTTCGGTCAAATCGTGTCGAACGCGATTCGGACTGGGTACCACTCGCCGGCTCGTAACTCTACCCACGCCGTGTACGCGACCTAATTGCCGATCGAAGAACGACACCGAAAGCTTGAGCGCGTTAGCCGGCTTGATGCGAAATGCCAGCGCCGACCGCTCTTCTCACGTGGGCTGGCCAAGGTCTTGGCGGTGACTAAGGGTCCGCGAATGGCTAAGTCCGTCGATGATCGCGGCCGAGGCGCCCGGATGGCGAGGCGCTACGAAGGCGCCTACTGCGGTATGTAACTGAGGAGCAACGAAGCCAGCCGGGAGAGCCGGGATGCATGGGCCGCGAGGGCGACTGACTCAGCCATTCGCGGGCCCTAACTGGTTCGACGCGGTGACGCGATGTGTTCCGGACCGGTAGTACCCGCTCTTCTCACGTGGGCTAGCCAAGGCGAAGGGTGTCCAACGGTGGACGAACAGCCGAGCGGACGGCGAGCAGCCGCGACACCGACGGCCTAGAAATCGGCGCAGCGGGGATCGAATTTGGTTGACGGGTTTTTGTGGCGAGCAACGTCGCGAGCGGTGCGGGCGCGTTTGAATGCGCGTCGGTGGTACGGCGTTGCCGCGGGTTGCGTGTTCGCGGCGTGAACCGTTTGATCTCGGTTGGTTGGGTGATCGCGCGCTGCGCCGCGGCTGAGGAGGTCCGAAAATCGGATGTTAGGGTGGAGGCATGAATGGGCGGGAATTTTGGGCGTTGAGTGACGTTTCGAACGATGAGCTGGTGGCTAGATTGAGTGGATTGCTGGGTGAGGGTGCGCGGTTGGAGGCGAGGATTGTGGCGCATCTGGCGGAGGTGGAGGCGCGGCGGTTGCATCTGCTCCTCGGGTGCGCGTCTCTTTATGATTATTGTCGCAAGCGGATCGGCTTGAGCGACTACGAAGCGTTTGTGCGGATTGCGGCGGCGCGCGTCGCGCGGAAATTCCCGATCGTTTTCGGAATGCTCGAACGCCGCGAGCTGCACCTCACGGCGATCTGTGAAGTCCGCGAGTATCTGACGGCGGAGAATCACCGCGAGCTGCTCGAAGAGGTTTCGGGCAAAACCAAGCTGCAAATTCGCGGGGTTTTGGCGCGGCGTTTTCCGCAAGCGGACACGCCCGTCAGTCTGAAGAAGCTACCCACTCTCGAACCGCTGTCGCCTGGCCGCTACCGCTTGCTGCTCACGCTGAACGCCGAGCAGAAAGAGAAATTGGAACTGGCTCGCGATCTGCTCAGCCACGCCAACTCGACCGGAGACCTCGCAGGTGTCCTCGAACGCGCACTCGATGAGCTCATCTCGCGCCTCGAGCAACGCCGCTTTGGCCAGACCCAACGGCGATCAAATTGCCGCGACGAGCAAGCCAGCGAACCACTCGTCGGCCAGCAGCGGGCCGACAAGCCCAAGGTCAATAAACTGAAGCTCAGCGAGCTGAAAGACGGCCAACCGAAAGACGGCCAACTGAAAGACGGCCAACCGAAAGACGGTGAACCGAGAATCAGCGAGCCGATAGTCGACCAGCTCGACGCCGGAATGCGAAGCGGCATTGAACCGAAAGTCGCAACGAGCGGGCTGCGGCAACGCAAGCACATCGCACATGCGGTACGGCGTGAGCTGCTGGCGCGCGATGGCGGTCGTTGCACGTTCGTTGGCTGTGATGGAACGCGCTGCGATGCTCGCGCGTTTCTGCAGTTCCATCATCGACAAGCTTGGGCGCGCGGCGGCGGCGATACGGACGACAACCTCACGTTGCTTTGCTACGCGCACAATCGCCTACTCGCCGAACAGGACTTTGGCCAAGCTCACATCGGCCGGGCTGTCGCCGGCCGGAACGCTGAGCGCTCAATCGACCAGATGACGAGGCGCATGGGCCAGCCAATGCACGCCGTGAGCAAACAACAGCAGGGCGGGAAACCCGGAAGGATTTGACTGTTCGAGCACTAGCTCGACGGCCTTGGTCCTGCGGGTTCGGGTCACGCCCACGCCTGCAGAATCCGCTGCTCGCCGCGCCGGTGTCCCACCTAGCGCCCGCAGAGCCGCCCTCACGCTGATAGCGCGCCCGCGGATGCGCTTGGCGCTGGGCTTTCCGCTCGCGCTCCGCGGCCGGGGCCGTGCTGCACGCTGGCGCTCGCGCCGCCGGCTCTGCTTCGCGCTCACGCCCGCGCGCTTCTGCCCAACACGCCCCGGCAGCTTCTGCGATTCGGGCTGCGGTGGGGCAGCCCCCGTCCGGCCCGGATTTTCACCGAGTCGCCTTCGTGTTAGGGCTACGGGCCTCTTCTGGAGGCATGCCTTGTCACTTCGTTTAGCAGTAGTTTTGCCGTTAGTTTTGGCGATGGGTTGTGGTCACTCGGAAGACGAGTGGCAGGCGCAGCTGGCGAAGTACGCAGCGCTGCAAAAGAAGGACACCGGGCTTGCGTCACAGCTCGCGGAGCAGCAGGGGCGCGTGAAGGAGCTGAGCTTTCAGCTCGAGACGATGGGCGTCAAGCTGAGCAGCGAGGGCGGCGAGAAGGCCAAGCTGGCCCAGGACATGGCGCAGATGAAAGCCGCCTTGGCCGAGTACCAAGCGCGCGCCGAGACGCTCGAGCGCATCAAGCAGCGCTTCGAAGCCTTGCGCAAGAAGCTACAAAAGCTGACTGAGCTGGGTCTCGACGTGAAGATCCGCAACAACCGCATGGTCATTTCGCTGCCAGGCGACGTACTGTTCGACTCGGGTCGTGACGACTTGAAGGCGGGCGGCTTGAAGATCTTGCTGCAGGTCGCAGACGTGATTCACAACGACGCCGCGCTGCGCGACCGCCAGTACCAAGTCGCCGGTCACACCGACGACGAGCCGCTGAAGCGCGCCGCCGACACCTTCCACGACAACTGGGGCCTCTCGCTGATGCGCGCTCGTCAGGTGCTGGTGTTCTTGGTCGCGCCCGCCGGCGCCGACAAACCCGGCGCCAAGAAAGCGGCTCCGCTGCCCGCGCCGGCGAAAGCCGCTGGCAAGGGCGAAAAATCTGCCAAGTCGGTCGCGGTTGCCAAGGAATCTTCCGAAGCCGATCAGCGCCAGGGCGGCAGCCTCAACGCCAAGCACTGGAGCGCGTCGGGCTATGGCCAGACCGATCCGATCGCGACGAACGACACGCCCGATGGCCGCGGTAAAAACCGCCGTGTCGAGCTGGTGTTGATGCCCGACGTCGAGGAAATGCTCGACCTCAAGTCACTGCTCTAAGTCACGGTAACGGCCCCCGATTTTTTCACAGGAAGATCAGAAGGAATCCCGCCGCCACCGGCACCGGGCTGGTCCACGACTACTGCCTTTCGAGCGCCGAAAACTAAGTTGGACTACGTTGGTCGAGATGTTGATTCGGGCGGCGTTGGCGTCGGATGCGGTGGGGATCGCGGAAGCACACATCAGGTCGATTCGTGAGCTGTGTGGACCGAGCTACGAACCGAGTCAGATTGACGCCTGGGTGTTGGGCAAGCGCGCTGAGCTTTATCTCGAGGAGATCGCCAACAAGCCCTTCTTCGTTGCTGTGTTGAACGAAGGCATCGCTGGTTTCAGCTTGCTGCATCCAGCGACCGCGGACGTGCGCGCGATCTACGTTCGGCCCGATTGTGCACGGCAAGGCGTCGGTCGGCGGTTGCTGGAAGCGGTCGAGGCGTCCGCGCGCATGCACGCGCTCACGCGACTCAAGGTCCAGGCGACCGTCAACGCCATCCCGTTCTATCAGGTGCAGGGCTACACGTTGGATGGCTTCACGTCGTTCATGCTGAAGGTCGGTACGGCATTGCCATGTGCCAACATGCACAAGGACCTGGGCGGCTAGCCCCAAAATCCGCTCAACGGCAAGCGAGCAGCAAGCGCGCGCGAAACGTGACTCACGCTAGGCGTGACCTGTCACGTCTTGGTTGCCGCCGCGATCTCGGTCTTGGCGCCCTCAACACTGACCAGCGCGGAGCGTAGACGCCGCAGCGCGACCTCGACGATTTGAGAGACCGACGTCTTGTCGGCGCGCGGCGTGACACGGATTTCCGACAGCAGCTTCTCGAGCTCTTGCTCCGCCGCCAAGACCTCGCTCTCGGCGCGCTCCAACGTGCTGAGCGTGTGCTTCAAGTCGGGGATCATGGTCTCGCTCCTGGTCCGCGGTCGCGGCGTCGTTTCGGCATTTGCGCGCTATTGCGAGGGGTCTCGCCGGCAAAGTTCAGCGCAAGAGCACGACCGGAAAGGCCACGTGGCTGCGCGGAACGATGTCGTTTAGAGCCTAGCACAGGCGAAAGTCGAGGCAGCTCGGCATCGGCGTGCTAAAAGCCGAAGCTCCTGGATTCACTGCCGCGCGCTTCGTTCTGGAGCGGCGCAACGCGCGGGAGGCTCGCCAAGCCGTCGTTCGACCCGCCTGGTGACTTCGGAATCCAATTCGTCACGACAAGTAGCGTTCCATGAAGCGAGTATCCGTGCGGGGCGAGGCCAAGGCGCTCAACGACGAGGAGCGACGGCGCCGCCTGATTGAAGAGCGCCCTCCCGCGCTCGGCGTGACCTGGGCGCTCGACGCATGTCAGGACGTTGCGCAGAGTGGTCGCCGCGTCGAAGGTGGTTGGCCGGGCACGGTGCCAGAGGCACGCATGCGGGTGCAGCGCGATCTCGCGCGCGAGCTTGCGGCACACGGCATGGCTCCGCTCAGTCAGGGAGAGCTGACGACCGCCACCGCGACAGTTTACGATCGAGCGCGCCGCGAATGGCAGCTGGCCGGCAAGGCTCGCGTGAGCAAAGTTTCCTCTTCGCTCATTGCTCGCGCCGCCAAGTAGGCGCGCGTGACACCCCGGCGAGTTCGTCGGATTGGGCGCCGGCTAGCGATCGCGGAGAGCGATCCAGTTTTTGACCAGCTTTTCGAGGGCGCGCTTCTTGGCCTTCACGTCCTCGAGGCTGTGGAATCTGGCTTCGCGGCGATCTTTGTGATTGCCCTCGAGCAGCCCGCTCGAATCTTCCATGCCGGCGCCGCTCGGGAAGAGCAAAATCAAATGCGCGTACTCGGTCGCGCGCGGGTGAAATGCGCCGAGGTCTTCCTTGTAATAGAAGCTGGGAGCGTTCCACTTGATGCGCTCGGAGATCTTGTCGCTCACGCCCAAGATGATGGCGCGGACGGCTTCCATCTCGGCCTTGAACGGGTGGTCGACTTCGCGGAAGTAGGAGTCGACGATCGCGCGATCGTTTTGGACCGGCTCGAGCGTTTGGCTGATCGCGCGCTTGGCCGCTAGCGCTTGCAGCGCGTCTCGCGCCGGTGTGTCTTTGCGCACGGGAGCGACCACCTTCACGGCGGCTCTCTTAGCGGGCGTTCTTCTGGCGGGCGCTTTCTTGGCGGGCGCTTTCTTGGCGGGCGCTTTCTTGGCGGGCGCCTTCTTGGCAGGCGCCTTCTTGGCAGGCGCTGTTTTGGCGGGCGCTTTCTTGGCGGGTGCCTTCTTTGGTTGCTTGCGAATGGGCCTTGCTGGGCGTGCTGGCATGCCGCGCCATACTACACGAGGTATGACCCCTGCGTGACCATCCCGGTCGTTCCCGCACGGGACCTTGGAATCACCGCCGAAACAATTCCCGCCGATGCCTGACACCGCGAGCAGTCCACTAGCAGCGTTGGTGATCGCCGAGACGAGCGAGTGGCTCGACCGTGTGGTGATTGGACTCGGGCTCTGCCCGTTCGCCAAAGCCGTACAGGTCAAACAGCAGATCCGCTATCGAGTCTGCGAGGCCACGCAGCCGAGCGATTTACTCGCCGTCCTCGACCAGGAGCTGCGCGCTCTTGCGGGTGCAGACCCCGAGCGCGTCGACACGACGCTGTTGATCCACCCGAACGCCCTGGGCAGCTTCCTGGACTACAACGACTTTCTGACCGAAGCCGACGACAAGCTGAACGAGCTGATGCTCGACGGTGACGCGCAGTTACAAATCGCCAGCTTTCACCCCGACTACTGCTTCGCTAGAGCCGCCGCGGATGACGCAGCCAATTTCACGAATCGCTCGCCGTACCCGATGCTGCACTTACTGCGCGAGGCCAGCGTCTCGCGAGCGGTGGCAGCGTTCCCCGACCCGAGCGCGATCTTCGAACGGAATATCGCGACGTTGCGCGGCCTCTCGCCCGAGCGCTTGGCCGAGCTCACGCCGCCCGCGCGACTCCGAAAACGCTGAGCGCGGCTTCGGGCTATCTGGACACCGACGAATTGATCGGCCTTTTGGCGTACGACACTGTGAATGCCCGCGACACCAACGGCTCTGCCACCGCCAGGAGCAGCTGGTGCGTCTCCCACCGACCGTCGCCCGCTGACTCCTGAGCTTTCATCACGTCTCAGCTGTTAAACACGCCCGCCGATCCTGGTCGCCCGCTGACCGGGTGGGAGCGGGTGTGCGGGGCTGGCGGACCCGGCCGTTTTTCGGGCTAGCCCGCGAGCCGCTCCGCGCTCAGCCCCGCCGCGGCCGGCCGGCGTGCCCACGAATGAGCCAAGCGCCAGTTGGGCTACCAGGCGTGGTCGGTGATTGTCGGCGCGTCCATTCAGAACGACGACACGCCGCCCACGCAGGCTTATGCTGCCAAAGGTTCATGCGCGCTACGTTTCAATCGGTCGCAGTATCGCTGGCACTCGCCGCCGCCTGCGGTGATCCGACGGCGCCCGGGGCCGTCACGTCGGGAGCGAGCGGAGCTGCCATGCATTCGGGCCCAGGCCTACGGCTTGAAATAGCTGCGCGGCAATCAAATGCACGGAACGTTCGTGGTGATTGTGGCAATCTGCGGGTCGAATGACCGCCGCGACTGACCCAGTGCTTACGGCAGCGCCCGTGGCAGGCGGGCAGCAGGTGGTGCGCTACACCGTGCGCGAGGAGCAGCTGCACTACCTCACGCACGGTGCCGGCGGCGTCGCGAGCTTGGTCGGGTTGGCCTGGCTGCTGCGTGCGACAGCCGGGCGCGGCGCGGTCTTGAGCCTCAGTTGCGCCGTGTACGGCGTAGCTCTAGTGGTGATGTTTGCGACGTCGACCAGCTACCATGCGGTGTCGGCGCGCTTCACGACGGCGAAGCGGTGGCTGCGCACGTTCGACCACTGCGCCATATTCCTGCTGATCGCCGGGACTTACACGCCTTTTGTCGCCGTCTCAGTTGGTGGCACGCTGGCGTTGGTCTCGCTCGGCGCGGTGTGGCTGCTGGCACTCGTGGGGATCGCGATGAAGGTTTCGAAGTCGGCGCGCTTCCACGCTGGGCCGGTCGTGCCGAGCTTGATCTTGGGCGTGCCGCTCACGTTTGCGCTGCCGGCGATCGGCCGAGCGCTAGGCACCGAAGGAGTGACGTTGCTCACCGTCGGTGGTCTCACTTACGCCGCCGGCATTCCGTTCTATCTCTGGCGCCGCTTGGGCTTTCATCACGCGATTTGGCACCTGTTCGTCTTGGTCGCTAGCGGCCTCCACTTCCTGACCGTCGCGCTCTACGTGGTGCCATCAAGTAGCTCGCCATGTTCGGAAGTTGTCAGACACGGTGACCATTTCGATTCCGCGCGTCGCCCGAACTAGCACGACCCTGCGGAGTGGTTTAGAGCTTGTGACTTGGCCAACAAGCAGCCTTTTGAGCGGTATCCACTAATTCCGTGGCCGCGGTCGGTCAGCCCGCGTGAGGGAAGTTTCGAGTGGAACCGGGCGACGCGCGTCGTGGCGGTCGGTGACGACTCGGTGCGGCGCGTGGCGGCTAGCCTCGTGGAGCGGGTTGCCCCAGCGCTAGGTTTTCGTCCCGCGCTCGACGCCGCTCGTGGTGAGAATACGGTCGTCTTGCGCCTCGAGCCCAGCCTGCTTGAGGTTGAAGGTTACCAACTGCGCGTCGACCAAGGTGGGGTTGAGCTGGTGGCCAAGAACGCGCACGGTTTGTTCTACGGCATCCAGACGATCGCCCAGCTGTTGGCGAAGCCGCTCGATTCGCGCTCGGCCGCCGCTGCCGCGCCCTGCGCGTTGCCTGCCGTCGAAATCGACGACGCCCCACGTTTTGCGTACCGCGGCCTGCACATCGACGTCGCTCGCCATTTTTACCCGATCGCGGTCGTCAAACGCGTGATCGAGCAGATGGCACGGCTCAAGCTCAACGCCTTCCACTGGCACCTGACCGAAGATCAGGGCTGGCGCATCGAGATCAAGACGTACCCGCGCCTGACCGAGGTCGGCGCCTGGCGCAAACAGACGCTGATCGGCCACGGTCAGTCCGAGCCCAAGCACTACGATGGCATTGCCCACGGCGGCTTTTACACGCAAACCGAAGTGCGCGAAGTCGTACGATTCGCGGCCGAGCGCTTCGTGACGGTCGTGCCGGAAATCGAAATGCCGGGCCACTCGCTGGCAATCTTGGCGGCCTACCCCGAGCTTGGCTGCTCGCCAGGTCCGTACGACGTAGCGACGCGTTGGGGGATCTTCGAGGATATCCTGTGTCCGCGTGAAGAGACCTTCACCTTCCTCGAGAACGTGCTGTCGGAAGTGATCGAGCTCTTCCCCGGCAAGTACGTGCACGTGGGCGGGGACGAAGCGCCGAAAGCGCGCTGGAAGTCGAGCGAGTTCGTCCAGCGGCTCAAGGTCGAACAGCACCTGCGCGATGAAGACGAGGTACAGTCGTATTTCATTCGTCGCATCGATCGCTTCCTGGCGTCGCGCGGCAAAGCCCTCGTCGGCTGGGATGAGATCTTGGAGGGCGGCTTATCGCCGAACGCCACCGTCATGAGCTGGCGCGGAGTGAGCGGTGGCATCGAGGCCGCACGGCAAGGTCACGACGTGATCATGACGCCGACCACGCACGCCTACTTCGACTACCACCAGGGGCCTACCGAGCTCGAGCCGCCCGGCATCGGGGGCTTCCTTCCCCTCCAAACCGTCTACGACTTCGAGCCCGTGCCCGCCGAGCTGAGCGCCGATGAGCGTCGCCATGTGATTGGCGCCCAGGCCAACCTTTGGACCGAATACATCAAGCAAGAGAGCCACCTCGAGTACATGCTTTTCCCGCGCTTGTTCGCAATGAGCGAGGTCACGTGGACGCCGGCCGCAGCCAGAAACTACGCGGCTTTCCTGGGTCGCGCGGAGCCGAACGCGCTACGCCTCGAAACCGAAGGCGTGCGCGTCGCGATGCGCGCGTTCCAGGAAGCGCGCCAGCAGCAAATCGAGTAAAAGTCGTGCTATGCGCGCGCCGTTTGGGCTCGATTTCCTGACGCGGCGACCGTACCGAGAGCTCCACCCGCGCTTCCGCCGCGGGCTCGAGCCGTTCACGGATTGGCCGGCGCCCACGCGCTACGACGAGCTGGCGCAGCTGGTGCCGCGAGCCGCTGAAGTGCAACTGCCACGCTTCATCACCGAAAGCCGCGAGGCGGTCCGGCGGCTCGGCGGCTACGAGCAGCACGTGGCACAGCTATCCGCGGTTCCGACGCGGCTGAGGATTCGTCACATTTGGCTGCCAACTTGCAGCTTGAATCGCAGAAGCTGCCGGCGCGGAACCAGGCCACAGCGCGCGGCGGGTGAACCGTGAACGGCTTGACGCAAACGCGCACGCCGTTTCGATCGCAGCGTCAGCGCCGGAACCTTACCCGACCCGGTGCCGGCAATTCCCGGCGACTCGGACAACGACTCGCTCGAGTTCTACGACGACTTCCGAAACATTCGCTTCGAGCCCGTCTCGCGCCGACCGGCGACGAACTGGGACGTGAACCCTTTCACTTGACCGGCGGTCGCCAGTCGGGTGGCAGTACGTCGATGGCCCAGAACGGGCGGTGGTTGTTCTCGGTGAGATCTTGGGCGGGTAGGCGGAAGGCTGGGTAGCTGGGGTCGCCTTGGCCAACCTTGTTCAAGTCGACCGCAGCGACCCACAGTTGGCGCGTCGCTGCGCCCGGGTCCTTGGCGGAGCTCAAGACGAAGCCGTAGTCGCGCGTGCTGGTAAAAGCGACCCAGCCGATGTTGCCGTCGAGCGCGGGCGCCCAGGTCGGCATGCCGTTTTGCAGATTGGTCTGCTTTTGGTCGCCGACCTGTGAGTTGGCGAGATCGAGCGCGATTTGCTCGGCGTTCGGCTCGGCGCGAGCGAGCACGATCTTAGCCGTCGGATCGCTCTCGCTCTCGCAATCGGCGTGGGAGAACGCCAGCCATTTGCTGTCCGGGCTGAACATTGGGTTGGCATAAGCTTCAGTGTTGTCACCGCAGCTCTTCAGCTTCGACTCAGCGATCATCTCGTAGCCGCTGAAGCTGTCGCCGGCGGCAGTGAGCCAAGCGATGGAAGAGTTGTGCAAATGGCGCGCTTTCTCGCCCGACGTCACCGACGCAAACACGAGGTGTTTCGCGTCCGGCATCGAGCCGAATACGCCGCTCGGTAGCGGAATCACGCCGGCGCCAACCGGCATGGCGTTAGTGGCGCTGACCACCGACAAGACGCCTTGTCCGGCGACGACCAGCTTGGAGTCGTCAGGGCTGAAGGTCGCCCACGAAGCCGACACGTGGCCGCCGCTGAACGGTGGCGGGCCATAGCTGACCGGCGGCGGAACCGCTTCGACCACGTCTGCAACGCCGAGCAGATCGCCCGGGAACGAAACCGACATACGCTTGCCCGAGCGCGAGACCGTGTGGCAGGCGACGCACGTGTTCTGCGTCAGCGGTGGCGTGAGAAAGTCGGCGGCGTCGCGTCCGTCGAGCGTGCCGCGACGAATACCTTGGGCGGTGGTCGACCAATAGTAAATGGCGCCGCTCACCGGCGTGCGCGCGAGGAACAACTTGTACGGCGCCGACTCCAACATTTTGGCGGGGCTAGCCGGGTCGAGCGCGCGTAGCGTGAGCGTGACCGTCTTGCCGGCCGACGCCTTCAGATACGGCAGCAACGTCTTGGCATCCGATTCCCAGCAGCTGCCTGGCGTGGCGGCCGCGGCGCACGTCGGTTGCTGGCCGTCGGTGTACACGTCGAATTTCCCAGCCGGGGTATCGAAATGCAGCTGAAATAGGCTGCCGGATGCGGCGCGCCACTGAAATAAGATCCGCGCGATGTTAGGCGGGAACATCGTGCCCGGGGTTGGATAGGCGAGCGCCGGACCGGGTCCTGCGCCTGGCGTTGCGGCGCCGAACAGCTCCTCCACGTTCCCGGGCAGCGTTCCGTGCTTGAGCGACTGATCACCGAGCGGCGGTTCGTCCTGGCCTGGATCGACGTTCACACTCAGGCCACCGATGCCGTTCATCACCGGTGTCGCTGTTTCGCCGCCCGTTGCCGATGAGCCACCGCTGCTAGTAAGGTGCGTGCTGACGCTCGTGCCGCGTGCGCTGCAGCCCACCACCGTCGCCACCGTACAGATTGCTAACCACCAATGTCGCATGCTGTGCGGTCAGTGTTCGGCACGCCCGAGAACGATCCCACTGAGTGTCACGGCTAAGTTTTGGCCCAGACATTAATCGTTTGTAGCGTGTGCGCGGTGGCGGGGCGCATGTCCGGGAGCGTTGGCCGTGATCAGTAAATGGGTCCTACGCTGCAGTAACTAGATCCCCAAGCTTCCTACAAGCGATGGACTCTCATGGCAGGGCTTAAAGCAAAGCTCGGGCCACATGGTCCGAGCTGCCCGAAGCCGTTCGCTGAGCCAGCGGCGCTGGCGCTACCAGCCTGAGTTATTTCGGCGAATCGCTCTGACCCGTTCGCGCGCGGATCGTTACTGGCTCCTTCGGTATGCCCAGGCGCCACGCTTTCCTGCCGGCGGTTCTCTTGCTCTTCGGCTGCTCGGGTGGCGAACACGCCAATCCCGCTGGCGCCGGCGGCACGGGGGGAGCGGGCGCAGGCGCTTCGGGAATGGGTGGATCGGGCACCACCGGCGCTACCTCGAATGCTGGCGGCGGTGGCGATTCGAGTGTTGGCGGCGCCAGCTCGGGCGCTGGCGGCGTCGGCGCGGCCAGCGCAGCGGGCACCGCCGGCGCGGGCGGCGCCAAGACGACTCAACCCATTGGCAAGTGCGACAACCTGCCGGCAGCGGGGATGTGGCAGGACGTGACCCCGCCGGGGAAATCGTCGAAGCCCGCGGTGAACGGAACCGTCGGCGCGGCGATCATCGTCGATCCGTTGGACCCTCGCACGGTGTGGCTCGGCACCGCCCGTGAGAACGACGAGATTTGGCGCTCGGACGATTGCGGTGCGACGTGGACGCAGGTGAATACGGGACTGGGCAGCATCGGCGACGGCAAGACGTTCGGCGGGGTCGGTGACGGCGCGCAGTGGAGCATGCAAGCCGATCCGGTCGACCCGGGCGTGCTCTACGCGGTGTCCGGCTACGGCGCCCAGAGCTTGTGGAAGACGACCGACGGCGGGCACAGCTGGAAAGACATACTGGCTGGCTCGGAGTACGACACGCACGCCGACTATCGCTTCGTCAACAACGTGTCGCTCGATCCGACCGATCACCTGCATGTCGTGGTGTCGACGCACGGCGGATGTTCGGCGCCGTACGGTCCCAGCTGCATCGCAGAAACCAAGGATGGCGGGACCTCTTGGCGAGTCTTGAGCTCGCCCGAGGGTTGGTTTGAAGGCGGCGGGTTGGTACTGGTGAAGGGCGGGCTGTGGATCTGGTGCGGCTCGAGCATGATGGTGACGTCGAACGCCGGCGAATCGTGGGACCCCGCTGCTCTGGCTGGTGGCGGCTCGTGCGAAGCGGAGTACACGATCCGTGGCTTCGTGCCGGCCGCCAACGGCAAGTACTACTTGGGTAGCCGCAACGGCGTGCTTACCAGCGCGGACGGCGCCAAGTGGAGTCACGTCCCGAGCACCAAGGGCAACATGGTCATGATCACGCAAGGCTCACAGCGGGTGTTTGCGGCCGACCAGTGGAAGCCGTCAATCTGGTCGGCGAAGCTCGACAACGACAGCACTTGGACGGATTTGCCAGCGCCCGCGCAGATCAGCCAGGGCACCGATGGCGGCATTCCGTTTCTCGCCTACGACGACGCGCACGGCGTCCTCTACGCATCGATGTTCTCGGGCGGCGTGGCGCGAATGGTCGTGCCTTAGCCCGCCATCAGCGCCATTCCAATCGCGACGCCGACGCAAGGCGAGCAACGAAGCCAGCCCCAAGCTCACTAAAGACGTGAGCGGGCGACTCACGGAGCCCTCCGCGCCGATCGTGCACGCGCAGCCTGGCTGCTGTGCCGTTGCACGCTGCGGTTCGAGCTCCGCGGTTGTCCCACCAAGCCCAATTGGAGGCTCCGTTTGCGTGCGGCCGCCCGCTGCGGGATTACTCCCGCCTAGCGAGCTGGCCGCCCCACCAGCTCCGGCGCTGTGCGGCGACGCCCCGCCGGTGGCTCGGCCTGCCTGGCCGCCGCTGTCGCCTCCAGCAGTGCTCCCGGGGCTGGTTCCGAACTGGTGCGCGCCGATGTCAATCCGTCCGAGGCGAGCCCCGCCCCAGTAGTCATCGGTTACCGACGGTATGCTCGTGCCCGCACTGACGCAAGGCGATGACATCGAGCTGAGTCTATAGTCCTCCGCCTTGCGGCCGCCCGGGCCCGCTAGTCGACAATCTGCCTTGACGTCGCCGCTGCCAGCGATGCCACCGCCTGCTGACCAGGCGTTGTGTTCAAAGCTGAGGCCGGATGCATCGCCCGCGAGTACGGCGCCTCCCGCCCTGATGAAAATATTGTTGGCGAAACGCGAAGCTTGGTGGGAATTCTGATCGATTTTCAGGAGCGCCTCGCGCGCACCGTAAAACGTGTTGTGCGCGACGAGCGTGTCGCGCATCCCGGTATCGTCGCCGTCGGCGCGCCAATAGAAAAGGCTGTTGCGACCACCGATCACGATATTGTTGACGAGGCGATTGCCGGTGCCGGGCTGGCTCATCGGATAGCCGGGCTCGTTGGCGATTTGGATCCCATTCGCTGGCCAGGCGCCGTTCAGATTGCGGAAGAACTGAGCATTGCCTGTCTCGAAAACCAAGTTGCTTTCGAAGCTACAGCCAACCGCGTGATCCATGTACAGCTCTACACTATAGTTGTCGTACACGACGTTGTGCCGCGCAACGCTGCCCTGGGTGACCGTGAACGAGATGCCCTCGCCCCAATTTTCGTAGACGGTATTGCCCTCGACGATAAAACGGTTCGCGTCGTACATCTGCACGGCGCCTGCCCAGCCGCCGGAGGCGCTGCGCGCAGCATTGTCGAGCGAATTGCGATAGATGGCGTTGTTGCCGAGGTAGATGTCGTCCGACAGTCGACCCTGTGCCGGCGCCGCGTAGACGCCGCCTCGCTGATTGTCGTGAATCACATTGTTGGTGAGTCTAAGTTGGGAAGCGCCGTAGACGTTAACGCCCATCAACATGGCGTTGCGCACCTCAAAACCGTCGAACGTTACGAAGTCGGCGGCGATCGTGACGCCGCCGTCGATGATTGGCGCCGTAGGCGTGGACTCATCGCGCTGAAACGTCACCCGAAGCGTGTCTGATATGCCGCCATTCCCGAGAAAAAGGCTCGGGTACGCCCCGCTTCGCACCTTGAACGTGTCGCCGGCCGCAGCTTCCTTGGCCGCTTTCTGCAGCGTAGCAAAGGGCGCTTGGGCGGAGCCATCGTGCTCATCGTTCGCGTTGGGCCCGCCGACGTAGCGCACATCGGCCACGGCTACGCTGGCGAAGCTGAGCGCCGTCGACGACGCGCTGAGATAGATCATGAACGCACGGAGTCTTGTGCTCACCGAGCTTCAGTAACACGGCAATGCGATGTGCGCCGCAACGCAGCTGGGTTGATCTTACAAAGTGTTGCGATGCGAGAAACGATCGCTGACTTTCGAGACCTTCGTGGTGCACGGGGTGAGATGCGAGAAGACCCCGGCGCTATGCGAGAAAGAAATGCAGTTGTCACGACGGCATACGGAGCGCACCCTCTGATCGTCTCGCATGGATCAGTGCCGCGAGCTGGAGCTGTCGATGCGCTGGACTTGGTTAACGTTCGGTTGGTTTTTGGGGTGTGCGGCTCAGGTCCAAAGCGGGGAAAAACCAGAGTTGAGCTCTGCCGCCGGCAATCATGCTACCGCTGGCAGCGGTGAGCGGCCGGCCGCCGCGGCCGGGGTTGGGGGCGCAGGCGCTGCGGGCAAGGCGTCCATCGATCGCGGCGGCGGCGGGGCATTGGGGGATTCTGGTCATGCGAGCGGTGGCGCTGGTACTTCGATCGCAGGACAAGGCGGTGCGTTGGTAGCCGCTGGTGGTGCGCCCTTGGCGGGAACCACGTCGATGATGGCAGGCATGGCGAACGCCGGTGGCCAACCGAGTGGAGGCGCTGCGGCGTGCACGTTGGCAGGCGCTCTCGCGGGGATTCCGATCTTCGATGCTGAGCAGCTGAATGCCGCCGGCAACGACTACTTACAGACCACCGCCAGTGGATTCTTTCTGTACAGTGACCTTCAGCACGTTGGAACCGTAACGCCACCCGCTGCTATGCCGGTACTAGGTGTCATGCCGGGTCACGCCGGCAACCTTTTTCGCAGCACCGGCATGGCACTCGCTGCCGACTTCTGGGGCGTCGGTGTTGGTTTTTGGGTAAGCCCGTGCCTGAACGTGACCCCGATAACCGGTGTGAGTTTTTGGCTCAGGAGCGACTATCGGCGCTGAAAAGTTGGCGCGGCGATCGCGATAGCGTGCCTGCCGTGTCGACTGCAGTATCCGGCTTCGGTGCTTGACTCGATAGGCGGCGCCAGCTCGCCGCACCGATTCCCGGCGCTGCTCGGGAACGCAGCCAGCGCAAAAGCGCCGCCCTCGATCACATCGAGCGCAAAGCCGAAGCTGAACACGGCACCGACCGCAAACAACGACCCGAAAGCTCTCCGAACGCACCGAGCCCGAACCGCCGATTATTGGACATGGGGCTCAACTCGTGATGAAGGTGCAGTCCTCCGTCGCACCGGAGACCCAGAAGGCTCGAGAGTTGTCGCTCCCGGGCCTTCGCTAATTTTGGCGGTCGCGCTTCCTAGCCCGCCGGCGCCGATCCGGCCCAGCTACGCGCCGGTGAACGGTGAACGGCGCCCGCCGCCCCCTGGCGCTCTTCACCGTCTGTACGCGGATCGCGGTGCCCGCTCACAAGCATTCGCGCCACCGCTGAACGTGCTGAATTTGGGCCTCGATTACGTGTTCGAGCTAGCGCTTTGGCAGTTGCGGCAGGCCCAAGACGTCGGCCCAACGCTGATCGTGCACCCCGCGGTGGGGGCGACGGCGCGCAGGATTCGGCAGAGCCCCGAGCTTGGACTCGAGGCTCTCGCCGCCGCCGCCAGAATGAGCGCTGGACGGCTCGGCCGCATCTTCAAGCAGAATATGGGCGTCGCGCTTTCGAGCTACCGCAACCGTGTCCGTCTCGAGCGGGCGCGCGAACTCCTGCAGCAACAAGGCGTGACGACTCTCGAAGCCGCGCTGGCCAGCGGTTTCGGCAGCTACGCCCAATTCTATCGGGTATTTCGCGAAGAGACGGGGCTCAATCCGCGGCAGACGTTAGAGAAGCTGGAGCGCTCGCGGTCGTGAAGAATGGTCGCCCGGCCTGGGCTACCTGGCCGCGGCCCACCGGCATCTGACTGGCCTTGTCGCGAATACCAGTCGGCGCGTATTGAACGATGTAGGCCTTGCGCTCGTCGGCACTGACATTCGGCCCAGACTTGTGCAGCAGCAGCGAAGAGAAGGCTAGAACATCACCGCGTCGCGCTTCGACGGGAACACCTACGTTGTCGCCGGGATCTGCGGCTTTACCGATCGGTGTATCGACGTGCGGTCGGACGCCGCTGCGGTGGCTGCCGGGAAGCAGCCAAAGACAGCCACTTTGCAGCGTGACTTCTCCGAGGGCCAGCCAAACGGTCAAGTACCGCTCGGGCTCGACCGGCGTATATCCGTTGTCTTGATGCCACGGGAAATCGCGCCGCGTGTCCGGCAGCTTGTAAACCGCTTGGTCCCAGTACAACTCCAGGTCCGGACCTAACAGGGACACGGCCAACGAGATCAGCCGCTCGTGTCGGACGAAACGTGCGATGCGGTCGTCACGCTCGGCCAAGTGTTGCGTGAAAGAGATTTCGCCCGCGCGACTGACGCCCTGGGTGGCCTGCGCAGCCAGCTCCTGCTGATGCTCACGCACGTGCAGCTCGACGAGTCGAGTCAGCTCATCGACTTCGCTGGTGGGGATGAACCCGGGTAAGAGAAGATATCCTTCGGTGTCGAATCTGGCTTGTTGCTGCGCGGAAATCATCGTTTTCTCCTCTTTGAAAGGACTAAGGGCGCGCGAAAGAACAAGTCGATCGAATGTGGTCGATTGGGGATCGACAGGATCGCGCCGACATGATCTACGTTTGCGGTGGACGCCGAGAAGCTCATCCGGCGAAAGTGGCGCCTGCTGACGGCGACGATGG
>JBBRMI010000066.1:0-34612 GCA_038230915.1 Polyangiales bacterium | reverse complement strand
ATCGCTGCCCCATGGGGCGAGCTTGCCCGTACCACCCACCCCAAATCTGAGGTCTCGCCCTTCCCGTCTTCCCGCCTTCCTGTTGTTTCCCTGCTCGTTGCGGCAAAGATGTGGCTAAAGGTCAGAGTTTCAGGCTGCCCAGCTGGGCAGCCCAACACGAACAACGGCACCCACAGGCACGATTCGCGATTCGAGCAACGAGCGAACAGCAAGGCGGGAAGGCGGGAAGAATTCCAGGTGTCGAGCAGGCAATTGAGGCCCAATTGCTATTCCTAGCGTCGAGCTTACCCGTACCACCCACCCCAAATCTGCGGGTTCTCGTCCTTCCCGGCTTCCCGCCTTCCTGTTGTTCCCTGCTCACTCGGGCAAGATGCGATGAATACTCAGCCGCCTTCCTGTTGTTACTTTCTTAGCGCTGACTGTTGAGCAAGCTGCCGATTGTGCGCGGCAGCTCGTCGGCGATTTCGTGCGCCAAGAGACCGCGATCGGCGGCGCGTGCGTGGGCCCAAGCGTCCGCGGCGGCGCCGTGCAGGTAGGCGCCGGCGAACGCGGCTGAGCGCGGGGCTAGCTCGCAGGCGAGCGCGGCGATGATGCCGGACAGCACGTCGCCGGAGCCGCCGGTGGCGAGCACCGGGCCGCCGGTTGGGTTCAACAGCGGCATCGTGTCGGGTGCGCCGATGATGCTGAAGCGGCCTTTTAGCAGCACGACCGCGGACGTGAGCTCGACGGCGCGCGCGACGGCGGCGAAACGATCGTTCTCGACTTCTTCGTACGGAATGTCGAGCAGCCGCCCGAGCTCGCCGGCGTGCGGCGTGAGCACGACATTTTTGGCGCGCGACAGCTCGGCGGCGCGACCGGCAAAATGCGAGATCGCGTCGGCGTCGACGACCTTGCAGCCGTCGTAGCCGAACACCACAGCGTCGACGGCGCGCCGCGCCGCGGAATCGAGCCCCAAACCAGGGCCGACCACGGCGGCGTTACACGGTGCCAGGAGCTTTTGCAGCGCGGCTTCCGGTGACGCCGAGTCGATGCGCGCCGTCATCACCTCCAGCACGCGATGATCGAGCGCGTCGGCCGCGGCCGGCGACGTCGCGATCGTTACCAGGCCAGCGCCCGCACGTTGCGCGCCGTGCGCCGACAGCAGCGCCGCGCCGAGCTTTCCGGGCGAGCCCGCCACGACCAGCACGCGCCCGGCCGAGCTTTTGTGCACCGTGCTGCGACGCGGGATCAGCAGCCGCGAAACGTCGCTGGCTTCGACGATCGCGGCCCCAATTCCGGTCGCGCTCGGATCAGTCGGCTCGACGATGTCGCACACTTCGACGTAGCCGGCGTAGGCCGAACCGCGCGGCGTGCACAGCCCGAGCTTCGGGTGCGCGAACGTGAACGTGTAGTCCGCCTGAACCGCGACGCCAAGCACGCGCCCCGAATCGGCGTGCAACCCCGACGGCAAATCGAGCGCGATCTTGCGACCCCGCGCAGTGTTGATCAACGCGATCACGCGCGCCGCAAAGCCAGTGACATCGCGATCGAGTCCGGTGCCGAACAGCGCATCGACCACGAAATGAGCTTGCGACAGTGCGGCTTCCAACGCCGCCGCGTCGTCCACAAGCTCAGTCACTTTGGCGCCGGCGTCGATCAACGCCTGGTAGTTCGTGAGCGCATCACCGGAAACTTTCGCGAGCGGCATCGCCAAGAAAGTTTCGACCCGCACGCTCGCGCCGACCAACCGCCGCGCGACCACGAAGCCATCCCCGCCGTTGTTGCCCGCGCCCGCGACCACGACGATGCGCGGCGCCGACTCGCCGCTTTCGGACAGCAGCCGCAGCAGGCCGTCGGCGGCAGCGCGCCCGGCATTTTCCATCAGCTCGCGGCTCGGCACGCCGAGCACGTCGCTGGCCCGGCGATCGAACGCGCGCATCTGCACGGCGGAAAGCACGGGAAGCATCGGCGTCAACTTGGCAGGCTAATCGCCACCTGTCGACGTTCGACTCCCCGGTACTATGATCGCGGTCTTGGAAGCTTTGGCCGATTTCTCAGCGCCCGTGAGACATTGGTTCTCGCGCAGCTTCGCGGCGCCGACGCGCGCTCAAAGCCTAGGTTGGGGGCCGATCCGTGAGGGCAAGTCGACGTTGCTTTTAGCCCCAACCGGATCGGGGAAAACACTTGCGGCATTTTTGTCGGCGCTCGACCGACTGATGACGACGCCGGCTTCTGACGGCGGGCTGAAGGTGCTGTACGTCTCGCCATTAAAGGCGCTGGCCGTCGATGTGGATCGCAACCTACGCGCGCCGATCGCCGGCATTCGCGCGGCGGCGGCAGAGCTTGCGGTCGCGGTACGCGAGCCCGACGTAGCGATGCGCTCCGGCGACACCGCCGTCAAAGACCGCGCGCGGTTCCAGCGCGCCGGGGCAGATCTGCTGATCACGACGCCCGAGTCGCTCTATCTCCTGCTCACGTCCCAGGCGGCGCGCCATTTCGCCTCGCTCCAAACCGTGATCATCGACGAAATTCATGCGCTCTTGCCGACCAAGCGCGGCGCGCATCTGTTCTTGTCGCTGGAGCGGCTGGAAGCCATGCGCACGGTACCGGAGCCGCTGCAGCGGATTGGGCTTTCGGCGACGCAGCGACCGCTCGACGAAGCCGCGCGGTTGCTGGCCGGTAACTTCATCGCGCCGGGCAGCGACAGCCTGCAGCAGCGAGCGGTGGAAATCGTCGACGCGCGCATGCCACCGCGGCTTCACGTCGAAGTACGAGCGGCAGCGCGCGCCACCTCCGGGCAACTCGCTGTGCCGGAAGTTGCGCCGAGCGCGCCGCCAGCCGCCGCATCGCCCAAGTCCAACTGGCCCGAGATCCACGCGCCGCTCCTGCAACTGATTCACGAACATCGCTCGACCTTGGTGTTCGTCAACAGTCGCCGCCTGGCCGAAAGGTTGGCGCAAAGCCTGAATGAGCTGGCCGGCAGCGAAATCGCGCTCGCCCACCATGGCTCGTTGGCCAAAGATCGGCGCGCCTTCGTCGAAGATCAGCTCAAGCTCGGGAAATTGCGCGCGCTGGTCGCCACGTCATCGCTCGAGCTGGGCATCGACATGGGCGCGATCGATTTGGTCGTGCAAGTCGAGGCGCCGCCCAGCGTCGCTTCGGGCTTGCAGCGCATCGGGCGCGCCGGTCACAGCGTAGGCGAGACCTCGCACGGCATCGTGTTTCCGAAGCACAAGGGCGAATTGCCGGCGGCCGCCGTGATCGCGCGCGGTATGCACGAAGGCGCCGTCGAAGCCACGCGTTACCCGCGCAATCCGCTCGATGTGCTGGCGCAGCAAATCGTAGCGATGGTGGCGAATGAGTCGCTGGGTGCCGACGTCATTTTCGATCGTTGTCGCCAAGCGGCGCCGTTCGCGGAGCTGCCGCGCGCTTCGTTCGACGGCGTGCTCGAACTGCTGGCCGGGCGCTATCCGTCGGACGAGTTCTCGGAGTTGCGACCGCGCATCACTTGGGATCGCGTGACCGGGGAGATCAGCGCGCGCGCCGGAGCCAAGCGGATCGCGATCGTGAGCGGTGGAACGATCCCCGATCACGGGCTTTACGGCGTATTTCTGTCGAACAGCGAAAAGCCGGTGCGGGTCGGCGAGTTGGACGAAGAGATGGTGTACGAGTCGCGCGCCGGCGAGGTCTTCTTGCTCGGCGCTAGCTCGTGGCACATCGACGAGATCACCCACGACCGCGTGCTGGTGAGCCCTGCCCCTGGACAACCCGGCAAAATGCCGTTTTGGCGTGGCGGCGGCCCAGGGCGACCGGTCGAGCTGGGTCGCAAAATCGGCGTGCTCACACGCGAGCTGATGGACATGCCGATGCTGCGCGCGGCCGAGACGCTGAAAGCGTCGCACGGTTTCGATAGCGGCGCTTGTGAGACCTTGCTCGAATATTTCTACGAGCAGCGCGCCGCGACCGCCGTCGTGCCGAACGATCGCGCGATCGTGGTCGAGCGCTTCAAAGACGAGGTGGGTGATTTCCGCGTCTGTATCTTGAGCCCGTTCGGGCGCCGGGTGCACGCGCCATGGGCGATGGCGCTGGCCGAAGGTTTTCGCAACCGTTCGGGGGCCGAGCTCGACGCGGTGTGGTCGGACGACGGCATCGTGCTGCGCTTGCCCGACACCGAAGAGCAGCTGTCAGCCGAAGAGTTCGCGCCCGATCCGGACGAGGTCGAGGCGCTGGTCGTGCAAGGCTTGGCCAAAAGCTCGCTATTTGCCGCGCATTTCCGCGAAAACGCCGGACGGGCGCTGCTGTTGCCGAAGCGCGATCCACGGGGTCGAACGCCGCTGTGGGCGCAACGCCGCCGCGCTTCGGACTTGCTGCGCGTCGCCAGTCAGTACCCATCGTTTCCGATGATCTTGGAAACGTACCGCGAGTGCCTGCGCGACGTGTTCGATCTGCCGGCGTTGATCGAGCTACTATCGGCGATTCGACGGCGCGAGATCGCGCTCGTGCCGGTCGATTCGCAGAGCCCGTCGCCATTCGCCAGCACGCTGTTATTCTCGTACGTCGGCAACTTCATCTACGACGGCGACGCGCCGCTCGCCGAACGGCGCGCCCAAGCCTTGGTGCTCGACCAAGCCGAGCTGCGCGGTTTGATGGGCGAAGCCGAGCTGCGCGAGCTGTTCGACGCCGAGACCATCGCCAGCGTCGAGCGAGACTTGCTCCGGCTGCGCGAGCCCACCCTGCGCCACGCCGACGACGTGCATGATTTGCTGCTTTTGCTCGGGGATTTGACGCTCGAAGACCTGCAGGCACGGGCCCACGCTCCTGCGGCAGTTCCCGGAATTTTGGAGGAGCTGCAGGCCGCACGCCGCGTGGCACGCGCGCACCTTGCCGGCGAGCCGCGCTACTTCGCTGCCGAAGACGCCGGCAAGCTGCGCGACGCGCTCGGCGTGATGCCGCCACCCGGCTTGCCGAGCACGTTCCTGGCGCCGACCACCGATGCGCTGCGCGAGTTATTGTCGCGCTTCGCACGCACCCACGCGCCGTTCACCAGCGACGTGCCGGCCCGCCGCTACGGTTTGGGCCGCGGCGTCGTCGAATCAGCGTTGCTAGAGCTCGAAGAAGCGGGCCGTGTGGTGCGTGGCGAGTTCTTGCCCGGCGGACGCGAGCGCGAGTGGTGCGACAAGAACGTGCTACGGATGATCAAGCAGCGCAGCTTGGCCAAGCTGCGGCACGCGATCGAGCCGGTGCCGCCCGAAGCGTTCGCGCGCCTGGCGCTGGCGTGGCAAGGCGCCCAAGAACCGTCACGCTCGCCCGACGCGCTGGAGCGCGCCATCGACCAACTTCAGGGCACGCCGATCGCCGCGTCGGTGCTGGTCGAAGATGTGCTGCCCGCGCGAATTCGCGGATTTTCTACGGCGGATCTCGACGGTTTGCTGGCAACCGGCGAGCTGACTTGGGTCGGCGTCGAACCGCACGGCTCAAGCGACGGCAAGATCGCCTTTTATCGCACCGACAAGCTCGATCTGTTGGCGTCCGCGCCGATTCCGGCGCCCGGCGAAGCGCAGGCCAAGCTGCGCGCCGAGCTGCAGCAAGGCGGCGCGCTGTTCTTCGCCGATTTGGCGCGGCGCGTCGGCGGCTTCCCGCGCGATCTGTTGAGCGCGCTGTGGGACTTGGTTTGGTCGGGCGAAGTGACGAACGACACGCTCGCGCCGCTGCGTTCGCTGCAAGCGCAGGCCAAGCCCGGGCGCGGCCGTCCCGATCCGCGCGCGCGACGGGCGCCCATGCCGGGCAGTGAAGGTCGCTGGTCCTTGGTGCGGCGTGACGCGGGACGCAGTGTGGCTGAACAGCGCACGGCTCGCGCGCGGCTCTTGCTCGATCGCCACGGCATCGTGAGCCGTGAGATCGTCAACGCCGATGGGCTCGGCAGCTTCGCCGAGCTGTACCCGGTGCTCAAAGCGATGGAAGACGCGGGCAAGGTGCGGCGCGGCTACTTCATTGCCGGGCTTGGCGGCGCCCAGTTCGCGCTACCGGGCGCCGACGAACGGCTGCGCCTGAAGCCCGAAAGCAAGCCGGCCGTCGTGCTGGCCGCCACGGATCCAGCCAATCCGTACGGCGCCGCGCTGCCTTGGCCCGGCGGCGAACCGCGCCCGCAACGCACGCCGGGTGCGTTGGTCGTGCTGCACGAAGGCCGACTGCTCGCTTACCTCGGGCGCAGCGACCGCTCGCTCTCGCTATTTCTGAGCGAGGAAGAGCCAGCTCGCTCACATCAGCTTTCGGCGTTGCTGGCAGCGTTCAAGACGCTGGTCGGCCCCGGCAAGCGCCGCGTGCTCTTGATCCAAACCATCGATCGTCAAGAGGCGCAGCGCTCGCCACACGCCGCGGCGTTCTCGGCTTCCGGTTTCAGCAGCGGCTCCGCGGGTCTCAGCCTGCGCCGCGGTGTAGCTCCGCTCGACGACGCCGAAGCGCTCGAGGACGCGTAGAGCGCGTCATGCCCGAAGGTGACACGCTCTTCATTGCTGCGCAGAAGCTGCACGTCGTCCTGACCGGGCGCGTCGTGACGCGCTTCGAGTCACCGCTGCCCGAGCTCAAGGAGCAGGGTGTAGAGGGAAAAACTGTGACCACGGTGCGCGCGCACGGCAAGCACGTGATCATCGAGTTCTCCGACGGTCGAGCATTCCTGAGCTTCTTGCGGATGCAGGGCCACTGGCTCGCGTACGAGAAATCGGACATGCGCGAGCGCTTACTCAAACGTGCAGCCCGCGACGTGGCGTGGGACGACGAAGAGACGACCCTGATAATCGAGACTGAAACCAGCGTCGCGATTTTGAGCCGCGCGGCGATCGCCCAGCTGGCACCGCTCCCGAACATCGAGCGGCGCTTGTCTAGCTTGGGACCCGATTTGCTCAGCCCCGACTACGACCAAGCCGAGGTTTTGTCGCGCCTACGCGAGCACCCGCAACTGACCATCGCCGAAGCGTTGACGCTGCAGGCGGTCGTCGCCGGCATCGGTAATGTCTACAAATCGGAGGTGCTGTTCATCGAAAAGGTATCGCCATTCGGCAGCGTCGCATCGCTCGACGACGCCACGCTCGAGCGACTTCTAAAACGTGCCCGCGAGCTGATGCGCCGCAATCTGAGGGGCCCGCGCCGCACCACCTTCGGCACGTTCGCCGGCTCCGCACACTTCGTCTACCAACGCAGTGGCCAGCATTGTCTGAAATGCGACACGAAAATCCGCATGCTGCGCCAAGGCCACCTTCAGCGCTCGACCTACTTCTGCCCCGAATGCCAGGGCGTGACTTAGTTAGTTAGCCCGCGTCCCGCTCCGCCGTTTCCAACAAACTCGCGCCCCCGTCGTCCCCCGCCCCCCAAAAGGGCCCCCCTGCTTTCGAAAATGACTGGGCATGCAAAGTGATTCGATCCGCGGCATCCTGCCCCGCATAATCACTAGTAATTTCAGAGGTCTAGCGACCAGGCTTCGAAACCCGATCCAATGACTTTGTATGCCCAGTCATTCCGCGTCGAGCGCAGGGCGCTTCGGGCAAAGCCGCGCGCCTGCGCGTCAGGAACCTCGGACCAGCCGCGCCAAAGTCGGGCATGCCAGCCAGCGCGCGTTCGAGCTGCTTTTCTGCGGGCTCGGGCTCACGCAGCAGCGCGCGCGTCAGTGTGCGCAGCGCCTCCGCGAAGCGTGCGCGACGCGGCTTAAAATCGAGCCAGGCTTCTTGCTTGTCGATGGTCAGCTCGAGCGCGGCGGCACCGTGCACCATGGCCCAAATCGTCTGCGCAACCAGGTCGGCGTCGGTCAGATCACGGCGCAGGAAGTTACCGGCCAGCAAGGCATCGACCAGCTGGCGCAAGAACACGTACGCGTTCATGCGTGGGTCCTCGCGCTCGTCAGCGTCGGGCGGTGACTCCGGCAGCGGCGTCATGAACATTAGCCGGTAGTGCTGCGGAAACTGCTCGGCGAAGCCCAAGTAGACGAGCCCGGCGCGACACATGCTCTCGACCGGGCTGTGGCTACCCACGACTGCCGACAGAAAGCGCCGGGCAAAGTCGCTGAAGTCGCGGCGACACAGCTCACGCACCAGCGTCTCCTTGTCGGCGAAGTGGTTGTAGAGCGAAGTCGCCGAGTACTCGATGCGCTTGCCGATCTCGCGCATGGTGACGGCCTCGTAACCGCGCGTGGCGAACAGCTCGCGCGCGGCGTCCAAAATTTGCTCGCGCATGCGCCCGCGCTCACGTTCGCGCCGTTCGTTGGTTCCCATGCCCCTGAGTAAACGCTGTTCTAATACTTAACGCTGTTAACTTCGAGAACACCGTTAATTCGTCAAGGCGCACAGTCAGTAACAGCCAGTATCTATTGGGATTATTTTATTGATCCGGTTGTGATTGTGGGCGGCCGGGCTCGAGGTTACGAGACCCGGCCCGTACCTTGGAGTACCCCGACCAAGCCCCCCCAGCTGCCCCGAGCCCTTCCGGCGAGGCCGCGGCGCTTTTAGCCCTGTCATCGCGGGCGCCCAAGCTCGAGCTTTCGACGCTCGACCTGTGTTTCCTAGCCACGCTGTACCTGCGCGGCCAGAGCTCCGGCCACGCCGCGTTCAGCGAGCAGCAGCTGTTCGAGCATTTCGAGCAAGCCGCCCAAATCGCCGAGCGCGATCCGAGCTCGGTTCGCAAGCGCGCGACCCACGCCATCGCGCGGCTGCGCGCGCAGCGGCTGCTGTCGCGTGTCGACGGCGCCGGCGTGATGCGCGCGGGCGAATACGCGCTGTCACGCTTGGCCGCGTCGATCGTCAGCTTCTTCCTCGAAGAAGAGGTGCTGACGACCGAGACGTTGACGCTCTTGACGCGCACGCTCGAGAGCAGCCTGCGCGACGTGTTGCTGCAAACGCGCGGCGCTACCAACGCCGCCCAGGTCGACGACGCCGTCGTGGGTCCGTTGAAGGTGACGGTGCACGAGCTGATGGAGGGCATCGAGCGCCGTCAACGCGGGCTGGATTTGCAGCAAGAGCAATTCCAGAAGGAAATCTCCACGCTATTGAGCGCCGATTGGTTTGGCGCGGTCGAAAGCTGCCAGACGCTGCTCGAGAGCACTGCCAGCACCTTGCGCGACTTGAACCACGTCCTGCTCTCCGAATCGCACCGGCTGCAGGCTCAGCTCGAGGATTTGCAAGAGCTGGCTCAGAACGCCAGCGCCAGCGCAGCCGAAGAAGCCATCCGTCGCGCCGCCGATCAGATCGACCGGATTGCGGCGTGGAGCTCGGGCCGGCAAAAGTCGTGGTCGGATTACTACCAGTACGTGCACCGTTACCTGCGCGACGTCGTGCGGTTGGATCCGAGCCGGGCCTTGACCGCACGTTTGCGCGATCAGCTGAGTGGCAAATCGGGCAAGCGCTTCACGTTGGCGGTAGCGACCACGCCGGCACCGCTGCTCTTGCGCGATGTTGCCACGACGCCGGAGCGACCGCCGGTGAAGCGGCCGCGCGCCGAACGCGACACGCCGCCAACCGAACAAGCAGTGGTCGATGCATTCGCGATGCTGGAGGACAGCGTGCGCGAAAAGCTCGACGCCGGCGCAGCGAGCCTGCGCGACGTGACCGCGCAGGTTACGGCCGAGCTGCCAGAAGCAGAGCGGTTCCGCGCCGCAGGACGCGTGGCGCAGGTGGTGGCGCGGTTGGCTCGGACGCGCTCGGAGCGCGAGCGGCCGTGGCTGCCGGTCGACGAAGCTTTTGCGATCGAAGAGTGGACCCTGCCTCGCAAAGGCACGAGCGCGGGCTGAACGCCGCGGTACGAAAGCACAGCGCGGATGAGCATGGAGACCAACCAGACCTTTGAGGATCTCGCGCAGGTCGTCGAGCACGAGCTATTTCCCGACGTGGATTTGGCGCTGCGGCGCGGACGTCACATCGATCGCGAAGACGCGGCCTGGTACGGCTTTCTGACCGACGCGCAAGCGCAACTGGAGCGATTTTACCGGCGTTACGGCGCCGAGCTAGTACTGCGGACCGACGGCTTCTTCTTCCTCTTGCCGAGCGGCGACAAGCTTGGACGGCGTCATTTGTCGCCGAGCGAGATGCTGGTCGGACAAGGGCTGACGCTTTTGTATTTGGAGCCTGCGACGGTCGAGCAAGGCGGCGTGACGTCGCGCGACCAGCTGTTGTCGCAGCTTTCGGCCAGCATGGGCACTGAACAGCTGATGCTAGCCTTCAACGCCAAGAAGAAGCGCATGGACGAGCGCGTCGCGCAGGAGCTGGTGCGCGCGCGGGTGAGCGAAGCGATTCGGCGCCTGGCGGGCTTGGGTTTCGTGGAGCTTTTGCCCGAAGATCGCCTGCGGCTGCGCTCGAGCTTGATGCGCTTCGCCGAACCAGTGCGCGGCAGCGGGGCCGATCTCGAAGCCCTGACGCGCCTGGTCGCCTCCGGCGAAGTCGCGCTCACCGGCACTGACGACGTGACCGGCGACGAAAACGGCGACGGCGACTCGTCCGAAAACGACTCCCGCTCCGATCCAAGAGCCGCGCCTCTCCCCACCTGGAACGAAGCCAGCGAATGGGGCGCCTCCTTCGATTCGCCCGAATCGGATTCGGAACCCGAGTCGGAATCCGATTCCGAGGAAGACTCGTGAGTCGCACGCGGGCCACCGCGCTCGCGCTCGTGAACTGGAAGGGTGTGTTTTACGAGCGCTACCAGCTCGATCGGCGCGTGACCGCCCTCGAGGGTGCAAACGGCGCGGGCAAGACGACGGTCATGATCGCGGCGTACATCGTGCTCTTGCCCGACATGTCGCGGCTGCGTTTCACCAACCTGGGTGAAACGGCGGCGATCGGCGGCGACCGCGGCATCTGGGGCCGTCTGGGCGAACCAACGCGACCGTCCTACGCCGCGCTCGAGCTCGACTTGGGCGACGGCGTGCGCGTGATCGCCGGCGTGCTGTTGACGCGCAAGGCCGAGCCCACCCTCGAGCTGACGCCGTTTCTGATCAGCGAGCTTTCGCCGAGCGTGCGCTTGCAAGATCTGCTGCTGCTCGTGACAGCAGACGAAGAAGCCGTCCCGGAGCTGGGCGAGCTGCGCGCGAATGTCGCGGCGGCGCAGGCGAAAATCGAGGTATTCAGCTCCGCCAAGGACTACTTCGCGACGCTGTTCGAGCTCGGTATCGGTGCGCTGCGGCTCTCGAGCGACGAAGATCGCGGGCGGCTCGGCGACATGCTGCGCACCAGCATGACCGGCGGCATCTCGCGGGCGATCACGGCGGAGCTTCGTTCGTTCTTGCTGCGCGAGCAAGGCAGCGTCGGCGACACGCTCGGCCGCATGCGCGAAAACTTGAATGCGTGCCGGCGCACGCGCATCGAGGTCGGCGAATCGCAGATACTGGAGCAAGAGATCTCCGGCGTGTACGACGCCGGCCAAGGCATGTTCGCCGCGGCGCTTCAGGCCACGCGTGAACGCGCCCACGAGCAGCGCGAGGCCGCACTCGCCCTGGAGCAAGCCGCCGGGCACGCCCGCCAGGCGCTGACCGAAGCCATGCGCACCGCCGAAGCGCTCGACCGCCGCGAAGGCGAACTCGGGCAACAATTGGCCGAGCAGCGCGCCGCGGTCGAAGAGCTGCGCGAGCGCGCGCGCGTCAACGAAAGTCACGCGGCGCTGCGCGCGATAAAGCGCGACGTCGACCAAGAGCGACTGGTCGCGGCCGAACAAGTCACCCGAGCGCGCGTGCGTAAGCAAAGCGCCCAAAGCGAGCGCGAAGCCCAGAAAAAGCAGCGCGAAACCGCGCAACAGAACCACGAGCGAGCCGCGCTCGGCCTCGCCGATTTGCAGGCTGGCCTCGACGAGCTGCTCTGGCGTTCGAGCGCCTACCGCACCGCGCAGCGCCTGCTGGGGGAGGTGGCGTCCCTCAGCCGCGAAGAGACTCTGGCGACCGATGACCTGCCGGCCCGACGCGAGCAAGCTCAAACCCAATTCAGCGAGATCGACGGCGAGCGCATGAACCGCGAACGCGCGCTCACGCTCGCGGCGCAGCGCCAGCAAGAATGGCAGACGGCGTTCGCGCTCTTGGCCGAGCTCGGCCAGGAGTGCCAACCGGAAGCCGCGTATGAAGTCGCGCGCGACGCCCTGCGCGAGCTCGACAAGCTGGAGCAATCACTCAGCGAACGCTCCGAGCTGGCCACGCGCCTGACCGAGCAGCAACGCTTGGCCGAACGCCAACATGCCGCGCGGAAGTCGGCACAGGCGCTCGGGCTCGCGCTGGAACCTGGCAGCGCGCTCGAGCGCCTCGAAGGTTACCTGACCTCCGCCGACACCGATCTCGAGCGGTTGGAGGAACAGAAGCGCGCGCTCGAGGAAGAGCGACGGCGCGTGAACGGCGAGCGGGCTCTCACTCGCGAACGCCTCGGGCAAGCGCAAGCCGACCTGGGCAAGCACCGTCGCTTGCTGCAGCGCGTCGAGCGAATTGCCGCCAGCGCCGGGCAATTCACGCCCACGCGCGAAGCCGTGCTGCGGCTGCGTGACAGCCTGAGCAGCGAACGCCAGGAGCTGAAGAGCACGCTCGAAACCGCAACGCTTGCGCGCGAGCAGCTGCTGCACGACGCCAACCGTCTCGAAGCTTCCGGCGGGCAATTTCCGGCTGAATTACTCAAGCTGCGCGATGATCTCGACGGCGAGCTGCTTGGCAATCGCTTCGAAGAGCTCGACGTGAAGGAGGCGGCGCGGCTCGAGGCGCTGCTCGGCCCGCTGACGCAAGCGATCGTGGTCGACGACGTGGCCGCGGCGACCGAGCGCCTGCGCGACAAGCCGCGTGAGCTCGCTGAGCTGCGGCTGCTCGCGGCCGGCACCGAGCTCGGATTTCTGGATCAAAACGCCAGCGAGAGCGCGCGCGACCTGTACGTCACCGAAGGCCCCGCGCTGCGTATCACGCGCCGCCCGGAGCGACCAACGTTGGGTCGCAAAGCCCGCGAAGCGCGGATCGAAGACCTGCGGCGCGAAGCCGTGACGCTGGGCGAAGAGCTGGAGCGACGCCAGACGCGGCTGCGCTCGATCACGGCTGCGCTCGGTGAAATCGATCAGCTGTTGCCCGACGCTGATTTGCTCGAGCGCGGCGATCCGGCCGAAGCGCAAGGCACGCTACAAGCGGCCGAACAGAAGCTCGGCTCCGACGAGCACGCGCTCGACCAAGCCGTCGCGGAGCTGGCAGTCCGCTTGAATGAGACGCGCGGTTTGGCCGCTCGCCAGCGCAGCCTGCTCGCCGAAGCCTTCTTGCTCGACGCCGAAAATCACGCCGAAAAGGCCGCCGCGCTCAGCGCGGAGCTGGCGCGCTCGGAACAAGCCGCCGCCGAGCTTTCGCGCCTCGGCGAACCGCGCAAGAAGCTTGGCGCGTTGCTCGACGCATTGCGCGTGCCGCCGCTACCGCCCGAAGAGCTCCGGCGTTTCGAAGTCGAACGCGCACAGCTCGGCGCCGAACGTGACCGGCTCTTTCGTCTGGTCGAAGCGCTCGGTCGGCTCAGCGCGGAGTTGCCGGCGTTGGCTTGGGAAGACGCCGAACGCTCGCTCGCCAATCGCGAACAGATCGCGCCGGCGCTGGAAGAACAACACCAGCGCGCGCGCGTCGCCGTCGAGGTCGCCGAACAGCAAGTGCAGGTCGCCGAGGCGGCGTGGGAACAAGCGACGACCGAGCTGCAGAGCGCCGAAGCCGAGCTGGGCGCGATCACCGCGCACGCCGAACGGCTGGCGCACGAGCTGGCCGGTTCCGGGGCCGCTGCCGAGCTCACGCCCGAGCGCGCCGCCGAACGACTCAGCGAGCTCCGCGCAGTCGCCGAACGGCTCACCCTCGAGGAGCGCGATCTGCTGGCGCGACGTGGCGCGCAAGCTGAGCGAGTGCGCCAACTCGGCCTCAATTTGGGCAAAACCGAGCGCGAGCTGGCAGCCGCCCGGACCGCCGCCGAACCGGCCGCTGCGCGCTGGCAGGCGCTACGCGCCCACGCCGAACGCGCGCTCGTCCTTCACTCCGGCGAATCGAGCGAGCACGACGCACCGCGCTCGGCGCTGGAGCTGGCGGCTGAGGCGCGCAGCCGCGCGGAGCTGCTGGAAGATCGGCTGACGACCGCGCGCGGCGGCGAAGCCTTGGCGCGCGCAGTCAGCGAGCAAGCGCTCGACGACGATGACGCCTTCCTCTCGCTGTGGTTGCGCGTGCGCGAATGGCTCGCCGGACGCGTGCCGACCCAGGTCGCGCAGGTCGATGACCCGCTTTTGGCGTTGGAGCGACTGCGCGGACACCTGACCGCACTCGAACAACGTCTGGGCCATCAGGAAGCCGACCTGCGCGGTGCGTCCGAAGACATCGCGCGCGGCATCGAAGTGCAGCTGCGCCGCGCCAAAGCCCAAGTGCGGCGGCTGAATCAAAACCTGGACGGGGTGTCGTTCGGCAGCATCGCCGGCATTCGCGTCGAGATGCGCCGATCGCAGCAGATGGAGCCCGTGCTGCGCGCACTCGCGGAAGGCAGCGCCCAGGAGCTGCTGTTTCAAAGCAGCCTGCCGACGGAAGAAGCGCTCAGCGAAATCTTGCGCCGCTACGGGGGGGGCCGCAGTGGCGGCGGGCGCGTGCTCGACTACCGCGAGTACCTCGAGCTGGTGGTCGAGGTGCAGCGCAAAGTCGATGGCAGCTGGGAGCCGGCCAACCCGACCAGGCTCTCGACCGGCGAAGCGATCGGCGTGGGCGCCGCGCTAATGATGGTGATCCTGGCCGAGTGGGAGCGCGACGCCAACCTGCTGCGCGCACGCCGCGGCCCGGGCTCACTACGTTTCCTTTTCCTCGACGAAGCCAACCGCCTTTCGCAGGACAACTTGGGCTCGCTGTTCGATCTGTGCGAGAGCCTCGATCTGCAGCTGTTGATTGCCGCCCCCGAGGTCGCACGCGCCGACGGCAACACCACCTACCGCCTGGTCCGCAAAGTGACCGACGACGGTCGCGAAGAAGTCATCGTCTCCGGCCGCCGCGCGCTCAGCAACGAGCCCGCCGCATTGGCTGTCCCGGTCGCAGCCCCCGTACAGGGCACGCTGTTCGAGAACTAGCAGTTTCGGGGCCGCCGCCGGCGCTACAAGTCCTTACAGCAGCGAAAACTGAGGTGGTAGTTGCGGTGCGCATCGTCCGCCATCAGCTTGCCTTCGTGCCAAGCCAGCGCGCGCCAGCGGCAATCGTCGGCGTGCGCGTCGAGTTGCTGGAAGATCCACCAGCTGCCCTTCATCTCGTTTTCGCCGGTGCCGCCGCGACTGCCGAGCTCTTCGGCGGCTAGCGGCAGATTCATGTGCTCGGCGGCGTTGCCGTGTTGGTCGTAGACGCCAAACGCGCTGACACATTCGGGAAAAGAGCCCGCGGGGTAGGTGTTGCTGCCGCACAGTTCCCAGCTCGGCTCGAAGCATTTAGGGCTTTTGCTGCCAGCGGTCGCGCACAGCTTGTGGTTCTTCTTTGGGCCGTACGCCCACAAAATTTCACGACTCTTGTTGTGCAGGTATTCCTGCATCAGGCGCCGCTCACCGAACGTGTAGTCCTGCTCGGGCGTGTGCAGCGCACCGGCACACGCGCCCTCCCATTCGTGCGCGTCGCACAGGCGTTTGCCCTGCGCTTTGCATAGGTTTTCGGCCTCATCCGATTTCACCCACGTGACCGGGTAGTCGCAGGCGATGTTCGGGTACTCGTACTGATCGATGCACAGCTTGGCCGAGCTGGCGCTCTCGCCAGCGGCCGGGTCGAACACCGTGACCATATTGGGCGCGCCGCAGCGCGGATCGCTGGCGCGAAAATCACTTTTCCCGCGGATCGCCTGGCATTCGACGCGCGACATCGGATGTTTGGTGATTTTCGGATTGCCCTGCCCCATCCAGCGCGAGCTCTCGAAAATGGCGCGCGTCTTGGTCAGCGCCTGATCGCTCAGCAACAACTGGCTCTGCATGTTCTTGAACAGCACCTCGCGCTGCGCGGTAATGTTGTCTGGCAATTCGTCGAGCAGCGGCGGGGGTGGCGCCGGCGCGGCGCTGACGGAGGCGCTTGGCGGGGGCGGCGAGCTGTGAGCCGCGAGGTGTGAGCTGCGCGTGCCGGAAGCAACCGGATGCGGCGCCAGTCGATGTCGCACTTCCTTCACGACCGCCGCCAGCACTAGCCCGCCGACCACGAGCCAAAACGCGAACATCAACGCGCGCTGTGTGGGAGACGAGGCGACCTTGGACACGAGCCAAGGTTCTTGTTAGCAGCCTGGGCGCGAAGGCATGCTGCCTTCCGACATGGCCAAGCTCATTTGCCCCCACCAGCCGAGCTGCCCCGGTTGCCCGCGCCTGGCGGAGCGGGGGCTGCCGCCTGAGCCGCTCGCCCGGCTGCAGGCGCTGGCGGCACGCGTTGGCCTGCCGCCGCCCCGGGTCCACGAAAGCCCGCCGACCGCGTTCCGGCACCGCGCGCGCCTGGCAATTCGCGGCCGCGCCGACGCCCCCAAGCTGGGTATTTTCGAGGCCGCCTCGCACCGGGCGGTCCACATCCCGCGTTGCCTGGTGCACCACCCGGTCCTCAATCGCGTGACCGCCCAGGTCCGCGACACGTTGGCTCGTCACCGCATCCCAACCTACTCGGATACCGCGCACGTCGGCGTCGCCCGCTACTTGCAAGTCGTGATCGAGCGCGCGAGCGAGCGCGCCCAAGTCACGCTGATCACCAACGGCGCTGTTCCGACCGATCTCGCGCCGCTGTTCGCCGACCTACAAACGTCCCTGGCCGACGACCTGCACAGCCTGTGGTGGAACGGCAACCCGGACCGCACCAACACCATCCTCGGTCCGCATTGGCAGCACCTCGCCGGGCCGCCGCACGTCACGGACCTCTCCGGCGACGCGCAGATCTTCTATCCGCCGAGCGCATTCGGTCAGAGCAATCTCGAACTGGCAATGCAGTTGGCGGCACGTGTCCGCGAGCTTGGGCGACCCGGTGCCCGCGTCGTCGAGTACTACGCAGGCGTCGGCGCGATCGGCCTGGGGTTAGCGGCGCAAGCCTCGGAGCTGCACCTGAACGAGTTGGGCGAAGGCTCGCTCGAAGGCCTGACTCGCGGTGTCGACGCGCTGCCGCAAGCCCTGAGATCGAAGGTGACGCTGCACCCGGGCGCCGCTGGCAGCCACGCCGCGCTGGCGGCCCGTGGCGATCTCGTGATCGCCGATCCACCACGCAAAGGGCTCGATGCCGAGCTAACGAGCGCGCTTGTCCAAGCGCCGCCGGAGCGCTTCGCCTACGTCTCGTGCGACATCGACTCGTTCGAACGCGACGCCGCGGAGCTGCTGCAGCCGCTGCGGCTGGTCGCGCTCGAGGCCTTCGATCTGTTCCCGCACACCGAGCACCTCGAGACGCTCGGCGTGTTCGAACGCCGCTAAACGATCGGTTTGGGCCCAGCGGAGAACGTGCTCAATCGCCCGGCCCAGATTGGTTTCGCCATCCGTAGCGGCCTCAGCCTCGAATTGTTGCTCGACGGCAAGCCGCTCATCCAATCGCCGACCCCGGTGCGGCTGACCCTCAACGCCTGCCAATTGCGCGCGCTTCTCGACCGCGGCCCGGACGCGCCATAGCATCTTTTCATCCATTTATTCATGATCTTAAGCTCACAAGGCACGCTCCGGCCCGCGCCTTGACAGATACCTCTAAAGTTTCAATAATTCGTGAAAGCGGATCCGCCGCTTCACGTTGATGACGCAGCAAGAATCCGTCGTTCGCACGCTCCACCTCTTGGAGCGAGGCCTGTCCGAAGCAGCTAGCTCGAATACCCTTCAGTGGCTGAGCGTCCCCGCGCCGCTGCTGCGGGCTGAGGCGCTGCTGGCGGCCGAGCCGCGCGCCGACGCTTGGTACTGGTCGGCTGGGCGCGACCAAGAGTTCGTCGGCATCGGCGTGGCCAAGCGGCTGACCGGTCACGGACCCGATCGGTTCGCGATGGTCGATCGCCAGCTGCAGGAGCTGTGGAGCTCACTCGAGCCGCACGCTTCCGTCGACGCCGCTGCTCCCGAGCCACGCGTCGTCGGCGGCTTTGCTTTTCAAACCGGGCGCTCCGCTCAAACACCGTGGGACAGTTTTGGCGAAGGCCAGCTCGTGCTGCCGCGCCTGACGTACACGCGGCGTGAAGATCGCGCCTGGCTCACGCTGGCTGCGGCGCCACAAGAGCTGGCGTCGGCCACCGAGCGCGCGCGTTTTCTAAACGAGGCGGCGCTGCTCGTGGCAGCGGCCAACGCCGAGCAGCAGCCGGAATTCGACGCCGCTCCGGGTCCGTACGAGCTCGCTGAGCCGAGCGCCGAGGAGTGGCGTGAGCAAATCGAACACGTCAAGCGCGCGATCGCGAAAGGCTCGCTCCAGAAAGTCGTGCTCGCGCGGCGAGTTTTGCTGCGGTTTGCGCGCGAGCTTTCGGCCGCGCGCATCCTGTCGCGGCTGCGAGAAAGCGGCCCCAACGCGCCGCGCTTCGCGTTTCGCGTGAATGGCGCGACCTTCATCGGCTCCCCGCCCGAGCGTTTGTTGGCAAAAACCGGCCTGCGCATCGAAACCGAAGCCGTGGCGGGCTCGCTGCCGGCCAGCGACGCCGGCGCGGCCGAGCAGCTGCTGAGCGACGCCAAGCTGCTCGCCGAGCACGCGCCGGTGGTGCAAGATTTGGTCGAGCGGTTGCGGCCGGTAGCAGATTTGCAGCCGCTTCCAGAGCGGCCGTTCGCGCATCGAGCGCGGCACATCTTGCACCTGAAGACGCCGATCAGCGCCACCTTGCGAGCGCCGGAGCGCGCGCTCTCGCTGCTGTCGCGCATTCATCCCACGCCTGCCGTCGGCGGCTACCCGACCACGCCTGCACTCAGCTTTATCGCCAAGCACGAGCCAGACGAGCGCGGCTGGTACGCAGGTCCGATCGGCTGGATCGACTCGCGCGACAACGCCGACTTTGCGGTCGCGCTGCGCTCCGGCGTGATCGCCGGCAAGCTCGCGCACCTGTACGTCGGTGCCGGCATCGTCAGCGGCTCCAACAGCGAGAGCGAGCTGCAAGAAACCGGCTGGAAGCTCAAAGTCCTACTCAGCGCCCTCGGCTAAATCCGAGCGAGGGGCTGCCGCTTCGCAGCTCGAATTGCAGAAGCTATCGTAGCGTCTTTGGGCCACGCCGTGCGGTTCGAGATTTTTTCACAGGGAGATCGGGAGATCGGGAGTGAGAATTTTTGGGGGTTCGAGACGGACGATGTCGAACGGATCCTGCGCAGTCGCCGCGCGGCCCCGTGCAGCTCGACGAACAAAACCTCCCGATCTCCCGATCTCCCTGTGAAAAAATCTCGGCCATGGCCACCGTCGAGATCAGGCGACAAGTTCGCAACGACCTGCGGCTCCGCTGTCGGACGGCGTTGCCTGGGGACGACACGCAAGTTTCTGCGATTGGGGCTGCGGCTTGGCAGCCAAAGGCGTCTCTGCTTCAAGCGTGCGGCGGTATTGGGCTCAGGCCCGGTGGGGTCACGCTGCCGAGCTGACCCGTCAACAGCCACAGCAGCGCGTCGCGCAGAATCGGCACGGAGTTGGTCGTCAGCACCGATTCAACGTGGAACTGGAAGCTGCAGAAGCGGTCGGCGCGCAGGGCGGTGACGCGACCGTCGGCTTCGCTGGCGATCTCGACGTTCGCCGGCGCGGGATCGGGCCGGCGCGCAAAGAACGTGTTGTAGAAGCCGACCGGCTCACGCCGCCCGAACAGATCGATCGACTTCTGGACGCCTTGCAGCGGCGGATCGGTGGGCTCGACGCGCATGCCCAGACGGTGGCACAGCACCTGATGCCCGAGACAAACAGCCATGAAGCACGCTTTGCGATCGAGCAAATCTTGCACTATCGCGTGGACGACCTTCATTTTGGGGTCGTTCAAATCGGTCGGGTCGCCGGGACCCGGTCCGACCAACACCAGCTCGGCATCGGCCAAAAGCGGCGCGGCAGCGCGGAAATCGACGACCTGGGCGCGCAGCCCCAGGTGCGTGAGCACGTGCTTCAGCATGTGCGTGAACTCGTCCTCGTTGTCGATGATCAGAATCGACTTTCCCTCGAGCCGGACGTCGACGTAGGACTGATGCTGCTTCTCCATCCAGAAGCGCGACAAGTACTTGTTGCGTGACTCCAAAATCTGATCGACGAGCGTGTCGCGGTACTGCGACAGCGTCGGCTCGCTTGGCTCGGCGGTGTTGATGGCGCGCAATAGGCCGGCCGCCTTGGTCTTCACTTCCTGGCACTCACGCTCGGGCACCGAGTCACGCACGATGCTGGCGCCGCTCTGGATCGTCGCCTCGCCCTGCGCCGAGACCTCCATCGTGCGGATCGTGATCGCGCTATCCAAAAATTCCTGCCCCGAGGCATCCAAGCCGGTGACGAGCAGGGCGCTGGAGTAGTAGCGGCGCCCCTCGCGTTCGTATTTCTTGATCACGCGCGCGGCGTTCTCGAGCGGGCTGCCGATCATCGTGGCGGCAAACATCGAGTCGCGGAACGCGTCCATGTAGTCGCCGCCTGTGCGACCTTGCAGCAGGTATTCGGTGTGGATAAGCGTGCTCATCTCTTTCAAATACGGGCCGTGCACGTCGCCGCCCGAGCTGCAGATGCGCGACATCATCTTCAGCTCCTCGTCGACCACCTGAAACAGCTCGTTGATTTCTTTCGGGTCGGACAGAAACTCGATCAAATCCGCGCGCTGTTTGAGCATGCTCTTGGGCAGCGTGCCGGAGATCGGGTTCATCTTGACGATGCCGTCGCGGATCGTGACGTGGCGCTCCGGCGACGAGCCGACGAAGAACCGCTCGCCGTCGTGAAAGCAGAACGTCATGTAAGCGCCGAACTCGTTCATGGCCAAGCGCTTGAAGATCGTGTTGGCCACCTTCCAGTCGAAGTCTGCTATTTGCACACGCGCCTTGCGCGACAACAAGAAATTCGAGCCCTCGCCGCGACAGATTTCGTCTTTGATCAGCCGCGCGACATTAGCCTCGAACTCGGCGTCGCCCATTTCGAAGGTAGGCGCGCCGACGGTGTGCACCTCGGGCTCTGTGCCGTCGGGTAGCACCTGTGCCAACGCGATCTCGCGGTAGTCGCTGGGCACCAGCGACAAGATCTCCTCGCCGTGGTCGTGCACGTCGAAGCCGCGTTCACGCAGCTGAGCGAACGGCACCATGCTGAGCACCGGCCAACGTCCGCCCTTCGGTACCTCGGCCAGCAGGCGCTGCTTTCGGATCTCACCGCTTGCGTAGTGGGTCTTGCCGTCCTGGTGAGTCAGGCAATATGGCGCGTCGAACTTCATCGGTAAACGCGAGCATACGGCCCGAACGAGATCGAGCAAACAGGAAGGCGGGAAGGCGGGAAGGACAGCGGAAGATTCTGGATGCTCGAGCAGGCTCGCAACGGCCCAACAGCGCGCCTGAGTCGCCACGAGGCAGCCCAAGCCCACCACCAGACTCTGGGTCTTCCCGCCTTGCCGCCTTCCTCTGAGCATTGGTCTGATCTTTCAGCTGCCCGCCCGCTCAGCCTGGGTTCTGGCGAGGCTTTCGCGAGGACCGGAGCGGAGCGTACGTGGGTACGTGAGCACCGGACCGCAGCGAAAACGAAGTCAGAACCCAGGATCAGCGGGCGTGGTCACCAGCTGAAATGAGACCAATGATGAGCCGCCTTCCTGTTGTTTCCTCTCCTGCTAGGCGGGGCCGGCGGAGGCCGAGCAGCGCGTCGATCGTGGCACGGTTGAGCGAGCGCGACAGCGTCGGCAAGCGGCCGGCGGCGGCGGCTGGCACCTTGTCGCACCAGCCGCGACTTTATTCGAACGAGCAGACGTATTCGGCAATCCCGGAAGCGATCTTGATGTCGAAGCCGGATTTGCCCGGCACGTTGAAGAAGCTGCCGCCCGCGTAGGTCTTCCACGTCGTCTCGCCGTCGAGCCGCACGTCACAGCTGCCGGCCGTGATGTCCATGCGCTCCGGCGCGTCGGTACCGAAGTGAAACTCACCAGCGTAGATCAAGCCGAGCGTCTTCTTTACGCCACCGGCAAGCACGATCGTGTGGCTCACGACCTTGCCGTCGAAGTAAACGTTGGCTTTGGCAACTGCGGTAACGTTCGGATATTCAAGCTGGGACATGGCGGCGCGCATGGTGTCACGGCGCGCGACGCTGTCAACCGCTCATTGCCCGGACGCGACACGGAAGTTTCTGCGATTCGAGCGGCGGCTTGGCAGCCTTTACTACTCGGAGTCCATGCCGAGATCGTCGCCCATCGACTCACCGCGCGTCGTCTTCAACGCTTCGCCCGCCGCGCCGTCGCGGCGGACGACCATCGTGTAGCGGCTGGTCGTGTCTTCGCTTTCACGCGCCACGACCGTGATCACGTTGATGCCAGGCTGCAGATCCGCGTCCAGCGAAAACTTGAGCTTGGTCTGGTCTTCGGCCTTGCGGTTCGACTGGTAGAATAATTTGCGCGAACCGACGAAGATGAAGGCGTCGAGCACCTTGTCGGAGTCATTGGCCTGGCCTTCGATGTGCACCTTGGCATCACGCACCGAGAGCTTGGCAGGCGTAACCTCGAGCAGCGGCGGCGAGTGCGTGAGCAGCGGCTTGAGCGCCACCTTGATCGGGCCGGCCGCGCCATCTTTCAACGCCTTGGTTTCAACGAAGCCGAAGCGGTCGTCACCCAAGCTCACCTTCGTGTATGGCCCGAACGTGGCGAGCTTGTCGACCACCGCGCCCTTGTCGAGCTCACCCAGCACCGGCGCCGCGCCGAGCGGCTGCCCGCGCACGCCGGCTACGCTCACGAGCGCGACCTTGCCCTGCGTCTTCACGAGTGACAGCGGGCTCTTGGTCAACGGCAACTTCACCTTTGCGCTCGAGCCGACGCGCAAATCGCGGTCGGTGACGCTGAGCTCGAAGTTGACGAAATTCTCCTGCAGCTCGTCCAAGACATCGAAGCTGAACGCGACCGTGCGGCTGTCGCCCGGCTTCATGTTCGAGACGTCGAAGCGACCGGCGTGCAGCAAGAGACCGTCACCGGTCAGGTTGCGCAAGTTGGCCTGCGTCTCGAACGATTTACCCTTACCGACGTTCTTGACCGTCATGTAAACCGTCGCGCCTTCGCCGCGAGCGATCTGGCCGTCGCCGTTGCCGGGACGATTGTCGGCGACTTGATAGGTGTACGCGAAGATCGGCTGCGGCTGCGCGTTGATGGTGGTGCGCACCTCGGCCTCTTGCGGCGGCTCCGAGCCCTCGGCGAAGAAGCGCACCTTCACCACGTCCGAGCGCGTGTCGGCGTCGAGTGGGATCTTGCAAACGCGCTTGGCGTCGAGCGGCAATGGCTCGGTCGAGCCGGCTTTGTGCCCTTCGATGTCGCAGAAACCGAGCGGCACGGTCGCCGTCTTGGTCTCACCCGGCATCACTTTGCCGAACACCAGCTCCTTCTCGTCGAAGTAGGCGCCGTCGCTCTTGGTGATCGCGCGCAGCTGGTAAACCGGCAGCGTACCCTTATTCTTGACCGACACTTTGAGCGACATGCTGTCACCCGAGGTCACGGTGTCGCTCGGCTTGTCAGTCTTGGTCGTGACCTCGAAGTCGCCGGGCTTGGGCGCATTCGCGAAGTCCTTGGGCGGCGCCGCCCAGTCGATGTCGATGCGCTTCAAGTCAGTCGCGATCGCGTCGACTTCGGTCGACTGCAGCTTCTCGAGCACGGCTTTGACGCCGCGCAACTGCTCCGGGCGCTTGCCTTGCGCCATTTTCCCCGCCAAATCGCGGGCGATCTTGATCGGCGTGTCGAGCTCGAACTCGTCTTCGATGTCGCCCCCCCGCTCGCGGATTTTGGCGCGTTCGCTCTCGGGCAAGTTGAAGCGCATCTTGAAGAACGACTGCTCGGTCGGATGCCGAGCCGCACCGGTCAGGCTCTTGGTGAGGTCGCGCTCACGCAATCCGCGCTCGGAGCGGTAGAGGTCCATCTCCAACGTGTCAGCCGTCATCGGGTCGAGCTCGACGTCCGGCGCGACACCCACGCCCTGAATCGAGATGTCGCCGGGCGTCAGGTACTGCGCGATTGTCAGCTTGAGCGCCGCGTGCTCGGGCGTGACGTTCGGGAACACCAGCTGCACCGAGCCCTTGCCGAACGTCGTCTGGCCGACGATCACGGCGCGGTCGAGGTTCTTGAGCGCACCGGCCACGATCTCGCTGGCGCTCGCGCTGGAGCCGTTGACGAGCACGGCGATCGGGTAGTTCGGCTCGGTGCCGTGACGAACGGCGCGCTTCTCTTCACGGCCTTCGGACGTGCCGACGGTCGAGACGATCACGCCGTCTTCCAAGAACTTGTCGGCAATTTTGGCGGCCTGCTCCAAGAGGCCACCGGGGTTGCCGCGCAGATCGAGCACCAGCCCCTTGATCTTCTCTTTCTTGCCGAGCTCAGTCAGCGCTTCGTCCAGCTCATCCGAGCTGGAGGCCTGGAACTGCTTCAAGCGGATGTAGCCAACGCCGCCGCCGAGCGCGCGGTAGTCGACCGATTTGACCTGGATCTCCTCGCGCGTCAGCTCGAACGGTCGCGAGCCGGTCCAACCTTCGGTGCCATCGCGATGCACCCAAACCGTGACCTTAGAGCCCGGCTTGCCGCGCAACCGGCCGACCGCGTCATCGAGCGGCATGTTCAAGCTCGACTCGTTGTTGATCTTGGTGATGCGATCCATCCGTTTGAGGCCGGCGCGCCCGGCCGGCGTGCCCGGCATCGGCCGCATCACGGTCAACGCCTGATCACGGATCGAGATCACGATGCCGAGACCACCGAAGTGGCCCGACGTCGATAGGTTCATCTCGCGGTACGATTCGGGGCTCAAGAACACGCTGTGCGGATCGAGCGTGCGCAGCATGCCGTTGCAAGCCGCGTACTCGACCTCGCGCAGATCGACCTCGGTGTCTTTGAGGTTGGCTTGCAAGAAGCTGAACACCTGACGCAGGCGCGCCGCCACGTCCCACGGCCCTTGCACGTCGTCGACCCGGAACTCGGCCGTCTCGCTGTCGACCTGGATCTTGACGACCTTGGCCTTGTCTTCGTGGCGCACGATAACCTGCGCTACCTCACGCTGGATCTCGTTCAGCGCTGACAGGAACATCTGCCGCGGTTTGACGCGGCTCGGATCGACGTATTTGGTGCGGATCGTGTTCAGCGTCTCGTTCACCGCCACCAGCTGCGTGAGGTCGTACGGAGCTTTGGGTTGACCGGGAGCCGTCACCGCGTGCGCCGACTCGAGCCCGCGCCACAGACCGCCGGTGCCGGACTGCATCGAAAAATACGACGCGATTCCGAAGACCGTCAGGATCAGAATCGCGCGGCCGAGCCGCTCCAGAAAACGCATCGGCCGAGTATAGCCCTTCACGCGCGCGGCACGCTCGTGTAAGCGAATTTTCACGCCGTGGCCGACCCGCCTGCTTTTTCGTCGCGCAGCGGCGCTATCCCGCTCAAGGAAGTCCACGACCCGCGTGGGCACCACTACTTTCCCGGCTACTTGAAGGCACGCGATCAGGAGCTGCTGCTGACGTGGTTGGCAGCCCTCCGGCCGATTTGGGAGCAACGCTATTCGACGCGGCGCGCACCGCCCGCGGACCAAGCGCAACGCCAACTCTTGCGGCCGGTGTACTGGCTCGGCAACTGGCAGTTCGCTTGCCTCGATTATTACCGCCCGCCGCGCGGCATCGCCAACCGCTGCGTCGCGGCCGAGCCGTTCCCGGAAGTGCTGGCGCGGATCGTCGCCGAGACCGAGCGGCGCATCGCCAAGCTGTTCCCGCGCAAAGATATTCCCAGCGGCTACCGGCTCAACACCTGCCTGGTGAATTTTTATGGCGCTCGCCGCGACGGCGAGAAGTGGGTCGACACCGCGCGCGTCGGCGAGCACCGCGACTTCGAGCCGGGGCCGGTCGCGTCGCTGTCGCTCGGTGAGCGCGCTTTGTTTCAGTTCGTGCGGTCACGCCGGATCGGCGAGCGTGAGGCGCCGCTCGTCTCGCAGTGGCTGGACGACGGCAGCCTGCAAATCTTCGGCGGCAGCTTCTTCAAGGACCGCGTATTTCACCGCGTGCAGCGCGTCGACAAGCGCGCCGGCGTCAGCTTGCCGCCCGAAATCGACAGCTTTCGCACCCGTCGCATCAACTTCACGTTCCGCTACGTGCCGACCGAGCACGTCACGCCGTTCGCCCAGCTCGGCAAAGAAGCCCGCGAAGACGTCCGCGGCTATGTGGAAGAGCTAGCGAAGAGCTCGGTTTTCTTCCGGAAAGCGCTAACGCCACCGAATCGGTGAGGGCGCGCGGCGACCGGAGCATTCGCGTGCACTGGTGGGCGGGCCGCCTCTTGCTGCCCGCGCGGCTTGGCGGTTTCGGATGGCGATCAGGTCGTCCACGCTGCAACGGCGGCTACGGTCCACCAGACTGGCGAGGCGCTACTTGGCGTCAGGTAGTTTGCTGGTCAGATAGACCGCGACACCGACGATGGCGGTGACGAGCGAGCCGTAAAGGAAAAGCAGCGTACTCACGGTCGGGCGCTCCCGAGCAGCAGCGCTCCGAGCGCCAGAATCGACGGCACCCACAGGCCGACGAACATACCCTCGTCCTTATGGCCTCCAAACCACAGGCCGACCGAGAACAGAAACGACAGCGCTGCGGCCGTCAGAAATAGCCCTTTTGCGCGCCTTTGCAGATTCATGGTCAGCCTTCCGGGATTCGTTTCAATACCGCGTCGCGCGCCTTGCCTACGTACATCTTTTGTACAAGTATTGTCCATATGGTGACCGAAGCGACGTCCGTCAACCCCCGCGCCGGCACGCGGCTCGGGGTAGCCGGAGCGAGCGGCTTCGTCGGGCAGGCGTTGCTGCAAGCACTCTCCGGCCACGACTTCTTGACGGTCGCGCTCGCTCGCCGGATCGCTGGACAGCCGCGGCTGCCGGGCGTCGAGTGGCGGGCGTGCGATCTGTTCAACCTTCGCGACGCGGAGCGAGCGTTAAAAGGGACAGAGGTGGCCGTGTATTTGGTCCACTCGATGATGCCGTCCGCGGCGTTGACCCAAGGCCGCTTCGAGGATCTCGATCTTATCTGCGCCGACAACTTCGCGCGGGCGGCGGCGTCGAACGGGGTTCGACACATCGTCTACCTCGGCGGCCTACTGCCCCAATTGCGGCAGCATCTGTCGCGTCACTTGGAAAGCCGTTTCGAGGTGGAACGAACGCTCGGTTCCCGAGGCGTTCCAGTGACGACGCTTCGAGCAGGCTTGATTATCGGGGCCGGCGGCTCCTCCTTCGATATGATGGCGCGACTGGTCGGACGTCTACCGTTCATGCTTGGTCCACGCTGGACGCAATCGCTATCTCAGTCGATCGCTCTTGCGGACGTTGTGCCGTTGCTAAAATACGCCATCTTACACCCGGAATTGGCGGGCGGCGCTTACGACATCGCCTGTCCGGACGTTGTCTCGTACGCCGAGATGCTGCGCATGACCGGGGCCGCGCTCGGCAAGAAGACGCGCGTCATCACCCTGCCAGTTCGCACGGTCAAACTGTCATTGCTCTGGGTGAGCGCTATCACCGGTGCGTCGCAGGCGCTGGTCAGGCCCTTGGTCGAAAGCCTACGCCACGACATGATCGCGACCGATGGTCTGTTATTCCAAGCGCGTGCTGGGATCGTCCCACAACCTCTCAACGTGGCACTGCAGGCTGCCGTGAAAGGGCGAGTCGTCAAGACTGCGCTTCCGGCACTGGAGCCGCGCTCACGAGCGCCCACCCGCCGTGCCTGTTCGGTCCAGCGTCTGCGGTTGCAGCCCGGACGCGACGCGGCGTTCGTTGCTGACGAGTATTTGCGGTGGCTGCCGCGTTTCTTGCGACCGCTGTTGACGGTTACCGTGGATGCAGCACGAACCTGCCGGTTCTTCGCCTGGCCTCTGCGAAAGCCGCTGCTGGAGTTGACGTTTGCGAGCGACCGGAGCTCCGCGGAGCGGCAACTCTTCTTCGTCAGTGGCGGCGTGCTGGTTGGAGACGTGCGGGACGCCCGCCCCAGGCTCGAATTTCGAACGGTTCTCTCGGGTGCGTTCGCGGTTGCTGCCGTTTTCGACTTCGCGCCGCGGCTGCCGTGGTTCATTTACAAATTCACGCAGGCTGTGGTTCACCTCTTCATCATGCGTGCCTTTCAGCGCCACTTGGCCGCCGGGCTCCCGGCTTGACCTCTGCGGCACATCATTGTGCTTGGCGGGGGGCAGCTGAAAGATGAGCCCCTGGTCAGTCTGTGCCGTGCGCTCGGCTACACGCCGCGTCGCACGTGAGCAAGCGCCTTGTCGATGGCCGCCCAGCTGCTCAACGCTTGCGCGCGAGGCGGTAGCTTACCCAGCGCCGCGGCGCCGGCTCCACCAACCCAGAGCGTGGTGGAGGGCTGCAGCCCTTGCGCGAGCCGCCTCACGTGCCGTCGCGTCGCGGGCAGATCCACCCCTGGCGTGACCGCGATGCCGACGACCGACGCGCCCAGCGCCTGCGCCGCCGAGAGGATCTGCTCCGGTGGTGTGCTGGCGCCCAAGAGCCTGGGCTTGGCGGAGCTCAACGCCAAGTACAGTGCAACCATTTGTAGCCCGAGCGTGTGAGGCTCACCGGGCAACGTCGAAAGTAAGATGCTGGGCGAGCCGTCGGCATCTTGATGCGCTGCCAGCAGCGCGCGAAGCTGAGTCGTCAGGCACTCAGTCATCAGGTGCTCGTGACGAATCGCGAGCTTGCCCTCGGCCCACGCCTCGCCCACGGCTTGAGCGAGTGGCTGCGCCAGATCGGTGACGAAGCGTTTGGCCCCCAGCGCTGCGGCCCCCAAGCGCAGCTCGTCCTCGATGCCTTTCGCGTCATCAGCCGAAAGCAAGGCGATCAGGGTCGCCACGTTCGCGATCGTTCTTGCGGCTGAACCCTCGCCCGCCGCCGTCGGAGTCAGTAGCTGCAGCAGCTCGTGCGTTGGCTTGTGGATCACGTCACCCGGCCGGTACCCATGTTCGAGGGTGCGCGCGATCACTTTGAGCCGCTCGAGCTGGTCGGCGGGGTACAGGCGTCGATTCGAATCAGCGCGTCGCTGCGGCTTCGGAAAACCGTAGCGACGCTCCCAAGCACGCAGCGTCCCCATCGGCAGCCGCGTCAACTCGGAGACGACCTTGATGGAATGGGCGGGTTCGAGCGGAGGCCCGACGCGGTTTGCGACTTTCTGAATGCCCAAGGCTTGACCTATACAGAAACTGTACAAGAGTTAACCACGGCTGGCGTGATCCCGCAACACCCGCGCTGAAGGCGCACCGAGAACAAAAATGGCTGCTTCGCATTCGCTCCTAGGCTCTTCGATTCGACGTCCCGCTCCCCTGCGCGAGCGCGCCCAGGCGCGCATTGTTGCAACGGCGCAATTGCCGACCGAGTTTGGGGCGTTTCGCGCCCACGTCTTCAAGAATGATCGAGACGCCTTCGAGCACGTTGCCCTCGTTCGCGGTGACGTCCGCGGTGCGACCGACGTCCCGACGAGACTGCACTCCGAGTGCTTGACCGGTGATGCCTTTGGCTCGCTACGCTGTGACTGCCGTCCGCAGTTGGAGCGCGCGCTGCGCAAGCTCGGCGCAGCCGAGAAAGGCATCGTTCTCTATATGCGTCAAGAAGGACGCGGCATCGGCTTGGCCAACAAGATCCGTGCCTACCAACTGCAGGAGCAGGGTTTCGACACCGTAGACGCGAACCTGCTGCTGGGCTTCGCGAATGACGAACGCGACTACTCCGTCGCGGCGGCCATGCTGCGCACGCTGGGAGTCAGCAGCGTCGCCCTGATGACGAACAACCCGGACAAGATCCAAAAATTGTCGGCCGAGGGCGTGGACGTCAGCAGTCGAATCGCCCACGAGATCGAGCCCAACCCCCACAATCGCTTCTACCTGGAAACCAAGGCCACTCGCTCCGGTCACCTATTCTCGATGGTAGCCAAATCGGCAACCGAACTACGGACCATTTCGGACTCTTCGGTGGGCCATGTTGTCCGCTGAGGCCTGGGCCACGCGGATCACACCCGAGCCCTTTCGTGACTTCTTGCCGTACACCTCCGTCTCGGCGCTCAAGGTGATCCACACCCCAATCGTGCTGCGTAAGGCTCTCGACGTGATGCAGCACTACGGCGCGGAGCGCCTGCGGGCGAACGTGGCGGAGCGGCTTTCGGCTTCGATTCGTGAAGCGGGATTGGATCCCGATGTGCAGATTGGTAACAGGCCTGCGGCTCCTCTGTCCTTGGCTGGGATGAGTGAGGCTTCACGCACGCGACTGGGCGAACGCCTACTGCGCCTCTACTTTCACTTGCTAAAGTGGGATGGTCCGCTGTTTCTCGACTTGCGTCTGCGCAACCTCGCCTGGGACGAGTCGAAGCAGAGGCTGACCTTTTACCCGAGCGGCCTCTGGTGCCAGCCGGACCGCGAATTTCGTCGCCGCGTGCAGGCGCTCTACGCTGGCTTCTATCAGCACGATCCGGAGGCGCTGACGATTGGCGTGGAGCTCTACAGTTGGGACTCCGATCCGCTACCCGGCTTTGCGTTTCGGATCGAGAAGCTCCTGCGCGATCACTTTGGCGGGGGCGACACCTCGAGCATGCGTTTCTCGCTGGCTCACTTTCGCCAGACTTTCGATCACATTTTTCAGGAAGCCGCGCAGAGCCGCGCCAAGCTTCACCCCGACCTCACTTTCCTCGGCGTTGGCCTGGTCGGGCTCTATCTAACGCTCGACGCGCTTGAGGTTCCGCTCGATCCCAAGCAAGCATTCGAGGCCAGCCTAGCCAAGACTTGACGAATCGGTCCGAGCGGCCCCGAGCAGCCTGAAACCGGATGCCTTTATTCGGCCGACACGGGCAGCTCGAGCACGAAGATGCAGCCCTTACCAGGAAGGTCCTGGACGCGGATGATGCCGTCGTGGGCGTCGGCGGCTTGCTTGGCGATCGCCAAGCCTAAGCCGAAGCCGCTGCGATCGGTGCCCAACTGCGCGAATGGCGTGAACAGTTGTTGAACAGCCCCGGGCGGCAAGCCGCCACAGGTATCCTCGACCTCGATCACGACGCGTTCGGCCGAGCCGCGCGCGCGCACTTCGACGGCGCCGCCGTCGTGGCTGAATTTGACGGCGTTACGCACCAAGTTCGACAGCGCTGACGTCACGAGGCGCAAGTCGACAGATACGGTGACATCGTTCTCGACGTGAAATGTGAGCGCGATGTCGCGCTGTTCTGCGCTGGCCGCCGCCGCCATTTCCATCTCTTCGAGCAGCGCCGTGAGCGTTACGGGCTCGCGGACCAAGTGGATTCCCGTCGAGATTTGCGCTGAACGCAGTGTACTGTCGATCAGCTCGTGCATGCGTTGCAGCCCTCGGTTAAGCACCTGCGCAAAGCGATCGCTCTGGTTCAGCTGTCCCTTTCGCTCCAGCATACCGACGGCCGCGAGTGCGGAACCGAGGGGGTTTCGCAGCTCGTGAGCGATGAAAGCAAAGTGTTCGTTCATGTGGCGCTGCAACTCGGCGTCACGCTGCCGTTGGTACTCCGACACCGCTTCAGCGATACCCGTGATGATGCAGTCGAACAGCAGATCTCGCTCGGACTCACGCACCGTGAGCTTCTCGACCTTCGCCACCTCGAGGATAGCGTCACGTAGCGCGCCGTACTCTCGCACGACGCTGTCGAGGCTGAATCCCAGCCCCAGCCGTTGTATCCCGTGGTCCGCAGCGATACGACTGCCCTCGGTGCTCTCTCGGTCACGTAGCGCTTCGGCAATTTCGTCCACGAACGCTGGCAAGTGGTCGATTAACTCCAGGTGAGGCATCGCCTCGGGGTGGAGCGATCCGCGGACGGCTTCGTTCCAACGCGTTAAAACGTCGTCACGACGTGTCGCCAGGAGCTCGGCCAAGTTCATGTCTAGCAACTACCGCCGGGCGGCGCCGCGAGCAATCAAAGGCTGGCGCCGGCCCCTGGCGCGCGCGCTCTTCGGTCGGCCTCTGCCAGCACTCTTGGGAGAAAACCAGCTCTTCTCCAAATAGGAAATGTAGCGCCACGCCGGCCGGAAGGCGCCAGCCAGACTCGTCGCGTACTCGTGCCGGGTTCGGGGCGGTGGCGGCTGATCAGCAGCGGGACTGGGTTCGACTGGGACAGCAGTTTCGGGTCAGTTCGAACACCGTTGGCGCCCAAGGCGACAAGCGCGACGATCGTCCCGCAAACAACCGGACTTGCGGTCTCCGACTCGACACCGACGGCTTCACTCCGTCATCGTGAAGTTGCGTCGGCTTTACAGAGCGAAAAAACGTTTCCTCTAGTGTGGCCTCGAATCTTTGGATTCCTAGGAGGCAACGAATCATGAAAAAATTGGTATCTCGATACGTGGCGGCAACGATCTTGGCGGGCGCTGGTCTGACGGCCGTCGCTTGCTCATCAGCGGAGACCGGTAGCGACTCGACGGAGACGTTGGGCTCGGTTGAACAAGAAGCGTCGCGCTGCGGTAACGGCGTGTGCGGTCGCAACGAGACCTGCTCCAGCTGCCCGCGAGATTGCGGCGTCTGCAGCGGTGGCTCTGGCGGCGGCGGCTCTGGCGGGACCTCTGGCAGCGGCGGAACCTCTGGCAGCGGCGGAACCGCGGGCAGTGGCGGAACTGTTTGCGGCTCGACCGCGGCTCCCCCGGCCAAATACGACCATGTCGTGGTGTTTTCGTTCGAGAACCGCACCTGGTCCAACGTGGGCTTGGGCTTTTCAGCCACGACTATGCCGTACCTGCATTCGGTGGCCGCGCAGTGCTCGTACTTCAGCGATTGGACGGAGACGAACGCCTCTCAAAATAGCCTCACGCAGTACATCGGCGCCACGAGCGGCGTAAACAACACGAGCACGGTCAACGACTGCAACCCTTCCACCTCGTGCCGTTCGACCGACAACAACCTCTTTCGCCAAGTGCGCGTAGCGGGCGGAACCGCGCGCAGCTACGTCGAAGGTGCCACCGCGGGTTGCTCGGCGAGCGGTAACGCTGCCAAGCACATCCCGGCGCTCTACTACTTCGGCACTTACACCGACGCGACCGGGCCGCACGCGGACAACGACTTCTGCACCACCGAGATCCGGCCCTACACCGAGTTCGACGTCAACAACCTGCCCACGTTCGCGTTCGTGACGCCCACGCAATGCAACGACGGTCACGACTGCAACGACGCAACGGTCGACGCCTGGGCGAAGATCAACGTCCAGAAGGTGCTCAACAGTGCAGCCTACCAAGCTGGCAAGACCGCCGTGTTCGTCTGGTACGACGAGGACCACCCGGTCCCGAACCTGCAGATCGCGCCGACCGGTCACAAGGGCCAAGTCACGCAAACCGGCATCGGCTCGCACGCAGCCCAGATGAAGACCCTCGAGGACATGCTGGGCCTTCCGATCTTGACGCAAGGTCAGTTGGCCGCGGCGACGGATATGCGCTCAACGCTCGGTATCTGACCGCGCTCGCTGACCGCGCTCGCATCGAACTGCAGCTAAGCGAAACTGGCCCCTCGGCGCCGCGCTAGTTGAGCCAGCGCGACGCCCTGGGCTTTACTCAGCCTCAGCCAGCTTGCACGCTGGCGCTGGCCGTGACCGAGACGCTGATGCTCACCTGCGCCTCCGCCGCGGCGCTGATCGAGCTCGCCATACAAGCGGCACCCGAGACGCCAACATCGCCAATCGCCTCGAACGCACCGATCGTCTTGCCGGCGACCTCGGCGATCGGATCCTTCAGCGCGATCGCCAAGTTGACGGCAGCGCCGAAATCCTGGATGTGCGCGGCCAATGCAGCCTGGAGCTCAGCATCGCCTACCACCTGGATCGTCGCGGTCGGCGGCGGGCAGTCGACATTGGCGCTAGCCTGAGCCTGGCAGCTCGAGTGGCACTCGGCGCTGCCTTCGCAGTTGAGCTTACCCGTGCACGTCGGGGGGCTGACCTGGACCGAGCACTCACCGTGGCACGTGCCTTTGCACGTCGCCGAACCCGGATCGTACGAGCAGGTCCCGTTGCAGCTGCCTTCGCATTGTGCCTTGCCGTGCGTGACGCACGACCCGCTGCACATACCGTCGCATTTTCCGCCGGTCAGCTTGCCCTTGCATTGCGCCTGGCACTTGCCGGTGGCCTTGCCCGTGCACGTGCCTTCGCAATTGCCCGCGCAGGCGGCGCTCGAGTCTTTGCCGTCACATTTACCCGCACAGCTGCCCTCGCAACTGCCTGAGAAGCCAGCCGTGCAGCCTGCGTCGCAAGTGCCTTCGAAGCTCGGGGCGCTACACGTGCCTTCGCAGTCACCCATGCACGTCGCCTGAACGTCTGCCGAGCAGCTGCCTTCGCACGTGCCGTGACAGTCGACCCTGGGCGCGGTGACGTCACATTGCCCACTGCAGGTGCCGTTGCATTCGACGACGACCTCGCCACCCGTGCACTTGGCTTGGATGTCACAGTTGGCGTCGACCTTACAGCTGGCCTCACAATCAGCCTGAACGTTGAGGTCCGCGTGACAGTTGAAGTCGATTGTCGCCTGGACGGTCACACCGGCTGTGGCCGCCTCGTCGATGCGTGCCTTCAAAACAGCGCAAGCGTCTTCAGCTGTGCTCTTGCTCGTGTCCAGTCCCAAATCGCCGT